>JAJBVD010000043.1 GCA_020859985.1 Clostridiales bacterium
GAGGAAGCAACCGAGGCAGAGACCGAGACCGAGGAAGCAACGGAAGCGGAGACCGAGACTGAGGAAGCAACTGAGGTAGAAACAGAAACCGAGGAAGCAACTGAGGAAGAAACCGAGAGCGAGGAAGCAACCGAGGCAGAGACAGAAATCGAGGAAGCAACCGAAGCTGCAGAAGCTGAGGTTATGTCTTATGATGAGTATATCGCAGCAGACATGGATACGCTTGTAACGGTAGAGACCTATGTACAGGCGAAGCAGTCTTGGTGGGAAGAGCAGGCTACCGTATATACGCAGGATGAGGATGGAGCTTATTTCCTGTACAATATGACATGCTCCGAGGAAGATTATGAACTTCTTGAGCCGGGTACCAAGATTCTTGTGACCGGTTACAAATCTGAGTGGTCCGGCGAAGTAGAGATCATTGACGCAACTTTTGAGATCGTGGATGATGGCGATTTCTATGTGGCAGAGCCGGTTGATGTAACAGAGCTTCTTGGTACAGACGAGCTTGAGGAGCATCAGAATGAGTTTGTATCCTTTAACGGCATGACAGTTGAGGCTTCTGAGGATGCAGATGGAAATGAAGTTGCATTCCTGTACAGCTGGGATGGTTCCGGTGAGGATGGAGACGATCTGTACTTCAACGTTTCCTATAATGGTGAGACCTATACGTTTACCGTAGAGTCTTATCTGTGTGACAACACCACGGACGTATATCAGGCAGTGACCGAGCTTGAAGTCGGCGATGTGATCGACATGGAAGGCTTCCTGTACTGGTATGAGGGAGTGAACCCGCACATCACTTCTGTGATGGCTGGTGAGGCAGTAGAAGAAGCCGAGACTGAGGAAGAAGCGGCAGAGACGGAAGAGGAAGCTGAGACCGAGGAAGCGGTAGAAGAAGAATCGTAACTATTCAGGACAGTACCTCGCACTCGCTGCGAGGTACGTATGAAAACGTTCAATCTACAGGAAAAAGTCCCATCGCGCAGCGATTTTAAATGGACTTTTTCCCGTAACTGTGAAGGTGCTGAACAGTTACGAAGAATCCGAGACAGAAGAATAATTCCAAACAACACAAAAATGACGCTGTTTTCGAAGTGGAAAACAGACGAAGGAAAATCCCTCGACACAAAATGAGTGCCGGGGGATTTTTATCTCGCAGAAGAGCATGGTAATGGTTGTGATTTTGGAGCGGATAGGATATAATGAAAGCCGCGCTATGCAGAATCTTGCGTGGCGAGTGCGGGCATTGTAAGAAAAGCCGTGCGGCAAAAATTGCTTTGTGATTGACGACATATAAAAAATTGCGGGAGGATCGTTGAAAGATGCTTACGGGAAAAACGATTATTCTGGGTGTGACTGGAAGTATTGCCGCATATAAGGCGGCAAATCTGGCAAGTCTTTTGAAAAAACAGCATGCAGATGTGCATGTGATTTTAACGAAAAACGGGGCACAGTTTATCACACCGGTCACTTTTGAGACTCTGACCGGCAATAAATGCCTGATCGATACATTTGATCGCAATTTCCAGTTTAACGTGGAGCATGTGGAGCTGGCAAAACGGGCTGATTTGGCGATTGTTGCTCCGGCGAGCGCGAACACGGCGGCAAAGCTGGCACATGGTCTGGCGGATGATATGCTGACGACAACGCTTCTGGCCTGCACCTGTCCAAAGTTGATTGTTCCGGCGATGAACACACGTATGTATGAAAATCCGGTGACGCAGGACAATCTGCAGACACTGAAGAAATATGGCTGGATTCTGATTGAGCCGGAGAGCGGCCGGCTGGCCTGCGGCGATGAGGGAAAAGGAAAGTTCCCGGATGAGCAAAAGATAGTAGAATATATATTAAATGAAATTGCCCGGAAAAAGGATATGAAAGGTCTTCGTGTCCTGGTGACAGCCGGACCGACGATCGAGGCGCTTGATCCGGTGCGTTTTCTTTCCAATCATTCGAGCGGAAAGATGGGATATGCTCTTGCGAAGGTCTGCTGTGAGCGCGGTGCTGATGTGACGCTGGTATCCGGAAGGACGCATCTTCCGGCTCCGTTCGGAGTGGAACTGGTGCCGGTTCTGTCGGCGCAGGAGATGTATGACGCGGTGACGCAGCGCGCCGGAGAACAGGATGCTGTTATTATGGCGGCGGCGGTTGCAGATTATCGCCCAGCCTCTGTTTCGGATCAGAAAATCAAAAAGAGCAGCGACGATATGAATCTGCTGCTTGAGAGAACGCAGGACATTCTGGAGGCTCTCGGTGCGAATAAGCCTGCGAGGCAGATCCTCTGCGGCTTTGCGATGGAAACGGAAGATATGGTCGCGCACGCAAGGGAAAAGTTGCAGCGCAAGCATCTGGATCTGATCGCCGCAAATAATGTAAAGGTAAAAGGTGCCGGATTCGGCACTGACACCAATGTTATCACACTGATCTCAGAGAATGCTGAGAAAGAGCTGGAACTGATGAGTAAAGAAGAGGCGGCTGCGCGGATTGTGGATGAGATTATAGAGATCCGATCGAGGAAAGTATGCGGCAGCATCTGATTATGACAGAACATAATTTGGAATCATGCATTGTCAGAGATAAAACAATGCTGCGGGGGTGGGGACATTCGATGGAACCGGAATCACAGGATTGTGACCGAAAAAAGGGAGGATAACAGGGCATGAAATGTTACGAAACAGTATGGGAGATTTTTAATCAGTGTCCGAACAATCAGATGCGGGATGTCTTTATCGATGAGGTCGAGATTGCCGATATCGAAGAATTCCTGCAGAATAAATTTAAGGGGAAAGAGGTTTCCTGGGAAAAATACGTGCAGCAGGACGGCACGATCGTATATGATATCGTAGCGTCCGGCATCCGGCAGCGATATTCGTTTACGGAGATATAGCCACGCTGCCTTTTTCGTCATTTTGATGCGAGTTACAGCTTTTTCTTAAATAAAATATAGTAGCAGTTGAGTTCGAATGCGGAGCAATTCCTTTTCTTTTCCGGAAGGCATTGCAGCAATCGGGCTTTTTTTTCGGGATTCAGAAGCTCCGATCGCAGCTCATCCTTTATGCCGTTAATTTCCATGAAGTTTCTGACTTCTTCCATGGCTTTGTCCAGTTTGCGTTTTTCAACAAGAAAATCCATGTTGTAACGTGTTTCGGTCTCCCATTCACTCAACATTTCTGCATGGTCATCCAGCCAGTCGGTTACCACGAGATTGGCGCCATTGTTGGTAATCATGGATACAAGCTTGCTGATCTTATGTGAATAGGGAACCGTTACCCCCACACATTCCAGAGCTCCTTTTAGAATTTTCTCTACGGCCTGCTGCAGGTGATAAGCGGCATTATTTAAAATCATCTCATCGGCTGTCTGTTCCCGCCAGATCATTTGCGCAGTTTCATAATCCATTCTTGCACTTCGAAACAGTCGGATATCACACATAAAAAACTCCTTTACTGTTAGGCACCATCATCGGTTACACTCTTTCAAATAAAAGCAGACCGGTTTTGTCAATTTCTTTGTATAAGCTGGATTCGTGAGGCAGATTTGTGATCACATCCACTTCACAGTCTAAATCGGGGAAAGACCGTAAAGCTTTTTCCCTGTCGTATTTTTCAATATAAAGGTCGATATCACTATTACTGTCGCATCGGAATTCGAGCGAGCTTCCAAATAATACGATTTTTTGAATGTTGCTGTCTTTGGTTAATTCCTGAATGAGTCTGTCGATACGTTTCTGCATAAGTGGGTGTACTCGATTAGCGTCGGGAAAGGAAACCCCTTCGGCGACGGGAAAATCCCACATACGATTGTAGTTGTTCATATCAGGCATCACTTCCTCTTTACGGGTCATTGCGTTTTTTATATGGTATCATATACGAAGAGAAAAAACAACGAACGTTTTTCATAATTCTTAAGGATATTATTCTTTACAGACAATCCCCATAATTGATATACTGCATATAAGAAACTTTGTAATCATAAAGGACAGTACCTCGCACTCACAGCGAGGTACGTATGAAAACGTACATTTTACAGGAAAAAGTCCCATCGCGTAGCAATTTTAAATGGACTTTTTCCCGTAACTGTGAAGGTACTGAACAGTTACGGAACATGGTTGCATATCCACAAAAAGATATCAGATGTTAATTTTGCGAAAAGGAGGAGAGGAAAATGAAGAAGAAATGGAAGATTTTTATGTGTGCATTGATGATTGCATCTTATTTCTGTGCAGGAGAAACGGCTTATGCGGAGACGAATACTGCAGAAACGACAGTGATCTGTCCGCTTCCGGCTGCCACAGATTCAGAGGAAGAAACAGAACTCTTTGATCTGGTGGATGTCAATCTTATGGAAGAGGGAGACATTATTGTCCTGCAGGGCGAAGAAGTGACAGTGGAGACAATCGAGTGGGACGAGAATGGCTCGATACTCATTAATGGCGGATACGGAGAAGAGAACGGGCATACTCTGGTAACTGATGAAGACACGGTATATTATGAGAAGAAAACCGTTTCTGATGCGGAAACTGGTAATGAGTTCCCGTATACCGTCCGGATCACGCGGAACGATTTGCCGGTATTTGACGGCCCTGGCTATGATTACAGTTATGTCTGGACGATTTATTCTGCGGGTACGTTTACGATCGTGGAAGAGGCAAAGGATTCGGAGGGCGTTCTCTGGGGCAGCCTGAAATCTGGAATAGGCTGGATTGATCTTTCGGAAGCGCTATCTGAGGAGACGAATGAGCAGCCTGTTACGGCAGTGTTTGCCAGCGACCAGATTGTCATTGAAGAAGATTATCTGGAATATGTCTCTGACGATTCGGAGACGACACTGGCTTTTCGGCCGAAGGAAGAGCTGAAGGATGTGACATTCTCTCTGCTCGAATATGATGAGGAAGGCGAGTGGAAGACGGTGGAAGAACGGTATACGATACCGGAGCTTTCCGAAGGAGACGTATTTGTGGCGGGCATTTCTTTCTATGGGGATATGACTGCTTATGGTATCTCTTTTACAGATGAAGCGGGAGAGGAGCGCTGCTTTGCGGTACATATCAGCGGCCGCAACGGTTCTCTGATTCTGGACGAATATGGCGCGGATGTTTAGAAAAATGAAAGCTTGTATCTGATGAGGCAGTGAAGGACAATGAAATAATGGGCTGCAAGAGGCTCAATAAACGGAATGGAAGGGACATAAAATGGATCGAATCTTTCAGGCGTTGTGTGACCAGGACGTAGATTCTGCGCTTCTGGATGCAATACAGGAATTTCGCATGAAACATCCTGCGGAAGAAAAACAGCGGGATCGCATTACGGCTCCCGCATTGGCTTATTATGGCAGGGAGACTTTTGAGATGGCAGCCGCGGCACTGCTGCAGGGAGAAAATATTCTGCTGACGGGCTCGAAGGCGACAGGGAAAAATCTTCTGGCAGAGAATCTGGCGTGGGTGTTCGGGAGACCTTCCTGGAATATTTCGTTCCATGTGAATATGGACAGCAGCTCCCTGATCGGGACGGATACGTTTCGGAATAATGAAGTGCAGCTGCGCACCGGCCCGGTATATGATTGTGCGGTGGGCGGCGGCTTCGGCATTTTTGACGAGATCAATATGGCGAAAAATGACGCAGTCTCGGTCCTGCATGCGACGCTGGACTACCGCCGCATTCTGGATGTGCCGGGCTATGAGAAGATCAACCTGCATGACGCGACCCGCTTTATCGGGACGATGAATTATGGCTATGCGGGCACAAGGGAGTTGAACGAGGCGCTGGTGTCACGCTTTCTGGTGATTGAGATGCCGCCTGTGACGGAGGAATCGCTGCACTATATTCTGACAAACACCTTCCCTGATTTTACACAGGAGGGACTGCGGCAGATCTGTGGGCTGTTCCTCGATCTTCAGACCAAGGCGAATAACAGCGAAATCTCGACGAAGCCGCTCGATCTGCGCGGCCTGATTGGTGCGTTGAAGACCGTGCGCGCGGGACTATCTCCAAGGCTCGCGGTGCGGATGGGCATCGTCAATAAGAGCTTTGATCTCTTTGAACGGGAACTGGTGGAGGATATCGTGATGACGAGAATTCCTGAGAGCTGGACGCCGGGGGATGTCTTTCAGTGACGGCAGACCGGACTGCTGCGCTATTGCTTTGTGCTCGTAACTGTGAAGCTACTGAACAGTTACACGAAATCAGAATAAACAGGAATGAGGGAACAGGCATCACATATGTACGATAAGCTGGATGAAATGGACTTTCAGGCGGAGACAGAGAGCCGGCTTCGCAACCTGATGTGGACTGTCAGTGGCGATTACGCGCTGGATACGAAGCCGGACGTGGAGTCCTATGAGCGGTCAAAATACATTTCTCTGTATGACGCAGTAAAGCAGGGAGCGTTTGCACGTTTTTATGATAAAAATGAATTTGCCCTGTATCTGGTCAAAAAGGTGTATTGCGGCGCGGACGAGGGACCGCTGACAGAGCTGGCACAGCTTTGCGTGGATGCGGCTTCCTGGCCGCTTGTTGCCGCGGAGCGTCCGGGGGTCCCTGAACTTCGGGAGAAGGCTTTTTCGGATCTGCTGGAATATTCTTTCAACAAGATGAGCGCCACACTGCCCGGGCGGATCAAGATCGCGCTTTTGAAACAGTATCTTTATGGAGATGAAGGAGGAGGAAAGCAGGTACGGGAGAGCGTGCAGGCAATCCGGAGACTGGAAAATCACGTTGTCACCACAATGGACATCATCCGCACAGTCGACGCGCTTTACAATTCCCTGATCGACCGCAGCTTTGAGCGGAAACACGGAGACCTGAATCAGGTGCTTTCGGTGACGCTGGAGGATCTGAAAGAGTTTGACTGGAGCGATTTTTTAAAGGAAGAGATTTCCGAAGACGTGCTGGATCAGTATTTCAATCAGATGAATCAGGCAGTCTCTTCTCTGAATGAAGAACCGGATGAGAGACATAAGCAGCCGAAAAAAGCGAAGCGCCGGGTGGTTGTGATTGATGGGGAAGCCGCCCGGAAAATGTATTCCTATATGGAGCTGAATTTTGGCAGGTCTTACCTGAATGAGCAGGAGCAAAAGCAGAAAAATCTGCGGCTCTGCAGGGGCGCGCATGTCGACTGCAGTCTTTATTATACGGATGGGATTCTGGAAAATCCTGTTTTGTCAAACGCACAGTATGTCAATGCAAGACGATATGCGGAAAAGAACAGGGTGTATTTTCGCAATCATCATCACCTGATTCTGCGGAATGTAGAGCAATTGTCTGATGAATTGCGGCGCACCCTGAACCGCAGGAGCGAGCCGGAACGGCAGGCAGCATACGCGGGGGCAATCGTTCCCGGACGTTTGTGGCAGGTGGGCCGCAAGGAAACGCCGGGGAGGCTGTTTGAAAAAAATCTGCGGCGCAATCATTCAGACTTTGCGGTAGATATCCTGATCGATGCGAGCGGGTCGCAGCGTGACCGGCAGAGTGAGGTGGCGCTGCAGGCCTATATTCTGGCGGAATCGCTTGCTATCAATAAGATTCCCCTGCAGATCACCGGTTTTTGCACGTTCTGGGATTATACGGTGCTGCAGAGATTTCGCGGGTACGACGACCCGCGGGAGGCAAATCGCAGGCTTTTGAACCTTGTGGGTTCCTCGAACAACCGCGACGGACTGGCGATCCGCGCGGTGGGAGATTCGTTATTGCAGCGGCAGGAGGAAGGAAAAATCCTGATCATATTAAGCGATGGCAGGCCGAACGACATTATTGTCAACCGCCCGAACAGCCGCAATCCCCATACGTACTGCGGCGACTATGCAGTGCAGGACACGGCTTATGAGGTACGGAAGCTTCGCGGTCAGGGCGTTTGTGTGCTGGGCGTTTTTACCGGGCTGGAAAAGGATCTGATGGCGGAAAAACGGATATTTGGAAAGGATTTTACTTACATTCGCAGCACATCCGGCTTTGCGCGGGTGGTAGCACGGTACTTACGGCGGCTGCTTGAGGAGGATGGCGCGAATTTCTGAAATATCCTTTACAAATAAAAAGAACAGGCATAAAATAAGCAAATGTATGAAGAATGATCAGGAGGAATGAAAAATGGCGGATAGTACTACATGCAGCAGCGCGTCAAGCTGCGACAGAGAGAGCTGCGAAGGCTGCCCGAGTGCGAACGGCGGACAGCCGCAGAGTATGCTGGAGGAGATGAATGCATATTCGGATATAAAGCATGTGATCGGGGTCGTCAGCGGAAAGGGCGGCGTGGGGAAATCCATGGTGACCGCGTCTTTGGCCAACCTGCTTGCGTCGAAAGGCTACCGCGTCGGTATCATGGACGCGGATATCACGGGTCCGTCCATCCCGCGGATGTACGGGCTGACAGGGCTTGCGGAGGCAAGTGAAGAAGGAATTCTCCCGAGGCTGACGGAAAACGACATCAAGGTGATGTCGATCAACCTGCTGCTGCCGAACCCGGAGGATCCGGTGATTTGGAGAGGACCGATTCTGGCCGGCCTGGTGAAACAGTTCTGGCATGACGTCATCTGGGGCGAGCTGGACTACCTGCTTGTGGACATGCCTCCGGGAACCGGTGATGTGCCGCTGACTGTTTTCCAGTCTCTGCCTGTGGACGGTATTTTTGTCGTGACGTCGCCGCAGGATCTGGTGAAGATGATCGTGAAAAAGGCGTATAAGATGGCAGAAGAGATGCATATTCCGGTGCTCGGCCTGATCGAGAATTACAGCTATCTGGTCTGTCCGGACTGCGGAAAAGAGATTCCGGTGTTTGGAAAGAGCAAGATTCAGGAGGTCGCCGATGAGATGGGGATTCTCGTCGCAGGTAAGATGCCGATTGATCCGAAGCTGACAGAGCTCTCAGACGCGGGTGAATTCGCAAAGGCGGAGAATCCGTATCTGGAGGCAGCCTATGCCGCTCTGCAGATCTTAAGTGTGAAAGACTGTGATTGAAAAGATAGATTGACAGGATTTTCTATGAGTGTTATAGTAGGAAAACAACAGAGACATTGAACTGCCGGGAACATACTATATAACAGGTAAGAGCGGTTCCGTGTTTAAAAAGGATAGAGGTTGCGTGGTTCATCAGTACACAGCCGGACGTGTTCAGACACGAGCGAGGGCTGCGGAAAGGGGAGCACGCCGAAGAGAGGCAGAAATCTGAGACTGACTTTCTGGGCATGCGGTGAAGAATCGCATGACTGTCATCGCAAGGCGATGGAGAGCTATCCCGGGAATGATTCGTATTCTTTGGGACTGCTCGCCAGTCCCTTACGTATGTTAAAAGGAGGATGCGATATGGCTATTTTTAAGGGAGCGGGAGTAGCAATTGTGACACCGATGCATGAGGACGGCACGGTGAATTATGAGAAGATGGGCGAGCTGGTGGAGATGCAGATCGCGGGCGGCACGGATGCCATTATTGTCTGCGGCACGACTGGTGAATCTTCGACACTTTCTCATGAGGAGCACCTTGATGTGATCCGCTATGTGGTTGAGAAGACGGCGAAGCGGATTCCGGTTATCGCGGGTACTGGTTCAAACTCGACGGAGACCGCTATTTATCTTTCTAAAGAAGCAGAAAAGATGGGAGTTGACGGACTTCTTCTGGTGAGTCCTTATTACAACAAGGCGACTCAGAACGGATTGAAAAAGCATTATTCAAAGATTGCGGCGTCAGTGTCTTTACCGATTATCCTCTATAATGTGCCAAGCCGTACCGGCTGTAATATTCTGCCGGAGACGGTCGTATGGCTGGCTAAAAATGTGGAAAATATCGTGGCAGTAAAAGAGGCTTCCGCAAATATTGAGCAGATCGCGAAGCTGATGAGTCTGGCGGACGGACAGGTGGATCTGTACTCCGGCAATGATGCGGAAATCGTTCCGATCATGGCGCTCGGCGGCATCGGCGTGATCTCAGTGCTTTCCAATATTGCACCGCGTCAGACGCACGAGATTACGGAAGCTTTTTTTGAAGGAGACATCAAGAAGAGCTGTGAGCTGCAGCTGAAGGCGATTGATCTGGTCGAGGCGCTTTTCTGCGAGGTGAACCCGATTCCTGTCAAGAAAGCGCTGAATTTGTTGGGCATGGAGGTCGGTCCGCTTCGTGCGCCGCTGTTTGAGATGGAAGAAGCGAATGCCGCGCGGCTTGAGAAGGCGATGAAAGAGTATGGACTTTTGTAAGATGATCTGCGGATTGCTTTATTTTTCCACAGGCTTTAGCAGGAGAGGAATATTAGAATGGTAAGAATAATTATGAGCGGCTGTTGCGGACATATGGGTCAGGTTGTGACGGATATCGTCGCGGAGCAGGACGGTATGGAGATCGTGGCAGGCTTTGATGTGGTTGATTCGGGGAAAACGCCTTATCCGGTGTTTGCCTCCCCCGCAGATTGTGATGTGGCGGCGGATGTGGTGATTGATTTTTCCTCTGTAAAGGCTCTGGACGGCTTGCTTGCTTACTGTGTGGGAAAGCAGGTTTCGGCGGTGCTTTGCACGACAGGTTACAGCGAGGAGCAGTTGGAGCAGATTACGGCTGCGTCGAAAAAGGTGGCGATCTTAAAGTCAGCGAATATGTCGCTTGGCATTAATCTGATCCAGTCTCTGCTGAAGGATGCAGTGAAGGTGCTTGCCCCTGCCGGATTTGATGTTGAGATTGTCGAGAAGCATCACAACCGCAAGCTGGACGCGCCGAGCGGGACCGCGATCGCGCTCGCTGACAGCATCAACGAGGCAATGGATGGCGCATATGAATACACATATGACCGGAGTCAGGAGAAAAAACGCCGTGAGAAGTCCGAGATTGGTATCAGCGCAGTGCGCGGCGGCACGATTGTCGGCGAGCATGAGGTGATCTTCGCGGGACTTGATGAGGTGATTGAGATTAAGCATACGGCCTATTCCAGAAGCATTTTTGCGAAAGGCGCTGTGCAGGCAGCGGCATTCCTTGCCGGAAAACCAGCCGGGTATTACGGGATGGGAGATGTGATCGCTGGCGGTCAGTCTGATTATAGTGAATGACAGAATTCTTTTGTCATTCACTATAATTGATGCACACTGACGCATGAGGAATGGCAGCTTACGGCTGCCTTGCGTCAGGCGCAAAGTAAAACGACTTACGTCGTTTACTATAATTATTACAGCAGCAGGAAAGAGGATTTATCACAATGAAGAAAGTAGTGAAGTTTGGTGGGAGCTCTTTGGCGAGCGCGGAACAGTTTCGCAAGGTCGGGGCTATCATTCATGCTGAGAAGGAACGCCGGTATGTGGTGCCGTCAGCGCCCGGCAAGCGCTATTCCAATGATATTAAAGTAACGGATATGCTTTACGACTGCTATCATGCAGCCGGACGGCAGGATATCAGCGGTAAGATTGCGGCAATCGCGGCGCGGTATCAGGAGATTATCGACGGCCTTGGTCTGGAGTTGGACCTTTCAGAAGAATTTGATGAGATAAAGAAGCGGTTTGAGGAGCAGGCGGGCAGTGATTACGCGGCCTCCCGCGGCGAATACCTGAACGGCAAGGTGATGTCTGCGTATCTGGGCTTCCCGTTTGTGGATGCGGCGGAAGTCGTCTGCTTTGATGAAGATGGCGTTTTTGAGCCGGAGAAGACCAATGATGTCATGAAAGCGCGGCTGGAAGGAATGGAGACGGCTGTGATCCCGGGCTTTTACGGCGCGATGCCGGACGGGAGCATCAAGACGTTTTCCCGCGGTGGTTCCGATATCACAGGATCGATCGTGGCGCGTGCGGTACATGCGGATCTGTATGAGAACTGGACGGATGTGTCCGGTTTTCTGCTCTGCGACCCGCATCTGGTGGAGAATCCGGCGACGATCGAGACGATCACTTACCGCGAGCTTCGTGAGCTTTCCTACATGGGAGCGACGGTTCTGCATGCAGATGCAATTTTCCCGCTCCGTAAGGAAGGCATTCCGGTCAATATTAAAAATACGAATCGTCCGCAGGATCCCGGTACCCTGATCGTGGAGAATACCTGCCGTCAGCCGGCTTATACGATCACCGGCATCGCGGGTAAGAAGGGCTTCTGTGCGGTCACAATCGAAAAAGACCAGATGAACTCGGAGATCGGCTTTGGACGCAAGGTGCTGCAGGTTTTTGAGGAAAACGGCATTTCATTTGAGCATGTACCGTCGGGGATTGACACCTTTTCCGTCATTGTGCATCAGAGTGAATTCATGCAGAAGGAGCAGAGCGTGATTTCCGGCATTCATCGCGCGGTGAATCCGGACACCCTGGATCTGGAATCCGATC
Source organism: Clostridiales bacterium (assembly GCA_020859985.1). Lineage (GTDB taxonomy): Bacteria > Bacillota > Clostridia > Lachnospirales > Lachnospiraceae > Choladousia. Next base: position 12,273 of record JAJBVD010000043.1, read on the forward strand.
TCGCGCTGATCGCGGTCGTGGGACGCGGCATGCGGGCGATGCGCGGTACAGCGGGACGTATTTTCTCCGCACTCGCGCACGCGAATATCAATGTCAAGATGATCGATCAGGGCTCCAGCGAGCTGAACATCATTATTGGTGTGAAAGATGATGATTTCGAGCGTGCAATCCGGGCGATTTACGATATCTTTGTGCTGACGCGGATGTAATGATATTAAGGAGAGACGGAGATGAATGATTTTATGTATCCGTCATTTGCATATGAAAAAAAGGAAGACGGCGCAGTGATCCTGCGCTGTTTTTCGCGTGACGGGATTGTGCGGATTCCGGAACGGATTGACGGGCTGCCTGTCCGCGAATTGGGCGCGTACGCGTTTTCCGCACACATGGACCCAGCCGCGCTTTCTGGGGTACGGTATGCCTGCGATACTGCGGACGCGGGAGAAGACAGTCAGAGAGACGCTGACCACTTATCAGACCTGGATGCTCTTTGCGGAGACCGCCTCGAAGAAATCACTCTGCCGCAGACGATAACAAGGGTCGGCCGTTATTGTTTCTACAACTGTGGGCATCTGCGGAGGCTGGAATTTTCGGGCAGCCTTAAAGATTGGGAGAGCGGCGTGTTTACCGGATGCCACAGGGTTAGAGAACTCTGTGTACATGCGGATCCGGAGGAGGAGACCGGGCTGAAACAGGTGCTGGACGAGCTTCCGGAGGAGCTGTGTGTAGAATTTTACTATCAGAATAAACAGGCGGTACTTACATTTCCGGAGTTTTATGAGGAAGGTGTGGAGAACACTCCGGCGCGGATTCTGGAGACCCACGTTCACGGGACTGGCATCCGATACCGCAATTGCTTTCAGGGAAAACGTTTCGATTTCACATTGTATGATTCTCTGTTTCCTTATGCGCGGGCGCAGGAGGATTCCCGGCTCCTGGCCGAGCTGGTGCTGGGACGGCTGCGTTTTCCATATCATTTAGGGGAACCTGAGCAAAATCATTATGATACTTATGTGCGGGAAAACGTGCGGTCTTTTGGCTGTTATTTTCTGGATCAGAAAGACCCCGGGGGCCTGCAATGGTTTCTGGAGCGGTTTGCAGCCTGCAGGGCTTCCCGTCCGGCATCCTTCGCGGAGACAATGATGAGGCCGGATGCACAGCCCGGGGAGTCCGATTCTCTTTTGGATTTTCTTTCCGGGTATGCGGCAAGACATGGGGATGCGCTTTCACAGAGCCGTTTGATGGAATTCCGTCATCGAAATGAGGCGAAACCTGCGCGAAGAAGAAAACTTGAATTATAAGAACTGCCCGAATGAGAGAATTCTTTGAATGAAAATCGACTTAAGAAGAAATACTCATATAAGAAATGCTTGACAATTCCGCCTGCGTGGCTTAGTATTTATTCGAATACAAGATATGGTTTTTGAAACTACAAGAGAACATTTTGAAACTGCAAAGTATAGACGTGAAACACCATATAACGTTATAATAGGCGGAGGAAAGTTATGAAACAGAATTTTATCTTAAGCTGCTGCTCGACTGTGGATCTGACAAAGGAGCATCTGGACGGGCGTGATATTCATTACACCTGCATGCATTATTTCCTGGACGGCAAAGAATATCCGGACGATCTTGGTCAGTCGATGCCATTTGACGTATTCTACAGAAAGATGCAGGAAGGCGCTGATACCAGGACTTCTCAGGTTAATGTAGAAGAGTTCATGAAGTAT
>JAJBVD010000077.1 GCA_020859985.1 Clostridiales bacterium
AATCAAAAAAATGCTAAGCCACAGGTTTTAAGCCTTGGCTTAGCACTACTTTTTTGATTTAACTCCCAAAGTTAGGTATTATATCAATAGTCATAATAAATAGCAAATCATATTGTATAAACGGGTAAAACGCGAGAAAAACCAGAAATACCGGGGCGCACCAGGCGCCCCGGCGTTCCGGGAACTATATTTTCATGCATCCTGCCGGTCAGCCCTTCACGCTGCCCGCGGAAATACTTCCGATGATGTACTTCGAGCAGAAGCAGAACACGATAATGATCGGGATGACAGAAATCGCTACCGCGAGGTAGATCGCACCCTGGTTCGCGTTGATATCGGTGGACGCTTTCAATGTCGCCATCATAACCGGCAAAGTGAACTTCTCATTCTTGTTCAGAATGATCATCGGCAGCAGGTAGCTGTTCCAGTTACCGATGAAGCAGCCGATCGACATGGTCGCAATACCCGGAGACATGATTGGAATCACGATTCTGTGGAACGAATAAACCTCGCTTGCGCCGTCAATTCTCGCCGCCTCGATCAGCTCCGGCGGAAGGGTTGACAGGACATACTGTCTTAAGAAAAATACCGTTCCGGGAGAGGCGATTGCCGGTATGATCAACGGGATGTAGGAGTTGACCAGGTGCAGGGAAGTACATAAGTTGTAGAAACCGATCAGGCTCAGCTGTCCCGGAATCATCATGAAAACGAGGATCGTATAAAACAGGACCTTGCTTCCCTTGAACTTGTACATCGCCAGCGCATAAGCCGTCAGAGAGGAAAAATACGCGCACAGCAGCGTCGCGGGTACCGCTACAAGGACACTGTTTAGCATACCCTTGAACAGATTAAAATAGGAAAATACCGTTTCCCAGTTTTCTTTCAGATGCGTACTTGGAATCAGCGTGAACGAGCTCACGATCTCACTTCCGCTTCTCGTGGCATTGACCATCATCAGAAGAAACGGAATCAGGCAGGTTACCGCCAGGAGGATCAGAAGGAAATAAAGGATTCCTTTTTTTATATTATCCCATGTAGACATACAATCAATCCTCCTTATTCAAGAATTTCAGCTGAACGAGTGAGCACACCAGAATGATCAGGAATAACACATAAGCAATTGCCGATGCATAGCCAATCTGAGTCGTCCCGGTCTCAAAGCCGAATTTATAGAGATACATGACCACCGTCTGAACAGACTGATACGATGCGCTGCTCTTGCTGGCCATCAGATACGGCAGATCAAACATCTGCAGACCGCCGATCAGAGACGTGATGGTCACATACAGCATGATCGGGCGAAGCAGCGGAAGCGTAATCTTTCCAAAAATCTTCCAGCGGTTCGCGCCGTCAATGGCAGCAGACTCAAAGTATTCCTTTGAGATACCCTGCACACCGGCCATCAGCATAATAAAAGAATTGCCGAACCACATCCAGGCACTGATCACCGCGATCACATAGCCCGCCGTCGAGGAGGAACCAAGCCAGTCAATCGGGTTGTAGCTCTGTCCAAAGAGTTTGTAGATCATATTGATGATCTGATTGAACGTACCATAACGCCAGTCCAGAAGCGTTGAAAACAAAAATGCGATGGAAGTCGCGGCGATGATATTCGGCAGATAATACAGTGCACGGAAAATGCCGAGTCCGCGCATTTTGTACTTCACATCACTGAATACGATTGTGAGCAGGAACGCCAGCCCCAGCTGAAGGACAATGTTCACACCCCAGATCCGTATGGTATTGCCAAGCGCTTTCCAGAAAAATTTGTCATTGATGACTCTTATGTAATTGGACAATCCGGTAAAACTTGAATTCAGCGTCGTCAGTTTGGCGTCTGTAAAACTGATATAGAGTGTCCGGAGCACCGGGTACACAGAAAAGATCAGAAATACGATCACAAACGGAGCGCAGAAAAGGTAGCCCATCCGGTTATACCTGTCCAAAGCGTTCTTTCTTTTTACGGGTTTATCTTTCATAGGATTTCCTCTTTTCCAACTTTTTGGATGCGCCGCGGTATTCCGTCAGCCTCGCCGCCGCCGGAGCACCGCGGCGCATCAATTTGCAAAAAGCACCCGGCGCCAGGCACCCGCTTCTGGATGTCTGGCGCCTCCTCAATTCCTGTAAATGCCTTGCAGCTTTACAGGTACTTTTTCAACCCTGTCAGAGGGGCATTCTGCCTGAAACTGTTCAGTTCCTTCACAGTTACTTCTGCTTACTTATACTTACTCTCTTGTAATGGTCAGTTCCGGATAAGTAGATTCAATCGTATCATAGAAGTTGCTGATCGCATCCTCTTTGGACATCTCTCCGGTCTTGATAGAGGAGATCGCGCTGCCCCACGCATCGCCGATAGCGGTATCATAAGATGTAACTAGGGAATAATCGATGCCCTCTGCAAGCTCCAGCCACAGTTCATTCAGGTGCTGCCCACCATAAACCTCATTCTCATCGTCTGCGTGTGCTTCCAGTACAGAGATCAGGGAAACCGCATCGCCTTCGGAGTACTCAATCCACCACTCAGCAGTCTCTTCGTTCAGCGTACAGAACTTCACAAACTCCCATGCCAGTTCCTGCTTCTTGGACTGAGAAGAAATACCGATGAATGTACCGCCGCCAAAGCCGTAGCTCGGGCCTGCGCATACGCCCCAGAGGCCGGAGGTCTCACCTACGTTGTCTCTCATGGTCAGTACGCCCCAGCTCGGAAGACCGAACGCAAATACTTCTGTCGTCTCATAGTCCGCTGTCGCCTCTGCGAAGGACTCGGAATCCCATACGTTTACAGAATCATCAGAGTAGCTCTGAATATCAGCGGTCAGGATCGGCACTTCGCCTGCCATCGCCTGATACCACGGAGTCGACCACTGGTTCGCATACGCGGTCAGATCATTCTGATAAAGTGCGATACAAAGATCCATGTAATCATATCTGGACTGTGCAACATTCAGTGCGCCGTCCACTACCCACGCTTCGTCGCCGGAGAAATAATTCATCTCCGCATCCGATGCGAAAATACGATAGCCTGCGTCTTTCAGAGTTTGTGCGGTCTCAAGGATCGTGTCATAATCTGCAAACAGCTCTGCAATCTCATCCGGGTCTTCCGTGCCAAACACTTCCTGTGCGATATCGCGGCGATAGTAAATGCCTGCCGGTGTGATCTGATAGGAGATTGCTCTCTGTACACCGTCCGAGCTCTGGCCTGCCTGCCATACATAATCAACAATCTGGTCTGCATAATCCTGTGCACCAAACTGATCCAGATCTGCAAAGAAGCCTGCACCATAGAAGCTTCCAAGCATCTGCGGCTCTGCCACGATGATGTCCGGCTCGGACTCACCAGCAAGAAGCGCAGTCTGTATCTTGGTCGGATAGTTTGCCGGTTCAATCACGACCGTTTCAACCTCCACACCATACGTCTCCGCAAACCGGTCACCAAAATCAATCAAATCATTTGCCAGTGTCCAGATCACGAGGCTCTCGCCCTCATACCCTTCCGCGGAAGCGGTGATGCCAACCGATGCCATGGATACGGCCATCGTACCCGCAAGAAGCATTGCCATCATTTTTCTTGTCTTCATTTCATATTCCTCCTTTAATTTTTTACTTCTGTTTCAAAGCTGAGTTCATTATAAAAATTCTGAGCGGTAAAAAAAGTGGTTTATTTTTTATTAAGGTGTCGTTTTTTTAGCGTAAAAGCAGCCATCTGGCTTTTACGTAGTAGTGGAATGCAAATATACCTCCATCCCCTTTACTTTCCCCTCTCTCACATCCAGCGCAGCCTTTTGCGGCAGGATGCCTGTATCGAACTCCATTTCTAAAATGCTCTCTTCTGAAGCACTCCGTTCTGATCCGCTGCCGCAGCCAATGTCTTCTTCCATGTCAGCATACTGCAAAATCATTTTTTCAATCTCATACTGCCCCGGCAGATAGTCCTTCTGCTCCGGGAAATGGTAACGCACGGTGATATTTCCAAGGAACCGCGCCTCGACAATGCCGTCCGCCGGAATCAGCCAGGCGGGAATAGCCGGGCACAGCGACAATGTTAAAGTCTGATCTTTTTCATCCATTGCAAACGGCTGCTTTCCAAACATCATTAACGTCCACATATGGATGAATTCCGCTGTGGAGCCGCTTAAGCGGGCTACGAAACCGCGTCCGTGCACGCGCGGATCGGGGTTCGCGCTGCTTGCGAGGAAAGAGGAATTCTCATAAACGCTCCTGCCATATACTTCCGGATTCAGGAACGGCACCGCCGCGGCGTGGAAATCCCGGAAAAATTCTTCGTAGAGACCGGATTTCAGCAGTTCCAGAAGATATTTGTACTCCATGTGCAGCCAGATGGACTCGTTTTCCAGCCAGCCCGGCGTGAACGCCATACAGCGTCCCAGTTCGAACGAGCTTCCCGCAAGGGGTTCATTGACCTTGTACATGGAAAGCTTCTTGTCATACAGTTCACTTTCCTTTATGCGCTCATAGAGTTTTTTCTTTTCGGACTCCGGCGCAGGAAGCCGCAGGGCATGCACCGGTCCCTCAAGGAAATGTGGGAGGCTTACCTGTTCAAAATGAGTCGGCAGAATTCCTTCGCTGCTCTCCTCATACGCAGTCACATTATAATAGAAGTAAGACGGGCAGATGCCGTCCGCTGCCGCGGTCGCTTTCTGAAGCCCAGCATTGACCAGGCAAAGCCATTCTTCCAGCGCAGATATCAGCTCTTCTGCTTTTAACGTCGCCTTTTTGCCGCTCACTCCGTTGTAAACTTTCGCGCGGTACGCCTCTTTTGCGTCGTTGACGCGGTTCCAGAAGGAAAGGCTCTCTCCCGGAGAAAGCAGATCTTCCTTTTCCTCCTGCGCGATTTCCCGAACATCACTGAAAAACTCCGCCATCTCCGTCAATGTCTCCACATCCCGCCTATATTTTTTCAGGGAACGGATCGTGTATTCCAGCACACGGGAGAGCTCTCCAAGTTCGCAGACCGAGGAACCCAGAAGTCCCGGCAGACCATTCAGCGCATCGTACCAGCCCGGTTTTCCGCCTTCCATCTCAATTCCCATGCCGTAGGCGTCCAGCGCGGCGAATTTGGTCGTGCAGAGCATCAGAAGCTTTTCCATGATTGTCGCATGGATCACATGTCCTGCTCCATAGTCGTCACAAAGCAGCAAATCATTCTCGCAGCCTGGTTTTGCTTTCAAATCTTCAGCGCCGCACCAACGCGAAGCGTTCTCTGAATGGGCGGCGCGTTCTGCCGCCGATGCATAGCGAGGGGGCACTTCCGTAAGGGAGTGATACTGGCGAATTCCCTGCTCCGTCTTTTCATAGCGTTTTCTCCGCTCCAGCACACCGGCCTGCGGGCGGAACCAGGTGCATTCCGGCGCGTAGAGCAGTTCTTCCTCTTTTTCTGGAAACACGCGCAGATAATTCTCGACCAGATCCAGATTGTAGATCCAGTGATCGGTCCAGTAGCCTTCCCCGAAGTTGCCGTTCACAAGCGGCGTCGCGAAAGAAAGGCAGCGATCAAAGACAGTATTGATCTTGTCATCTGCACTCTGAAAATCCACACTCTGGCTGTCTGCGTTTTGTGTCCGCACCATATGCGTTTCCGATGTCTCCGATAATTTCTCCGCCAGCATCCGATACAGACTTCCAGGCGTGAATGTGAATTTTTTAACTGAATCCTTCATCCCTGCCTGAGAATGTTCTTCCGGGAACAGCTCCGGGCACTTTGCTTTTTCCAGCTCATAGGTAATCTTTTCCACACCGAGCGGATTGTAGCCGTCCGGCTGCAGCAGCGAATAGAATGTGCGCACATTAAAATCACCCACGAACGGGAAGAACAGCGGATCGCAGCGGCGGTTCTGGTTCACATCGCGGAAGTTGCCGTTTCCCTGCGAATAAAATTCCGGCATCATCGAAAAATAGTTGTAGTCCCGCTCCAAGTCGCCGTGCTTTCTGGAGTAAACATAAAACATTTTCGCACTCGCCTCTGCCCGGCTATTTTTCTTATCATCAGCAATCGTGTGCGGACATTCCTTTTGCTTCTCTGACACAGAACCGATTGCTTCTTCGCTGCTTCCCAGCAGCACAGGCACGCCGCCGCGCAGAGCATTGTCCATAAAGGTATATCTGCAATACTCATCAAACACCGGATCCGCAGTATGGCAGTCCATGTTCGCTCCCAGTTCTTCTCCGAGAGCAAGCGCGGTCTCTTTTTTCCTGGCAAAATACGAAGCATCCAGCTTTTTCTCTCCAAAAGCCCGCAGCTCTTTCATCCTCTCTGCCTGCCCGATCACCTCATATAAGGTCACCGACTCTCCTTTTCGCAGCGTCTTTTTGAGTCCGAAAAAGCTGCAGGGATAACGATTCTTCCGCATCTGCGGGCAGGCATTGACGCCATCCAGCCCCTCTTTCACAAATACCACAGGAAATCCCAGCGAGCTGTCGTACGCAAACACTGCCTGCGGATCTGCCACAGCCGTAATCCGTGTGCCGTCCGCAGTCGTGCCAATCGAATAATTCGCTCCTTCCACCGCACGCACAACAGTAGAATCTCCCATGCTCGCCCGTACCCGGTAGCAGCTAATGCCGTCTCCGATAACCTCTGACTCCATCCAGGCCACGGAAAGCTCCTTCATCATCTTCGTCATCTCAATAGAAAGACCATAGGGTACTACCGCCGGCATACCGTCGAGAAGTTCCAGATCGCAGACCGGCATCTCGCCGGCACCCATATACGTCACCGTCACCGTCCGCACCAGCGCGCCGATTTCTTCATCAGGAAGCGTAAAATACGAAGTCTCTGTTCTTAAACCCGATGCCTCCTGCGTCAGCTCCAGACCGTTTTTATAAATCCGCATTTCATGAACTTCATTTTCATCCGCAAATGGCTCTCTGAATACTCCATTCACCCGCAAAAACGTGCGGAATCCCGTGCGTTTCGCGTTCTGGTAGGCGTCCTGCGCAGGAAAAAACTCCATGATCGCTTTGTCCTTATTTTCCGCGCCAAAGCTCACCATGCACTGTCCGCGGTTGACATAATAGCACCAGAGCGGAATCCCCCTGATACCGCTGATGCCCGGCAAAAAACTGGCGAATGTCGGCTTTTTCCCGTAATCCTGTATTGTATATGCCTCTGCTTTTCTGTTCATGCTCTCCTCCTCTTTTTTCTGTCCAGCTCGACCTCAACTGACACTGCAGCCCCTTCCGGCAGCCGTTCCAGCTCTTCCTTTGCCATCCGATACAGCGTTTCGCTTCCCTGTATTTCCTGCGCCCGACCGTTGATCCACACTTTTTCGATTGCATACTCGCCATAATCCAGCCGCTCCCGGTTGCAGTAATGGATATTCCAACTTTTATGCGCAAATTCTGTCTGAATTCCCGCCCTTCCGGCATCATCAAACTGTTCGCGCATCAGCTTCGGCTCCAGCACCAGATCGCCGTAATCGCCCCTTACGCCAAACACTTCCGTGACCACAGTCATCATCATCCAGCTGGCCGCGCCGGTCAGATAATGGTACATGCCCCTGCCGCGGTCGTTGAAATATTCCGGAATCCCCGGATAAATTCGGCTCATTTCAAAATCCGAAGCCTGCTCAAACAGGCTGACCAGAGCCTTATAGCCTTCTTTTGCAAAACCTCTCCGATACAATGCGTTTCCGTACATCACCGCCATGTGGGAAAAGACCGCTCCATTTTCCTTATGTCCGTAAGCAAATCCGAACATTCTCCCTAAATCAGTCTTTACTTCTTTAAAATCCGTGTTCAACCGATAGCCTCCGAGTTCCTTTTTATAAAGCCACCGGTCCGCCGCCCGCACGATCTGCCGTGTCTGTTCTTCCGTAGCGGTCCCGGACATGATTGTAAACACCTGACCGGTCAGCATCATGCGGGGTTCTGCGGTCATGAATCCGCTTCCCGCCGCCTCTGCTGTTCCGGGTTCTTCCGTATCGCCGGCGGTTTTCTCTCCATTTTCTCTTGCAGACGGAATATGCTCCACAGCCCTTCCATGATTATCATAATAGCTGTTGAACCAGCCGCAGTTCTCATCCTGCAGCCATTCTGTCTTGCGGATATGTTCGCGTATCTGCTCCGCCATCCTTTTCAGCACTCCCGCCGCATATTCCGTATCGAGGAAGACGCTTCGGCCTGAAACGGTCGGATAGCAGGAAGCGCAGTATTTTTTCAGAATTTCCTGCCAATCATTCTCTCCTGCCGCAATGTCCGGTTTTTCCGCTGCCGTAAAGAGGATTTCCATCTCCCTCGCAATCTCCAGCTGCGTCATACCCGTTTTTTCCTTCAGCCACAGAAGAAGCTCTGAGAGGGTCTGCAGATTCATTGCGTAAGCCGCCGTAAATGCCACGCTTTCTCCCCGGTCAGGCGCCATGTCAAGCGCGTCGTTCCAGTCCGCCCCGCGCAGCCGCATATGCCCATGCTCTCCTGTCTCATAAAACGCGGTCAGATTCTGCACCAGAAGATGTTCAAGCACCGTACCGGTGTATATTTTCCCGTCCTGATCCTGCAGCACCGGTTTATCGGTATTTTCACACTCATCATCCACCACTGTCCCACGCATCTCCTGCCGATCCTTGAAATACGGACACTCCTTCATCAGCACAGAAGCGTCCCCCGTCTGATCTATGTAAAACTTTACGGTAAACAGCGGCCAGAATCCATGGTCCATCCAGACACGGGTAATATTGTTGCGGTCCGCAATAAACTCTCCCGGCCTGCTGCCGATGATTGTCGCGTTGGTGCCGTCCATACGCACGCCGCCGCAGTTATCAATGATCATCTGACGCACCCCATCCGGATTCATGATCAGAAGCGCCAGACAATCCTGCCAGAGGTCTCTCCAGCCCCGCCCGCCTTTTCCGTAATCATGGTGCGGCAGAAATGAACAGCCATAGATTCGCCGCAAAATCGGCTGAAACGTCACCCAGTACATCCAATGGTCAAATTCCGGATTTCCTGTCTGCAGCCGCACGTTGATCCGGTTGTTCCAGTAGTTTTTTGTTTCCTGCAGCACTGCTTCTGCTTCCTGAAGGGTCTGTATTTCAACAGATCCGGCATCGTTTTTACTTTGCTGTTCAACTTCTTCCATTCCGATCCGAATCAAAAACGCTGTTTCTTCCTCCGGTTCCAAAGTCACATCTGCGAACCGTATCGCCCCAATAGCCTCATATCCGGCGTATTCCCGTCCAGGCTTTTCAAATGGTAAATTGCGCACAACCTTTTCCGGCCATAAAAGGCTGCCGCCCTCGCCGACAAAGTCTTCCAGTACCGGACAAAAACCGATTGGCTTTTCTCCATTGCCACTGCATCCCGTCACAAAATAGGTCTTCGTATTGACCTGATGCCCGCGTTCGTCAAACGTAAGAGTCGGCTTCACAAACACGCCGTCCTCCGTCGTATAGATTCGATGAAGCAAACTCGTAACATGCCGGTGGTCGCGGATATTATCCGCACTGCGCGCATACAATGGAATCGCCGCGATTGGGGAAAAGCGTACGGTTTTATCCCCGGTATTCTGTATCCTGACGATCATCATTTCCGTGAGGACATCCCGCACCGGCACAAAATTCGTAATTGATGCCGTCAATCCAGTCTGCTTCTCTTTGCGTGTCACGCACTGCCACATCGGCCCAGCCGTGAGTACCGGTTCCCCATCATCCTTCCCCGCGTTCAAAAACTGTTCCATCTCCGCCGCCGCAGAATTTCCCGCCGCCGACCAACAAACGCCATCGTCCGTCACGCACCAGAAATTACGCCCCGCCTTCGATTCCATCAGATCTTCCGCGCTCACCGGCTGCAGCACAAAGGTATTCTGATCCATCTTTAAATCCCCGCTCAGTTTCGGGGTAATCGCTCCTTTCAGGCCATTTTCCCCTGCAATCGGGAAATACAGATAGCTAGTCTGATCCGGCCTGCGCAGCCGAAAAGTGCCATTGTCATCCAAATATTCATATCCTCTCATACACACTTCTCCCATCTTGTGATTTTCCCTTGTATTATCATAAAAAAAAGAACCATCTTTTGCAGTGGTTCTTTTTTTAATAAAGTGTGTTTTTTTTATCAAATCCAGTTGCCAGTTTTCCTCATAACATCCTTTTTATTCTGGATAACTCTGCTTTATCGAGGGTTTTTCCTGAATTAAGGATTTTAAGATTTACCCAGTCAGAATGATCAACTCTTGTTAACGAATCCAGTTTAACAAAGGAAGGCATTACAAATGGTGGATTATATAATCTGAGCCGTTCGTTTGTTGAAAATGCCAGTTTGCGTTCTTTGCCCCTTATTGATGATACATTTAACACTTCAATATAATCTGTATTTGCAGTCACAACCAAATATGTCCTGTCATAAGCAGGAAATTCTCCGTCGACAAATCTAATTCTTCCCAGAACACCTTGCCCTTCCATAAAGTTCATCAATAAATCACCAACTTTCCATCATCCAAATAAACACTATAAGTGTCATCCTCAGCCAATAATGAAAAGCTTTCTAACTGGTTGATTATATCATCTGTTAATACAAAACCATCAAAATAGAACGTCACACCATTAATTACCTCACTTGCAGTAACATCTTGAGCCGTCTCTCTATATGCAGATATGATTTCCTGCATTTTTCTAATATCATCCTGCTGGGACATCATATCAACAACTGACATTTCCTTGTTATGATAACCAGTGGAACTAGTCCCCTTATCATATCCTAGTTTCCAAAATTTAAATGCATGGTTAATGTCAGAAAGTTCTTTTGCAGAAGCATTTCCAAATATTTCTATAATCAAGTTTAGCACTGCATACTCTTTTTCAGAAAAATCTGGTTGAAATAATTTGCTGTCATTTTCAAATGCAATATAGTCATTCTTATACCTCAAACGTACTTTCTCAACCACACAACCATTCTTAAATGCCAGCACGTGATCATCAAACAGCGGCTCACCGTATTCTGCAATACTCGCTAAATCTGCCAAGACTAAAAGCTTTTGCAATTTCATATTACCATCGTAAGTATTCGGCATCGTATCAGCGCCACTCTTAATGAAAAATTTTGCAAAGTCATATACATCTCTCATTTTGACACTCTCCTTAATCAAATTTTTCGCTCCATAATGGGAACGACCCAATATGCCGAACCAAGTTGCAAGCGCAACCTATATCATATTTATTATAATCATTGATGATTTTCTCGTCAATAACCAATTACCGTAACAGTTCAGTATCCCCAAAGTGCACCTCTATAAAATTACCAAATATCTACAGATCCTCAATCTGCCAGTCAATCGGTTCGATACCGTTCTGCTTTAAAAATTTGTTTGCTCTGGAAAAATGGCGACAGCCGAAAAAGCCGCGGTACGCGGAGAGCGGACTCGGATGCGGGGCCTCGAGGATCAGGTGCTTCGGATTGTCAAGCATGGACTTCTTCATCTGTGCCGGACGTCCCCAGAGCATAAAGACAATCGGGCGGTCAATCTGATTCACCGCGCGGATGGCCGCGTCGGTAAACTCTTCCCAGCCGATGCCGCGGTGAGAATTGGCCTGATGCGCACGCACCGTCAGAACCGTGTTGAGCAGAAGGACGCCCTGGTCGGCCCATTTCGTCAGATAGCCGTTGTTGGGAATGCGGCAGCCGCAGTCCTCATGCAGCTCGCGATAAATATTCACCAGAGACGGCGGGATTTCCGTGCCGGGCTTTACCGAAAAACAGAGTCCATGCGCCTGGCCTTCCTCATGATAGGGATCCTGTCCCAGAATGACGACTTTCACCTTAGAAAGAGGTGTAAACGCAAACGCGTTGAAAATATCTTCCGCAGGCGGATAGACCACGCGGCTTTTGTATTCCTCATTGATCTGACGATACAGTTTTGCATAATACGGCTTGGAAAACTCCGGTTTTAACGGAACCAGCCAGTCATTGGATATTGCGGCCACGGTATTCTCCCCTTTCTTAAACTCTGCATTTCCAAAGCTACTCTTATATTTCTTCTTTACACCATTGTTTCTCTTGAAGGTTCAACAGTATTCCTGTTTATCCAGTATCTCTATTCGTGAAACACTATTCATAGATAAGACACTCACAGTCTCACGCTCACCCCGCGCTCCCGCAGATACTGCTTCACCTCGCAGATTTCCAGCTCCTTGTAATGGAACAGGGAAGCCGCCAGCGCAGCGTCCGCTTTTCCTTCCGTCAGTGCGTCGTAAAAATGCTCCATCGTTCCGGCACCGCCCGAAGCGATGACTGGTACGGATACGTTCTCCGCGATCGTGCGAGTCAGTTCGATGTCATAGCCTGCCTTTGTGCCGTCGCAGTCCATGCTGGTAAGCAGGATTTCCCCCGCGCCCAGCCGATCCGCCTTCATCGCCCACTCGACAGCGTCGATGCCCATATCAACACGGCCGCCGTTTTTATAAATATTCCAGCCGGAGCCGTCCGCTCTTCGCCTTGCGTCAATCGCCACCACGACACACTGCCGTCCGAATTTTTCTGCGGCATCAGAAATCAGCTGCGGGTTCATGATTGCGGCGGAATTGATAGAAATCTTATCCGCGCCCTCCCGCAGCAACAGCCGGAAATCCTCGACTGTGCGGATGCCTCCGCCGACTGTGAAAGGAATAAATACCTTCTTCGCCACCTCGCGCACCATATCCACGACCGTATTGCGCGCGTCCGAGGAGGCCGTAATATCCAGAAAAACTACTTCATCCGCGCCTGCCTTATCATAGGCAGCCGCGATCTCGACCGGGTCGCCCGCGTCTCTCAGATTCACAAAATTCACGCCCTTGACCACGCGGCCGTTTTTTACATCCAGACAGGGGATGATACGTTTTGTAAACATAGGTCTGTTCTTCTCCTTTATAGATGTCATAGATTCACAAAATTTTTCAATATCGCAAGCCCCACCTGACTGCTCTTTTCCGGATGGAACTGGCAGGCAAAGACGTTGCCCTGCTCGACAGATGCGTGTATATCTACTGAATAGTGCGTAGATGCAGTCACAATAGAAGGATCCGCCGCTTTCAGGTAATAGGAGTGCACGAAATAGACATAAGACTCCTCCGGTATGCCGGCAAACAGCCGGCCCGAATGGTCAAAGTTCAGGGAATTCCAGCCCATGTGAGGAATCTTCAGGCCCGCGCAGTCCGGTATCCGCAGGATCTGCCCCTTACAGATGCCAAGCCCCTCCACGCCGGGCGACTCCTCGCTGGATTCAAACAACAGCTGCAGCCCAAGGCAGATGCCAAGAAATGGCGTACCCTTATCCGCCACCTCGCGGATCACATCAGCCAGATGATACTGATGCAGCTTCCCCATCGCGTCTCCAAATGCGCCGACGCCGGGCAGTATGACCTTGTCCGCACGCAGGATCTCGTTGGGGTCGCGCGTAATGACGTTTTCCTCGCCTAAAGAGGCAAGGGCTTTCTCTACGCTCCTAAGGTTGCCAGCATCGTAATCTATAATCGCTATCATATGAGTTCCTTTCCTTTATGATATGTCATAGATTCGCTTTGCGAATCTGTGACGAAGGCCACCGCATCGCCTGCAAGGCGATTCTGCATGCGGCGGCTTTCCAGTTTCTTATAAAAATAACAAACTACACCACAGCTTCAACAATCATTTTCTCTCTCAGGACAATATCTTTAACGCCTATCTGTTTGTTCTTATTAAAGTTAAAGCTAAGCATATATCCTTTTTTCAAATGATAATGATCAAGATACTCCATAAGCTGCTGTTCTCCCCGCTCATGATAAGCATTTCCACGATAAATTTTCATTTCAATAATATATTGTGAGCCGCTATAATCCACAATCAGATCTGTACGTTCCAGATTTCTTGTCCGCGCTTCCACATAATAGTTTCCTGTTCCATTGATTATGGGTTTCAAAAACAGCATGAAATACCGTCTTCCATCTTCTTCCACAAAGGTTTGATCACAATCTCCATAAATATCGTCAAAATACTCTGTGAATTTTTTCAAAATCTGGCGCATATCCAGTAATCCATCCCGAATAAACTGGCTTCTGTCTCTCACAGAGTATTTATACAACTCACTTTTCTGCGCATCTGGCAGTGACAGGAAATAATTGTATAGCCGTACCTCAAAAATACGGTTTGCAATTTGTACAGTACCATGCTCTTCTTTGATAAACCCAAACATATGCAGCAAATCTGTAACCGGATTGTCAGCATTGTATGGAATCGCCCGCCCCTGGAACAGAAGCTGATGAATCTGTTCCATCATTTCCGGATATTCATTCAGTTTTCCGAACAGGGAATCAAACAGTGTATTCTTTTCCGTAAGCAGAATATTTACTGCTTTCCGAATGCCTTCTCCGTCCCATACGCAATGACTGTGTCTGAATGATTCTTTATCTATCACAAATTCATCTATAATCTTACAAATACGGGAAACCAAAAACGGATACCCTGAAGTATAGTCATAAATCATCTGAGCCACATGTTCAATATCCATTCCCGTATGATAATCTTTTTCATACTGGCTCAACATTCCTGAAATTTCCTGTACAGAAAAACTCATGGATATATTAAAGTCAGCTGCAATATTCCAGGGGCTATTCATCTTATGCTCCGATTCCGGCCGTATTTTTCTTTTCAAATTACGCAGGTCATATAATCCCGCAAGAATAACAGACTGAAACGTAGGAATCGTGTCGCGGTCAAGATAATATGCCCGCAGCTGCGCAAGGAAATCAAGAAAGACCTGATTGTTGGAAGCGGTATCTACTTCATCAATAATCAGAACCACCGGTTTTTCTGAAAGTTCACTCCACTCACTGAAGCAGTCAAATAGCTCCGCCAGTTTATACTCTGTTCTGTTTAAAGTGCTGTCTGTAATCCCGGCAAATCGTTTCAGCTTTTCTATCGTCTCCTGTGGTATATCCGTCCTGCGGCGGGTGACCCGGTTAATCTCACTAGCCAAACCATTCACAAAGTCAGCTTCCGAAGCAAAATCTGCTGAACTCATTCTCTGGAAATCCAGACTGACCACCGTGTAGTCCGTTTTCAGATATTCCGCAAGAGCACGCAGCGTAGTCGTCTTACCATACTGCCGTGCGCGATTAATTGAAAAATAATCTCCGGCATCCACCATAGCCCGGATTTTTTTTAATCTCGGCTGCAGATCGACCATATAATGTCTGTCCGGGCTGCAGGCACCTGTTACATTAAAACTTTTCACCATAGCACTCTCTTCCACCTGTCTTGCGAAGCGTTTTCAATAATTACCCAAATTTCTTATAAAGCAAGTATAAAGGAAAGTCCTCAAAATGGCAACCATAAAAAAGAGCAGGCCTTTTTCAGAAACCTGCCCTTTCAAACCATATTTTTTTACTTCACGATCATACCCGTCTTGCGGTCGCTGAACAGCGCCACTTCCACGAGGAAGATGATGCCGAGAATGAGCTGCTGCATCTGCGTGGAGATCATCAGCATAACCAGGCCGCTGGAGAGGATCTTGTAGGTCATGACGCCGAGGATGATGTTGTAGAATTTCACCTTCGCGCCGCCGTTGACCGGCATTCCGCCAAGTACAAGAGCGATCATGATCTGAGTCTCAAGCTGGTTGCCTGCCGTGGAGGTCACCGATCCTACCTTTACGGAGTTAACAAATGCCGCCAGACCTGTGATGCAGCCGGCTGCCATAAAGATCAGCATCTTTGTCCGCTCTACACGGATGCCTGCGTATCTCGCCGCCGTCTCACCGGCGCCGATCGCCTTCAGTCTGGATCCAAGACCTGTAAAGGTAAAGATGAAGAAGGTCACGGCAAAGATGATGACAGTAAAGGTAAGCATGAACGGCAGCGTATTGTATTTGGAAATATCGCTGACCGCGTACACCGGAGAGGTCGTCGTCGCGTAGGCTACCACGCCGCGGAACAGGTACATCGTACAAATGGTTACGATAAAGCTGGTGATCTTCCGCTTTACATTAAAGTAGCCGTTGATCAGGCCGATCAGACCGCCGGTCACCACCCCGCCGATAATCGCGAGAACGATGTTGTAGTGCGACAGATAGCAAATGACAATCGAACACACACCAAGCATCGAGCCCTGTGAGAAATCCAGCCCGCCCATTGTCATGATCATGAACACGCCGATCGAGGAAATCAGCAGCATGTAGGACTGAGAAAGCAGCAGCGTCAGGTTCTTCGGACGGAACAACCTTCCATCGGTCAGAATGGCAAAAATAACACAAATCACGACAAATCCGGCAATGGGAAGAATGGTACGCACCATCGGCCGTTCCAGAAACGGAATCTTCTCAGCCGAGTCTTTTTTTACTGTTGTATCCATTAGCTTACCCCCTTAAATCATGTTATTGATCAGATCCGTATCTTTCAGAGACTCCGAGCGGAAGAATTCGCCGTTGATCTTTCCGTCCTTCATGATCAGGATCCGGTCTGCCATACCCAACAGTTCCATGATTTCCTCGGAAATCATAATAATGGATTTTCCGTTTTTGCGCATATCGTTCATCATCGCGTAGATGTCCGCCTTAACCTTGACGTCAATTCCGCGGGTCGGGGAGTCCAAAATGATCAGATCGGAGTCCTTGCCGATCCAGCGCGCCAGCACGACCTTCTGCTTGTTGCCGCCGGAAAGAGCGGATACGAACTGATCCACGCCCGTCATCTTGGTACTCATCTGCGCCGCATATTTCTCTGCGAATGCTTTCATATTCTTACTCCGCAGAATTCCGTTCCTCTTCAGATCCTCCAGAGACGGAAGGCAGATGTTCTCACCGATCGTATCGTTAATAACGAGGGATTCATTGTCTCTGTCCTTCGACGCGTAAGCCATACTGTGTTTGATCGCATCCGGGATGGAGTTGATCGGGGTGCCGTCGCCGAGCGTCACGGAGCCCTCCCTGAAATAGGAAGCGCCGAAAATTGCTTTTCCAACCTCATGCATACCGCACTCGGAAAGACCGCCGATGCCAAGGATCTCACCCTTATGCAGTTCCAGAGACAGATCCTCAATCTGGCCCTTTACCGTCACATTTTTCACGGAGATCACGACCTCGTCGGATATCTTCTCGCCATAGTCTGTGCGGTAATAGTTCTCGCCAATCTCACGGCCAACCATCATCTGCTTCAGCTTGTCTGTCGTTGCCTCAGCTTTAGAAATGGAACCGATCATCACGCCGTCACGCAGGACGCTGATGTTGTCCGCCTGCTCAATGACTTCCTCCAGATCGTGAGAGATAAAGATGACACAGTTGCCCTCGTCGCGGATCTTGTGCATGACCTTGAACAGTTCCTCACGACCCTTCTGGCCGAGCGCAGTCGTCGTCTCATCCACTACCAGTACCTTCGGATTGAAATAGGTCGACTTCACGATCTCGATCAGCTTTCTCTCCTCAAAATTGTAATCATCGATCGCGCGGGTCGCGTCTATGTAATTGAACCCGTAGCTGTCCAGATATTCCTGCGCCTTTTTGTTCATCGCCGACGTATTTTTGATGCCGTGGCTGATAAAATCATTCTCATTCCCGAGGAAAATATTTTCCGCCACCGTCAGTCCGGAAAGCGTACCCATCTCCTGCACGACGATCGCCACGCCCTGATGGTTCGCCTCTACCTGGTTTTTCGCGGTGATTTCTTTCCCTTCAAGCGTAAACGTACCGGAGTCCTTCTGATAAATGCCGGTCAGACAGGATGTCAGTGTGGACTTTCCGGAACCATTCTCACCGATCAACGCATGGATCTCTCCTTTTCCAAAGGTAAGGGAGACATGATCCAGGGCATGCGTAATTCCGAAATGCTTATCGATATTATCCGCTTTTAATAATACTTCACCCATAATTGTCCTCCTTATTTCACCACTGCACCCTTGGTCGGCTTGGTTGTCAGCGTCACGATCAGAAGCAGCGCCACGCCGGTTACCACGTTCTGAATGGTCGTCGGAGCGCCCAGTGCCACGAAACCGTTGAACATGAGCTGGATGATCATCTCACCGACCACGATCGCGATGACCGGGTGGCCGTATTTCTTGAACGCCAGGCCGAAGAACGTACCCATCAGAGGTGTAAAGTTCCGGCTCATGGAGGAAAGGTTCGTCGCCGAGGTCATCGAAGTACCAAAGCTGATGGTCAGGATCGCCTGCAGGCCAAAAAACATACCTGCCAGTGTAAACGCTACAACTTTATATTTCGCCACGTTGACACCCATATTCTTTGCCACGACCTCATTGCTGCCGATCGCGTAGGTATAGGTGCCGACCTTGGTATATTTCAGAATAAATGCGCACAGCAGATAAGCCACCAGAGCCAGGATCAGGTTCGCCGGATAGTCGCCGAACGCCCGGTAATCCGTGGAAAGGATAACGTTCTTGCCATTGGTCGCGTACACACTCAGCGCCTCATAGATCAGAGACAGCGCAACCGTAACGATCAGGGAGGAAATGTGAAGCTTGATGTACACCATTCCGTTGATAAAACCGATAATAGTGCCGACGATGACCGGAGCGATCACCAGGCCGAGATAGCCAAAGCGCTCGCTCATGTTACAGGCAATGATCGATGATAAAACAATGTTGGCGCCGACACTCATATCAAACGGTCCCATCGAGCAGATGAAATACAGGCCGCAGCCGCCAACCGCATAGATCAGCGCTGATTTCATGTATGTCATCAGCTTATCCGGAGAGCCGAAAGTAGCCGGCGCAAGGATTTTAAAGACTGCCCAGAAAGCCACAAGCATCAGGAGCAGCAGAAGGATTCCGTAATACTGGCTTTGTTTCAGTTTTTTCATAATCCATATTCTCCTTAAAAGTTAACGCAATCGGGCAGAGCGATTTTCTCCTGCCCGCTGCGCGGTATGCCATAAGGATTGCCGACGCAGTCGGAGGATTCCTTATGGCTCTGGGCCGGGTGCGGCTTCAGCCGCAAAACTCCCTGCCCAGTCCTGCGCATCAGCAAGACAGGCACGCACAAGGCGTGCCTGTACCTCTTTATTTTCTTATAACAACATCATTTCAGGTCTTCGCTTTTGCGATATCCCTGTCTGCATTAGTTGCTGTGACGGGAAATCACGTCCTCGATGGAGAGTGATGTCGCTGCGGTATTCAGGTCGTCAAAGCTGTAGCTAGCCATCTCAACGATCTCTTCATCCGTGTACGGATCGTCATCTACGAAGTAGGTCACATAGTTTGCATAGTCCTCAGAGGAGGATACATACAGATACGGGAACAGGATCTCATATCCGAATGTGCCTGCTTCCTTGGTGTAATTGCCCTGAATTGCGTTGTAGGTCATCAGGAACGCAAACAGCGGGTCGCAGAAATGTCCGCCGGACTCTGCAAACATTCCGCCGGATTCCAGCTGCTCAGCCAGGTCATCCAGGAAGTCTGTAGAAACAACGTCGATCTCACCGGTCAGGCCTTCGTTTGCCAGAGCGCCGATTGCACCAACAAGCGGGTCACCGCCGCCGCCTGCTACGATCAGAGCGTCCATATCCGGGTTGGAGTTTACGAGAGAAAGAGCTACGGAAGCACCTTCCTCAGAGGAAGTGTTCGCGTATACCGGGTCAGTCATCGTCGCCTGATCATCCGGGTTCGCCTCGTTCCACTCATCGATTGCCTGCTGATATCCCTGCCATCTGAGCTGGAATGTCGCATCGCCTACCGTCCATGCCTCAAGACCGATGTTGCGGTCGCCGTTCTCAAGAAGAAGATTTACCAGTGTATAGCCGTTCGTTACCTCATCCTCATGAACCGCGCCAAGGTAGTACTCAGAATCACATGCGGTCTGATATACTTCCGGGCTGTTCTCCTCGGAGATGATGCGGAAGAACTGGGTCAGATAAACGCCGTACGCATCGCAGGTCTGGATCGCGGAAGTCATCTCGGAATCTGCGGAGTTGCAGATGATGATGCCGTCGCAGCCAGCCGCGCAAAGTGTCTCAACGGAAGCGGTAACTTCCTCAGATACGTGGCCCTGGTCTACATACATTACGCTTACGCCAAGAGCGTCCGCAGCCTTGTCGATGATTGCCTTGCACTGGCTTCCCAGAACGTCCGTGGAACTCCAGATGGATACGCCGATCGTGATGTCATCTGCTGCAGATACCGTAACTGCGCCGGCGCCAAGGCTGGAGCCGAGCATTGCAGCTGTTGCCGTTGCCGCAACAAGCTTCTTCCATGTTTTTCTCATAATGAAAAACCTCCTTAAAATTTGTAAAACCGGATCATGGATTCACGTTCCCGGTTCGGTACTTACAGTAAATCATAATCCGGCTTTTCACAGTTAGGACATATTTGCGGAATTTACCCTTAAATTTTTGTAAACCAGTTTTTGAGGCGGTCTGCGGCCTGCTGTTCTGAACTTTGTTCACCCCATCCGTCCCCTGTACTCGCTCGGGCTAACGCCCATCTTTTTGCGGAACACACGGCTGAAATAATTGTAATCGTCATAGCCGACCAGCATGGAGATCGTCTCCAGCTTCCGGTCCGGATCTCGCATCAGTTCGATCGCGTGCTCCATGCGGGTGCGGGTCAGAAACGCGGTGATCGTTTCCCCGTAGGTCTTGCTGAACGTCCGCGAGAGGTAGCTGGCATCTACATGATACTGTTCCGCAAGCGATGTCAGGGTAAATGTCTCATAATAAGATTTTTCTATATAGGCATGAATGTGCTCCACCTGTGCCATCACAGAATCGCTGTCTTTCCGGCTGTCATTTGCCCACAGGCTGCCAAGAAGGATCCGCAGGGAGGAAATCACGGATTTCGCGTCCAGGCACTTCATATAATAATCAATGTTTTCCATGGATTCCTCAATCTGCGCAGTCAGTTCAGGCGTCTGGTTGCGTACAAAACCATAAAGAATGTTCGTCACCCGCCCCACATACTGCTTCACATCCAGATAGGTCCAGCCATCCTCCTCACAGGTTGCCAGATGGGATACGTCAAATACCAGACGTTCCGCCGCGCTTTTCTGATTCGCGGACAAAAGATGAGACAGCTCGTCTTCCAGACGGATATCGGCGCCCTTGCATGCGGATATCCCATCCTGCACACTTCCTCCTATCTCCGGCTGCGTCTGCTCTTTTGTCAGCACAGTGCGGGAATTCATATGAAAATCATTCCCGTGTTCCTCAGGCTTTTGCGTTTTCTGTATACAATGCAGGATTGAATGCGACCGGCCAAACGGTCTTGTCATCAGCGCCGCGATCATCTCCCGGTAAATCGTGCCGATGTCGTCAAGGGAGCTTGCCTGCTCATGCAATACCACAGAAACAGGACCGTATTCTTCCACCGGAAATTCCTTTAAAACATTTACAGCAAACCGCTCCAACTTTGCCGCATCCGCAGCGCCCGCAAGGAGAAACTCGGACATTTTATTGCGGTAGTTAAAAATCACCGTTTTCCCCGTATCCCCAAACAGTTCCCGCAGCCTGCTTTTTATATTGAAGGAAGTCGTAAGCGCGTCATGATTCCAGAGCGCGGCGATCTCCGTGATATCGTAAAATTTGACCATCACCGTAGCCACCTCGGAAAACGTGCGCGTGCTGGATACATGCGGCTGCGTATCTCCGCCGCCATAGAGCTTCTGCGATAAAAGTGCCGAATATTCCCCGTCCTCCAGATAAGAGGACAACCGATATTCCTGCTGGCGGATGCTTTCGTCCTGCTCTTTTTTTGCCGCACGCTCCTCCAGAATGCCCAGCGCTTTCGTAAGAACCGCAATCAGTTCTTCCTTGCCGACCGGTTTCAACAGATAATCAATACCTCCGGAAATAAATACGCCTTTCACCTTCTGAAAATCGTCATAGCCGCTGATCGCGACCGTGATGATCTCCGGATACTCCTTATGTATGCGCTCCAGCATCTCCAGGCCATTTAAAAAAGGCATGTTGATGTCCGTCAGAATGATATCCGGCTGTTCCTCCGGGATGCGTTCCAACACCTCCTCACCGTCGCAGGCCGGTTCCAGAAATTCAAAAGAATACTCCTCCCACGGAAGCAGATTGCGGATATTTTCACGGCTCCAATACTCGTCGTCCGCCGCCAGCACACGGTATATTCTCGAATTCATAGCTCGTTCTCCTTATCTTCGTTTCAACTCCGTCGTTCTTTTTGTCATGCCTTCCTTCGTTGTCAGCCCTTTTGTTATTCGTAACTGTTCAGTACCTTCACAGTCGCCGTTATTCTTCTTACGTTCCTATTTATTCCGTCATTTCTTTTTCGTCCGGTTTTTTCTCTGCCGGATTCCCTCCGCTCTCCACCGCCGGAACCATCAGAATCACGGTCGTACCTTCCCCCGGTTCGCTCTCAATGCGCAGGCCGTATATCTTTCCGAACAGTCGTTTCAGCCTCGCATTTACATTCAGGATCCCGATCGACACACCGCTCTCCACGCGTTTCGGGTCGTTCGCTTCGAGTGCCCGGTTCATCTCATCCGCATTCATGCCGATTCCGTTATCGCTGATGGTCACGACCAGCTTTCCGGCTGAGCGCTTCGCGCTGATCCGCAGGCATTTGTCCTTTCTCCTCACATTCCGCAGCCCGTGCGTGATCGCGTTCTCCACGATCGGCTGCAGACAGATCCTGGGCAGTGAAAGATTCAGTGTATCGCTGTCAATCTGATATTCATAGGCAATCGATGAACCATTGCGCACGTCCATCACATAGAGATAGTTCCGGACATGCGCCATTTCCTGCTGCACCGTTGAAAGCTCGCCCGTCATATTCAGGCTGTAGCGGAAAATGGCCGACAGGGAACTGCAAAGACCACTGACCAGAGGGCAGTTCTGCGC
The DNA here is from genome assembly GCA_020859985.1 of Clostridiales bacterium. GTDB lineage: Bacteria > Bacillota > Clostridia > Lachnospirales > Lachnospiraceae > Choladousia. Next base: position 22,773 of record JAJBVD010000077.1, read on the forward strand.
GTTCGCGATCCCGCTCATGGTATCCAGCGTATTATACAGAAAATGCGGATTGATCTGCGCCTGCAGCATTTTGTACTCCGTCCGCTCCACCATCAGCTTGTACTTATATTCTTCCTGTGCCATCGCCTGGATCTGGTCCAGCATCTCATTAAACTCTGTACCGAGGACTTCCACTTCTTCCGACCATCCTGCAGGCTGTACACGCAGATCCGTCTCCCCGTTTTTGATCCGCTCGATGCTATTGCGCATTTCCTCCAGCGGCTTTGTCAGCCAGCCGGTAAGAACAATCACGAACAGACCGACAGCGGCGATCATCAGAATCATGATCACGATCAGGGTCCTCACCAGAGCCTGCTGTGCCGCGGTCATCAGAGACTGAGAGACCAGCGCAAACGCTGTAAGATTGTATTCTTCCTGCCCCACCTGGATCAGATAATAATTTTCATATTCGTCTCCCAGACTGACTTCCTCATAGGAGTTTTCTATGATCTCCGAGACTTCCTCTCTCATACTCACCTGTTCTTGCGAACTGTCTCCGGTCACAGCGACAGCCCGGTCTCCCAAAGGCTGCAGCCAGAGGCAAACCTGCGACACATCCACATACTTTTCCATGATTGTGACAAGCGCAGCCGCGTCAATGTCGCAGACCAGATATCCGAGATCCAGCCGTTCCTCGTCATACGTATGCAGTTTCAGAACAAAACGCACGACATTCTTACCCTCATCCGGATTGTAATACCCCGTGATCAGCAGATCGCTCCGGTCACTCTCAAGGTACTCTGTGACACTCTCTGTATTCATATCATAATCCGCACTGTAAATATTTCTGGGAAAGGTCGTACAGTTGTAACGGTAGGTACTGACCAGATTGTCATTGGCATCATAAAGATACATGGCAAGCAGCCGGTCGTCACTCGTAAAGCGCTTCCGTCCAAGATACCAGGTACGCCAATAAAAGGCTTTCAGGTCCGCGTCCTCATCCGACGCGGCAGCCCGCAAGCCTTCCATCAGGTCACTCTCATTGTAGGTCGTCAGCATTTCCGATTTGAAATTAAAAATAAAAGAAGCGATATCCGTCTGCAGCCTTCCGAGCGCTGTCTCATTCTCCGTCACGCTTTCCGTGCGGATCTGCTGCCGAAGGGAGCGCTGAAATAAAAACGTCTGCAGCAAAAGCGCGATCAGGACGCTCGCTATGCAGGATATCAGGATTGCCGACCGCATGGTCCATCTTCGGTGTTTCATAGTGTTACCCTCATACTGTTCCGTACCTGATAATTACTTATCCTGAATAATCACGTCCGTCTGCGGTCAATCATCCTCGAGCAGAACATCCCGATCATCTGAATCAGCTGTGCCAGGATCACGAGCAGCACGACCGTTATCATCAATATCTTCGGCATCCACCGCTGGTAACCGTATCGCAGCGCGATATCGCCGAGTCCACCGCCCGCGCAGGCGCCGGACATTGCGGAGTAGCCGAGGATCGTGTTCATGGCGATCGTCGCGTTTACAACCAGAGAGGTGCGTCCTTCCGGAAGCAGCACCTTCCAGATAATCTCCCAGACACTTGCGCCCATACTCTGCGCCGCCTCGATCACGCCGCGGTCCACTTCCTTTAAAGAAGACTCGACCATACGGGCGATGTAAGGAGCCGCCGCGACAGTCAGCGGCACGATCGTCGCCGTCGCGCCGTAGCTCTTGCCGGCGATCAGACGTGTGAGCGGCCGGATGGTGATCATCAGGATCAGGAACGGCACGCTCCGCAGCAGGTTCGTGATCACATCCACGATCTTATAAACAAACGGATTCTTTTTGATGCCGTCCGCCCCGGTCACTGTCAGCAGCACTCCCAGCGGGAGGCCGATGATGTAGCCAAACAGGGTCGACATACAGGTCATCCAGAGGGTCTCACCGATGCCCTCAACAATCATCTCAATCGTACTACTGTCCAACATAATTTTCCAACTCCTCCACTGCAAGTTTTGCGTTTTTCAGCCAGACTACCATCTTCTCCGCCATTTGTTCATCCTCCGGAAGCTGCAGCACCATCTCTCCCTTCGCCACGCCGTCCAGATTGCGGGTGTTCGCGTACAGAATGTTGACCGGCGTCTTAAACGCCATCACCATGTTGGCGATTACCGGCTCATACGAAGAATTCTCAGAAAATACAATGCGCACGCAGCGCCTGCCTTTCATCTCCGCGACATTCTCGTATCCCTGATAGATCAGGCGCTTTGCCTCTTTTGATTTGGGCGAAAGGAAAATCTCCTCCATCGTGCCGTGCTCGACCAGATTGCCCTGATCAATGATCGCCACATGACTGCAGATCTCCTGTACCACCGCCATCTCATGCGTGATCACGACGATCGTAATCCCGTACTCGCGGTTGATCTGCTTTAAAAGCTGAAGAATCGACTTCGTTGTCTGCGGATCAAGTGCGCTCGTCGCCTCATCGCAGAGCAGGATCTTCGGGTCGGAAGCCAGCACACGCGCGATCGCGACACGCTGCTTCTGTCCGCCGGAAAGCTGCGCCGGGTAGGCGTTCGCCTTTTCCGTAAGGCCGACAATCTCCAGATATTCCAGCGCCTTTTTCCGCGCCTCCGACTTTCTTACACCGGCAATCTCCATCGGAAAGCATACATTATCCAGCACACTCCGCTGCATCAGCAGGTTAAAATGCTGGAAGATCATACCGATATTCTTTCTCTTTTCCCGCAGTTCTTTATCAGAAAGCGCCGACAGATCCTCTCCGTCCACGATGACCGTTCCCTCTGTCGGACGCTCCAGAAAGTTCAGGCAGCGCACCAGTGTGCTTTTCCCCGCGCCGGACATACCGATGATGCCGTAAATATCGCCCTTGTATATGTCCAGCGAAACGCCGCGCAGGGCGTGCACCTCAGTGTTCTTCTGCCGGAACTCCTTGTCCAGATTCTGTATTTTAATAATAGGTTCCATAAATGACTCCGTTTAAAAATTTTTATGTCCGCTCATTCCTTTGCTCATCATAACATAATTCTTTTGGACATGCATTATATTTTTAATCAAAAATAATCTGCCTACCGTCTGCTTGCGGATACCTGAGGCCGAAAATCTCCTGATATGAGCAACTATATAACGTGCAAAAAATATCACGGACAGCGGAAAGACCGCCAGCCTGCTGCCAGGGGCGGTCTTTTTGTCCATCATCCCAAAAAATTTTACTCCGTCACTGCCTCGGTCTCGGCCGCTTCTGTTTCTGCTTCAGCGTCCTCTGCCGGCTCCTCATACGGAAGCACCGCGCCGTCGTAGGTCTCGTTGATGTAGTCTTTGATCTCATCGGACTGAAGTACGGCTACCAGTGCCTGTACACCTTCATTGTCCTCGTTGCCCGCCGCTACCGCGATAACATTTACATACGCTGCAGCTGTTTCAGAATCAGAACGCTCATAAGCGATCGCATCCTCTGATACGGAAAGGCCGGCTTCCAGAGCATAATTGCCGTTCAGGACTACAAGCGCCACTTCCGAAGTATACTGCGATACCTGTGCCGCCTCTACTTCAAGGATCTCTACGTCCACCGATTCCGATACAATGTCATTTTTCGTAGCAGTAAGACCGGCATCCTCGCTCAGCGTCAGGATACCATTCGCCTCAAGCAAAAGAAGGGCTCTCGCTTCATTCGTCGTGTCGTTCGGCACCGCGATCACGTCACCGTCTTCGAGCTCATCCAGGCTGGACTTTGTTCCCGGATAAATACCAAACGGCTCATAATGAATCCCCGCCACACTCACAAGATCGGTACCATATTCTTCATTAAACTCGTTCAGATAAGTGATGTGCTGGAAATAATTCGCCAGAATCTCTCCCTCGGCTACGACCGTGTTCGGCTGTACATAGTCAGAGAAAATCTCCACTTCCAGCTCCCATCCTTCCGCTTCCAGCGCCTCGCGCGCCGCTTCCAGGATCTCCGCGTGCGGTGTGGAAGAAGCCGCTACGGTGATGACCTTGTCCTCGTCTGCGGATGCTGTCACAGAAAGACCCGCCACTGCGGTGACCGTCAGGCTAAGTACCAGTAACTTTGCGATTGTTCTCTTCATAATGAAATCCTCCTCTTTTTCAGCAGCGCCCCGGCGATAATCTGATCTGCTGCGAAATCAGTCCCACTGTAAGATCTGATCTGTAATGCGGCGCAACTGCATTTTCTGAAATCTGGGGCTATCATAAACCAGATTTTTCGATTCGTCAAATTTCTTCTGACTATAGCTGGTTATAAATAAAATTTATATCAAAAACTGTTTTCTGATATACTCCATCTCCTTTTCTCTCAAAAAAGCCTGTTCCGCACAGGTCTCCCATCCGGCTAAAGCCTCTTTCACGTCCTCCAGTATTGTCTGAATACGTTTTGGGGACAAGTTCATTCTTTTCCCGCTTATCTGAAAGTCCTCCAGCGTAAACTGATCCATTTTGCCATTCATCGTCATTTGATGACGACAAAGCCATCTGTTTGACACATCATTCGCGTAGGTAATGTCATATGCCGGAGCAAGCCGCCATTTTCCAGATTTATCCATGAGGAATGAAATATTCTTGACATGATCATCCTGATTACGGGCACATATATTAAATACCATCCTCCGATAAAGCTGTTCAGCCTCTTTTTGACCGAGGCCAAGATGATTCATAATTTCATATGCCTGTTCATAACTGTAAGCCCCCGGCATATTGTAATCATAATGTGCCAAGGCCCCCAGCGTCTGCATATGAATTTTCTCCCCTGCATCACTACGGTCAAACCGTTTTGTCATAAAATGATAACGGCCGTTTTCCTGATACAGTCTGCACTCGTTCATAGTGATTCCCGCCATTTTCGCCATTATATAATATGCATACTCAATACGAGTATATGCTTTTCCGTCCGCACGATTACCATGATCTTTGTTATTCGACACACCGTCAAATTTAATCATCCAATATTCATAACCATCTCCGGCTTCAATCTGTCCGGAACGAATATCCGAAGTCGTCCGGTTCCATGCCACCACCGCTTTTGCACGAGCTCCTCCAGCAGATGTACCAATATTCAGAATCTGTTCCATCAGATGCTCATTTTCTGTCAAGTGCATACCTTCCCGATCTGACAAAATTTCTGATGCAAGCTCTACCAGAGCAGCTACATCTATTGAGGCGTCCTTTGTACTCGCATAATCTGCAGGCGGCACATATTCTAATGCCCCCATTCCCCGTTTCCCCGTATACAACAGTCTTTCTACAGCCGTCAGAGAACGAATATCACGCCCCTGATCTGAGAGATACCTCTCAATCAGTTTTGTTCCATACTTGTCCGGAAGAGAATCTGAAAGCAATCCGGGTAACCCATAAAAAGATTCCCTCGAAAGAGAAGGAAACGTATAGTTACGCTGATTCAATGGCATTACAATAGGTGAAACCTCAATCCCGCTCTTTAAAAACGCGCTGTCATAGGAAAACACCGGCATACTGTCAGGCGCTTCCTGGTACACAGCACCAATGCGTGTCCCCCACAGATACACTTCTGCAACATTCATTTCCGTCTGTCTCCTTCTCATTTTCATGTGTTCATGATATTTTTATACGGATCATTTCCCCTCTGGCCTGTCTTCCCCCCATACCCAGCCATTTTTTGTTGAAGCATTTTTTCGGGTTCTGGATACGCGCTGGGTTTTTTTCCTTCCATCTGCAATGTCTGTCGCTCGAAGTGTCTGTTCCGAAATCAGCAATTCTACATTGGATAAATTACCAAGTGCACGCAAAACGTTCAAAACATTTTCAAATGCAGTGTTTTCCCCTTTTTCAAGACGTACCAGCGTATTCATAGCAACTCCCGCACGCTCTGCCAGCTCTGACTGAGAATATCCCGCTGCAATCCGTGAATCTCTGACACGTTTACCAAACTCTTTCAATATGATCTGGTTGCTATCCCAATCTGTAATCCGCATATCTTTTCCCCGTTTTAATTTCTCAAATATTGTAAATTATTTTAATAAACAGCATCTATTTCACATTATTTTGCCATTTAAATTATTATCATCTTAGCATGCTTTACATGGTGCGTCAATAAAAAAATGTAACTGTTCAATGCTTTCACAATTGCCCAAATTATACTTTTCATTTTACACTGAGTCTGATACAATACTCCATATATTTTATCAACATATTCAAAGAATCTTCGAAACTGTTCCGTACCCGCCCGGTTACGAAGCATTATAGGGACAAGAAAGGCAATTACAAAATGAAAAAAATCAAACGCATCGCCGCCATGATCGGCGTAATCTTACTTGTCGGCATGTATATCGCAACTCTGGTTCTCGCGCTGAGCTCCAGCCCGCAGGCGCAGAATCTGCTGATGGCTTCCATCGTATGTACCGTTGTGATTCCGGTCCTCATCTACGCCATGGAGCTGGTCGCGCGCGTGCTCGATTCCTCAGATAAAGAGGAACCGCCGATGAAAAAAACTGATGCTGCGCAGGCAAAGGGTTCTAAAAAAAAGAATGCCTCCTCCAATAAGAAGAAGCATTCTTAACTGTTCAGTACCTTCACAGTTACGAGGGAAAAGCCCATTTAAAATCGCTTCGCGATGGGGCTTTTCCCCACATGCTATATACTTTCATACGTACCTCGCAGCAAGTGCGAGGTACTGTCCTGAATAGTTACAAGCATTCTTAATTCCTGTTTTGCTAACCCTGTTTTACAGCACTCACATCGGAAATGCCAGAACAATCACCGAATATCATACACACTCCGCAGACGCAGCTTCGAAGCGTCTCCGCTCTCAATCTTCACGCGCTTTGTCCCTGCGTTCATGTCAAAATAGTTGTCAGAAAGGATCAGATCCTCGTTCTCATTGAGGATCTCCACGCTCTTTGCGTAAGCGGAAGCCGTCACCTCAATCTCATCCCCGATCACACGGCAGGTCAGCTGCGGATCCTCGTATCGGAAGTATTTCGGATAAGAAAAGTTCACGGTGCCTTCTGATATAATCTTTCCATCTTTTTCCAACTCGTAGCTGATGTACTCACGGTAAATATCCGCATCCGGGAACTCGACTTTATCCAGCCAGACGCTCATAAGCGCCGGCACGAGAATCTCGTTCTCGCCGCTGCGCAGGATCTTCGCTGACGGGTCGCGCAGCGCCCAGCGGACGGTCACAGTCTCATCGTGCATCGTCTCATTCGCCACATTCAAACGAATGGACTTCTCGAAATCAAAGTGCTCGCGCACCAGCTCTTTCCCGGATGTCACCAGTCCCTGTTCCTCACAGGAAATCATTAGTGGAGCAAAGAACCGCTTCGCGTAATAATGCAGCGCCTTCAGGCGGCCGCAGTAGTCAATAGACGACCAGGAAGCCACCGGCCAGCAATCATTGAGCTGCCAGTAGATTGCTCCCATGCAGCGTCCGCGGTTCCGGCGGAAATGCTCGACACCATAGCGGATACCGTCCGCCTGCAGCAGCTGCGACGCATAAAGCACTGTCTTAAAATCAGACGGATAACGGTAAGTCTGCTGCATATAGTTCATGATCTTGCCGTTTGCGCTGCCGTTGCGCTGATGCTTTTCCATAATATAAGAGAAAATATTGTAATCAGCCGGATCATCGCTGATCTGCTCGATCGTCTTCATCGTCGGGAAGGACTGGAATCCGAACTCGGACAGATAGCGGAAATAATACTTCCGGTACTCGGTAAACGGCTTATCTCCATGCCATACCTGCCAGTAATGCACATCGCCGCGGTTCGGATCCTGCGGGTCGTCAAAGCTGCCGCCTGACGACGGGCTCGACGGCCAGTAAAAGGTCTGCGGGTCGTATTTCGCCAGTTCCTCCGGAATCACGCGCTCATACATAAACAGATAGTCGCGCACCTCCTGCGGCTTCGTCACCCACTCATTGCGTTCCGCAACAAAGGATTCCATCTCATTGTTGCCGCACCAGAGTCCCAGACTCGCGTGATGACGCAGTCTCTTGATATTGTCCGCAAACTCCGCCCGGATATTTTCCTCAAATTCCGGCGTCAGATCGTAGACTGCGCACGCAAACATGAAGTCCTGCCATACGACCAGTCCCAGCTCATCGCAGGCATCATAAAACCAGTCTTCCGGATAATAACCGCCGCCCCAGACACGGATGGCGTTGTAATTCGCCCACTTACACTTTTCCAGCAGCGTACGTGTCGTCTGCGGCGTCACACGCCCAAGCAGATGATCCTCCGGAATATAATCCGCACCCATCGAGAAAATATCAACGCCATTAACCTGGCAGGCAAACGATTCGCCCCACTGATCCTTCTCCCGGTGCATCGTCATGGTGCGAAGACCGATGCGGCGCGTCCAGGTATCAAGAACAGAATTATCTTTCTCTATCAGTTCCACCGACACCGTATAAAGCTTCTGCTCGCCGTAGCCGTTCGGCCACCAGAGCTGCGGCTGGTCAATCTCAATATCTGCCAAAGGTTCTGAAACCGTCACACTCAAAACCTTGCCGTCCGGATCGGTCACCGTTACCCTGTATTCAAATGCCGGTGATGCATCCACATCAGAAGCAAAGCGCACGGCGTTCTCTGCAGCATTTTTTTCACTGCAAACACTGCTCAACTCCGTCGCGATATCAAGGTGCAGCCGTACCTTCTCCACAGCGTCTGCGAAACGCGAAGCGTTTTCTGCATCGCAGGAAGATCCTTCTTTGCGGATATGCTCCTGCGTCACATACACGCTGTCAATCCTCGCCGCACCAATGCCGAGCAGCGATACCGGGCGAAACAGCCCCGCATCCGGCAGATGTGCGCCCCAGTCCCAGCCAAACATACAATGTGCCTTACGGATGTGTACAAAACCATCCATCGCGTCCGCAGTCCCTTTCGTCGGACGTTCTGCATATTTTTCCGCTATGTATTTTGTCGGCGAATGAAACACTACGCGAAGTTCATTTCCCTCTGCTTTCAGAATATCTTTCACACCAGCAGCTGCGGCTTTCAGCTCGTACTCCCACACGCGGTGCATATTGCACGGTGAGCCAAGCAGCACACCGTTCAGGTAGACGTCCGCAATTGTATCCACGCCGTCAAAGTGCAGCAGTACTCTCTCGCAGGAACGCAGCTCGTCCGGACAGTCAAACTCTGTCACATACTCATAATCCTTATCCATCAGGCGAAGCGCCTCGTCCTCATTATCTTTCCAGAACGGGTCTTCCATCCTGCCTTCCCGCAACAGGTCCGTGTACACCGATCCCGGCACAACAGCCGGAATAAATTCCATTGCCGGATCGTCACTGATTTCCCTCATCCTCCAGTTTTCATTCAAGTCAAGTCGTATCATCATGTCCTCCCAAATTGTCTTTCTTGTTCACTATTATCTTTTTATCACAGAATCAGGAAATTGTCTTGTGTTTTTTTACTTTCAACCAAATCATTTTGCACCACTCGTTTGCAATTGTCTCTTTCAAACATTATCATTTGTAAAGAAGCAAAAAGTAAACTATTCACGACTGTCGGAAAAACTCCTCACGCAGCTCTACGATCGAGCAGAAGACGGATTGTCGGCTCCTACTCGCCCGCGCGGTTGCTGCGTGCCAGTGGCACGCGTTTAGCAACGACCGGAGCGGCAGCGGAGACGGGTGCGGCTTTAGCCGCAAAAACACCTTGCCCGGCTCTGCGCATTATAGAAATAGCCTGGCAAGAATTCCAGGCCAGGCTATTTTTATGAGGAAATTATTATGAAAAATCGAAACTTTTTTATGCCCTCACAATTACGAGGGAACTACGCATCAGCCCTTCACGCCGCCGAGCGCTACGCCGCCCACGATGTATCTGGACAGGAGCAGGTAGACGATAACCAGCGGGATGATCGCCACGAACAGTCCTACGTATACCACGCCGTAGTCCGTACGGAACTGGTTAGAGCTCAAGAGCTGTACGAACATAGGCAGAGTCTTCTTGGAGTCCGTGGTCAGGATGACCGTCGGAGTAAACAGGTTGTTCCACTGCGCGATGAACTGGAAGATCGCCTGTGTTGCCACGGCCGGTTTCAGAATCGGCAGGACAACGCTGTTGAACGTCCGGAACTCGCCGGAGCCATCGATACGGGCTGCCTCGATCATCTCAATCGAGAGGATGCTCTCCATATACTGCTTCATGAAGAACACGACTGTCGGTGCCGCGATCGTCGGGATGATCAGCGGAATATAGGTATCCACCAGACCTAACTGCAGCATGAAACGGTAGAAACCGATGATGGAGATCTGGCTCGGCACCATCATGACTGCCATGATGAACGCCCAGGCAAATTTCTTTGCCTTAAAATCATACACATGCACGCCATACGCTGTCATGGATGAGAAATAGACCGAAAGGACCGTGCCCGGAACCGTGATACAAAGGGAGTTCAGGGTCGCCTTCTGCAGCGTGATCTGCATACCGTTCTGCTTCGCCAGCAGGTTCTTCCAGTTCTCCAGAAAGTGTGTCGACGGGATCAGAGACAGGCCGGATTTGATGGCATCCGATGTCCTGGTCGCGTTCATACACAAGATCACGAACGGCAGCAGGGAAATAATGCAGAATATGATACAAACGATCGTGCGGAAAATCCTCTGACGTCTGAGATGGCGCATATAGCCTTCATCTGTCATCATTATCTACCACCTGCCTTTCTTCTTGCCTTTTCTGCTTTTTTTAATTTCTTTTCTTCCTTGTCACCCATAAAGAAGAACAGCAACAGGCTGACAACCAGAGTCACAACAAACAGGAACACAGACACAGCCGCGGCTTTTCCGACGTCGCTGTTGTACAGACGCATGATATACATGGCCATGGTCGTCGTCGTATTGTTCGGAAGTCCGTTGTAGCCGGTCTCGGTCACGTTGAACAGTGCCGGGATATCGTACATCTGCAGACCGCCGATCGCGGAAGTAACCAGTGTATAGAGCAGGATCGGCTTCAGCAATGGAAGCGTGATATCCGTAAACTTCTTCCAGCCGCCCGCGCCGTCGATATCCGCCGCCTCATAGAGCACCGGATCGATACCCAGTACACCGGAAATCAAAAGAATCGAAGTATTGCCATACCACATCCACCAGAGAATCAGAGAAATCAGTCCGCGGCTGCCTGCCACGCTTGACATGAAATCAAAATTCTCAGAAAGGATACCGATGCTCTTCAAAGCCAGCGTGATCGGTCCATACTGGGAAAACAGGTTCTTAAACAGGACGGATACCGAAGCGGCTGTGATAACGCTCGGAAGATATATGATGACCTTGATTGCTCCGGTACCCTTTACCTTCACCTTGGTGTCGGTCAGCCAGACAGCCATCAGCAGGGATACCAGAATCTGCGGAACAAAGTTGCAGCCCCACATGATCAGGGTATTTTTCAGATATTGGAGTACATACGCGGTCTCACCAGGAGCCAAACCAAAGATATTCAGGAAGTTCTGAATCCCGGCAAAGCTGATCACCTCACGGCCGTTACGCTTATAATAGGATAACGTGCTGTAATAGAACGTATTGATCAAGGGCCATAACTGGAAGATCAGGTATGTAATAAAGAACGGCGCTATAAAGAAATAGCCATATCTGCCGTATGTAACTTTCTTTTTTTTGTTCTTTTTCATAATGCCTCCTGGTTGGAAACAAATTAGAATGTGCTGCTCCTTCTTTGTAAGAAGAAGTAGCACGTCCGGTTATGTTATAAATTCAATTTTCCATTATGGATGCGGATTACTCTACGCTCAGGTAGGAGTAGGTATCATGAATAGCTGCAGTCAGATCTGACAGAGCTGTATCCAGATCCTTCTCGCCTGTTACATAAGCCTGGCACTCAGTATCCAGCAGGGACAGGATGGTCTGATCCTCAGCGGTTACAGTAGAAGCATCGATCGCGTCTGCCTTGTCAAGGAAGAACTCGATGAAGTTCTGGTCATTTCCGCTGTACATATAACCATTGCCGTCTGCAGAAGCGCCGCTCTCAACGATTGCGGAGATTGCTTCGGTGTTGTTTACGAAGTCAGAGTTCTGAGCGTTGATCGCTACCATGCCGTCGGTATCGGTGGTCAGATAGCTCATGATCAGAGCTGCAAGCTCGGTGTCAGCGCACTCAGCGGTAGCTGCAAGACCTGTGCCGCCCCAGAAGCACTGCTCCTGCGCTGCAACAAGGATGGTGTTGTCCTGCCATGTATCAGACAGTGACCAGTATACGAACCACGGGCATCCGAAGTATGCAAGAGCTGCGTTGGACTCTTCTCCATCGCCGTCCATGTTAGCATACCAGTCAGCGCTCCACTGAGAGGTGTTGTAGGTCAGATCCTCATCATACAGGGTCTTTGCTGTCTCAAAGTAAGTCGTAACGTTCTCATCAAGTGTGATGACATCGTTCTCATCATAGAAGCCAACCTCACGGGAGTTCATGAGGGATCTCTTGATCTCATCATAACCGGAGAACAGCTTGCAGGTGCCGCCTGATGCTTCGTTTACCATCTCAGCGGTAGCAATGATGGTGTCAAGATCTGTGAAGTAAGCAGCTACTTCATCCGGATCGGTCGTGCCGAGATACTTCTCAGCGAGGTCTGCACGTACTGCGTAGCAGCCCGGAGTTGCCTGCCAGAACAGAGCCTTAATGTTTCCATCATAGTCTGTGCCCAGGTCGATGTTGTACTGATACATATTCGCCAGAGAATCCTCGGAGATGCCGATATCAGTAACAGAAAGCAGCCAGTCGCTGTTGGTGTACTTCTGTACATAGTCAACCTCGAGACCCATCAGATCCGGATACAGCTCGTTGCTGGAGCCTTCCTCGAGAACTGCGTCAAGCTTTGTCTGATAGTAGTCAGAACCACCCGTGTTTACGAATACGATTCTGGAATACTCTTCCGGATACGCCTCAGCGAATACGGTATCAAGGATCGTCTTGATGTCGTCGTTCCAGCCCCATACTACGAACGCGTCGTCAGCAGAAGAATCACCGGTGATCGTGTTGTCCGGCTCGGTCTCTTCCTCAGCCATTACCGGAACAGCCATTGACGCAACCATAGCGCCAGCCATCAACAGGCTTAACCATTTCTTGCTCATTTTGTTTCCTCCTTATAAAATATAAAATTGTTTGTAGCTCTATTTCAATTACTTTAAAAGTAATGGAAATCAATGTATCTTGCGGACGGTCTGTCCTTCCAGAATAAAACTCTTGACCGTGTGAATCGTCGGAGCCGCCGTCATCGGCCGCTCGATCTCATCAATCAGGCTCTCCGCCGCCAGCCTTCCGAGCTCTTCCATATCCTGTCGTATCGTCGTCAGCCTCGGCTCACTATACTGCAGTGACCGGATGCCATCGTATCCGGCTACTGAAATGTCCTCCGGAACTCTCAAACCTCTGGCACGGATGGCATTCATCCCGCCGATCGCCGCCACGTCATCCGGATACAGGATACAGGTCGGCGGTTCATTCAGATCCAGAAGTGCTTCTGTCTTCTCATACGCCTGCTGCCAGTCCCGGTACAGGGACGGCACTATGTATTCCTCCCGGACCTCCTGACCGTGCTCCTCCATACTGCGATAATAGGAGGCAAGTCTCTGTCTGGTCACCCGGCCTTCATCACCATGGATATAGGCAATCCTTGTGTGACCCTGATTTAAAATGTACTCCATCAGCCGGGTCATGCCATCGGTATTGTCTGAAACGACCGCCGTGCGGTTGTCGGCAATGTAGCCAACGGTAACGACCTTCACGCTGCTGCGAAGCAGCTCCTGCACCTTTGGATCCGTAAAGTCTGAGCATGCAATCGCCACGCCGTCGAATCCCCTGTACTGTGCTCGCTCTACATATGACATGTCCTGAGATGACGTATTTAAAAATGTAATGTCATAGCCTCTGGACTCCGCAGTGATTTTCAAATTCTCCAGTACGCCGGAGAAGAAATCATGGGTAAGGCCGCTTTGTGCCGCATCCTGAAACAGTACTCCCAGATTGTAGCTGCGGTTCGTCTTCAGATAACGTGCAGACAGGTTTGGAAGATATCCCATCTGATCCGCTGTCTCCCTGACGTACTGCTTCGTCTTCTCACCGATATCGTGGTGATCACTCAGCGCCTTACTGACAGTCGCTACAGATACTCCGCAGGCCGCCGCGATTTCTTTCATGGAAACCATGCTTTTCTCCTTGCTTGTCAAATCTGTCATTACTTAAACGATTTCTTGTTTGTATTAAACAGCATTTCGACCATTTTGTCAACCTCTTTTTTCGTCAATTTCACGTTTTGGGCAATGTGCTTTTTTTGCCCCCTGTTTTTTTGTGCAATTTCACATTAATATTTTTTGTAATCTTTTAGCTTTTCGAAAACGGACTGCATTGTTTTCGTTTCCGTCATTCAGAACCTCTAAAACGTTTTCTAAATTCAGAAATGACAGGTCTGCGCACAGCAAAAGAGGACGCTTCCGCGTCCTCCCATACGTATCATTCCGTTAACCAGAATTATTTTCAGACAAGAGCCGTACCACATTACGATATAATGCTCCGTAAATGGACCGATATACCGGCTCACATTTTTCAAAGGTAAGACCTGAAATCGTGGATAAAAGCTCCATCCTTACTCCGAACAGCTCTACATCGATCCCCGTTTCATTCAAACCGTTGCGCAGGTAAAAACGCTTGCGGCGGCGCCGAATGTCTTCGGATTCCATATCTGCTTCTGCTCTTTCATCGTTCCCATATGAGACTTTTTCAATCTCAAGAAACATCTGCCGGTCGCTGTACAGCCCCTCCAGCAGTTCAAGAGCCATACTGCCATATCCCTGATCGCGCCAGCGTTCATCAATCGCAAAATAATCGAGCAGAACAAGATGCTCCGCGTAGGCTACAATTGCAAAGCCGATCCGCTTTCTTTCCTCCCGTATCAGGAGAATCTCCATCTCTCCCATGGACGCCTTACGTTCAATCAGAGAAAATGGTTTGCGCTCATTATCAGGAAATGCTTTCTGATACAGATCCAGAATAAATTTCATGTCAAGACTGTCTGCCGTACTGATATCCATATCCGCACCCGTTTCAATCCGCTTTACTAAGATACGCTTCTATATTCTTCACCGCTTCCTGCTCATCCGCACCCTCAGCGGTAACCACAACCTTTTCGCCGGTATCAAGCCCCAGTGTCATCATGCCCATGATGCTCTTGGCATTTACCGTCCTGCCGTCAGTCTCAAAATGGATCTCGCTGTCATACTGGCTCGCCACCTGAACCAACATTGCTACCGGTCTTGCCTCCAGCCCACTCGGAAGCTGAATCGTGATTTCCTTTTTTGTCATAATCATTCCTCGCTTTCTCTTACCTGCTCTGCCAGCCTGCCAAGCTTCCTCAGCCTGTGGTTCACTCCGGATTTCCCAATGGGAGGTGTCAGCATCTCTCCCAACTCCGCAAGCGAAGCATCCGGATGTTCCAATCGTGCTCTGGCTATATCCGCAAGATTCGGCGGAAGCTGCTCAAAGCCGATCCGGTCAATCAAAAAGCGGATGTCTTCCGCCTGTCTGACAGATGCATTTACAGTCTTGTTGATGTTCGCCGCCTCACAGTTCACCTTACGGTTCACAGAATTTCTCATCTCCCGAACAATCCGGATATTTTCCAGATTCATCAGTGAGACATGAGCTTCCATGATGTTCAGCATGTCAACAATCTGGGCTCCTTCCTTAATATATACAATGTAATGACTTTTACGCTGTACAATTTTGGCATCGGGGCCGAATGAATGAATCAGTGACTGCAGCTGTCCGGCACACTTCCGGGTCGGACAAACGATCTCAAAATGGTAAAACCTCTCAGGATTGCTGATTGATCCTGCGCATAGAAAAGCGCCCCGGATACAAGCTCTGCGGCAGCAGGGCTGCTGCACCAGAAGCGGATCCAGACTCTTTGCACTGGCCAGAATGACGGCATCATCTGCCATCTTCAGTGCGCGGAGAACGGATCTGGCGGATTCCGGATCTTTTACAAGAACCGTATAAATCCGCTCGCTGTTCTTTTCACCTCTGAGTATATGTACTGAGACATCAACACTTATATTAAATGTTTTTTTCAATAATGTAAAGCTTTTTCTTGCGACGAAAAGATTTTCGGTGCGAATTTTTATGATGCGTTCATTTCCGGCCGGCAGAATTTCTCCCGCCATACTGATCATCATGGCCAGTTCAGCCAGCCTGCAATGCCGTGCAGACGCAATCTGCGTGGAAAGCTCCTGCCTCACGTCCTGTGAAAATGACATTCCGGCGCCTCTCCTTTCCCAGACCTCACTCATCGTAACTTTCTGTACATTCACAGTTCCCATTCATTGTACAGCAGACCCGAAAGACTACATTTCTCCAAGCATACGGATCTCCGGCTCCAGTGTCACTCCAAACTGCATATTTACCCGTTCCGACACGTCAGTGATCAGCTGCAGGACATCCGCGGCAGTCGCGCTGCCCCGGTTAACGACAAATCCGCAGTGTTTTTCTGAAACCTGTGCGTCCCCGACCGTGTAGCCTTTTAATCCCGCATCCATGATCAGTTTTCCGGCAAAAAAACCCTCCGGACGCTTGAACGTGCTGCCCGCACTTGGCATCTCCAGAGGCTGTTTCTTCACCCGCTGCTCTTTCAGCTCCTCCATACGGTTTTTAATCACAGCCGGTTCTCCCTTTTTTAACACGAGCTTCGCCTCCAGCACAATCCAGCCATTGGGAAGCACTGCACTTTGGCGGTAGCCAAGCTGCAGTTCAGAAGCAGGGATCTCCCGCACCTCTCCGTCCCGGGTCAGCACAGTCGCCGAGACAAGCACCTGCTTCATCTCACCGCCATAGGCTCCGGCGTTCATCACCACCGCACCGCCAAGCGTTCCGGGAATTCCTGAAGCGAACTCCAGTCCGGTCAGCCCTGCCTCCAATGCCCGTTTCGCAATCACGGAGAGCATAGCACCGGACTGTGCTGTAATAACGCAGGATTCCGGGCTGTCTTTCCGGCTGATGCCGTCATGACAGCAAACATCCTGATCCGAGTTCTCGGAAACGCATACCGCATCTTTATTGACCATGATCCGGCTGAAATTTCTATACAGCTGCAACACCAGCCCGCGATATCCCGCATCGGATACCAGAAGATTGCTCCCGTTTCCGATCACATAAAACGGATAATCCTGCTCACGGCAGATCTGTATGATCTGACAGATCTCCTCCACACTCTTTGGCGCAGCAAAAAGATCCGCCGGACCGCCGATTCGGAAGGTGGTATGTTTTTTCATACTTTCCTGTTCACAGACACAGTCCTCTCCCACTGCGTTCCGCAGCAGAGTCAGCATCTTCGAACTGTCTGTCATGTTAAATCCTCCATAATAAAACTAATATTCCGGCCACTATCCGCGATTCGCCCTGCAGATCATAGATGCAGGCATTTCTGAGCACTTGCGGACAACATATTATTACTCCGAAACGTGTTCTGGCGCAGCCTGACAGCAAGTTTCAGGCTCGCCGTGAATAGTATCAACATATTTTCATACACCGGACGGGTCTGACAGCACTTTGCTCTCACGAATGCTCTCCACCGCCTCCAGCAGTTTTTCCGGCGGCAGCACCAGCGCCATGCGCACATACCCCTCTCCCAGTGAGCCGAAGCTGCTGCCCGGCGTACAGATGACGCCGGATTTTTCCATCAGTGTCAGACAGAATTCATTCGAATTCGTATAGCCTTCCGGAAGCGGCGCCCACACAAACATCGTCCCCTCGCTGTCCGGCACATTCCAGCCGATTGAGCGTAAGCCGCCGCACAGTGTCCGGTTGCGTTCTTCATATTCAGCGCATTGGCTTAAAACACTGTCGAACGGGCCGTTCAGCGCCGCGATCGCGCCGATCTGCACCGGAAGGAAGGTTCCATAATCATATTGCGTCCGCATGGATTTAAATTTCTGAATCACATCGGCGTTGCCAAGCGCAAAGGACACACGCGCACCTGTGTAATTAAAGGTTTTCGAAAGCGAATAAAACTCGACACCAACCTCTTTTGCGCCTTCAAAGGACAAAAATGACCGGCAGGTTCTCCCTCCGTATACAATATCTGAGTATGCGCTGTCATGCAGAATAATAATCTGGTATTTTTTCGCAAAAGCAATCAGATCCTGATAGAAGGAATCCGGTGCAACGCGGCAGATCGGGTTGGCCGGATAGCTCACCACCATCAGCTTTGCCTTTTGTGCTACCTCTTCCGGAATATCAGCAAAATCCGGAAGAAATCCATTTTTCTCATACAGGGGGTATTCCCAGAGCTCAGCGTCGCAGAGCTGCGGGCCGATACCAAAGATCGGGTAACCCGGATTCGGCACCAGCACCAGATCTCCCGGATTGCAAAGCGTCCAGGCAATGTGCGTCATACCCTCCTGCGAGCCATAGAGCTCCATGATCTCATCTGTCTTCAGCTCCACATCAAAACGGCGCTTATAAAATGCCTGCACAGACGTGATCAACTCCGGCAGCTCCACAAGCGAATATTTATAGTTTTCCGGCTTGCGCGCCGCTTCGCTCACTGCGTCCATAATGTGCTGCGGAGGCTTGAAGTCCGGCGTCCCCACAGAAAGATTGTACACGGTCTTTCCCTGTCGGAGCAGTTCCTCCTTTTTCGCATTCAGGGTTGCAAAAATGCCCGCCTGGATGCTGTTTGCCTTATCTGAAAATGTGATGTTCATCGGTATATCCTCCCTTTTTACGTTCTGTCGTAACTGTTCCGTACCTTCGCAGTTACGACCGCTTCAGGCACCACAACCCGACCATAAAAGCAGACGGTCAGGCATTCCTGCATACGATAGTTTTTCGTTTTTCCCATAGTGCCGTCAGTAGAAACAACAGCGCTGAAAGAGCCGTGATGCCGCACCCGAGCCGGAAGCCTGCCGGCGTATATTTCATATCAATCGTGTGCTCCCCTTCATCCAGATGCACGCCGATCAGTGCGCCGCCCACGCAGGAAAATTCAGTTTCAACCCCATCCACCAGGATCGTCCAGCCCTCGTCATAAGGCATGGTCAGAAGCAGTGTCCCGGCTTCCTGCACCTCCACGGTCCCGCTGACCTTATTGCCGTCCACAACGACATTCTCCAGCTGGCTTTCGGCCAGCATGTCAATGACTTCCTGATAGGCCTCGTTGGAACAGGTGTAGATCTGAGCCTGTACCGTTGTCTGAGTCTCTTTCAGTGTCACTGTAAAATCCGCCAGATTGCTCTCATCCGAACTGTTGATCACATAAAGGTGATCCGTGTAATCCGAGAAAGTCTTGGTATATTCCGGCGTATTCAGCACAATTTCTTCTACACGCGTATCGATACACATATAGACCTGTTTATTATCCGGTATTTTGATCGCATAATTTTGCCCGTCAGCCATATCAATATAGCGGTCAAGGACAAAGATCGCCTCATGACCGGTTGCCAGCTCCACAAAGCTGTTCTGGATGTCCAGAGGTTCCCCGGAGCTGGTATCCCACTCCAGAATCGCATCGTCCACCATAAAGCCAAGGGAAAGTGCGTTGTCATTCTCGTACAGGGTCAGCTCACCGTCCTGCCCCACCTTTTCAAACTGGTAAAAGGTATCGGAATCTGTCGGCGAAGCTACATATTTGATACCAAAAACATCGTTCATCAGCTTCGTCACGCCCAGATAACCGTTTTTGTTCGTCCGCGCCTCAATGCCAAGCGCATCGCAGAAATCGATAACGGAGCTCTGCATGGTTGAATTGAACATAACAAGCGCGTTGCCGCCCACAAACATCGTGACATTCCGCATACGCTGACGGTCCACCTCGCTGCGGTAAAAGCTGTCCTCATCCTCATCCTGTTCAGCGATCAGTGCCTGATAAGAGGTCTGATCCGCCAGATAAATACTTCTTGTGACGCTGCCGTTCTGCGAGATACCGTAGATCGCGTTCGCGGCAATCTCAACCACCATCACACAGGTGAGTGCGGTGCGAAACACCGAGGGTTTCAGCCGGTCCACATACCTTCCTATTAAAAGAAATACAAAGTAGAAAATCAGCAGTCCCAATGAGATCAGGAACAGATAACCCTCCAGCTCCTGCTCCGGATCAAGATAACGCACAATCAGAAACGCACAGGGCACCGCCGCCGCAAACAAAAGCTCCGGCAGCCAGAATTTTTTCAGATGTCCCAGCGCATCATAGGCCATCACAAGCAGAACCGCGACATAAATGAAGGCGAAGCGGTTCGGCAGCCCGTTCTGCTGGTGAAACCCGTGCCAGATATAGTTCGGAATGTTGCAGGCAAAGCTGAAGAGCAGCAGCGCGCACAATCCATAATGCGCCAGCCGCTCCCGCAGACGGATCTCGCGGTCAAACAGGTACAGCAGCGCCAACAGCACCGTCGCCACCCCGCAGTAGACATTCAATCCGACCTGTGAGCTGGAGATCGTCACCGGCTCCATAAACGCCATGTGATTCTCCAGAAGCTCCGCCAGACTCTCGTAAAACTTGACCACGGTCGGGAAAGTGTTGGACTCCATCGACTCAGAGGAGGTCAGCCCCATGAAGGCCGGAACAAGCATCAGCGCCGCCATACCTCCGGCAAGGAGCGAGTGCCAGGCAAAGGTCAGGCAGCTTTTTACGAGATCGCACGGAAAGCTGCGTCTCGCTTCCTGAACTGTATCCGCCCGAGCGCTGCCGCTTCCGTTATCCGGATCTGTTTCTGAATTGCTTCGGAGTTTCTCATGAACACTGCCCGTAAGCGCATCCGTTTGCTGTTCTCCACGCCGACTATATTCACCAGTCTGCGCGATCCAGCGCACAAGAAAATACAGGCAGGAAAACAGACACAGCATAAAGCCGATATAATAATTGCACCAGAGCCCGTAAAAGAGAGCCAGGCAGTAAAAGCGTCCGCTTTTGCCCTTTACGATCTGTTCAATCCCATACATGATAAGCGGCAGCATCGCTACGCTGTCCAGCCACATCAGATTGAAATAATAGCCGATCACGAAGTTGCTCAGGGCGTACATCAGGCCAAAAACAGTAGGTAAAAAACTTCTTTCCTCATCCCGCTTATGCATGTACCAGGAAAAACAGCCGCCGCAGAGCGCGATCTTCAGGAGAATCATCAGATCCATAAAATCGCAGACATTGGCCGTCGGTATCAACACCATCAGCAGATTCAGCGGACTCGCCAGATAATAAGCAATGGTAGACCAGAAATTATATCCCAGGCCGCCGGAAAAAGAATACAAAAGAGACTCGCCGTTTACCAGCTTCTCATGAAAATCCGTATAAAACGGCAGATACTGGTGAAGCGAATCAATGATCAGCAGCGTCTTGTCGCCAAACGGCCAGACGCCCATCAGCGCAAATCCAACGCCTGCCACCAGAGCGCTTAAGAAAAATCCCGCCAGAAAATATCTGCGTGAGACAGCTTTCGCTCCTGTTTCGCTCTTCATACTGTGCTTCCTCAAAAGCGAAGCACCCTTCTCTCTCGAACGGTTTTCTTTTGATTTTTCAGATAATTCTTCCATAATACCCCTTTAGAACACGCCCTGTAACTATTCCGAATCCTCTTATCAGAGTTCTCACATCAGAATCCTTTCTGTCACCGTGTCCTTTCCTTATAAATCCGTCCCGAAGTCACAGCCGGATTTCTTCTCCAAGATGGAACGAATAAATCATCCGCTCACGCACCGGCTGTCCGGTCAGGCGTTTCAACGCTTTTTCGTAATAATCAATCTGTGTGCGGTAACGCCGGATAAGCGTTTCCCCATCCGGTACGCGGTCCGTCTTATAATCCACTACCGTAATCTCACCATCTTCTATAAAGTATGCGTCAATGATTCCCTGGACCAAAACGATTTCTTCTTCGAATGCGTTCTCCGGATCGCCATGATCCTTCACGGCAGACATTTCCATAAAATCTTCACCGCTCATCCTGCGCTCTTTTGCGGAAGGGCTTCCGTATATCTCCGAAGACGGAACACCCAGCACAAACGGCTGCTCCCGGAACAGCTGTCCCCTGACTGCCGCCCGCTCCATCCTTTCTCCCAGATTCGTCTGCAGGAATGCCGAAATATCTTCCAGCCGGATCGAAGCCGCCGCATCCTCGGACATTTTACCACAACTGATCAATTCTTCCAACTGCAAACGTAAATCTTCTTTCTTAGAAAAATCTAAATTTTCCATGAACGTATGATAGGCTGTTCCGCGTTCCGCGCCAATTGGGGAATTCACTGGAGCGTTGCCCATGAACCGCGGGATCAGCGGCACGACTGTTTCTTCTATTTTATATAGCTCCTGCGCGTCATTTTCTTCCATTTTCTGCGACATCTTTTTCAGCTCCGAGACCGTCACCTTTCCCGGAATTGATTGGTTCTTCTCATAAGGATAAACAGCCGAAAATACCTGTCCCAGATAGTCCTTTGCCTGCTCATCCAGGCAGCGGGTCCGATCAAGCCGTAACAGATCCTGCAGAGTAAACAAGTCCTTCATCTGTTCTGTCTGTGCAGCCTCCTGATTTTCCTCCGGACAGAGTACTCGCACAGCAAACAAAGAATCCGCTTTTAAAACAGCCGGAACCACCCAGTCCAGATAATTGGACGCGCCGGAAAGCCAGGAATAAGAAATATGTTCCGCTGCCATAGCCCAGGTCTGCATCTTTTTCTCCAGATTTTTTACTCCGCCGGTCAGGATCAGCTTTTCCTTAGCTCTTGTCATGGCAACATACAGCACTCGAAGCTCCTCGCCAAGGTTTTCCGTGGAAAGCTTCTGCTGAATGGCCTTTTTAAGAAGCGTTGCCTGACGCATGCGGGGAAGCTGATCATCCGACGGATGCTGCTCTGAAGCAGACGGTGTCCACGTATAGTCGCAGGCAATCCCCCATTCGGGATGCATCACGACCTTACTTCGGGCGTCGGACTCATTGAAAGCTTTCCCCATGCCGCCAACGAACACGATCGGGAATTCCAGCCCCTTACTCTTGTGAATACTCATGATCCGCACGACATCGCCCGCCTCGCCGGTCAGACTGGCTTCCCCATAATCCACCTCATATTTCTGCAGATTTTCAATGTAGCGGACGAAATGATACAGGCCACGGAAGCTTGTCGATTCGTACGCGATTGCTTTTTCTACCAACATATTCAGGTTCGCCTGGCGCTGCTGACCAGCGGGCAGTGCGGCCGCATATTCTCCGTATCCGGTTACATCGAGCAGTTCCCATATCAGCTGATGTACAGGCGTGTGCGCGCACCTCGATCGCAGGTTCTCATAGGTGTCAAAGAAAGTGTACAGCTTTTCTACAATAAGGTTGTCAGATGGCGTCTCTAAAAAGGCTTCACCTGTCATATACCTCCGGCAACAGTCATAGAAAGAAACATTCGGCTCGTTTTTCGCCGCAAGCCGGATTTTTGCAAGCTCCTCATCCGTAAAACGGCCGATCGCGCTTCGAAGTACCGCCGCAAGCGGGATGTCCTGCAGCGGATTGTCCAGAGTCTGCAGATAAGAAAGCACCGTGCGCACCTCTGCGGCCGAAAAATACCCTTTCTGTGAACCGGTAAACACAGGAATGCCCATATCGGCAAGCACCTCACCAAAGGTCTCTGCCCAACCGCTGACTGTGCGAAGCAGGATCACGATATCTCCATATCGGGCCGGACGGATGCCGCCGTTCTCCTTTGCATCATCTTTATCAACCACCGGCATATGCCCCACCAGTTCCAGAATGCGGCGGCCGATCATTTTCGCCTCTTCCTCGCGCAGATTGGCGGAAGCGGCGGCATCCTCCGCGGATTCCCCATCCAGAAGAAGCAATTCTGTCTGATACGGATCTGACACCTCCGGCTTTTCCGGATATGTTCTCTCGTCTGCCGCCCTGTCTGCAGAGCGTTGTGCGAACGCTGCTGTTTCCGCCGGTTTGCTTTCAGGAAAATCAGCTCCCGGATAGAGAGCTGCGTCATCGTCATAAGCCACACCGCCCAACTCCTCGGTCATGATCTGCCGGAATACAAAATTGACCGAATCCAGCACCTGATGCCGGCTCCGAAAATTGCTGTGCAGATCGATGCGGCAGCTGCCTTCCTCCCGGAAATTTTCTGCGGAACCCGCCCCATCTGCGGAATCCATATTCTGTACAGAACCTGATTTGCCTGTTGGTTCTGCTGTCACTCTTGCCGGACGATAGCTGTGATACTTTTCCATGAACAGCTCTGGTCTTGCCAGACGGAACCGGTAAATGCTCTGCTTTACATCCCCGACCATAAAGCGGTTGTGCGCACCGATGCATTTTCCGCTAACACTGCTTAAGATCAGTTCCTGCACAAGATTGCTGTCCTGATACTCGTCGATCATGACTTCTTCAAATGTTTCCGCATACTCAAGAGCTACCGCGGACGGCTGAAGCTCACCGCTTTCTTTTTCCCGGTTTACCAGCGCATTCAGTGCCAGATGCTCCATATCCCCGAAATCCAGAACATTCTTTTCCGCTTTCTTTTCCGAAAGACGTTTCATAAATACTTCTGTCAGCCTTGTCAGCTCGCGGACGATCACACCGCTTTTCTGAAACTCCTCCATCAGCACATCAAGATCATCATAATAATAGCGTTCACGCAGTGCTTTGATCTGCTCCTTGCAGTCTGCCCGGATCGCAGCCACCTGCTGCTTCTTCTCCTCGGAAATCCGTTCATCCTTTTTTGTGCCAAGGCGCGCCCAGCCGCCCATGCTCCGGAAATCATTTAAGTATTCAGCAAAGGTTTTCCCGCCGGACGCTTCGCGGGCAGACGCTTCCATCAGTTTCCCGACAAGCTCCAGATCCGAAAGCAGCGCTTTCTCATAAGGATACGGGCCGTCCGGCTCCCTCGTGATACGAAGTGCCTGTTCCAGTTGTCCCTTCACATCGTTCAGGCGCACCGCCGTGTCCGATTCAATAAAGGAAAACCAGGCTGCATCCTCAGAATCGGTGAATACATACGCCTCACGGCATTCCTTCAGCCAGTCTTCCGGAAAAGGCTGTCCCAGCGCAAAATGATAAACCTGCAAGATCATCTCTTCCACGTCCGCATCGCCTTTTCCGGTCGAAAACTGCTCCAGAAATGCAGCAAATTCCGTTTCTTCCATTCTCTCAGGTATATATGCCTCATCCACAATCTCTTTCACTGTCTCCTGCTCCAGCAGAAGCATCTCTCCCTCATCTGCGATTCGAAAAGACGGATCAATCCCGATCGTCTGGAAATGATTGCGCAGTACATGCAGGCAGAAGCTGTGTATCGTCATAATCTTCGCGTTCATCACAAGGACCAGCTGTCTCTGCAGATGTTCATTATCCGGATCCTGCTCTGCTCTTTTTTCCAACGCATCACGGATACGCCCACGCATTTCCGCCGCAGCAGCGTTGGTAAAGGTGACGACAAGCAGACGGTCGATATCAATCATGTCTGCACCCGTGATAATGGTAATAATACGCTCAACAAGCACTGCCGTCTTTCCGGAACCGGCCGCCGCGGAAACAAGAATATCCTTTTCCCGCGTGTCAATGACCAGCTGCTGTTCAGCTGTCCATCGTACTTCACTCATGCGCGTCACCTCCTATCCCGCCATTTAAAAAACGCTTCGCGTCATGTCCCGATTCGTCTGACGAATCGTGGACGAAGGCCGTGCCATCGTCCGAAGGACGATTCTGCATGGCACGGCTTTCAGATTTAGACAGGCGCTCCCATACTTCGTCAGCTGTGATCTGCGGTTTGTGCGGCGCGCAGCGTCCCGGAAGCTTTCGGTCTATACCGCAGACATCCGCGTAGGGGCAGTAATCACACGCGCTTTTATTCTTATCCGTAAACGGATGCGCCCCGATCTCACCCGCCAGGATCCGGTTCCCTGTCTGGGAAAGCAGCTGTGACACATAAGCCGAAAGATGTTCAAACTGCTCCGTCGTTGCGAGACTGGATGTTGCTTTCGGGGTCCCGTCCTTTTTCATACCGACCGGTATCACGAGCGAATCTCCATTCAAGTCTTCATCCATGAGACGTACCACCGGCCCGTCCCCGTTGACCAGACCGTTCGGCCGCATTTTTTTCAAAAGCGCGTCGGAAGCCTGCTGCGGATTTTCTTCTTTTTCCAGGACCGGATCCCAGAGATGATGGTAAAAAATTCCCGCCGGAACTACCTTTTTCCCGGGATGCAGCTTTTTCTCCATCTCCAAAGCGGCGTTCAGGTAGACGACAAGCTGCAGCTGCAGGCCGTAATAAAGCGACACCGGATCAAACTGCGCGGAACCGGATTTGTAGTCTACCACCTTCACATACACGGTATCCTCTGTCTCCGCCGTATCAATGCGGTCAATCCGCCCGCGCAGGTGTATGCGCCCGTGGTCGTCCAGCAATACCTGCGCTGCGTCAATATCCTGTGTATCTGCAAAAGAAACCTCTGAACTGACAGGACGGAAACGTCCGGCCATAATCTGCTCGCGCATCACCCAGACGGTACGCCGCAGAAT
The DNA here is from genome assembly GCA_020859985.1 of Clostridiales bacterium. Lineage (GTDB taxonomy): Bacteria > Bacillota > Clostridia > Lachnospirales > Lachnospiraceae > Choladousia. Next base: position 49,246 of record JAJBVD010000077.1, read on the forward strand.
GCGTTTCAGCCGCCTGATCGTATATTCCTCTCTGGCTCCCGCATGCAGGATTCCGCCTTCATATGTCTTCGCTGCCAGCTCTACGCATTGATCCATCTCCTTTGCCTGCTCCTCATACGGGTATTCGCCCCAGTCACGCTTTTTGGCAAGCATGCGCCGGGAAAAAAGCTCGATAGCCTCGTGGAAAAGGTTCCCCAGATCCGCCGCCTTTACCCCGTACTCCGTGCGCTCCTTCAGCAGCAATCCGTAAGAAACAAAATGAGAAAACGCGCAGCCCGCAAACTGTTCCAGCCGGGTCACGCTCGCTGTCATCTGTCCCGCTCCTCCGGACGGGTCTGAGCCAAGGTACAGCTCTCTGGCTGTCGATGCACTCAGCTTTTCCTCCATGTCGGATCCGTCCATCTTACAGCGATCCTGCATGGAAGCGGCGTCCTGTCCGCGCGAAAATGCCGCACACGCAAGAGTCCGCACGCGAGCACTGTAATTTTCATCATTTAAGTACTGACGATAAAGCTCCAGCCATGAAGTCCCGGCATGATCCGTCACAGTACCGTCACGGGAAGGGGCGGATGATGAAGCGGTATCCGGATATCCTTGCTGTTCACGCACAGATATTGCAGATGTCCGCAGGTTCTGCAGTCCGTGCAGCAGATACAGCATACCGTTCTCTTTTGATGTCACCTGTGAAAGAGTGCTTCCCGCATCCTGCTCCTTTTGCACCTCCAGCTTCGGAAACAGCCTGCGGATTGTTCCGACCAGATAAGAAGGCCGCATCGCCGTCCCGTCTCCGCTGCTTACGCACCAGGACAGATACAGCCGATCCTGCGGCTTGGTCAGATTCTGATATAGATAAAATCTCTGGATATAGCTGTTTTCCCGCGCTGTCGGCGCAAGATTCGCGCCCGTCGCGATCAGGATCTCACGCTCCGTATCAGAGACGATCCCGCCGCCATCCCCGTGGGACGGCACCCAGCCGTCATTCAATCCGAGGAAAAAAAGAACTTTCACATTCGCAAGTCTGGAACGGCGGATATCGCCTACCTGCACCTGATCGATACCGGGCGGGATAATCCCGATCTTCGCCTCAGAAAGCCCGGCATCCAGAATCTGTGCAAATTCCGCACAGTCCATCGTCTCCTCACCGAGCAGATCGACCATCTCATCTAAAAGTCCGATCAGAACCGGATAGACCTGCCGGTATTCATCCGCCAGTTCCGCAGTTCCGCCAACCAGCCGTGATGTTCCCTGAACATCACGGCCGGACGCTTTTCCGGGATTTCCATGTGAATCCGTTTTCAGTTCGTCTTCACGATCTTTCAGCAGCTGCTGCACCCCGCAGTCCTCCAGAAGCTGATAGAGGCAGCGCGCATATTCCGATAGAGGCCGGCCCTGCCTTTGCATCTCTTTTGCAAATGTGCCGACACGTTCCATGAAACGGATGCGCAGAGAATTGTAGAGGGCCAGACCCACAAGCGGAATCTCAGCCTCCTCCGGCCGGCTGTCCGCGCTGCCTGAATCAACTGAATTCTCATCAGCGGAAGAAATATCCCCGGAAAACGCTACATTTTGCAATCCGGCCGGGCACCACGTCCATTCCCTCTCCCAGCTGCTTCGGCCGCGAATTCCCGCAGCCAGGCAATAATTTTCCAGCCGGTCCGTTTCGTCCGAAGTCAGTCCCGCCATGCCGGTACGCAGGAAACGGAACACACTCTCCCGCGAAAAATCCTGCTGCACCATCGCGAGCGCGCCGCGCACAAATTCCAGACAGGGATTCAGAAGCAGCTGCCTGGTCTCGTCAACGAAAGCCGGGATGCCGTAGGTTGGAAAGATTTTATTAACATAATTTCCATAGGCGGCCATATCTCCGGCAATCACCGCAATCTCCCGATAACGGTAATGTTCTTCCCGCACCAGCTTCGAAATCGTACGCGCCGCAAAATGCACCTCCTGCGCCGGAGATGTCAGTTCATGCAGGGAAATCTCATCGCAATGAGATGGAGCAACGTTGTCCGTCTGATCCTGGCCGGGCCAGGAACCGTCACCAGATGTTTCCAATACGTCCTCTTTATAAGGCCGCTGTTTTTTGCGGAATAAATTCTGCTCAAGATGATACAGCTCCCCGCCTTTTCGGAAGCGCGGGAGCCCGATGCTTTTCTGATTGAAACCATCTTCTCTCCCATGAGCGGATTCTTTGAAGGATTCTTTTGTCGGTCCCAGCACGACCGGCTCGCCAAAAACCCCGGGGTTTTCATCTGCGTCAGATTTCTCATTTCCTGCTGTCTCACCCATCGCACGGGAAACACTGTCTGATGGATTTGCCTCCATCGCGCACTGCACCACACTCCGGATCAGGCGGCGGCTCGGCGTAAACAGCTCATGCTCCCGGATTTCTCCGAAAAAGTTCTCGCGGGCGTCAATCGTCACAGTCAGATAAATCATCGGACAAACTCGCAGCAGTTCTCTTAATACCGTGAGCTGGGAAGGCGTAAATCCGGCATATCCGTCAAACGCCAGTACACTATTTCTCAAAAGCTCCGAACGTCCCGCTACCTGCGCGAGCATCTCCAGCAGCTCCTCCGGCTTCATAAAACGTTCCCGCTGATAGTCGAGAAACGCACGGTAAAGCACCCGGATATCCTCCAGCTTTGCATGCAGCAGCGGGCGGTTTTCAACAGAATCAAGCATGTCCTGCAGATCCATATCCGAAATCTCATACTGCATCAGCTCGGAAAGGATGGATTTGACCTCTGAGACATACCCGGTGCGGTTCATACGCGCACCAAGTACCTTCAGTTCATCCCTTTTTTCCTCTGCCACACGGCGGATCATCAGGTTTTTGCCGGTCTCTGTGAGCACCGTTCTCTGGTCCGCACCTACCTCCTCGAAAACGCGGTGCGCCAGCCTCCGGAAGCTCAGGACGTCAATGTTCATGATGCCCTTATCTGGATGCAGCATCACCAGATCCCGCTGCGTCTGCATCGTGAACTGCTCCGGTACGATCACCAGATAGCTGCGTTCCGGATGCCTGCGGGACTCCTCTATGATTTTCTGATAAAGGCAGTAAGATTTCCCACTTCCTGAATTTCCAAAAATGAACTGCAGCACGCCTTACCACCTCCCGATGCATAAATTCCGCTTTCAGATGCTCATATGATTTTCACGGCAGATACGGGGACCTGCCGTGAATCACTCCCATTTTACAGAATCGGATCGTCCAGCCGCTTGATTTTTTCCAGCAGCTGTTCTACCTCAAGCGCTTCGATATCCTGTTCCGTACTTTGTGCGTTCTCTGTTTTGCCTGCTGCCTCAATCTCTCTGCGGAGATCCAGCATCGTCATATCCGTCTCCGAAATCACATCCGCACAGTTTTTCAGACGCTCCGCAATCTTGTCCTGATCCGGAATATCCTTTTTGTACTTCATCTCATGCTCCAGGCTCGCCCAGAAATCCATGGCGATCGTGCGGATCTGCACTTCCACCTTCATGTCCTTTTTCTGGTCAGTAAAAAAGACCGGCACGCTGACGATCAGATGCAGACTCCGATAGCCGTTCGGCTTCGGATTGGAAATATAATCCTTTTCCCGCAGCAGATGGATATCATCCTGCGCGATCAGCGCCTGCGCCAGCAGGTAGATATCATCGACATAAGAACAGATTACGCGCACTCCGGCGATATCGTTGATATTATCCACCAGACATCTCATCGAGAGCTTCTGATCCTGCCGGAGCATTTTTTCGAAAATACTGTGCGTACTTTTTACCCTCGTAGTGATAAAATTGATCGGGTTCCGCTGATAGCGAACGCTGAACTCCGTATTCAGCACATCAAATTTTGTCCGGATCTCTTTTAACGCGCAGGTGTACATCATCCGAAGCTTTTTATATTCTACCATCTGGTCGATGATCTGCTCTACCTGCGTAAGTGAGAGTCCGGACATGGCAATCGGGTTCTCGATCTGCCCGAGAAACATCTGCTCGACATATTCATCTTCCAGAGCTTCGCCCATCGCGCAGCGATTTTGCATTGGCGAAGCGACCTGCCGCCGAGCCTCGCGAGGGGGCACTTCCACATTGAGCAATGCATTTTCTTCCATGTTAGCGGATGCCACGCGTATTCCTCCTTCGTTTTTTTCTCTGTTTTAAACAGTTATTTCAATGCTCCCTCCATGTAAAACAGTAATTTGGTATTTCACTGTTCTCCATAGAGGGAGCATATCCATTCTCATTTAACAACCTTTTCAGCCAAATGAAAGTCTTTGACCGATCTGACTCCTGCCAGACATCACGACTGATTTACGCATTCTTCAGTCTTGTAAGCTGCACCTGCACCTGCTCCATCATCTGCGTATACTTCGCAAGCTTCGCCTTTTCCTCGTCAATCTTCGCCTGCGGCGCTCTGCTCGTAAACTTCTCGTTGCCAAGCATTCCGTTGACACGGGCCAGTTCTTTGGTCAGGCGCTCCTCCTCTTTGGTCAGGCGGGCGAGTTCCTTTTCGAGATCCACCAGCTCCGCAAACGGCATATACACTACCGCGTCCGGAGTCACCGCCGAAACCGTATCGTCACTGATGCCGGTCTTGTCGGCCTGCACGTGCACCTCGCTCGCGTAGCCAAGTGTCGCGAAGAATACTTTTCCGTTTTCGAAAATGGAACGGATTTCTTCATTCTCTGATACAACGAATACCTGCGCCTTTTTGCTCGGCGGCACATTCATGCCGGTACGGGCGTTGCGGATGGCGCGGACGGCTTCTTTGATGGTCTCCACCGCTTTTTCATCGTCTTTAAAGCACCATTCCTCTTTCCACTCCGGCCAGGAGGAGATCATGATGGACTCCGCAATCTCCGGCATCGTCGCAGAAATGCAGCCGGGTCCTTTTACATCCTGTGCGCAAGTGCTTCCTGCCGCAGCTGTACCGTTCTGCGCGTCTCCGTTATGCAGTGTACAGAAAATTTCTTCTGTGATAAACGGCATAAACGGATGCAGCAGCTTTAACGCGTTGGTAAGCACCGTCTTCAAAGTCCAGAGTGCGGCGCCTTTTGTGGTATCAGTCTCGCTGTAAAGGCGCGGTTTTACCATCTCAATGTACCAGTCGCAGAATTCCTCCCAGATGAAGTCGTATACCTTCTGCACGGCGATACCCAGCTCGTAACGGTCCATGTTGTCCGTCACTTCTTTTGCCAGGTCATTTACCTTGGAAAGGATCCATTTGTCCGCAATGGTTAATTCTGAAAGATCAATCTGCGTTCCGGCCTCATCCGCCTTATCCAGATTCATCATGATAAAGCGGGACGCATTCCACACCTTATTTGCAAAATTGCGGGATGCCTCCACACGCTCCATGTAGAAGCGCATATCGTTGCCCGGCGCGTTGCCGGTAATCAATGTCAGACGCAGTGCGTCCGCGCCGTACTGGTTGATGATCTCCAGCGGATCGATGCCGTTTCCTAAGGATTTACTCATCTTGCGGCCCTGCGAATCGCGTACCAGACCGTGGATCAGCACATGGTGAAACGGCACCTTGCCGGTCTGCTCAATCCCGGAGAATACCATGCGGATGACCCAGAAGAATATAATGTCGTATCCGGTCACCAGCACATCGGTCGGGTAGAAATATTCCAGCTCCGGCGTCTTATCCGGCCAGCCCAGTGTAGAGAACGGCCAGAGTGCGGAGGAGAACCAGGTATCGAGCGTGTCCTCATCCTGTTTAAAATGTGTGCCGCCGCATTTCGGGCAGATCTTCGGCATTTCGCGCGCCACTACGGTCTCGCCGCAGTCGTCGCAGTAGTAAGCCGGAATCCGGTGTCCCCACCACAGCTGCCGGGAAATACACCAGTCTTTGATGTTTTCCAGCCAGTGCAAATAGGTCTTGTCAAACCGGTCCGGGACGAAGGTCAGCGTACCTTCAAAATCATATCCATCTGCCGCTGTTCCCTGAACGGATCCGTCTGCCGCGGAATTCTCAGCAGTTTCCTGATCCGCGCTCTCCTGTGTCTCATGGGCAATCTCCGAGGCGAGATCTGCTCCCGGTACGTTAATCTTTCCGCGTTTCAGTGCCTCGATCGCCGGCTCCGCCATCTCCTTCATGCGCACGAACCACTGTGGCTTGATCATCGGCTCGACCGTGGTCTTGCAGCGGTCATGTGTTCCGACGCTGTGGGAATGCGGAACCACTTTTACCAGCAGGCCCAGCTTGTCCAGATCCTGCACCATCGCCTTGCGCGCTTCATAACGATCCATACCGGCGTATTTTCCGCCCAGCTCGTTGATCGTCGCATCGTCGTTCATGATGTTGATCTCCGGCAGGTTGTGGCGCTTGCCCACCTCAAAGTCGTTCGGGTCATGAGCCGGCGTGATTTTCACGCAGCCGGTCCCGAATTCTTTGTCAACATACTCATCTGCGATCACCGGAATCTGACGTCCTGTCAGCGGCAGCTCCAGCATTTTCCCGACCAGATGCGTGTAGCGTTCATCGTCCGGGTTCACCGCCACCGCGGTATCGCCGAGCAGCGTCTCCGGACGTGTCGTCGCGATCTCGACAAACTGCCCCGGTTCTCCGACCACCGGATAATTGATGTGCCAGAAAAAGCCGTCCTGATCGACATGCTCCACCTCTGCGTCCGAAATGGAGGTCTGGCAGACCGGGCACCAGTTGATGATGCGGGAGCCCTTGTAGATATAGCCTTTTTCGTAGAGGCGGATAAAGACCTCTTCTACTGCTTTGGAACAGCCCTCATCCATTGTAAAACGCTCGCGCTCCCAGTCTGCGGACGCACCGAGTTTTTTCAGCTGGTTCGTGATTTTTCCGCCGTACTCTTCTTTCCACGCCCAGGCGTGTTTTAAGAATTCCTCGCGGCCGATTTCCTCCTTGTCGATGCCCTGTTTTTTCAGCATCTCCGTCACCTTGACCTCCGTCGCGATCGCGGCGTGGTCCGTACCCGGCTGCCAGAGCGTCTCATAACCTTCCATCCTCTTAAAACGGATCAGGATGTCCTGCATCGTCTCATCCAGCGCATGTCCCATATGCAGCTGCCCAGTCACGTTGGGCGGCGGAATCACGATTGTAAACGGTTTCTTGTCCGGGTTCACCTTTGCGTGGAAGTATCCCTTATCCAGCCAGTTCTGGTAGATGCGGTCTTCCAGCCCTTTCGGGTCATATGTCTTTGCCAGTTCCTTGCTCATATGCTCCTCCTTTATTGTGATGTGAAATCAGGCAGGGCTACTGTTGCCTCTGCCGTGCGCGCGATATGCCGATACATTCATTTTGCGGCCGTGCGCAAATGAAAACGCCCTCTGCATGCACAAGCATACAAAGGGCGAATGTCTCGCGGTACCACCTTTTCTTACAGACACATCTCCTGCCGCCGATTTCAGCAGGTTTCCGGAGAATTCAGTCTGTATCTCATGTTTTCTGTAACGGGAAATCCCGGAATGCCTTACTCACTGTCCGATTCCGGCGTTCTTTGTACTTTTGCAGGTACAAATACATCGTCCCGAATTGTCCCCCGTAGGGAAATTGCCATTTTCATCCTTCTTCGGGCAGCTTCAGCCATTCAGTTCGAAAGCCACGTTCCGCATCCGTCATCCCCGGAAGGTCTTCCAGCCTGTGGACCCTCTTCTCTGTCGGCACCGCAATGCGTACTCCTCTTTCTCTATACTGTCTCAATCAGTATTTAATTTTCATTTTCTCTCTGTATCGGATTGCCGTATGCGATTTCTGCAAGCAATCCTTACAGCTTTTTTCATCTTAACGAACAGCGGGCTGTTTGTCAAGACAGATTTTACGGAACCTGCGGCAAAAATTATTACGAAAATTATTGCGCTGCCCCGGCTTCCGGTCCTTTTCCCTGCTTTTCCACCAGCGAAATATACTTCCATTTCCCCTGCGCGTATCTCGCAATGCAGGCAAACGCCGTGATCAGCCAGGTCAAGCCGGTCGTATACCAAACAGCCCAATAACCGATCTGCGCAAAGGACGAAAGGAGCAGCGAAAAACCGACGCGGCCGATTACCTCCACGAGTCCGCTGATAAACGCGAACACAGAGTCTCCCGCCCCGTTCATCAGGCTTCGCGGTATGTAGATCATGCCAAGCGGGAAATAAAACAGCGCCGTAATGCGCACCGCCCTTCCCCCGATACCAACGACTGTCTCGTCGTCCACAAACAGACGGATAAAATCATTTCCAAACAGATACATCAGAGCCAGCATCGCCACGCTGAATATCAGGACGAGGACAGTGCTGCTCCAAAAGCCTTTTTTCACCCGTTCCCGGTATCCCGCACCCAGGTTCTGCCCGGTAAAGGTCGCGACTGCGGTGCCGAGGGAGCTGAACGGCTGCTGCACGAGCGTTTCAATCCGCGATGTCGCGGTAAACGCTGCGATCACATCCTCGCCGAAACGGTTGATCACGCCCTGCAGGATCACACAGGAAATCGCGATCAGGGAGCCCTGCGCCCCAAAGGGAATCCCCAGCTTCAGACTCTTTTTTATCAGGTAAGAATCCGGCAGGAAATCCTCTTTCGTAAGCCGGAAGTATGGATTCTTTTTCACCGCGTAGATCATGCACCCGACCGCCGCAATCAACTGTGCCAGAAGCGTTGCGATCGCCACGCCGGCAACGCCCAGTCCAAACACCAGCACAAACACCAGATCGCCGATCACATTCAGTACGCTCGCAACGATCAGAAAGATCAGCGGCGTGGTCGAATCCCCGAGTGCCCGCAGCATCGCCGCGATTCCATTGTAAAGGCCGGTAAAAATAATACCGCCGCACAGGATCCGCATATACAGGAGCGCATCTTCAAAAATCACCTCCGGCGTATTCAAAAGATGCAGGATTGGCCGCGATAAAAGCAGCGAGAACACGCTGACCAGAACACTCACTCCCAGAATCGGGTACCACGCATTCCCGATCACCGTCTTTAATCGTTTTTCATCCCGGCATCCGAAATACTGCGCGATCAGAACGCCTGCTCCATTCGCAAAACCGGCGCACAGAGAAAAAAACATAAAATGCAGCGACGAGGTCGCGCCCACTGCCGCCAGCGCGTTTTTTCCCACATAATTCCCCACCACGATCGAGTCCACCATATTATAGAACTGTTGGAAAAGATTCCCGACCAGCATCGGAAACGCAAACTTCAAAAGCAGGGACATCTCGTTTCCTTCGGTCATATCACTGATACGCTGTTTCGCCATTTCTGTCATTTCCTCCCATTTTATGATTCGACCGACAAAAATCATTCTGTCACGTAATAAACATTACTGTCATAGTGCGCACTGAAACGCCATCACGAACTCACCATATTACTCGTGATGGTGCCTCAGCTCATTGCGCAAAAGAAACGGCACAGGGCCGTTTCGGATTCATGCGATATGCAACGCTGTCTATTGTATCTCGAATGCATAAAAAATCAAGAAAAAATGAGCAAAAAAAGCGCCGAAAATTGAGTTGAAAATGCAAGATTCTTTTGCGAAATGCTATGATCGAGCAGGAGGCGGCTTGTCGGCCACTTACGCGCCCCTGCGCATAAAAGTGGCACAGATTACTGTCTGCGTTCCGGCCGTTCACTGAATTTCACCAGCAGCATCTCCACCGCCAGCTGGTCATTCAGGCGTCCGGTCTTAACTGATGTCTCAGCTTCCACGCAGTCCTCCACCCCCTGGCGCAGCGCTTCCTTTGAAAAATGCGCGGCCTGCGAGACTACCCGCTTTGCCACGAAAGGAGCCATACCCGCCTTAGAGGCAATCGCACGGTCGTCCAGTCCCTGCTCCCGCAGATCCTTTACCTGCAGCATCTGATTAAACTGCCGGGCGATCAAAAACAGAATCCGCATCGGCGGAACCTTCAGCGACAGCAGATCATAATACAGATCCAGCGCCAAACGCTGCTGCTTCTGTGTCATGGCATCGATCATCTTAAAAATCTGATCCTCCGTCGTCCCGATGCAGACCGCTTCGACATCCTCCCGGGTGATCGAGTCGCCGTCCAGCGTGTAACAGAGCAGCTTTTCCAGTTCATGATCGATATTTTCCATATCGTCGCCTGTCAGCTCCAGAAAACGGGAAAGCGCATCCTGCGTGATCTTTTTCCCTTCCTTTTTCACGGTACCAAGCACCCAGGTCGTCAAAGTGCGTGCATCCTGCCGTCCCATCTCGACGACGCGGCCGGCATCCTTCACCCGTTTAAAGAGCTTCCCACGCTTATCTACCTCGCTCTCCACAAAGACGAGGATTGTCTCCTGCGGCATCTGCGGCAGATACTCCGCCAGCTCCGGACAGGCGTTTTTGAAAAAACCGCTGTCTTCAATCTGTATCAGGCGGTGTTCCGCGAAAAACGGCATGGTCTCCGCCTGATCAATCACCCCTTTTACATCAATCCCCTTGCCCATATAAGCACTGAAATTCATCGTATCCCCATCCGGCAGGATCGCTTCGTGAAGCCTCTTCTTATATCTGTTTTTCAGATAGACTTCCTCGCCATACAAAAGATAGACCGGACGGAAGCTTTTGTTTTTGATGTCTTCATTCAGGGATTTCATATCTGGTGCCTTTCTATACGTAACTGTTCAGTAACTTTACAGTTACTTCTGTACTTTACTGTCGAAAAGCCAACGCATGCAGGAGCGCCCTGCAGCGGCTGGCATCACAGATTCTATCATTTTTCCGTCCAAAAAACAATGTCAGTGTAGCGTGGCAGTCGCAAAATATGTGACAACCAATTCGTTTTCTTATTCTTCTCTCATTTCCCTTTTCTTCCTTGTCATCAGTCCGCCGATACGGCCGGTCTCCTTTGCGGTCAGGGACTTCCATCCCAACGTTTTTACCTTCTCCAGAAGTCCAAGCTCCTCGGCAATCTCATATTTCAGCTTGTCATCCGGGCTGAGGTTATTCCAGTCAATCTTCTTTTCAGACATAAACAGGTCATACTCCTTTCCTGCGCCCATCCGTTCCAAACTGTAAATAATGGGCGTTTCTTTCTGGAGTATGACCTGCCTGTAGAAAAATATTCACGTTATAAGTCTCTGATCGCGTCCTTCATGCTCTTTACGTACTCCGCAACCTTCGGCACGCAGTCCGCGCCGTATTCCTTGCAGATTTTCACAATCGCCGAGCCGACGATAACGCCGTCCGCGTCTTTTGCCATCTTCGCAGCCTGCTCCGGCGTGGAGATGCCGAACCCGATCGCGCAGGGAATATCGGAAGTTGCGCGCACCAGACGCACCATTTCGCCGATGTCGGTCGTGATCTCGCTGCGGACGCCGGTCACACCCAGCGAGGAAACACAGTAGATAAAGCCTTCCGCCGCTGAGGCAATCTGAGAAATCCGTGCGTGGCTTGTCGGCGCGATCAGCGATACCAGCGCCAGACCGTTTCTGCGGCAGGCATCCGCGAACTCTTCTTTCTCCTCAAAAGGAACATCGGGAAGGATGATGCCGTTCATCCCGACCTCTGCCGCTGTCTTTGTAAAACGCTCAATACCGTAGGAGAAAACCACGTTTGCGTAGGTCATGAATACCATCGGAATCTGCGTGTTGGCGCGGATTTTTTTCACCATATCGAAGATTTTGTCTGTCGTCACACCGCCTGACAGGGCGCGGTTGTTGGCCTCCTGGATCACCGGGCCTTCCGCAGTCGGGTCGGAAAACGGGATACCCAGCTCGATCAGATCTGCTCCGGCCTGTTCCATCGCGTAGACCAGCTGCTCCGTTGTCTCCAGCGAAGGATCGCCGCAGGTAATAAAAGGAATAAAGGCTTTTCCATGCGCGAACGCATCCTGTATCTTACTCATAAATATCCTCCCCTCTGTAACGCGCGATTGCCGCGCAGTCCTTGTCGCCGCGGCCGGAAATCGTGATGACAATGATCTGATCCTTATTCATGGTCGGAGCCAGCTTTCTCGCGTAAGCCACCGCATGGGCGCTCTCGATGGCAGGGATAATGCCCTCTAAGCGGGACAGATATTCGAACGCATCGACCGCCTCATCATCCGTGATCGCCACATATTCCGCGCGGCCCTTGTCGTAAAGATCCGCGTGCTCCGGACCGATGCCCGGATAATCCAAGCCGGCGGAAATGGAGTATACCGGCGCAATCTGACCGTATTCGTCCTGACAGAAATAGGATTTCATGCCATGGAAAATGCCAAGTTTTCCGGTCGCGATCGTCGCTGCGGTCTCCGCCGTATTGACGCCCCGACCTGCAGCCTCGCAGCCGATCAGGCGGACACTCTCATCCTCAATAAAATGATAAAAGGTTCCAATCGCATTCGAACCGCCGCCGACACAGGCGAGCACTGCGTCCGGAAGACGTCCTTCCTTTTCCATCAGCTGCTGTTTGATCTCTTTGGAAATCACGCTCTGGAAATCACGCACGATCGTCGGGAACGGATGCGGTCCCATAACAGAGCCGAGGCAGTAATGCGTATCGTCAATCCGTCTGGTCCACTCGCGCATTGCCTCAGAGACTGCGTCTTTCAGGGTCGCCGTTCCGGTCGTCACCGGATGCACCTGAGAGCCGAGAAGCTTCATGCGGTAAACATTGAGCGCCTGACGTTTTGTATCCTCCTCGCCCATGTAGACCTCGCACTCCATATCCAGCAGCGCCGCCGCGGTCGCAGTCGCCACGCCATGCTGTCCGGCGCCTGTCTCCGCAATCAGACGGGTTTTTCCCATCTTTTTCGCCAGAAGCGCCTGACCAAGCACGTTGTTAATCTTATGGGCGCCGGTATGATTCAGATCCTCGCGCTTCAGATAAATCTTCGCGCCGCCGAGATCCTTTGTCATGCGCTCCGCATAGTACAGACGCGACGGTCTGCCCGCATAATTATTGAACAGATCGGTGAGCTCCCGGTTGAACTCCGGATCGTCCTTGTAGTGATTGTAAGCCTCTTCCAGCTCAATCACGGCATTCATCAGCGTCTCCGGGATATACTGACCGCCGTGTATTCCAAATCTTCCGTTCATGTTCCAATTCCTTCCTGTTATAACAAGCCCCGATCATTACATATAAAGGCTTCTTGTTTTCCTGTCAACCTCTTTTCGAATCGTAACTGTTCCGTGCTTTCACAGCCGCAATGTTTTATCGTAACTGTTCAGTACTTTCTCAGTTACAATTTATCTTCTGAGTCAGCCACGCCACTCCCGCACTTTCGCGACCGCCTGCAGCATCTTCTCCCGATCCTTTTTTCCGTCCGTCTCCACGCTGCTGCTCATATCAACGCCCCAGGGATGCAGGCGGTCAAGAGCCTCCGTGATATTGTCCGGACCGATACCGCCCGCCAACAGGAACGGCCGCCGGATAAGATCCGTCAGCGCCCACTCAAACGTTTTTCCCGTGCCGCCGCCTCCGTTATCCAGAAGCACCATGTCCGCGGAGCTCTTATTTACCGTGTCCGCCCAGGCAGCAAGCACGTCCGAATTCCCGTGTTCGCCTGCTGTGTTCGCAGAAGACACAGCGTTTTCGCCGCTATCGGCGCGCTGCTCTACTGCCGGTGCACGGAATGCCTTGAATATTGTAAAATCTCCAAAGCTGCGAAGCTGCTGAATATAGGCCTCATCCTCGCTGCCGTGCAGCTGCGCCACACTGATCGTACCATCCAGAAGGAGCCCCGCCACCGTCTCGACCGGCTCATTGCGGAACACGCCGACCGGAATGATATCCGGGGAAAGCTTTTCCCGCAAAGCGCGCACCTGATCCGGCGTGGTGTTGCGGATGCTCTTTGGTACGTTGATGATAAATCCGCAGTAATCTGGCTTCGCCTCGTTGACGTAATCAATGTCCACCGGGCGTGACAGACCGCAGAGTTTGATTTTTACTGAGTTATTTTCCATTTTTCTTATTCCCCCGAGCACCATATTACTGAATCTGCTGTGAATTATCCACCGTCGGAAGACACTGGACTTGCGGTCGGCTGATTCCAATCCTCTGAAACCGGCTGCAGCCGATGCACTCACATGCATTTTGCCTCTACAGTCTGCTGCGCAGTTCGTTCAGCATCGCGGCCTTATCCGGTGCGCGCATCAGGGTCTCGCCGATCAGCACCGCATTCGTCCCGTTTTCGACCAGCTTACGGATATCATCCGCATCCCGCACACCGCTCTCCGAGACGAAAATCGTCTCCGGCGGCACCATCTTCCGGTATCTGGCACTGGTGCCCAGATCCACCTGAAAGGTCTTCAGATCGCGGTTGTTCACGCCGAGGATCTTCGCGTCCGCATGCATCGCGCGCGTAACTTCTTCCTCTGTATGCGCCTCTACAAGAGCGGAAAGCCCCAGCTCGTGTGCGAGCTGCCCATACGCTTTCAGCTGCGCATCGTCCAGGATCGAGCAGATCAGAAGCACTGCTCCCGCGCCAAACGCCCGCGCCTGATAGATCATATACTCATCCACTGTGAAATCCTTGCGCAGCACCGGTATGCTTACATTCTGTACAATTTCACGCAGATACGCGTCCTGCCCCAGGAAATAATACGGTTCTGTCAGGCAGGAGATCGCCGCCGCACCCGCTTTCTCATAATCCATCGCAATCTGCAGGAAAGGAAAATCCGGCGCGATCAGTCCCTTGGAAGGGGACGCTTTTTTTACCTCGCAGATAAACGCGATCGTTTCGGCAGACCGCAGCGCTTTTTCAAATGCAAAAGCTTCCTGTTTCGGACCTCCGTCCGCAAATGCCGTTGCCCTACGATGCGCCGCCTCCGCCTGCGCACGGATTTCTTCCAGCGGAACCGTTTTCCGTGCGTCAGCTACACGTTCTCTGGTGCGTCCGGCGATTTCATCTAAAATATTCATGGCTGTCCGCCTCCTACCTTGTCTTTGATTGCCGTCTGCGTTCCGCAGCACTGCGCCACTGCCATTTATGTCCTGTAATCAGGCTCGCGGCGCAAAAGGAACCATAATAACTTCTTTTATTTATTACTCTGTTCAATAAACGCATCCAGCACACGGTTCGCCGAACCGTCGTCGATCAGTTTTTCCGCCATACGCACGCCGTCCTCGATGGTGTCCGCCTTGCCCGCAATGTAAAGGGCGCCGCCCGCATTCAGGCAGACTGCCTGGCGCTTTGGTCCGCGGTCTGTACCATTCAGGATGGCGCGTGTGATCGCCGCATTTTCCTCCGGCGTCCCGCCGAGCAATTCTTCCTTTGCACAGCGCTCATAGCCAAACTGTTCCGGAGTCAGCATATAGGTCTTATATTCGCCGCCACGGATCTCGCACACCTTTGTCGGTGCACTCATGGAAATCTCATCCAGCTTATCCATACCGTACACCACCAGGCCGCTCGTCACGCCGAGGTTATTAAGCACCCGCGCCAGCGGCTCCACAATCGCCTCATCATAAACGCCCATCAGCTCCATGTTCGCGCCTGCCGGGTTGGAAAGCGGTCCGAGGATATTGAAAATCGTACGGATGCCGAGCTCCTTGCGCACCGGGCCAACAAACCGCATGGCTGTGTGATAGGTCTGCGCAAACAGGAAGCAGATGTTGATGGATTTAAGCAGCTCCAGGCACTTTTCCGGAGAAAGGGAAATCTGCACGCCGAGCGCTTCCAGCACATCCGCCGCACCACACTTCGAAGACGCCGCACGATTGCCGTGCTTCGCGACCGGAACGCCGCCTGCCGCGATGACCATAGAAGAAGTCGTGGAAATATTAAAGGAGTTGGCCTTGTCTCCGCCTGTGCCAACGATTTCCAGCACATCCATCTCATGCAGAAGATGGATACCTTTTGCACGCATACCTGCTGCGGACGCCGTGATTTCGTCGATCGTCTCGCCTTTCATTGCCAGCGCAGTCAGATAAGAGGAAATCTGCACGTCGGTCGTCTCGCCGCTCATGATTTCGAGCATGACCGCTTCTGCTTCCTCATAGGTCAGATCCTGCTTGTTTGAGAGTTTGATAATTGCTTCCTTGATCATAATTATTGCCGCCTTTCTACTTTTTATTTACTTTTTCATTTCGCTGCTGTTTCTCAGTTCCAAACAGCAGGCCACAGACCGCTTGCTTCGCAAGCTATATGCCGCTTTCAGCGTCATATATCTGAGGCTTGCCGGGCGTCCCGCCCATCCCAAAATGAAAATCCAGCCCTTGGCTGATAAATCAGCCAGGTCTTGCTTTTCATTTTGCTGCTGTTTGGAACTGGTTTACAAAGTTTCGGACTACCTGCAGTCCATCCGGCGTCATCACGGATTCAGGATGGAACTGCACCCCGTACACCGGATAGTCCCGGTGCTCGACCGCCATCACTTCTCCATCCGCCGTCCGCGCGGTCACGCGGAGCGCAGCGGGCAAGGTGGCTTCTTTCACGGAAAGGGAATGGTATCTTGCTGCAGTCATGCCTGTTTGCAGGCCCTGAAACAGTACGGAATCCGGTTCAATAATCAGCTCCGATTTTTTGCCGTGCATCAGTTCTTTTGCGTAGGTCACGGTCGCGCCGAACGCCTGACAGATGGCCTGATGTCCGAGGCAGACGCCGAACATGGGAATACCGGCTTTTCTGTTTCGATCTCTGTCTCCATTCATATTTTCAGAACCGCCATTTGCTGCAGTGTCTGTCTGAAATCCGCTCAGCTTTCGAATCATCTCCACACAGATGCCCGCGTCCTCCGGCCGCCCCGGCCCCGGTGAGATGAAGATTGCTTCCGGCTTCATCGCCGCAATCTCTTCTACTGTGCAGGCATCGTTGCGGATCACCTGAATATCCGGCCGTATCGCGCCGATCAGCTGATACAGGTTGTAGGAAAAGCTGTCGTAATTATCAATCAGAAGTACCATTATTCCACACCTCCCTCGGATTCCTGTACCGCGTTGACCACGGCGCGCGCCTTGTTGCAGCATTCCTCAAATTCCTTATCCGGCACGCTATCCGCGACAATTCCCGCGCCGGAACGGATCGTAATACGTCCGTTTTTCTTAAACGCCAGCCGGATGGCGATACAGGTGTCAAGATTGCCGGTAAAATCCAGATATCCGATCGCGCCGCCGTATACACCACGCTTACGCCCTTCCAGTTCATCAATGATCTGGCAGGCCCGAAGCTTTGGCGCTCCGGAGAGTGTTCCCGCCGGAAGGATGGAGTCCACTGCGTCCACCGCGTCGCAATCCTTTCGAATCTGTCCGGCCACCGTTGAACCAATGTGCATGACATGGGAATAACGTTCAATCGAAAGATATTTTTCCACACGCACAGTCCCGATCTCGCTGATCTTGCCGATATCGTTGCGTCCCAGATCGACAAGCATATTGTGCTCCGAGAGTTCTTTTTCATCTGCGAGTAATTCTTTCTCAAGGCGCTGATCCTCTTCATCCGTCGCTCCCCTTGGGCGGGTACCGGCGAGCGGGAAGGTATGCAGCGTACCGTCCTCCAGCTTCACCAGCGTTTCCGGCGAAGCGCCGACCAGTTCAATGTCGTCGCTGGAAAAATAAAACATATAGGGAGACGGGTTCGAAGTCCGAAGCACCCGATACGTATCAAACAGGCTGCCTTCCGCGTCCGCCTGCATCGGGTTCGAGAGCACGACCTGAAAGATATCGCCCTCGTGGATGTAGTGTTTTGCCTTCTCCACCATATCTTTATAGCGTTGCCGTGAAAAGCACGGTGCGATCTCCTCTTTCAGGCGAAGCGGAGCAAAATACGCTTTCACGCCGCTTTTGAGCAGATGTTCAATCTCCCCCAGCTTCGCTTCTGCCTCCCGATAGGATTCCTCCAGTCTGGCCGTCTCCACGCCGCAGATCAGGATCAGCTTCTGCCGGTAATTATCAAACGCGATCACGCGGTCAAACAACATCAGATCCACATCCTGAAAATTTTCCTCATCCTCCCCGGTGAATTTCAGTGTCGGCTCACTGTAGCAGATATAATCATAAGAAAAATAACCGACCAGGCCGCCTGTAAAAGAAGGCATCCCCTTCATCTTCGGGCTTTTGTACGCCTCCAGAATCTCCCGGATCACGCTCTGCGGACTCTCTTTGCGCTCTTCTTCTTTCACCTGTCCGCCGGAAACATCCGCTCCCGTACGGAGCTTCACAACTCCGTCCGCACAGGTGAGCTCCAGCGTCGGGGCATACCCTAAAAATGTATACCGCCCCCACTGCTGATGCGCCTCCGCACTTTCCAGCATATAGCAATGCCTGCTGGCCGCGCGCAGCGTCCGCATCACCTCGATCGGGGTAAAACGGTCCGAGAGCATCTCCCGGCACACCGGGATCCGGCGATATTCCCCGGATGCGGCGATTTGTTTTGCTTCCTCCAATGATGGATACATATTGACCTCCTGTTCTTTCAATCGGATAGGGGAACGCCTTTCTCCCCTATCCGCGCACAGGGTGCGGGGAGCAAAGTTGCAAAAATTCCTCTTGCGCCCCTGCGCATAAAAAATCCCTGACAGATTAATAAAATCTGTCAGGGACGAATATACTTCCGCGGTGCCACCCTGATTCACGGGAATCCCCGTGCTCTTACGAGATACCAGCATATCTCCGGCAACTGACGTATGCCCTCACGTCGCAGAATACTCAGCTCATTGCTTTTGACTGCGCCCTCAGCGGTCCATTTGACAATCTGCATCTCCATCCGGTTCTCAGCTGTGTGCGGCTGCCTGTGTTCTTTGAAAAAAGTTTCCGATTCTAAAATCAAAACTTTTTCTCTTTTACATGCCGCACCCGGACTCTCTGTGGGCGCATCTACTGCCTTTATCTCCGCTTCAACGGTTTACTTTATTCGTGACTATTTAAAAAATAACAGTCTGTTTTGTGAACTGTGTCCAGTCTACACCATCATTTTCGGTTTGTCAATGGGTATTTTTCTCACGGCATATCTATAATATTGTCATCAAACTCGTCGCGGATGTCCTTCATCACCTTTTTGAAATCACCGTTGATCTTCCTCATCCGCTGCGCGGTAAACAGTTCGTTCAAACCGTCTGCGATCAGAATGATCCCGACAATCGTGATTGCCGTAGAGGCCGCGTCAAACGGGAAGAACAGCATGAAAATTCCCGCTATGAGGATTGCCACGGACAGCGCCATATTCACCGCCCAACCGGAAACCTCCGCCCGTTTCAGCTGCGTGGCATTTTCCATACAGTTCACGCCGCCGATAATGACAAAGACACTCAGGATGTACGACAGCAATGTGATGATCGTGCCTGTGTGCGTCACCGCAAACAGCCCGAGGATGCATTTAAGCACGCCTCCAAACAGACTGCCGCTCATCAGAAAGCCGTATTCACGGTCGCTGACGTAACGGATGATATCCGTGATGCCGGAAATCAGAATCGCAATCCCGGCAATCAGCGCGATCGTCCCGCCCGTCCCGGTGGGATTCAAGACAAATAAAACACCAACCAGAATCGTCAGAGCCGCGTTCACTGTCAGGTTCACACGTATCTTCTTAAAAAGTTCCATAACACGCCCTTCTTTCCTTTTTCAGCCGGGCAGGAGCCATGTCTTCCTGCCCGCCCGTGACTGAGGTTTTGTTTCCCTTTCCATACAGGCAGAGTATATCACGCCTTTGTTTTTCCGGCTACCGACAAAATTGGGATTTTGTCTGGTTTTTACACACTCAGCTTCCGCTCCATGATCCAGCCGGAGATCAGGTACATCACTGCTGTGCACGCCAGCGCCGCCAAGATACTCAGAAGATAAGATGTCGTGACCGCCAGCGTATCCGGAATCCGATTCATCAGCGCGCTGCTGCCCCAGGCGATCAGGAAGAATAACAGAAAGCTCACCAAACCGCTGAAGCGTTTCCCTGCAAGCACTGTAGCGCTTAACACAACTGCCAGAATACCGGTGACAACAGTCATCAGCCAGGACGCTAAAACCTCAAAAACAAACAGTAAAGAGTCCACTGTGGTAAAAGTAATCGTAATTTCGAGCTGTTCCAAAAATATCTGTATCATTTCCAGCAGTTCCTTTAATCCCCCCAGATATCCGATCGCAATAGCGAGATCCAATGCAGCCAGCGCCGCGTAAAAGCAGCCCGCCAGAAAAATAGAAATGCCGTTTTCCAGCACCTTCGCGCCCAAAATCTGATAACTATTGTATGGAGTGAGAAACAGCATGTAGCTCTGTTTCGTGTTCAGATCCCGATGGAATACCATCAGGCTTTCTATTCCAATATAAAAAATCCCGATGATTGCACACAGAGTCAGCCCGATGATTCCCCATCCGAGCCCATCGTCCCAGTTCAGGAACACACCGGCCAGAAACACAATCTCCAGAACACCCGTGATCACCAGAAGGACGATTTTCGAAAACATCGTCTTGCGAAATTCATATTTCATCAGCTTTCCCATCACGCTTCTCCTCCGTGTCCATAGATTTCCCGATACAGATCTACGACTGATTTTCCCTGCTGTATACGCAGTTCCTCAACCTCGCCCATCAGCACCAGGCGGCCTTCTTTCATAAAAATTGCTGAGTCCACCACCCGCTCCAGCTCATCGACCAGATGGCTGGAAATGACCAGCGCGACGTCAGGTCCGCACTCCTCGATCACAGTCCGAATGATCACATCGCGTGCCAGAAGATCGATGCCGTTGAGCGGTTCATCCAGAAGATACACCTTCGCTTTCCGCGCCATGGTAACTGCAATCTTCAGCTTCGCCATCATACCGGAAGAAAGCGTCTTCGTCTTCATATCCGGCGTCAGCTCCATCCGCTCCAGCAGATACAGATAACGCTCCATCGAAAAATCCTCAAAAAAATCGTCATAATATTTCCCCACATCCGCGGCCGTCATCCAGCTGTAAAAATACGGCTCCGTCGACATATACGCGATCTCACAGCGGCTCTCCTTATTCACCGGAACTCCGCGGTAAAGAATGCTGCCGGAATTCGGCTTCACAAGCCCTACGATCATTTTCATTATCGTTGTCTTGCCGCTGCCGTTCGGCCCGAGCATCGCGTAAATATGCCCCGGCTCCAGCTTCATGGAAACATGATCTATGGCCGTTTTTCTGCCGTATGTCTTTGTAATCTCGTTACACTCTAACATCCGCTTTTCCTCTTCTCTTTCTCCCTGTATTCATCCACAAGCTTCTCCGCTTCCTCCTCCGAAATACCCAGCTGCCGCATCCCCGCCAGAAACTCCTGCACGAGCCCCCGCGCCATGTCCTCCCGCATCTGCACCACATGATTCGTATCTTCCGTCACAAAGGTTCCCATCCCGCGCTTCGTAAAGCAGACATGTTCCATCTCCAGTTCCCGGTAGACCCGGCTCACCGTGTTCGGATTGATCGAATACTGAATCGCCAGATCCCTTACCGACGGAAGCTTCTCCCCCGGCTGTATCTTCCCGGTCACAATATCCCTTTTGATCGAGGTCATTACCTGAAGATAGATCGGTATCGCCGCGTTGTATTCCATTTCCGATTTCTCCTTTCTTCGGTCCGTCCCCAGCGGATCCGGTCTTGAATGAGCATTTCCAGGTATGGGTGACAGCCGTGTACACATATACAGCAATCACATCTGTGTGTGTACTAGTTCGATAGTACACTATGTTTCTGATTTTGTCAACATGCTTTTCATTCTCATGCTATACACATGTCAGATTTATCGGCAGGATACACAAGGGGAAGCTGGCAGAAATGGAACATATGAGGCATAAAAAGGGCTGTCGCCATACGATTTTTCAATCGTAAAAGCGACAGCCCCCTTAAAAATAACGATAGACACTCAAAGTTAATTCTTTTGCCTTTGTTTCTCTAATATCAGTTGTTTCAATTCCTCGTACATTTCTATCGCTTCCTGTATTTCATCACGCATGGCAACCGGATCATCCCCATACCTGCTGTTCGCTTCCCAACTGGTAATATCATTGGAAGCAAGCAATAAGCGTTCCGATACAGTGAAGCCGCAGTTTTCCTGTACAAGGTCAATCAATGTCGGAATACTGTGTGTACGGTAGCTTCTGGAGGTCTCATCTAAGCCTCCAATATTGAACAAAGCATATTTAAGAACCTTTTCAATTCCCTGCTGTACATGGTAGGCAGCAATATCATTAATAAGTTCATCATTATTGGGGTTCCCTGCCGGACTGATCAGCAGTCTGGCATTATAGATATCCCTGTCAGCTCTATCGAGCAACATAGACCTCAACCCCCTTTGTGTCGATTTCCTTTTTCAGCTTTTCACCCAACCTGTGATAAAAAAGAACATCACAATTATAATTGCATGCTTTATTGAAATCACATACCGGGCGGAATAGACGTTTATCGCGTGTGCTGCACGAAACATCCAGGCAGATGTCAACATCGCTCTCCTCGCGGCAGTCATCTGTAACCGCACTGCCAAATATGATCAGCCGTCTGATTACATCGGACGTCTGCGCAATCTGAATCGTTTTTTCTACTTCTGAACGTTTCACAGTGCTGATTCTTGCAAGATTATCCATGCAGTCCCCTCCTCCGATATTATTTTAAATATTATAGCATACGACATACTTCATCCGCAACCAATGAATTTATGTTTTACGGCATCCGTGATCTCCCTTGCCATCTTTTTTAATAGTCCTTGATAGCGGACAGATAAAAATATCTGCTTTGGGGAAAGTTCCTCTTTCTTCTGCCGGATTCTTATCCGGTATGTCCTCTCATCCCATTTCATTTATTTCCTCCTTTCCGAAACGAAAAAAAGGCAGGGCGCAAATTCCTTCGCACTCTGCCAGTAATTTCCATTCTTCTGTTGATAAAATGATAAAACCGCAGGCAACGCCTGCCTTAAAAGGTACTCTCCCGCACTTCATCTGCGGGATAAAATCTCTCATATGCACCTTGCATGCATATCAAACGTATCAATCGTATCTTAGCATCATATCAAAAATGCGTCAACCGGCAGTTTTTAAAATCCTGCGAAAAGCGGGGAAAATTTAAGAATTCCTCTATATATTGCCACTAAAATCATGCTATACTCAAATTGAATTTATAAGCAGGGTACAAAAGGGAAAGCTGCCAGAAAGGGAACGTATACGGAGGTGTGCTATGAAAAAAATGGATGTTATCCTGGGATTGGTTATGCCCTGGGTCTTAATCCTGTTTGGTATTCCGGTTGGAACATATTATATTTCAGCCTTATTTATCCGATGCATATATATTTTTTTAATTACATTTTCGGCCTCTATCCTATTTCGGTTGGCTCTTAATTACTTAAGGAACAGGGACAAATAAATCGGAATGCTTTATCTTGGACAATTTTTGCAGAGCGGAGGAACATCATGAATCAAAAGGAAAGGATGCTTGCAGGAGAATTATACAATCCGTATCAGGTGGATGACCATACCTGGGAACGGAGTCGGAAAGCTCTGGAACTATTCAATAGCCTGCCGTTTACAAAACATAAAGAAGGAATGCAGGCATTACGGGAAATATTCGGCTATCTGCCGGAAGACGCAATCATAGTACCGCCTTTTTATTGTGATAAGGGAGCACAGATTTATATAGGAAATCATTTTTACGCAAATACAGGTCTGACCATTCTCGATGAAGCAAAAGTGACAATCGGGGACAATGTATTTCTGGGGCCTGGCGTTCATATCTATACTGCCGGACATCCGATCGATGCCTTCGTCCGGAATCTGGAATTAGAATATGCAAAAGCAGTTACAATCAGAAGTGACGTCTGGATCGGTGGAAATGTCGTGATTAATCCAGGCGTGACAATCGGCAGCAATGTAGTGATCGGTTCAGGATCTGTAGTTACAAAAAATATTCCTGATGGTGTTATTGCCGCCGGAAATCCCTGCAGAGTTATTCGTGAAATTACAGATGAAGATAATAAATATTGGAATGATAAACTGCAGGAATACCAAAGGGATGTAGATGATTAAACATAAACATCCGTTTGTCTGGAAAGGAAACAAAACGAAAAATCGGAATTTGAGAAGGATACCAGATGGCAGGAATAAATCAGGATGATGTCATAATTGATATTAGAAGGGTAGCTGCAAAACTAAATCAAAACAAATTGACAAAACAAGAGTATGCTGAAAATGGTGGCCGATATTCGTTTTCATTTTTTGAAGAGCATGAGGATGAAATTGGAAGCTTTGCAAATAATGTTGAGCTGGCAGGATTAAAATATATGATGTAGCTTGTTGAAAAATCGGAAGTTAAGGGAATATTGGGGAATGTTAGTAAAGGCTACAAAAGAAGATATTAAGCAATATATGGATTTCGCCTACTCGCTGGCGATGGATCAGACGAAATCCGGCTATCCTCTTTGGTCAGACAGTGTTTCTACAAAAGAGGAATTTGTAGAGCAGGCTTGGAAAAGTTTCCA
The DNA here is from genome assembly GCA_020859985.1 of Clostridiales bacterium. GTDB lineage: Bacteria > Bacillota > Clostridia > Lachnospirales > Lachnospiraceae > Choladousia. Next base: position 73,524 of record JAJBVD010000077.1, read on the forward strand.
CAATGATTATAGGGATGTTCTTCTTTTTGTTATTGATGGAGCAGTTGAGGGATGGATTCAGTTTTTCTATATTGAACAGGACCGGTATCTCCAAACAAACGGGTTTCTTATTAATCGAAATACAGAGCAGGCTTTCACAGAGTTCCTGGAATACGCATGTGCACATTTTACAGGATATGACCTGTATTTAGGATTTCCGAAAAGAAATGTCAGTGCAATCTCTTTCTTGCAAAAAGCAGGTTGCAGATTGATTCAGGAATCATATCACGACATTTTTGTTTTTGATGGTTCTGCCATACAAGTCGAAACAGATGGAATTGTAAGGGTTACTGAAAGCAATTTCTCTGAATTCAGAAAACTGCATCAGACCGACTCCGAGACATATTGGAGTTCAGAACGTATTTTTTCAACGCTGAATGAGTGGTTGATATATTTACTATATCGAAAAAATATTGCTGTAGGATACATCTGTGCAAGAGACGGTGAGACTTTTAGCTTAGGCTATCGGGATAATATATTTGATAAATCAACTTACAAGGCTTTAGTGACCGTCATATTGAAAGATTTACAAGTGGCAGGGTATAAACATATGATATTTTTTAACGACGATGAGGAAAGTCAATCTGCCGCACTGGATATAGGCTTTTCTTGTGTTGGTGAATATGCATTATACATTAAACACGTATAGTGAACAAATTCCAGTTTTTCGGCGAGTATACATAACGAAAATCAGAAAGGTGAGACGTTATGATATTAAAAGTGCTTAGTGATAGCTTTACCGTGTGTAAGGTTGAGGATTATTCCCTTGTGAATATGGATGCAGAATACTGTTTTGTAGGGAAAACGGACGAAGAAAAATCACTTGTATGTCTCACAGCAGATGTTCCATCAAATGTTATTGAACGTGATGACGGCTGGAAAGGTTTTCGAATTCAAGGGGTTCTTGATTTTTCACTGATTGGAGTATTATCAAAAATTTCAACGATACTGGCAAAAGAAGGTATTTCAATTTTTGCGGTGTCAACCTACAATACTGATTATGTTCTGTTAAAAGAAGAAAACTATCAAAAGGCTTTAGACATACTCGAACAATCTGGATACAGTATAACTGCTTGACGATTCCCTGTTTGTTCAGGAGGAGCATGCAATGAAAAATGTAAGATTACAGTGCTGAAAAGAGAGTTTTATCTGGAACTGGAAAAAGAATACATTCCTTTTCCAGACTTTGGCCCCTGTGAAATGATGAATGAGGGGATGTATTTATCACTTCCGGCCAGTTCGGAAACAAATGTTCGAAAGGCTTCTGCGCAATGGCATGGCAGGCAGTCTGTTTACAGGCAACAACTCTTGCCGACGGAGGTATGGTGTTCGGGCATGATCTGATACATATTGCCTGCTGCAACGATGGAGTCCGCCCTGTAATTTTCAGGCTGGAGCCATATGAGGATGATGAGGAACCTGTTTTTTGAGTCGGAATTATTTCAAAATGAATGATAATATCTGGACAATTGTTATTTCTGCCCATACGCGCACGCCAAAAAGTATTCCTGCGCATTCAGCGCCTCTTTCCCTTCGGGCACTGTCCTTCTCACATAGGTGCCGTCGGGCAGCTGATCTCTCGCTTTTATATTATCCCGCAGCATCACATCAAACATGGCATGCAGCCGCTGACGTAATGCCGGATCCCGCACAGGAACGGCCACCTCGACGCGACGCAGAGTGTTCCGGGTCATAAAGTCAGCAGAGGACAGATACAGCTTTTCACGCTCTCCGCAGCCGAAAATGTAGATACGGGAATGTTCCAGATAGCGCCCGACAATACTGATGATATGAATATTGTCGGTTTTTCCTTCGATACCGGACTGAATACAGTTGATGCCGCGGATGATCATATCGACTCGCACCCCGGCTTCGGAAGCCTCGATCAGCTTATCAATAATCTGCTTGTCAGTCAGCGAGTTGATCTTCACCCCTATGTATGCCTCTCTGCCTTCTTTCTTCTCGCGGATTTCCCCGTCAATCATGTCGATCACCCGATTCTGCAGACATTTCGGCGCTACCAGAAGCTGCTCCATATGGTCGACTGTCTCGCCCATAAACAATGCTGTGAAAATTTCTCCCGCTTCTTTTCCAATCTCATCGTCCGCGGTGAGCAGTGACAGATCTATATAAAGACGCGAGGTTTTTTCATTATAATTGCCGGTGCCAATCTGCGTCACATACCGGATACGTCCCTGATCCCGGATGGTGATCAGGCAGAGTTTGGAATGCACTTTCAGGCCATCCAGCCCATAGATCACATGGCAGCCTGCATCCTCCAGGCGGCGCGACCATTCAATGTTGTTTTCTTCATCAAACCGCGCTTTCAGTTCTACCAGAACATCCACCTGTTTCCCGTTTTCAGCCGCAGCCACAAGGGCTTCCACCACCTTGCTGTTTTTCGCCAGCCGGTAGAGCGTCATTTTAATGGACATTACAGTCTCGTCTGCAGCCGCCTCATTCAGCATCCGTAGAAACGAATTGATGCTCTCATACGGATAAGAAAGCAGAATATCATGCTCCAGGACCTGACAAAGCATCAGCTTATCATCCTGAACCATAGAGCTTTTCTGCGGGATCCGCTTCTCATAAAACAGCTCCGGTTTCTGGCGCAGCCTATCCTGAATCTGATACAAAAAGGACAAGTCCATCGGCGCCTCCGTGGAAAAAATCTGTTCCGGCCTCAGTCCAAGCTCCCTGCAGAGCTGCGCTACAATCTCGACATTCAGTTCCCGCGAAATCTCCAGCCGCACCGGCACAGCTTTCTGCGCAGCCGTCTTTCTTTGCAATCTCCGAAGTTTCTTTTTCCAGACACACTTCTTTCGAAAATGCATCTTCTGAAAACTGTTCCTTCTGAAATTCACTCTTTTGAGGCATGGTCGGATTCTTCCCTGTTTTTCGCCTGTCCTGCTCTATTTTCTTATACTTTCGATTTGTCTTCACAGCAGCCGCGGAAATCATAATTACCAGAACTGCGACCACAATCAGATAACCTGCTATTGTAACCATACTGCTACTCTCACTGTTCATTATTTGTAACTGTTCAGTACCTTCACAGTTACGAGGGCTTTTTTCCATAAAACATACGTTTTCACACGTACTTCGCAGCAGCGCAAAGTACTGTCCTGAATGATTTTATCGTATTAAAAATAACAGTAAAACAGGTTTTGAAATATCACGCGGTCATAAAATTCAGGAAAAATCCATGTAAAATATTGAAAGCAGAAGCCGTTGCCTCTGCTTTTTCAAAAGAAAATTGATATACTTTTACAAATCACAAAAAAACAGGATGCAAATGTTTTCGTCTGCACCCTGCTAACTATTTTTCTCTAACCGTTATGCACTTTCACAGTCACTTTTCTTACTATCGCTTCAGCGCTTATTGATCTTATCCTGAATGATCTGGTCAATCTCCTCCGGCTCCCTGCCGATCGCAAACGCAAGCTCTGAATACAGCGCCTGCTCAGCCAGACGGAAATACCGGTCATCCACTGATGTACTCTTTTTGCCTTCAGAAAGACGTTTCTTCTTCCGCAGGTAAATATTCTTGATAATGCCAACCAGCAGCTCCGGATCGCAGCTCTTCAGCGCTTCCCTGTATTCCTGCTCACGAAGCTTGTCATTGGCAATCCATGCTTCATCAATGTCAGGAATCTTTTCAATGATGTTCCACGCGCCTTCTTCACTCATGACACTGCGGATCGACGTGCTGGTCGTATCCACCGGAACATACAGCTTCGCGCTTTTGTCCGCCTGCGGGATCAGCAGATAATACTGCTTATCCTTGCTCGCACCGGAAACATCCAGATGCACGATATCCTCTACCCGGCATACGCCATTGTTGGCTTTCACTACATAATCTCCTACCGAATACATCATTTCCACCTCTTTCATTCTGACACAATACAACTGGTTATATTTTACCAGAAAAAAGTGGTTTACGTAAGTATTTTTTCGGACAAAAGCACATTTTCAGCGTTTTTATGGATGTTTTCCGCGGATTCTTTATGCATTATTGGCAACAGTTCAGAGCAGTTACTTCTCCGCTTCCTCCTGCTTTTTCAGCTGGCGGTACATATTCAGATCGATCGCTACCGCAATGATGAATGTAATCACCACAGCCGCCGGCATGGAAAGCAGAATACCATAAATACCGTTCTCCGAACCAAACAGCTGGCTGAACACCCACGGCAGGATCGCTGCCAACGGCACTGCAAGCACTACCTCACGAATCAGGGAAAGCACAGTTGACTGCACCGGTTTTCCGAGAGACTGCAGGAAAATAAAGGAAGCCTTGCAGACACAGTCCAGAGGAACCGCACACAGATAAATGCGGAACGCCACCCGCGCAAATGCGTAGTACGTATCCGAATAACCGGTACCAAACAGGCTGATCAGCTGCGTCGGGAACAGTTCAAAAATCAGCAGTGCCACCAGACCAACGCAGAACTCATAGGTCAGCAGCCGCTTCATGATCTCCCGGCAACGGTCAAACCGATGCGCACCGTAGTTGAAGCCGACGATCGGGATACATCCAGCTGCCATGCCGACAACAATCGAAATCATGATCTGGAAAAATTTCATGACAATACCGACTACTGCCATCGGCGTATCGCCGGTACCGCCCTCGCCAAACGCAGAAAGCGCGCCGTACTTCGCGACCATGTTGTTCATCACCGCCATTGAAAGCACGAGTGAAAACTGGCTTAAGAAACTGGTAAAGCCAAGCGGGATAAATTTGGTAATCAGCTTTGTGCGGAGCGCGAAGCTGGCCTTTGAAAGCGTGACCTGCTTCATTCTGCACACATATACGATAGAAATCACAGCAGTAATCACCTGTCCGGCTACGGTCGCAACCGCAGCGCCCATCACATCCCACTTCAGGATAAAGATAGCAATCGGGTCAAGGATCACGTTCGCAATCGCACCCGCCAGCGTCGCGACCATCGCCACTCTCGGGCTGCCGTCTGAACGGATAATCGGGTTCATCGCCTGTCCGAACATATAGAACGGAACGCCAACCGCGATCCAGGTAAAGTACCGCTTCGCATAAGTTCTGGTCAGCTCCGAAACATCATCCGTCGCACCGAACATACGCAGGATCGGCGCCTGGAAGATCAGGTAAATCGCCATCAGGACGATACCGCAGATGATCGTCAGGACAATCGCATTGCCGACCGTGCGGTGCGCCCGGTCGCTGTCGCGGCTTCCCAGACTGATACTCACGAACGAACAGGCACCGTCGCCGATCATCGTAGCGATTGCCAGTGCCAGCACCGTCAGTGGAAATACAATATTTGTCGCGCCGTTGCCTTCCGCTCCGACACCCCAACCGATAAAGATCTGATCCACGATGTTGTAAAGTGCTGCTACCAGCAGCGAAATGATACACGGAATCGCGTAATTCAGCATCGTTTTCCCAATCGGAGCCGTGCTTAAGTCAAGCTCTTTCGTTTTGTTTTCAGACATAAAAATTACTCCCTTTCTTTCTGGATCTGATAACGTGCGCTGCGTGTAATCGGGCAGGAGGCGTCTCGCTGTCTCCTGCTCGTCCGCGCCGTTGCTGAGCACCAGTGGCGCTCGTTTAGCAACGACCGAAGCGGTAGCGCAGACCCGCGAGTGGCAAAGCCACTAATTTCCTGTCGCGGCCGTGCGCATAAAAAAGACGTAAATCCCTTTTCCTGGATTTACGCCTTTCACTGCCACGCGGTTTGACTTTATTATAAATCTTTTCAGCATAAAGTCAAGGTTCCTTGAAAGTAGAAATTTTTCAAAAAAACAAAGACTCTTTGTTTCATTTTGCCCAAAATGTAACGGTCCGTTTCCCCATCAGAGTACAGTTTCGTCACTCAATTGCTCACAACTGTTCAATGTTTTCACCGTTACTTTATGCTCGCAATTGTTCAACGCCTTACAGATACTCTACCTAAAACGGTTGATATAGGTCTTATACTCCTCTACAGAACGGTTCACGACCAGTTTCTCCGGAAAATCAAGTTCTGCAAGCAGTTGCTCTGAATAAATATGATTCCCTACATCGACCGCGCAGTGCGCATCACTGTCCAAAATAATGGGCGTCCCATATTTTTTACAGTACTTTAACATCTCTCGGTCATTCTCCCACGCATTCTCACGGGAACATCCCGGAGCCAATGAATGATTATTCAGTTCCAGAAGAACATGTTGCTCCTTTGCGGCCGCCGCCAACACTTCGTAATCCACAGGATATCTGCCGTCATCCGGATGCCCGATGATATTCACAAACGGATTCTCCATCGCTTTCAGCAGTGCCTGTGTATTCTCGCTGCGGCTCCCCGGCTCAATGCACGGTGTATGCAGACTTGCAACCACTACATCCATCCTTTCCAGCAGCCACTGTTCCATATCCACTTTACCGTCATAATCCATGATGTTAGCTTCCACACCAAACATCACTTCAATACCAAAAAGCTGACGCGGAAGGACCTTCAGATTCATAAAATAAAGTTCATGACAGGTGCCCGGCATCTCCTTCGCGTGCTCCGTAATGCCGAGCAGCTTCAAGCCCTTTCCGGCCGCGTCCTGCGCCATCTCGTAAATCGTATTGTAAGCATGACCGCTCGCCAGTGTGTGCGTGTGTGAGTCAAGTAAGTAATCCATGGTGTCATCTCCTGTACAAACCATCAAAAAGCTATTATCCTAATTTTTCTTTGGTGTGCTTTCATTATAGGCAAAATGCAGCATCTATGCAAGCAAAAATTCTGTTTCGGGTAGCTATTTATTTCGACATAATTCAACTTCACAATTATGGGGCTAATCCTCCATTTTGTGCAGAATGCCGCCCGGCGAAGGAAAAGGTCCATTTCAAATGGCATCGGACCAGTTTCCTTCTGCACTACAAAAACCTTTTCCGACTGATTCTCAGTTCTGGCAGTTCGGACAAAACACACTGCTGCGTCCTCCCGTTACACATCTGCACAGAGATTTCCCGCACTTCACGCATGCTTCTCCTGCCTTTCCATAGACTCTCAGATATGGTGTGTTTCGATAATCTTTCCCCTTTCCGGCAAGATATTCTTCCGACGTCATACTGTTCCGGTCGATAAAGTATTCCAGCTGTTCCGGTATCTCACGCGCAAGCATCTCCCATTCACGATCTGTCAAGGTATTCGCCGGTTTTAAAGGGTGGATTCCCGACGCAAACAGAATTTCATCCGAATAAATATTTCCGATACCGGCAACGACCTTTTGTTCCAACAGACATTCCTTGATCGGCTTTTTCCGTTTTCCAAGATTGGCGATCAGATATTTGCTGTCAAAGTCCCTGTCAAAAGGTTCTTTCCCCAAATTGCCAATACCAGTCACGGTATCATCCTCATCTGCCCTCAGATACCAGAACCTGCCAAATCTTCTGGTATCCACAAACCGCAGTTCCCAGCCGTTCTCCATCTGCAAAATCACATGGGTGTGCTTTTCCATCTCCATATCCGGCGGTGTGAACAAAAGACAGCCGGTCATTCTCAGGTGAAGCGAAATGCGATCTCCGCTTTCCAGCCGTATCGTCAAAAATTTCCCTCTTCGGTCCACGCCCGCCACAACCTGGTTTCGCAGTGCACGGATAAATGTATCCGCATCCGGATAGGCCACGACCTCTGGGCGGTTTACAATAACACTTCTTACAGAGAGCCCGCGGATCTGGGGCTCCAGGATTCTTCTTACAGTTTCTACTTCCGGCAATTCCGGCATCTGGGTTTTTCCTCCTTCATTCAGATTACTATTTTTACATGGAATAGAGTTCCTCCTGTTTCAGAGCATTCAGCGCGAACATTTAAGCAACGACAACTACCGCATTCTGAAAAAGAGTAAGATGCTTACATTCTTAACATTGATTATAAAATGTTATTTGAGGCTAGTCATTTCATCGATTTATTCTGCGCTTAAGTATAATCAAATGACTGTATGGCAATCCACCAAGATCATCCCCGCTCGTGCGGGGAATGCGCAAGAGGCCTGAAAGAACGTACCTGCGTTGTAGGATCACCCCGCCTACACGGGGAACACTACGTATAGGTTCCTGCATCAAAGCTTTCCCCGGAATCACCCCCGCCTATGCGGGGAACACCAGCTCGGAATGCTGTTCATCGACGAACCCCCGGGATCACCCCCCGCCTGCGCGGGGAACACGATGCTCCCTCGCTTCCTTTTCCATCAGGAACAGGATCACCCCCGCCTGCGCGGGGAACACTTTACCGCTAAACTAAGCTGCTTTCCTTATACGGGATCACCCCCGCTTACGCGGGGAACACCTGCCCAGGCTCCTGCGAATAGGCGGGAAGACAGGATCACCCCCGCTTACGCGGGGAACACCTTGTTTACAGGTATCTGCATATTCATCCTCCGGGATCACCCCCGCTTACGCGGGGAACACGCTATTCTTTGCAAAATGCCCCTGCTTACCGCAGGATCACCCCCGCTTACGCGGGGAACACGCAATCACCCTCATGAAAATACCAGTTGATGGAGGATCACCCCCGCTTACGCGGGGAACACTTACACCGTCAACGGATTTAACGGAATTTACCAGGATCACCCCCGCTTACGCGGGGAACACGAACATAATAACCGTGCGGGGCGTTCCGGGCATAGGATCACCCCCGCTTACGCGGGGAACACCTGCGTTCATGATCTGGACGAGATTATGCTGCAGGATCACCCCCGCTTACGCGGGGAACACTGACCCGATGGAAAACGGATTTTTGCTCAGATAGGATCACCCCCGCTTACGCGGGGAACACTTATTGCTGAAAATTTGCGCTGCGCCACAAACAGGATCACCCCCGCTTACGCGGGGAACACTGCCCTGTACGCCAGTCTGGCGTATTCCGAATAGGATCACCCCCGCTTACGCGGGGAACACCTTCACACTCCGAGGAAAGGACGGCGGCACATAGGATCACCCCCGCTTACGCGGGGAACACGCAAGATGAAGCAGAGGAAGCTATCGCAGATTAGGATCACCCCCGCTTACGCGGGGAACACCTTATCAATCAGAGATACTAAGCGACGTGCAAGGGATCACCCCCGCTTACGCGGGGAACACCGAATGTATCTTTCGAGGAAGCGGAAGAACTGAGGATCACCCCCGCTTACGCGGGGAACACTCTGTCGGTACTGTGAGTGAAGATGCGGTTATCGGATCACCCCCGCTTACGCGGGGAACACACTAAAAAGATCCCGTAAAATCAACCTTTCCTCTTAAGCTCCGTTTCAAATCCATTTAACTTTGGAAGAAGCTGAGCCAGAAGCATAACATCTTCAAGCGCCCGATGCTGCACCACTGCGCCAATTCCGTAACTGGCCAACGCATTCGAAAACTTATAGTTTTCGAGAAACATTTTCTCCTTTTTCACCAAAGGCAAAATGTCAATACACCTTTTATTTTTCCAATCCAGACCTACTCTGCTAAATTCACTTTCCAAGAACTTAATATCAAACCTGACATTGTACCCAACCAAGGGTAAATCCTCAACAAAGCAAGCAAAATCTTCCATACTTTTCTTCCTGTCGCATCCATCAGCGGCAAGCATTTGTGTTGTAATGCCCGTTAATTCTGTTATAAAATCAGGCACATTTTCTTCAACATGAAGCAACCGATGAAATTCTTCCGTATGATCCCCCTCTACTTTAAGAGCGCCAATCTCAATGATTTGATTCTTTTCCTCATCAAGACCTGTTGTTTCCAAATCTAACAAAACATAAGCGGACGTGGAACTGTTTTGATTCGATTTTGAATTATTTTTTTTATTTTCTGACTTATACCGCATGTGTGACTGAAATGCCTTGCTGAAACCATGCCTTCCTTCGTTTTCATCGCCTCTCTGATGAAGAGGGTATCGGACAAGAGGTAACCCATCTAGTTCAAATACCTCTTGTTTTGTCTGGTAACTATCGAAAGTGTACCCAATCTCATTTCTGGCGGCATAACTGATTGTAGCCTCTCCCTTTTGAACATTGTCACAGACATGCTGCCATAATTGTTCTCGCACACGACTGTTAAAATTACCAACATAAACGCCTGAAGCAATCTCCTGCATCCACTTTGTTAACTCGCCTCGAAGGGAATCAGGAACATTCGTCAATGTGATCACGGTAAAAGGCATTAATCCACCTCCCCATAGTTCACACCATGCTTAACCAGCTTTTCCTTGTCATCCCAAAGGTAAATCTGATCCGCTTCAAAACACTCTTCTTCCGGAACTTCTAAAAGATTCTGTATATCTCTTACAATACGTTCCATCATTTTTGTTTGATAAATGTAATCACGTACCCTTTGTCTGGTCAGAGACTCAATATCTGTATTTTCATCCTGCATTGCAATAGATGTAGTCTGGAAAGCTATAGGAATGCTTACCTCTGCTTTGTAAAGATCCGCCATATCATAAACAAACGAAAGGTCATGTCCTGTATGGACGAATCCCAGACCGGGACTAAGTCCTAATGCAGCTATCACGCTGTAAACCAAACCATAAAGAGCAACATTACCTACGGAAAGTGCCTGGTTGATCAGTGTTCCACTTTCAAAATCATCAACTTTATACTCTCTTCCGTTCCAGTCTATTCCATATTCTTTTGCAAGCGATGCATATATCTTTCGTATACGTGCACCTTCTCTTCCCCGAAGCTGCTGCATTGTCAGATTGTCTATATCTTCATTCGGGAATCGCATGGCATACATCTTTCTCGCAACATTCAATCGTGAACGTTGATTTGATACAAGCCTCGCCTGCGCTTCCAGAAGCCTGGATGAATGTGATAACGCACATCCATGCGCATATTGCCTGATTCCTTGTTCTCCGACCCAGCAAATTGACGTTCCTGTTTCTCCTAGTAACTGTACTGCTCTATGGCTGATATCAGTCCCCGGTCCTAGCAATAATACACCAATCATTGCAACCGGGATGTGCACAATTCCCCTTGCATCAGTTACTGTGATCGCACTGTCCTTTCGATGAATTTTGGCATGCTCTACATATATGAAACTTACTCGATCATCGATTCTTGGAAGTTGCTGCAGTTTTGGTTTATCCGCGCCATGTTTTTTCTGCATCTGCTTATCCTCTTATGACTGTCATCATTCCAAAACCGTAAGCTTTCTCTCTTCCCATACCATGGCACAGGAAATCAACAAATAATTCGGGATTTTCTACCGTCAACGCACCTTCATAGACTGCCTTGACCAGATCAACCCTCTTCTTTCCTTTCCTGAGAAGCGTCTCTTCTCCTCGCTCTACAATAAGAAATTGTCCTGACTCCACGTGAAAACCATGCTTTTCTGTTCTGTCTAAAAAGAACTTGCGCTGAGCCGCTTCTGCATAGATCGGATAAATCTTTCCTCTACTATTGTTTTCTTCAAATACCGAATGGACAGGATTCAAAGTCACTCTAAAGCGAAAACATTCTCCCTGTTTGACAGATTGCAGGAAAGGTTCGTAATCCTTGCAGCCAAAACTACCTTTGACAGCATAAGTTTCCATCTGTTCACAATCAGGTTTTGTCTCAGAAACCACAAGCAGATATCGCTTTCCTTCTATCTGGTCAATACGCCAGAGTTTTCTTGATCTGGTTTTCTCTCTAACTTCATCTGGGAATGCCTGTTCTACCCAGTTATGATATGCACCCAAATGATTCAGGGTTCGCAGGACGGTCCGGTTTCCCGTATCTATCTCAACTCTGCTCAGATACATATTCTTCCTCCATCAATGCCGTAAAGGCATCATGTTCTGTTTGTATGTCAGGCGTTACATAATCCGGATTAGCAATCCAGATACTCTTATGACTCTCAAATCTCAGTTCGTGCTGCCGTCCCATCTGCGAGAACGAGATCGGCTGATCACGTCTGAGCGCTCTCTGACTTTCTTCTGGTATGCAGGCTGCATCACCATAAACATCCAGTCGAATTTTTTCCTGCCCTGATTTTCTTTTCCGGTACCAGTCAGCCGCTATCCAGGGCCATTCTCTGATTTGGTCAAATGCTGCTCCTTCATAAAGCCCCAACAAAAAATCATAATTAACCGGGCAAGATCTTCTGCCATAAAAGAGCTGGAAGTACGGCCGCTTTAGTGCCTCATAAATACGCTTTGTCAAATCATCTTCCCCCTCCAGCGCAACCAGGAAGGCCGCATCTTCTAAATAATAACGGTATGTTACATAATTGCGTTCATGGTCACCTGTTTTCTTATATTTAGCGGCAATCTGAAATTCTTTGCTCATCTGTCCGACCTGATCCACTCGGAAGAGTATACGTAGATTTCGCAGTTCCTGAAGTTTAGCCGTTTCTTCTCTCCGAATACCCAATGCAGCCGCTATTAAACCGATAACTGCCCCTTTGGATGGATGATCATCTGTGTGACGTGTCTCGAAATGAGAATCGGTTCCATAGGACTGTAGTGGTCCTTGAAACTTCATTAGAATTGTTTTCAATTCAAATCACCCGCCTCTTTCAGACAGCTTTCAATTTTCTGCCCGGCTTTCTGCAGAAGGTCTTTCAGATTATCACAGGTTTCTCCTATTCCGTCGATAGATTGTTCTGTCACATTAAGGAAGAAATTACCAAGCGGTTCATCAACAAACTTTCCAGTCTTCTCGTATTCTGCTGCCAACTTTTCAATCGACCTATTCACATAGCCACTTCCTGCCCTTACCTGAACCGGCTTTTCAAACGCAGATACGAGATTAACCGGCCGGTCTTCCCGCAAAGTAACCATAACAAAGCTCGGAAGAGTCTGATTTGCAAATGTATTGATCTTTCCTGTCGGCATCGAGTTTGAAAATGCTTCAATAAAAAGTTTGCACGCAGCTACTGTAGATGCTTCATCGCCCAACATATTTGTAAATTCATGAACAGCTATATTAGCATATCGGTACAACGTGGATGAATTATACTCGATATTCCCCAACATACCCGCACCTGACTGATCTTCCGGAGAAAGATCATCCATAGCTGTATAATAATCAAATTCTGTCTGAACAGCATGTGTTGAAATTGCATGTGCGACCTGGCAGGCGGCGTCTGTATTTAATTTCGGATCATCCGCTACCATACGGCCAAACAGAGCAATGTCGATCTCCGGATTATCAGCAAGGATTTGCTGAAGTTCCTTTTTGTCATTCTTAGTGTATTTTCCATCCACTATTGCCTTTGCTAACATCTCAGCCTGTCGATTGCCCATAAAAAAGAGAGCTTTTGCCACATGGTCCTTTGTTGTAGAAATCCCCGCGTTATTCAATGCATTTTCTGCTTCCTTAAATGCAGTGTCATAATCCATTTCAGGTACCAGCGCCACAACCTTTTTAGCCACATATGAAACGATGTCTTTGGTGCGAACACCAACTCCAGCTTCCGGGCTATTCTCATGGAAATAGCCGCGCATTGCCCTCTTCCATGCCTGTGAACTTACTCTTGCCCTGCGAACACCACCATACTGGGCTGTCTTTGGACTCCCTGTGTCATCTCTGTTGATATTCGATGGCGGCAGTACCTGAATTACGTGTACATCCATGTAAAGTCTCTTGTTAGTCATTGTTTTCTTCTCCTTTTGAATTGACTCGATAATATTCTCTTGACCAGGTCAGACGGATTCGTTCTTTTCCATCTTCCCAATGAATAAAGCGATAAATATCCATTGCCAGCTTTGCGAAATCGACGGTTCCGCTCTTTGTTTTTGACTTATATAAACGGAGCATGTAACGCAAATGCACTTGAAATTCTTCTTCCGTATCTGCCAGAATCATAGCATTAAAACGCCGGTCAACCGATCCACTATCTCCACCTGTTCTAAGTATTGATAGAGAGCTTCCAAAGTTTTGACCAGTTTTTGATTCGTTATGAACTGAATCACTTCTTCCTTGCTGCAAAAGAGCATACAATTGCAGGCTCCAGATAATCGCTTTCTCCTCATCTGACAGTGTCGCAGAGTGTCCCAAAAGTTCTTCCGGGATCATTTCAAACAGAAAAGGATAAGTCTCAACCAAATCCGATTTTCCTATTGACCCCCGCATTTTTGCAAGCTTGGCTTTTCCCGATGAATAGTCCAGTTGACTATATATGTTCACGATAACAGAATTTACACTTTTTCCTATTGCCTTTTCCGTACTCATTATCTCCCTCCTTCCTTTAAAAATTTAAATTGGACAACGATATTCCGTTTGAATTCGTTATATGCTGTTGCAATATTCAAAATCTTTTTATCTTTTTCAATTCCTTTTAAGTCTCTTAAATTTGCACTTCTTGATATTTCATCCCCTCTGTTTTGAATTGCCTTTTTCAAGATTACATACCATTCCAAAGCTTTATCATTCATGGAGTCTGTTTCCTTTATTTTATAAAGCCAGTCACGGAAGGATTGATCTATTTCCAGATACAGTCTTTCACGTTCTTGTTCTACAAGATGGTAATCTTTACTATCATATCCTCGAATAGCAGATATTTGTCTGACGAATGGAACCAGGGTCTTCTCAATACGACTCTTAGTATCATCCACCAGTGTATTGATCAGCTCAATCCAGCCATCTTTGTTATCGTCAATAAGAACAGCCGTCTCCATTTGAATTTCGTCAATAATTTCATCGACAGGAGACCAGGAAGTTGCATTTCCATCATCTCGCATACTTACACTGCAAATCACTACTTTAAAGTGCTGCAGTTTTCCCACCAAACCATTCTCGCAAACTTTGTGATACCAAGCCAGAATCCCCGGCTGTCGAAAATGCTCTCCTCCTTCGCCGATTCCCATTAAGACATTAAAATGTCTCCAAACCGCTTCGTCAGGACGGTGTTTCTTTGGTGTGAATCGGTTTTTGTTTTCCCCTGTGTTATTCCATCCCCAACATGTCATAGGCTCTATAAAATTCTCTACATGATTAATCTCGGGCAGCTTGGCAATGAAACAGCTAAAAGGGGTTCCTTCTTGATAATCATTCATAAAAGAAATCGCCCTGGACCAGTTCGTGTAAAGGCTGGTTCTATTATCAACCTGATTTTTAAAATAGATATCAACATTTTCCAATGGAGATCTTTCCCATGATGGAATTTGTATTTTCATTATTTCATCATCCAATTTTTTGTCAAAATCTGACGACAGGATGCAATTTAACATCAATGTTTCAAAGAGATTATGCCCTTTCAAGTAAATGCCTCCAAGATCATAAAGCCATCCCTTGGAGCATGATCTGTTTGTATCATTCACCTTCTTCTTATCTCCGGTTCCGGTATATCCCTGAAACATAATCAGCCACCGTGCTAATTGATCATCGCAAAGCTTATCCTTTTCCTCCCCTGTAACCGGCGCAAACAGTGCTATCTTATTATTGCTCTCCGAAATCATTCGGTTCAGATTTTTTCCAAAAAACTGGCCTCCTCCGTTTGCTAATGCGTCCATCTCCCCCGGCGTTACCTGATAGAACGGATACTTGTCATCGAACAAATAAAAGTGATCTCTCCATGCTTCCAGATACTCCTGTACAATTTCCGGGAATTTTCCCCTTTTCCATAAGTTCAGCCATGTCTCAAAATAAGGGTCCTCATCATCAGGTAAATCCTCCCGATCAACAGGCTCCAATTGTTGGAAAGTATTTTCGTTAATCTCTATGAAGTCATATGGATTCCCTTCACTGTCAAATCTGGAAAAGACCGTCTGTAAAACAGCCAGAAGAACCCGCAATACTGCAAAATCCTGTGTTTTCATTTCTCCCGCAAGATCATAGTAATCACCTGCATGAGCAAATACTTCCTTTAAGGATACTTTCTCTGTCTGCCCTGTATCTTCCCGCAATACCATGATCCATTTTTCATCCAATAAGTTATACCTTCCCAATGTCTCACACCTCTTTCTGATAGGACAAACCATACTTTTGATCATAGTGTAACAGATAGCCATTCAGTCTGCAATTCATTTGCTCATCAAACAAAATGCCCAGGCTCCCTTTAAGCCAACTGGATTCATTCCAATCTTTAAAGTTATTTATATAGACATCTTCCAGCTCACGAATTGTATCATCAATTTGATATGGCATGCATAGCGATCTGGGAAGCCGTATTGTTTCTCCTGCGAGCCTCATCCCAATACCTTTATCCTGTACTTCACCTGATAAATCCTGACCTGCCCTTTCTCCAAACAGGACACCATATCCATGCTCTAATTTCTGTAAAGCGATGACTTCGATACTTTCATCCGTATCCCGCACCTGTGAATGTCCTCCTTCATCTGACTTATCTTCGGTCGGATATTCCAGCCATTTATGTAATGTTATTTTTTCGGTTCTGTTTCCCAAATATGGCGATTCAAGACGATACGTTTCTGATCTGTTTTTCTTTTCTCTCTGCCTGTCATCTGCTTCCTGTTTATATATATTATAGCTTTCCTTCTCATGAGGTGAAAGCATTATTTCCTGATCTCCATAGACCGCTTGTACAAGAGGGGAAATATCATCCGGAAGAGAAATATCATCACCCAGGAAATATTGGCTTCGCGCCAGAAGGTAGCCTCCATAGACTACTTTTGATCCCTCTTGAAATTCCAGAGCATCGCTGCACCCCAGTAGATAGAGTTTGGGTTCCCTGCATCCGGATGGCCGAATGCGATCGTGTCTGTGAAGGCGTCCCAGGCGCTGAATCAGAAGATCGACCGGAGCCAATTCACTAATCATCAGGTCAAAGTCTATATCCAATGACTGTTCAATCACCTGAGTACCGACCACGATCTTCTTTTTCGGACGGTTTTGGTCTTTTCCTTTTCCTAACATCTGCACCAATTCTGTTTCTTTTCGCACCCGCTCCGTCGCAAGAAAAGAAGAATGCAGCAATTCTACCGTCTCTTCTCCATATAATTTCGTAAGCTTCTGTGCTAATTCCTGTGCGCGTTTCACAGTATTCATAATGATTCCAATGTTACCGCCTTCGTTTGCAAACGTTTGGTCAATCACGGTTGTAACATCGGAATCCTGAATTCGTTCAATGGCAATTCTGCGTTCTTCATTTACAGGGAATTCCCTGATTTGATGAACCATTTCTCCATCTGTATACGTGATCAGTGGATAGTCGGTCGTAGAGAGATAGTTTTTAAATGGTTTTCCCTCGACCTGCATTTTATTCGCCTTTATACCAAGCCCTTTCAGATATGCTTTTGTAAGCTCACATCGTGACTCAGAAGACAGTGTTGCTGACAACAAGATAACCGGCACACGATAACTGGCCATCCATGTCAACGCCATCTGCAGGTATTGGCTCATGTATGCATCGTAGGCATGGACTTCATCTATAATCACCACTTTTTTAGCAAAACCCAGCTGACGCAGCGCCAAATGTTTCTGCTTAAGTGCCGACATGAGAAATTGATCAACGGTTCCTACGACAAAATCATCCAATATTGCCGTCTTCTTCCCGGAAAACCATTGATTCGTAATAAAGGCTTCATAAGGATCGCCATCGTCCGCAATATTGCTGGCATTGGTTAGCTTCGCATACTCTGGATTTAAATTCGCTTTGCCATGAATGAGCCGAAGTTCATTCTTCGAACCACTGTCATTAGAAATACTACTCAACCAATTCACTATCCTTGGAAAAATCCCGTTTGATGTGGCCTGTGTCGGGAGCCCGAAAAATATCCCTTTACGTTCTGTCTGGAAAGCAAGCTGCTCCGCTCCCATCAAAGCAGCTTCTGTTTTTCCCATTCCCATGGGTGCTTCTAAGATGAAAAGGCCCGGCTGTTTAGTCGATGCAATAGTATCGATAAAAATCTTCTGTAAAGGTCGGGGTGGAAAGCCAAACCGATGCTCAAATTCTTTTGTAGTATCAAACAATCCATCTGGCTCCCACCCATGAGTATGAAACCATTCACTCATGCCTTTTTCTAAGCGTGCCTGCGAATCGAATATAGCTTCTTCTTCAATACGTATCAATGGGAAATAGTTCGTATTGCTGGCAATCCAATCTGCCATGGTTAACAGTCCCAATGCCTGCACCTGTCCAGGAATCGAAAGCACCGGAATCTCTGAGGCTGATTCAAATTCGGCTCGGGCAAGAGCCCAATCCAGAATATGTCTCTGGCTTTTCTCCCATAATTGCCAAAGTGGATTTGTTTCCTGCTCTGTCTGATAGTAATTGATTCTATATGTACTGAACTGTTTTTCAATAATGTTCCAACTCGACGGACGCCCATGATGGCCTCCTACGATGGACGAAATATCTTCCGGGCATCGGAATCTCTCATCAAAATGGCTCAATAATGTCTCTCCGGCAATATTATGAGGGCTCTCTTTAGCACTGGCAAGCTGCAAATTCGAAATTCCTCTCGCCCCAGCCATTTCCAGGCGGTCTAAAAGTTCTATATCAAGATCACTTCTTATTCCGCTTCCCTTAATTTGAAACACCGGAGTGGCCTTCCCCACATCATGGATAGCACCTAAAAAAAGCATAATCTGCCTTCCCATATCTTGGTCATGATTTCCTGAAATGATCCTCCTTTGTCCGTCACAGAGCCAATGATCCCATAAAAAGCCGCATACCCGACTTGTATCTTCCAAATGTTGCAGCAGAGGAAGCCATTCCCCTTTTGCCTGATAATCATCTTTTTTTGCCCAAAGTGCCTTACACAAATCCATCGTCTTTTCCTCATTTTCCCCGCTTAGTCTATGAAGCGTTCTCTATTGTTTTTTAAAAGGAAGCCAGCACCCATTGGGCACTGGCACCATTCTAAAACAGTTGCCAGATTTAAACGATTATCTAGCATGCACATCTCTGATTTGGACAACAAACCTCCCAGACCTTTTACATAGCAAAATCTGCCCGATACCGTTCCATCTGACTTACTATTAATTCGCACAAACCTTCCGATTCATCTTCCTGTTCTCTCAAATAATCAAGAACAAACGCCTGTACTTTTCCATAATCTATTTTGATCTCGCATTCCCCGAGTAAACGTGCCTGCTCCTGAAAATTCCGTGAAAAGGGCTGCGGTGTCATTTTCCTGAATTTTTCTTCAAGCGGCATCGCATCCGGGAATACATGTTTCAGGCTGAAAAAAGAAGCGCCAAAATCAAACATAGGGGCTTCCCGGAAACCATCCGCTGTCTGTATCAACGACAGGTTATGAAAGTGCCGGTCCACATCCAGCGTCAGCATATCAAAATAAAGCATTTTATTCAGATAGCTTCTGCAATCTACTCCCGTGTACTTTTTCACGAAACCAAGAACAAATTCAATTCGCTCCTTGGGCGAGTCAAATGCGGAAATCCGATTCTTCAGTTCCCCGCCCGTGACCATTTTATACAGACGATGAAAGGTGACAACCGTCTCGCCTTCTTCTGTGAAAGACCTGCTGCGACATCCAGGCATATCATTGATCAGGCATTCCTCATAAGCAACAAATTCAGAGACATTGCTGCAGGAGAGAATACGGCTGCAAACCGCCTCGCTCCGGCCTTCTGTCCCATTATAATTCTGTTTGTACCAGAAGCCGTTTTTATAATACTTATTTGTCATGCCGAGACTTCCATACTGGCTTCCGACAAAAAACTCGTTGTCGATTGCATAATTCTTCATATATTCCATCCCCACGTGATTTCTGTCTCAGTTTCAGGCTTTCCCTCATTTCTGCGTGATCTCCGGTCGCGGCTGCATGGGTTACCTGCTATTGTATTGAGCCTACGAAGCTTTCAGGCTAGTCCCGGACTTTCACTTCATCCCAAGTGATTTCTTCGCCGGGAAATTTCAGCCAGAGAAAATCTTCCCACATGACGCCGTGCGTCACCTGCACAATCTCATAAGGATTGTATTCCGTGAAATTCATACATTTCAGATATTCCGAAAGGCAGGTTCGTCCCTTTGGCATGCATCGGCTTTCCAGAAACTCAAACATCTGCGCAAAAGTCGGCTCATCGAACAGATATGGCACGTAAGAGATTTTATCCGTAAAGCGCTCATATTTTACAGACAGATGCTCCCTGTCCATTTCCACGTGAGAAGTCCTTTCATTTCTAAAATAAGTATCAAATATAAACGGAGCCATATCGTTACCTCTTGCAAATCCACATTATCTTTCTTAAAAATTATTCACTATTTTGACACATTTGTCAACCAATGATTCTGAATAATCCTGTTCAATCGCAAACCGCAGATTAAATTAAATAGAATGGGCCTTGGCGCATCCACGCGGAGCGTTTTAGCTTTATAGGAACCAAGTTTCCTATAAAGCTAAAAAGAGAGCCACAAAGTGACTCCCCCGTATTATCTATTTCACTTTCCCACATACTCCTCCACCCGCTTCATAATCGACTGCAGATTCGCCAAATCCGTTTCCACGTTGCCTGTCTCCAGCGAATGATTCGCATTTTCATAAATATAAAGAAGCAGCGCTCTCTTCCGGCACTCTTCCCTCGCAAGTTCTGTTTCGATCCAACCGTCGTGCGTCCCATGGAAAACGATGCCCGGCTGATCCATAAGCGGAAAGGACTGTCCTACTGGCGTAAAATAAATATTCCGTGTCCGGAGGTTGTGTTTGCTGCCGTAAGCCGAGGCGATCGCGGTACCGATGCTTTTCGAGATGAACAGGATTTCATTCGCTGATGAAAAATCTGTATTTTTCAATAGCTCTTCCGATTGCGCCAATGCATTATAAAAGCAGGCTTCCATTTTCTCGGCAGATCCTTTCACTCCGGATGGAAAGTTACCGTACGTAACGTTGACTGTCTCATATCCGTATGTCTGTGCAATCTTTCTGCTGTAATATAAAAGTGGTTTGTCCACATGGTAACCGATACCGGGAAATATTACCGCAAGCTTCATAACCTTTATCTCCTATTTTCTCCTGCAAAGCTGCCAGAACGCAACTGCACTTGTGGCAGCGACATTCAGTGAATCCACTCCGTTTGCCATTGGGATCCGTACCGTGTAATCGCAATGGGCAATCGTGGAAGATTTCAGCCCGTCTCCCTCCGTTCCGAGAACTACTGCCAGACGGGGAATTTCGTTTAATACCGGATCGTCCAGAACCAGCGAATCCTCACATAAAGCCATCGCCACGGTGACGAACCCGCAGGAATGCAGCTGTTCTGTCCAGTTTCCCGCTTCCAGATATCCCCACGGGATCTGAAACACGGTTCCCATACTGACGCGTGCCGCCCTACGATATAAGGGATCGCTGCATCCTTTTGTCAACAGGACGGATTCCACCCCCAATGCCGCGGCCGAGCGGAAAATCGCGCCCACATTGGTCGGATTCATCACGTTCTCCAGAACGGCTATCCGGTGCAGGTCCCGGCAGAAGTCCAGTGGTTCAGGAAGCTTCTTTCTCTTCATCAAACATAACACGCCCCGCGTCATGGAATATCCCGTAATGCTTTCCAGCACACTCCTGTCAGATGTGTACACGGGAACATCCGGATAACCGGAAAGCAATTCGGCCGCCGACCCGGACAGCTGCGTTTTTTCGATTAGGAAGGACACCGGGCAGTAGCCTGCATCCAGTGCCCGCCGTATTACATTTGGGCTTTCCGCGATGAACATGCCCGGCTCCGGTTCGTTGCAGTGAAGCAGCTGACGTTCCGAAAGCTGCGAAAATGGGAGCAACTCCGGTATTTCCAGATCTGTAATCTCTATCAAATTCATTCTATTCCCTTAAAATAAGTTTTATAAAATGCATATTATTTATATTTACATTAATATACACAGCATATTCAAATCTAATAATTGCAATGTTTTTCTTTCGTTATTTTTTTGACGTCACCGTTGTTATTAACATCGCATCCCCAAAGCTAAAAAACCGATACCTCTCTTCCACCGCCACGCGATACGCGTTCAGAACATTCTCCCGTCCGGCCAGTGCAGACACCAGCATCAGCAGGGTGGATTCCGGCAGATGGAAGTTCGTGATCAGCGCGTCAAGCAAGCGGAACTGATAGCCTGGATAGATGAAGATATCCGTCCAGCCGCTGCAGGCCTGAATGCCGCCGTCGAAGCGCTGTGCCGCGGATTCGATGGTGCGGCAGCTGGTCGTGCCGACACAGATGACGCGGCCGCCGTTTGCTTTGGTCTCGCGAATGATGTCTGCTGCCTCTTCTGTAATCTGATAAAATTCAGAATGCATGTGGTGCTGTGCCACGTCTTCGACCTTAACGGGTCGGAACGTGCCGAGTCCCACGTGAAGGGTGACTTCCGCGATGCGCACGCCCATCGCGCGCACCTGTTCCAGCAGCTCCGGCGTAAAATGCAGGCCGGCTGTCGGCGCGGCGGCCGATCCCTCGTATTTTGCGTAAACGGTCTGATAACGGTTTTTGTCTTTTAGTTCATGCGTGATGTAGGGGGGAAGCGGCATCTGGCCAAGCTGATCGAGTATTTCTTCGAAAATTCCTTCATAGGTAAACCGGATCAGACGGTTACCCTCCTCCACCACATCAATGACCTCGCCAACGAGAAGTCCGCCGCCGAATACTATTTTCGTACCCGGACGGGCTTTTTTGCCGGGGCGCACAAGTGTTTCCCAGACATTATCCGCCTTGCGTTTAAGCAGGAGTACTTCGATTGTCGCTCCCAACTGGTATTCACTATTTCCGGTCTCAGATGACTGCTGCAAATTTTCTGATATCTGACCGTCACCCACAGCATGGTCACTGCCCTGCGACGCATCACCTGAATTCTCCGCCAGTACACGATTCCCGTAAAGGCGGGCGGGAATGACTTTGGTATTATTCAGCACCAGGCAATCGCCCGGATGCAGATATTCTGTGATATTGTAAAAATGCCGGTGCTCAATCGCGCCGGTGTCCTTATCCAGTACAAGGAGTCGTGAGGCAGACCGGTCTTCCAACGGGTCCTGCGCGATCAGTTCCTGCGGCAGATCAAAATTAAAATCGGATGTCTTCATTTTGTTCTTTCCTTCTTTATATCGGGTATGACCGTTTTTCACCTTAGCTTATCCGCACGAGGCGAGTGTGACTCCGGGCGTAAAACTTTTATCGTGCCCTTACTCATAAAAAATCCTGTCCTGCTCCGTGATTTTCCAGACTCCGTCTGCAAGATCTACGATCGTGACAGCGCAATTCTTTGGCACGCCGCCGCTCCAGTAATCGCGAAGCGCACAGTGCGTAATGTTCGCCAGCAGCGCACGGGAAGCCGCGCCATGGGTGGAGATTAAAATGTTTTGTCCTTTTTCATATGACATTTTCAGCGCTTCTGCTCTCAATTCCTCCAGAAAATCGCCTGTCCGCGCGATCAGCGCCTGAAAGCTTTCGCCACCCGCGGGCGGAACATACCGCTCCGGGTCATTGAAGAAATTGATAAAATTATCGACATTGAGCACGCCATTCTCATCACGCACGCGCTCGCCCTCCATCGCCCCAAAACTGATTTCCTGAATGCGCGGTTCTGTGATGATCGGTGCTATATTGTTCCCCGACGCCAGTTCCGCCGTCTCTCTTGCGCGGGAGAGCGGGCTGGTGTAAATTCGGTCAAAATAGATGCCTTCACGAGTTAACCCTTCGCCGGTTTTTCTCGCCAGATCACGGCCATTCTCATTTAATGGAACATCTGTCCGGCCCTGCAGGCGGTAGGAGGAGTTCCATTCCGTCTGTCCGTGCCTGATTATATACAATCTCATTCTGGTCCTCAACAATTCTGATATCTGTTAAAATTCATCACGCGCTCCTGCAAGCGAGCAGGAGACGGCTTGCCCGGCCGCCTTACGCATATTACAATGAAAAGCCCTGCAAGCGCAAGGCTTTTCTATTTCTGTCATAAACAATCACATATTTTTTTACTTACGACCGGATCTCAGCCCCAAGTGACTCCAGCCCGTTCCAGATTTTTTTCATGGCTGAAGTAATATCTTTCTCATCAAGAGTGCGGTCTTTCGCACGGAAAGTCAGGGAGAACGCCATGGACTTGAAGCCCTTCTGAATCTGCTTGCCCTCATAGACATCAAACAAATGGCAGGACTCCAGTATCTTGCCTCCGCGCTGAAGGATCATCGTCTCAATCTGACCTGCAAGAACCGTCTTCGGAAGCAGCATGCTGATGTCTCTGGTCGCTGCTGGGAAACGGGCGATACCGGTATATTTGCGGTCAAAGCCTGCCAACGGGGTGATTTCCGGCATGTCGAGCACTGCTACAAACACTCTCTCACCGATGCCGTAGGCATCGTTGGCTACGGTCGGATGCACCTGACCGAGGAAACCAAGCTTTTTCTTATTGTAAATGATATTCGCCTGGCGGGTCGGGTGGAGATACGGGATGTTGGATTCCGGATCATAGGTAATACGTCCGTTCAGCCCTGCCTTTTCCAGAAATTCCTCTACCACACCTTTCATTACGAAGAAATTGCCCTGACCATCCTTCGTGGAAGCATCACCCTCGCCGTACATACCAAGAGTAAACTGCATCCGCTCATCCGGAAGCTCCGTAAGCGGCAGCTCCTTCGGAATATAAATGTTGCCCAGTTCATACAGGCGTACATCTCTGTTGCCATGGTTATAGTTGAATGCCAGCGAAGTCAGCATACCGTTTAAAGGCGTGGTCCGCATGATGCTGTAATCCTCGCCCAGCGGGTTGGAAATCTTAATCGCCTGACGAAGCGGTGAATCCTCCGGAAGCATCAGCTTGTCAAACACCTTCGGACTCTCAAAAGAATAGCTCATACCCTGTGAGAAGCCGCAGAATTCCGCAACCTCCTGCGCCACGTCGCGCACGCGCATCTCAAAGGAACGTCTGCCGGTCGTCGCCTCGCCGCTCGGCAATGTCATCGGAATGTTGTCATAACCATAGAAACGGGCGACCTCCTCCGCGAGATCCGCCGTGCGGAACAGATCCTGACGGAAGGTTGGCGCAATGACTTCATTCGCCGCCTCATCATAGCCGAGGTCAATCTTTTTGAAATAAGCAAGCATCTGCTCCGCGGAAATGTCCGTGCCAAGCAACGCGTTAATCTTTTCCGGCTCAAACGGAATGCGGACCGGTTCTTTTACCGTCGGATAAATATCTACAATACCAGGAACCACGTCGCCTGCGTCCAGTTCCTCAATAAGCTGGCAGGCGCGGTTGATCGCTTCCTCCGCATTGTTGGGGTCGAGTCCCTTTTCAAAGATGGAGGAAGCATCCGTGCGCAGTCCGATGCGCTTGGAGGACAGACGGATGTTCGTGCCGTCAAAGCAGGCTGCCTCGAACATCATGGTCTTAACGTTATCAGTAATCATGGAATTTTCACCGCCCATGATGCCGCCGATACCGACAGATTTTTCGCCGTCGCAGATCATCACGACGTTCTCGTCCATGGTGCGCTCCTGACCGTCCAGGGTTGTGAATTTTTCATTTTTAGCCGCACGGCGCACGATGATCTCGTGTCCGGCAAGGGTATCATAGTCATAGGCATGCATGGGCTGGCCATACTCTTCCATGACATAGTTGGTAATGTCTACGATATTGTTGATCGGGCGGATGCCGGCCGCAGCCAGACGCCGCTGCATCCACTTCGGAGAAGGAGCAATACGGATGTTTTTCACGACTCTTGCTGTATAGCGCGGGCAGAGATCGGTATCCTGCACGGTCACTTTCACATAATCAGATGCCTGCTTTTTGTCATCTGTCTCCGCATCTTCTTTTGCCGGATGGCTCGGTGTCTCGGTCACCACCGGCGGATGGAATTCTTTTCCAAAGGTGGCTGCAGCCTCTCGTGCAATACCGATCACGGAAAAGCAGTCTACGCGGTTTGACGTAATCTCATACTCAAATGTCACATCATTCAGGCCGAGCGCCGCAACTGCGTCCGCTCCCACTTCGGCATCCTCCGGGAAAATATAAATGCCGTATTCCGGCGCTTCCGGATACAGATCTCTCGTCGAACCCAGTTCCTCGATGGAGCACATCATACCGTTCGACTCGATTCCGCGAAGCTTGCCTTTTTTGATCTCGATGCCGCCCTCGGTCATTTTGCCGTCATGATTTCCCGCCACACGGCCGCCGTCGAGTACGACCGGAACCTTGTCGCCTACATGGACATTCGGTGCGCCGGTCACGATCTGAATCGTCTTTTCTCCGATATTGACCTGGCAGACGATCAGCTTGTCCGCGTCCGGATGTTTCTCGATCTGCTCAATCTGGCCAATCA
The DNA here is from genome assembly GCA_020859985.1 of Clostridiales bacterium. GTDB lineage: Bacteria > Bacillota > Clostridia > Lachnospirales > Lachnospiraceae > Choladousia. Next base: position 99,692 of record JAJBVD010000077.1, read on the forward strand.
CGATCTTGTCCAGATCGCGGTCTGCCGCCACATAGCCTTCTACCTTTGTACCGGTGAGCGTCATTGCGTCCGTGTATTCCTGTGCGGTCACATCCAGATCCGGGACATACGCTTTCACCCAAGATAATGTTGTATTCATAATAAAATTCTCCTTATACTCATTTTGCTGCTGCTCTGATGTTTCATATCGTCCAGAGCAGCAGGCCACAGACCGCCTGCTTCGCAGGCTATATGCCGCCTCACGGCGTCATATGTCTGAGGCTTGATGGGCGTCCCGCCCATCCCAAAATGTTGCCATAGGTTTTAGCGGATAAATCCTCCCAGCCTCTGTCAACATTTTGCTGCTGCTCTGGACTGGTGGTCAAAACTGACTCAAGAATCTCTCATCATTTTCATACAGCAGACGCATATCATCAATCTCATACTTTAAAAGCGCAATACGTTCCAGACCGACGCCGAACGCGAATCCGGTGTAGGCATCCGGGTCGATGCCGCACATCTCAAACACATGCGGATGCACCATGCCGCAGCCCAGAATCTCAATCCAGCCGCTGCCCTTGCAGAACCGGCAGCCCTTGCCGCCGCATTTGAAACAGGAGACATCCATCTCCGCACTCGGCTCCGTGAACGGGAAGTGATGCGGGCGGAATTTGGTCTTTGTCTCCTCACCGAACAGCTCTTTCGCGAATACTTCCAGCGTACCCTTCAGGTCCGCAAACGTCACGTTTTTATCTACGACCAGTCCCTCGATCTGATGAAAGGACGGAGAATGCGTCGCGTCCACCTCATCCGAGCGGAACACACGTCCCGGCGAGATCATGCGGATCGGCAGCTTGCCCTGCTCCATCACACGCGCCTGCACCGGCGAGGTCTGTGTACGCAGCACAATGTCTTTATTAATATAGAAAGTATCCTGCTCATCCTTTGCCGGATGGTTGGCAGGAATATTCAGCTTTTCAAAATTATAGAGATCGTATTCAATCTCCGGTCCTTCGATCACTTCATAGCCCATACCGACGAAGATACGCTCCACTTCCTCGCGGGCAATCGTATTCGGATGGCGATGACCGATCTTACTGCGCTTTGCCGGAAGCGTTACATCAATCCTCTCACCCTTCAGAGAAGCGTCCAGCGCAATCTTTTCCAGCTTCTTTTTAGACTCATCCAGCGCCGTCTCGATCTGCGTGCGCGTCTCATTGACAAGCTGCCCGAATGCCGGACGCTCTTCCGGCGGAATTTCCTTCATACTTTTGAGAATTGCGGTAAGCTCTCCCTTTTTGCCGAGGAAATTCACTCTCACATCATTTAAGCGGTCAAGCATATCCGCTTCCTGAATCTGGGCGAGGGCATCCTCCCTGATGGACTGTAATCTGTCTTTCATTTTTTTCTTCCTTTCCTGTCAGATTTCATTCATGATAACAACTGAGATATAGGGGACGAAGTTTCCTATAATCGAGTATGAGACGGCTTGCCGACTCCTGCGCATTGAAAAGGCTCCGTCCCTCATGACGAGGGACGAAGCCAGTATACTCCGCGGTACCACCCTGATTTCTGCCATTCACATTGACGCTGCCGGATTGTCATTTAAAAAGCCGGTGCCTGTCTTCTGTATGCAGACTCTCAATGTACGTAACGTGTACAGACGCCGTCTCCTACTCTACCGCAGTAAAAAGGCATTTCAAAGACAGAACTCCGGTGTGAATTTTGTCTCCTGTCTGAACATAAGAATGCTTCCAGCCGATGACATCCTCTCTCTGTATGAAGTCAGGTTCCTACTTTGCACCATCTTCGTTGTTCTCTCTGTTCTTGCTGTCATTCATTCTAGCACACAGATTCATATTGTCAAGCCATTATTTTTAATGCGCTCTTGCTTCTGATTTAGCTTTTATTATCTGTGATTTGTTTATAAATTAAATCAAAAATACATATTGTATATTTGAAAACAACGTGATATATTATCTATGTCGTCGACTCATTCCGCTAAGGAAGGAGGTGATGCCATATGGTGGAATTAGTCATTGGTTTTCTTGTTTCTGTCGCAGCGAGCGTAACCGGCAATTACGTTTGCAAATGGCTGGACAGAAATAAGTAGATGACAACAGCCTGATCGGATCAGCTCACCGTAACGAGCAAGAGCACCTCAGAGGTATCGCCCACCTCTGGGGTGCTCGCTTTTTGTGCCATATGGAATCACTGGTTTCCTTAGCTGACATTATAATACGCGATTCGTTTCTAAAAGTCAACCACTATTTCAGCACAATACACGACTGCGGCGCCAGCGTGATCGTGCCATCCTCCGCCTTGCCGCTTCCAATAGAAAAAATCACCTTCCAGCCGTCCGCCGAGACCGGCGCAGTAACGGTCTCCGTGGTCGGATTCAACGCCACCAGAATACCGCCTCTGCGGTATACAAACGGGTGCTTTCCGACCTCCGCGTAGACCGCCTCAAAGTCAGCGTCCGCCTGCAGATCCTCCTCGCGATGACGCAGAGCGATCAGTTCTTTCACCGTGTTGAACAGGGAATCTTTCTCTGTCTCCTGAGCCGCGACATTCGGCGCATCCGGTGATGTGTCCACAGGCAGGTACAGCGCGTCAGCCGGGCAGGTAGAAAAGCCGGCATTTTTCTCTGTGTTCCACTGCATTGGGGTACGAGAGCCTGTCCGGTGATAGCCGCCCTCTTTCGTCTTCACGTCCAGATACCGCATGCCGATCTCATCTCCATAATAAAGAAACGGGACGCCCGGCATGGTGAAAATAAAGGCATAGGCAATCTTGAGTTCCGAATCATCCAGATTAAACTTGGGACGTATTGTGTCATGATTGCAGGTGATCAGGCAGTAATAGCCGTTCTCTTTTGTCGCCTCGTAGCGCGGCAGATATTCATTCAGGAAGCGGGTAATATCACCCTTTCCGTCCTTTTTGAAATAACTGTTGTCCTCGCCTGTGTCGTAATCACGCATCAACGAATTGTAACCATTGCCGCCCCAGTTCAAATAGAAATCCATATGGAAGCCGCCCTGATTGATGGCTTTCGCCGGCGCATTCCACTCAGAAACCATCGCCGCATCCGGATATTCCTTATCCAGCATTTCCCGAACCTCTCTCCAGATGGCGCAGGTACCGGTCCTTTTCTCATCGTCATTCTTTACCAGAGACTCCGCCATATCCACGCGGAATCCATCGCAGCCATGATCCAGCCAGAAGCGCATCACATCCTTCATCGCCTCGCGCGTCGCGACGCAGTCCGGATGATCCATCGGCAGCTGCCAGTCCTCCTGCGGATCCAGGAATCCATAATTCAGCGCCGGCTGAGACTTAAAGAAATTCAGCACATAGACACCATCGCGCTCGGCCTCCCCGCCAATATAGAGAAAGCCTTTTGCCGGCTGAAACACTGCGTTCGTCCAGATGTAGCGGTTGGAATATTCATTTTTTTCCGCTTTCTGGCTTTCCAGAAACCACTCATGTTCCTCCGAGGTGTGTCCCGGCACAAGATCGAGCAGCACATGAATGCCGCGCAAATGTGCTTCGCCAAACAGCCGGTACAGGTCGTTGTTCGTGCCGTAGCGCGGCGCGACCTTCTTATAATCTCTCACATCATACCCCGCATCATGAAATGGCGAATCAAAACAGGGGTTGATCCAGAGAGCATTGCACCCCAGCTCCTTTATGTAGTCCAGCTTCTCAATAATTCCGTTAAAATCTCCGATACCGTCTCCATTGGTATCATAAAATGACTGCGGATAAATCTCATAAAATACTGCATCCTTTAACCATTTTGGCATAATCTAAGCTCCTCCTCATTATCAGATGTTTTATATATTTTACAGCAGTCAGTCAGACACAAAAATAAAGTCTCTGACATGTGAGATACTATACTATATCTTTCCAAAAATAGCGAGCAAAATATTTGTAAATTTCCGTAACAGTTCAGAACAGGCCTGCTGTTCTATAAATTCATCATCTAGCCCACGGCGCGGGCACATCCTCAGAAAACAGCTCCGGCGCCGCCAGATAATGATTGATCTCCGCGCCGATGAACCAGAGATACATGCAGACATAAAGCCAGAGCATAACGACCACCAGCGTCGTCAGACTGCCGTACAGCACGGACATATTCGTAGAATAGTCCAGATAGATGGAAAAGATAAAAGAAAAAACACTCCAGAAAATTGCCGCAAAAATCGCGCCGGGAAGCTGGCTGGCCGGCCGCATTCTTCGTCCCGGAAGATAACTGTACATCAGCAAAAACAAAACTGCCAGAATCAACATAGTCAGAAGCGCCGGAAGAATTGTGCTGAAATCCGGGAAATATTGAAGCAGTGGTATCATCTCTGACACATAATCCCGGGCGCTGTATCCTACGACAAGAATGACGACGCTGAATCCAAGTGCGGCAACCAATACCAGAATATAGGCTGCCGCCCGAAGACGCACCACAAAATAATTCCTCGTATCCTCAATCCGATAGATCGTATTCAGGCCGTCCGCCATCCCCAGCACGCTTTTCCCCGCTGTCCATACGGCGGCGATCGCGGTCCCTGAGATCAGCGCGACCGACTGGCTGTAAATAGAGTTGACGATCGGCTCGATCAGATCCCGCACCTCGAACGGTGTAATATCTTCCAGCGTAGTTATGAGTGCCTCCGGAGAGATAGAAGTAAATTTCAGCATCGTCATAAGAAGCATCAGGATCGGAAAACAGCTCATCATAATGAAAAAAGCTGCTTCCGCGGCATGCGCCCGAACCTGATCCGCATTTAACTTTTTCAAAACATTTCTCGCAAACCGGACTGTATCGTGAAAGTTATCCATCCTTCTTTATTCTCCCTCGCTGGCTTCCCTGTGGTAATCGCCCACCCTTCAAATTGCATGGGCTCTTTCTGAAATCAGGACTGCCATTCATTATGCGGATATTGGGGGCTGAAGTCCCGTTCTCATTCAGCATCCCCATAATAATACTCCAAAATATCCAGATACGTCGCTCCATCCGCTGCCAGCTGTGCCGCACCGCACTGGCTCATGCCGTTTCCGTGGCCATAGCCTCCGCCATATATAACTACCGTCTCCTGCTCCGCTGCCATCTCCTGGTCTGCTATCGTCTCAGCCGTCGATGCGGTTTCTTTTTCCGTCCATTCCTCCTGACCATTTTCAAGGAGAAAAAACGCGCTCGGCAGCAGCTGCATGTCCGATACCGTTGACCCATCCAACAATGTCACTTCCGCCTCTCCGGGGGAAAGAAGCTGTCGGATTGCATACTCTCCCTCAATCTCTACAGTCTCATCCCCTACCGTGACGGTAAGCAGCTGAGCCTGTCCGTTCCCACTGTGGGCTGCCACTTTGATTTCCGCCGTTCGCTCTGATAAAACACTCTCGCTCTGAACAGCCTCCTCATACTGCAGACCATACTCATCTTCTGTCTTTTTCAAAATCTGTATAATCGGAATCTCCACCTGCCATCGAAGCCACGGTGAACCATATTCCACATCCTCTTCCGGCACTTTCTCCAGAAATCCGCGAAATGCTTCTTCTTCGCTCAGGTCATCCCGGTGCTCTGAAAGAGCCGATGTCGAATAATACTGACACGTATCTGTCAAAAGAACTTCCCCACGCGTCGCCTCCACGGCATCGGCGGATGCTTCCGTCGATTTTCTGTTATTATACACTTGAAATGCCGCGCTGTCATTCAAATCCGCAATATTTTTTTCATCAATACCGGCAACGCTGTCTGTATTCACCACGGAATCTTCTGCAGTATCTATAATATTTTCCCTGTCCTCAATGCATCGGAGCGCATAAGTCCGCGCACAAACCGCCTGTGCTTTTAGTGCTTCCTCTGGATAATAAGAAGGCATCTCACTGGAAACCACCGCACACAGGTATTTCTCCAGAGGCAGAGCATTGACAAGAACCAGGCCCTTTTCCAGCCGGTAGATATACAATTCGCCTTCATATTCCGGCAGATCATCCGCACGTGAAAGGCTGACCACCGTCAGCGCACTCTCCCCGGATGACGACAGCCGCAGCATCTCCTGAGCTTCCAGTTGTTCCAAAGTAACCGCATATGTCTGATCTGCTTCGATTACTTCTTTTTCAAGAACACGCTCAAAAGTGGCATCCTCCGCACAAATTCCCCGTTCCACTGTAAAGCTGCCCGCAGAAGAAACAATTATTTCATCAAACAGGTCATCTTCATACGAATCATTCAGGATGCGCACACGGATACAGATCCCATCTGTTTCCACATGCCTGACCAACGCATCTATGGCGTTTTCGCCGCTCTCATCGTTCTCATTCTTCTCACTCCCAACATCCCCGCTCCCTTCTTTCTCGCTCTCTTCTTCCCAGCTCTCATCTTTCCCTGTTCCGGCTTCAGTCAGTATATCCCCGTTCTCCTCTGTCTGAACATGAGTGCTGTTCACGGCCTGCTCTCCTTCCTGAAAATAGCCGTACAACAGATAAAAAGAAAGAATAAGCATTCCGGCAAGCGCTGCCAGTTCAACAGCTGCCAGAACTGTCTCGAACCATTTTCTGTTTTTCATACCGCTCTGTCCTTCTCATAGTGTAACTGTTTCGTGTCTTCACAGTTACCAGGGATAAGCCCTCTGAAAAAGTATATGATTCTGTCGGGCAAGCGTATGACCATTTTGATAATAAATCACCATGCAACGATTATCGCTGCACCACTACTTGTAAAAGCTTTTACAGTAAAAACAGGCGGCCACAAAGCCGCCTGCCTGTATCAGAAAATCACTGCGAGCAGCACGATCACTGCTATCACACAGAAAAACGGAATGCTGCAGCATCCTCTGCGGGGATATCCGCCCCATCCGCCTCTCCAGTCTCTGCGTGGGGGTGGTGGTGCTCCAGGACCGCCTCTGAATCCGCCGCCCGGGCCTCCCGGACCGCCTCCAAATCCACCGCCTGGGCCACCCGGGCCGCCGCCTCTTGGGCCTCCGGGACCTCCGCCCGGGCCGCCTCCATGTCCACCACCTGCTCTTCCTGGCATATGATACTCCTCCTTCCCGTTCATAAGACTTATATTTTACCTGAGCTGTTGTACCAACACAGAAAAGCTTCTCACCGCAGCCGAAGCTTAAATTCCTTTTCCGCTTCCCTGCGCTGATCTTTTTTCGCGATATCCTGGCGCTTGTCATAGAGCTTTTTGCCCTTCGCAAGGCCAATTTCCACTTTCACAAGACTGCCCTTAAAATAAACCCGCAGAGGAACAAGTGTATATCCTTTCTCCGCGACCTTCCCTGCCATCCGGCCGATCTCACTCCGATGCAGAAGCAGCTTCTTTACACGAAGCGGATCTTTATTAAAAATATTGCCTTTCTCGTAAGGGCTGATATGCATGCCGTAGATGAATACTTCCCCATTCTCAATACGTACGAAAGACTCCTTGATGCTGCATTTGCCCATGCGCAAAGACTTCACCTCCGTACCGTGAAGTGCCAGCCCCGCCTCATAAGTCTCCTCAATAAAATAGTCATGATACGCCTTTTTATTGTTTGCTATTAATTTTACAGACTCTCCCATCAATACTTCCCCTTGATAAAAAGAAAGGACTCATGCAAGCTCTCTGCATCAGTCCTCTTTACTCGTTTAGAAACCAAGATTCAAAATAACCGCTATCAGGATAAACGCAACTGCAAGCCACTTCGTAATCTTGACTATATTGCCTTCCATCGAGCGCGATTTATTCTGGCTCCAATAAGAATTGCTCATGCCGCCTATCGAGCCAAGCCCTTCTTCTTTCCCCTGCTGAGCAAGTACAAGCACAGTCACCGCAATGCATATCAATATAAAAATCACTGTCAGAATAATCCGAATCACCGTTGCCACGATTACACCTCCGTTCTCAAACATGGACAGTCTAACACAATGGCTGACAGAATGCAAGGACAAATTTTATAAAAAGGAAAACGGATTGCCATAAACCGCGGCCAGACCAAGAGAATCCTCGATGCGCAGCAGCTGATTGTATTTAGCCACCCGCTCAGAGCGGCAGGGCGCCCCTGTCTTAACCTGCCCTGCGCCGCACGCGACAGCAAGATCCGCGATCAGAGTATCCTCTGTTTCGCCGGAGCGATGAGAGATCACAACACGATAACCGTTTTTCTGTGCCAGATCGATCGCCTCCAGAGTCTCCGTCAAAGTCCCGATCTGATTGACCTTGATCAGAATGGCATTGGCAGCACCTTCCCTGATACCTGTCGCAAGCCGTTTCGGATTTGTGACAAAGAGGTCGTCCCCTACCAGCTGCACACGCTCTCCAAGGCGGCTGGTTAACTCTTTCCACCCTTCCCAGTCATTTTCATCCAGCCCATCCTCAATAGATGTGACAGGAAAAGAACGGCAGATGTTTTCAAGAAAAGCAATCATTTCCTCCGTGTTTCTCCTGACCTCTCTGCCCTGTTGCTTCCCTTCCCCCGGAAATACATAAGCTTTTGAGGAAGCCTCATAAAGTTCGCTTGCCGCCACGTCAAGAGCGATCTTGATTTCTTTCCCTGGGCAAAAACCGGCCCGCTCTACAGCCTCAACGATCAGCGACAGTGCAGTATTCGCGTCCGCCAGTTCGGGGGCGAATCCGCCCTCGTCACCCACGCCTGTGGAAAGGCCGCGCTTGTTCAGAATGTCTTTTAATGTATGGTAAATATCCGCGCACATCTGCAGACCCTGCCCGAACCCTTCAGCTCCCACCGGCATGATCATGAATTCCTGCACATCCAGAGGATTGGCGGCATGCGCACCCCCGTTCAGAATATTCATCATCGGTACCGGCAGACGGTTCGCGCGCATTCCTCCAAGATAACGGTACAAAGGCTGATGCAGCGACCTTGCCGCAGTCACAGCCGCTGCCAGGGAGACACCCAGAATTGCGTTCGCGCCGAGCTGTTTTTTATTAATCGTACCATCTTCCCTGCACAAAATCCGGTCTATCGCGACCTGATCAAACACATTTTCCCCGATTACCGCGTCTGCCAGAATAGTATTGACGTAATGGCAGGCTCTCAGAACACCCTTTCCATGATAACGTTCTTCTCCATCCCGAAGCTCCACGGCCTCATGCTCACCGGTCGAAGCGCCGGACGGAACTGCCGCTCTCCCAACACATCCGTTCTCGGTCATGAGCTCAACTTCCACCGTTGGATTTCCTCTTGAGTCCAGAATTTCCCTGGCGTAAACATCCGTAATCGGCATATAGCTGTTGTACATACAATTTCCTCCTTCAATCCTCTCGTTTAAAGCTGTCCAGCACTTTTACTGTTTTCAAACACAAACAGCAGAAGCGGCTCCGACAGTCACATCGGACTTCCAGAGTTAGTATGTCCCATGACACCCGGTTTCACCCAGAAAAAGGATGCCACATTTTTCCTCAATCAGCTCTGTTTAATTAAACTGACTGTTATAGTCCTCAAAGCCATCCTCGAAATCATCTTCGAAGCTGCCCATGCCGTCCCCAGAGCGTCCCTCTTCGTTTCCGAATCCGTCGGCGCTGTTCTCATCTCCATTATCCGGAAGCTCTGCATCAGACCTGCCGTTCCTTCCAGAAGAAGAATCCTCCGTCTCTGCCTCTGCATCCTCCTCATCGTCCGATGAATCCGCAGCTGAGGAGCTTCCCTCCTGCAGCGTGACCTCTACTTCACGCCCTTCATAGCTTCCGTTATTGGCCGTATATACGACCAGAGTGATTGTCTCGCCCGGCGCATAATAGCTCATCTTCTCAATCAGATCATCTGAGCTGGTCACGCTTTCGCCTTCCAGTGCAGTGATAATATCTCCGTTTTTCAGACCGGCCTCTTCCGCCGCGGAGCCGCTCGTCACTTCATACACAAAAGCCCCCGCCGGCATATTGTAGGTCTCGACCGCCTCATCTGAGACAGACAGCACCGTCGCGCCGATATATCCGCGCTCTGAGTCACTGAGCTTATCTCTCGTCTCTTTATTGATCAGCTGTTCCAGCACCGGTACGGCCGTGTCGATCGGGATAAAATAGCCCATCCCTTCCGCAGAATCTTCCGTCTCTTTCGCTATACAAATGCCGATGACCTCACCGGAGGCGTTCAGAAGAGCTCCGCCGCTGCTGCCGAGGTTGACTGCCGCATCTGTCAGAATCAGTTCCATGGAAACACCATCCAGCTCCACCTCACGGTTCAGCGCGCTGATAATACCGGTCGTCGCACTTACGCCATATCCAAGTGCGTTGCTGATTGCTACCGTTGCCTGTCCGATCTTTAAGTCCTCTGAGCTGCCAAGATTGGCGATGCGCAGCTGCTCCAGTACAGAATCCTCAATGTCAGAAAGCTCCACTGCCACAACCGCCAGATCCGCTGAAGAGTTTGTGCCTTTCACCCTTCCATATACAGTCAGATCCTCTTCATCCTCCGCTTCTACAGAAAAGCCAATCAGAATTTCATCCGCGTCGCTTACCACATGATAATTGGCCGCGATCAACAGTTCCGTATCGTTCTGAGCGATAATGATACCGGAAGCTGTCGTCTCTTCCTCTTCTCCTGTTGTATCCGCATCTTCAAATACAATTGATCCATCGTCCGCATAGTAATAATAATATTCAGAACTGGAATCGTCATCCGTCTCCTCAACGACGCTCGTGATAGAAACGATCGACGGCATGCAGTTTTCCACCAGTTCCGATACATCCGTCGTCACAATGCTGCCCGAAACAGCCTCTACACTGTCCACCGAAGAGCCTTCCCCCAGCACCGCCTCACCGGAGGATGCTTCCGTATCCCCGGTTTCTTCTTCTGCATCCGCAGTCTCTGTTTCTGTTTCGTCCGTCCCGGAAGCCTCCGTCTCGCTGTCAGAAGCTGTATTCGAGCTGCCGCCCACATTCAGTGTGACTCTCTCCGACTCCTCCGCATCAGATTCCTCTGAATCAGACGTTTCCGTGTCCACGGTCTCACCTGCGGTCTCCTCCGTTCCATCCGCCTCATCAGCCGCCGTCTTCGTGATTTCCGAAGCTGCCTCCGTCTCATCGTCATCTCCAACGATATTCAGCGTGACGCGCTGGGTCTCCTCTGTTTCTTCCGCATTCACCGGATATGCGTTAAGAAGCGCGTCTCCCTGCACGCATACTCCGATCAAAAGTACTCCCGCCAGAGCGGCAGCGCCGTATTTTTTCCACTTATTCATAACCAAAATCCCCTTTCATATTAGATGGGCTGCCGGAAACCTTACCGATATCCATGGTTTCCTGCGCTTTGATACATCTTTCCATCTCTCCACATTTTTCGTTACTATAGCGCAGGAATGTGTCATATCTGTGAAAATGGCCTGATTTCTTTTTCCCTTTTATGCACATTCACTGAACGATCCGTACTCATTAGAAGCATCGAAATCCAGTCTTTTATCACGGAAAAGGGCCTGCGCATTTCGCGCAGACCCTCACTGTATCCCTATCACCGGTTCGTGCAAACACCCTGGGAATTCAGATAATACTTGCCAATCTTCCTGTTTTTCTGCATCACACCGGCCGAGTTGAAGTAATAATAATTACCACTGATCTTTATCCAGCCCTTCGCGCGCTGGCCTGCCGGACTGCTCTTCGGCTTCAGATAATACGTTTTACCCTTTATCGTAATCCAGCCGGTCTGCAGTACACCCGACGAGTTGAAGTAATAATACTTCCCGCTGATCTTTACCCAGCCTGTCGCACGCTGACCTGCCGGGCTGGTCTTCGGCCTCAGATAGTACGTATTCCCATCTACCGTCAGCCAGCCTGTCACACGGGCTCCTGTCTCCGGATCCATGTAATAATACTTTCCGCTGATCTTCTTCCAGCCCGTCTGCATCACGCCCGACGAATTGAAGCGGTAGGTCGAGCCGTCGATCGTCTTCCAACCGGTCACACGGGCTCCTGTCGACGTATTCAGGTAATAGGTCTTCCCGCTCAGCGTCAGCCAGCCTGTCTGCATCACGCCCGACGAATTGAAATGATAGTATTTCTTACTGATCTTCGCCCAGCCCGTCACACGGTAGCCCTTCGAATTCAGATAATACTTATTGCCGTCCAGCGTCAACCAGCTGCTCTTCACGATCTTACCGCTGGCATCCAGATACCAGTAATTCGTGCCGTCCGTCTGCCAGCCGGTCGTCGTCGACCGCGTGATAAGCGGCGTCGTCCGCGGCGTAATGGTTGTCGAATAATCCACGTAGCTATAATCCAGATCAACGGCCGTCTTGATGCCGTCTACCTTACCGGTGCTGCTGTACTGCCACATAGACACCGGGGAGATCGTAGGAGCATAGCTCCAGCAGGCGACCCAGTAATCATAATCTGCCAGAGCCGTCCGATCCAGATAGCTGACAAACCAGCTGTTGCTCGCGTAGATCATCCCATGATACCCGGCTTCCTCGATCACCTCGAGAAACGCTTTCGCAAGCTCCGTGCGCTCTGCCTTCGTCATAGACAGATAACAGCTTGCCTCCATATCCAGCGCCACCGGATAGGAAATCTTGTAACCATTGATCAGATCCAGAACCTGATAGGCTTCCTCCCGCATCTCCGCGACTGTCGTCGAATAAGTAAGACGATAGACGCCAACATAAAGTCCCGCGTCAAGGGCTCCCTGTATATTCGTGGTAAACTTCGTGTCATAGGTCTGTGTGCCATTCTTATACCAGCCGGTACCGAGCATGACAAACTCAATTCCATCGTCCGCCACGGATTCCCAGTCGACTGTCCCCTGCCACTTTGAAACATCAATGCCCTTGATCTTGGTAGCAGCCTGCGCCTGTCCCGGAAAAGCCGCAAACACCGCGACCAGAAGCAGCAGCGTCATTGCAAGCATGTGCACACATCCGCGCGCGCTGCCAGCCACAACACTCGCAGCATCCTTTCCTGTCCTGTCACAATGTCGTCGTCCGGAACGTCGGTCCAACGCGCAGCGTTCTCTGACTGACCGACACGACCTGCCGCCGAGCTCTGGCGAGGGGGCATTCCCACCCTCATCCGGTCTCCTGCCCGGCCGCCTTTCTTTCCATCTCTTCATTCCCTGTACTTCCTTCCCCTCATTGCCAAATTTACGCTGCTGTTCATCGGTCCTGCATTTTTTCGTGCTTCGCAATGAGCATGAGAACCTGTTCTGAACAGATACGATCCTTCCATGTTTCTCCCGCAGACTCCGCAGTTGATACACACCCTTCTATGAGTATTCTGGCGAAATCTGGTATTGTGGGGATATTTTAACGGAAAAATTACAATTATACAAGTGTTTTTTTCATTTTTATTAAGTCCATTTAAAAAATAAGTCAAGAAAAAGACCCCAAAACAAGAGAATTACTCTTATTTCAGGGTCTCTTTTATTGTTTAAAATTAATATTCATGGTAACTGTTCAGTACCTCCACAGTTACTATCCATGTTCATATCCGGCATCTCATTCTTACACCTCATGCGTCAGCAGAGAGTTCCCGGTCATTTCCGCCGGCTGCTCCATCCCCATCAGCTCGATCAGGGTCGGAACGATGTCCGCCAGCCGTCCGCCTTCACGAAGGCCGACACCCTCGCCGCAATTTACAAGGATAAACGGTACCGGATTCGTCGTATGAGCCGTGAACGGCTCGCCGGTCTCATAGTCGATCAGCTGCTCCGCGTTGCCATGATCTGCGCAGATGAACAGCTTGCCGTCTACGGACTTTACAGCCTCTACCACTTTTCCAACACATGCATCTACCGTCTCAATCGCCTTGATCGCCGCAGAGAGCACGCCGGTGTGGCCGACCATGTCCGGATTGGCAAAATTCGTGATCACAACGTCATACTTGCCGGAGGTAATTGCACCGACCACCTTCTCGCAGACCTCAGGAGCACTCATCTCCGGCTGCAGATCGTAGGTCGCCACCTTCGGGGATTTCACAAGGATGCGATCCTCGCCCGGATTCGGAGCCTCTACACCACCGTTAAAGAAGAACGTCACGTGCGCGTATTTCTCCGTCTCAGCGATACGCGCCTGCGTCATATTGTGGGCAGCCAGATATTCGCCAAACGTATTGGTCACAGAAATCTTCGGGAACGCAACCGTCTTGTTCGGAATCGTCACATCATAATCCGCAAAGCAAACATAGGTCGTGTGAATGCGTGTTCCGCGGTCAAAGCCGTCAAACTCATCGCAGCAGAAAGTGCGGGTAAGCTCTCTCGCGCGGTCCGGACGGAAATTAAAGAAGATCACGGAGTCCCCGTCCTTTACTGTCGTCACCGGTGCGCCGTCCTTCATCACAACAGTTGGCAGCACGAATTCGTCCGTCACATCTTTTGCGTAGGACTGCGCCACGGCTTCCACACCGGAAGCAGCCTTCTCACCCTCGCCGTAAACAAGCGCGCGGTATGCCTTCTCCACGCGGTCCCAGCGGTTGTCACGATCCATCGCATAATAACGTCCGGACACCACGCCGATCTCGCCAACGCCGAGTTCTTCCATCTTGTCCTGAAGCTCCTGCACGTAATCTTTGCCGGAAGCCGGCGGCGTATCGCGGCCGTCCAGGAAGCAGTGCACATACACTTTCTTCAGGCCATAGCGCTTCGCCATCTCCAGCAGCGCGTACACATGAGTATTGTGACTGTGCACACCGCCATCCGAAAGCAGTCCCCACATATGGAGGCTGGAATCATTCGCTTTCGCGTTCTCCATCGCACGCTTCAGCTCGGCATTCTCAAAAAAGTCGCCGTCCTCAATCTCTTTCGTGATCCTGGTCAGATCCTGATAGACCACGCGTCCCGCGCCCATATTCATATGACCGACCTCGGAATTGCCCATCTGTCCGTCCGGCAGTCCGACCGAAAGTCCGCTCGCTGCGCCCTGCACAAAAGGACAGGTCGCCATCAGCTCATCCATGACCGGAGTCGCCGCCTGCGCGATCGCGTTGCCCTCCGTCTTTTCATTCAATCCATATCCATCCAGAATCATCAGTACCGTTGGTTTTTTCATGCTCATTTCTCCTTATATCCGCCCCGTCATCCGGCACATGTGAAAAACTTTTTCCGTCGCTGCACACAGTGCAGCCGCGGATCGTATATATGCCGCCGCAAGGCCCGTCATTCTTATTGACGCACCGCAGGACAATAGATATTCCGTCTGCGGTACTTAAGCGTTTATCAGCCGCTCCCAAGTATAACACGCACTTTCAGGAAATACAATAAAAAAGTATTACTGACATCCGCACCTTGCGGCAGCCATTGCCGCGGCACAGATCAAACCGCCGGCCACAAGCGCATCCATCGTAGAATTTGTGGTGATCAGATCGTTCAGCTGAAAACAATACATCCAGTACAGAGCAGCCGCTATGGCAAATACCGCAAGCTGCAGCGCTCCCCTCCGGATACCCGAAGAAAAAGCACCGTGCACCAGCAGCAGAACTCCAAACAGCACAAGCATACCAAATAGTCCGAAGCAGAGTGTCCGTACCGATCCGCCAACCAAGATCGGGCTGCGCTCCAGAGAGCAGATCACCACCATGATTCCCAGCGCGGCCAGCCAGATTCCATACAGAATTCTTTCGAATACTTCGATTTTTTCTCCCGCTCCGATTTTTTTCACTCTCTGCGTATCTTCCGTTTTCACTGACTGCCATCCTTTCTACAGTTTCCCTGTTTTCAGTCATTCCTTATAGAATCACGATCTCTCCGGCAGGCCGTTTTTCGCATCCCACATCACCAGGATCGTTCCGGAACGCACCTCCACGCTGCTTTCTTCTCCGGTAAATTCATTACTGACGCCCAGCGCCCGGTCGCAGGTCAGTTCTGCGTCTTCCAGCGTATATTTCAGGCCGCGCTCGAACACACCGGATGCCTGTTCTCCCATACAAAATACGGAAATCATCCCGACAGCATTTTGAGGAAATGAAAGCTTCCCGTTCATAATTGCCGTGATGACCGTATCGGATCCGATCAGATAAGCGACGAGGCCTTCCCTCGCCATCCCGGTCAAAAGCTGCAGGTTCGCAACCGTATGGTCGAGCCGTTTTCCGCCAAGTCCCCCGTAAAGGAAAAAAGTCCGGTACCCTTCTTCCTTCGCGTACGCGGCCGCAAGAGCCATATCGGTATCATCCTTGATCGGTGAATGCCGGATCAGATGTCGGTGCTCCGGCACAATCTCAAGCGAGTCAAAATCACCCAGAAGAACATCCGGCTCCATATCCCTTTCGCGCAGGTAGCGATAACCGCCGTCCGCAGCGATGAGGAGATCTCCGGGGCGAGGAGGCATAAGAAAGCCGTCAAAACCTCCCGCACCTACTATAAAACATCTGTTTTCCGTACTCATGCAGCCACTCCCTTATAAGTCACACACATACCATGCACCACCTGCCCCAGCATCCTCCGGGACCGCGTACCGCCCTGATCAGGTGTCTATATGTTTTCATACGGTCTTCGCAGCAAGTGCAAAGACCTGTCCTGAACAGTTACTATAAATCTACAATTCGATACGTATGATGCACGCCGGGCAGGAATTTCTCCAGCACATCCGCCGTGCGCAGCCGCAGGCTCGATGTGTTGACGCAGGGGTGACAGCCAAAATACTCTGGTTTTGTCACATCGCGGTCGATCAGCAGCTGCACCCGGTTCTCCTTATCGTTCATCAGCCCCATAACGCTCACTGAGCCGGGATGAATGTTCAGCAGCTCCACCATATACGATTCGTCCGCAAAAGAGAGGCGCGGCGTCCCAATCTGATGGCACAGTTCTTTTGTCACAAATTTCTTTTTGCCAGGCATCAGAAGCAGATAAAAATCCGTCTTCTGCCGATTACAGAGGAACAGGTTCTTGCAGATCTCAATTCCAAACAGTTCGTCCACACCCTTGCAGTCGTCAATCGTCATGGCGGCTTCGTGATCCGCCCGGTCGTATGGAATGCCCAGCCCGTCCAGCAGATCGTACACCGCGATCTCCCGCTGCTGCCGCCCGCTTATATTTTCGGGTCTTCCGTGAAAAATATCCATGATCGCCCTCCTATTAAAAAAGGAAAAGGCTGCTCCCCTTTGGAACAGCCCTGAATCGAAAATGGAGATAAGCGGGCTCGAACCGCCGGCCTCTTGAATGCCATTCAAGCGCTCTCCCAGCTGAGCTATATCCCCATAATCCGTAGCTCGTATTTTCATACGTACTTCACAGCAAGTGCGAAGCACTGTTCTGAATCATTGAAAATAGTAACTGTTCAGTACCTTCTCAGTTACGTATAATCTGTAAAAACCCAGGGTGCCGTTTCCGACCATCTGACTCCTGGCTTTGCCAGGTGGGTAACCGCAGCGCCGATGTCTGCCTTCCACTGCAAAGGAGGCCTGGCATCGACCGACGCGATATAGGAATCCCATTTAAAGTAATTGCAGGTTCAACACGACCGGAGTGTCGAACACCCCAGGAAAATGCTTCAATGTTCTCAGCTGAAAATAGTATACCCCAATGCGGTCATTTTCGCAACCGTATTTTTGCTCTTTTATGTAAACAAAGACAGGACTATGAAAGCGCATCATACGTCTGACGGACTGCCTTGATAAAATCCTCACTGTTTAAAACCGTCACATTCTCAAGAGAGGTGATCAGTGCAAGATCCTTCGTCATCTTTCCGCTTTCAATGGTTTGAATCACAGCCTTTTCCAGGCGGTCAGCATACTGCTCCAGCTCCGGGATGCCATCCAGCTCGCCGCGCTTGCGAAGTGCACCTGTCCAGGCAAAAATAGTCGCCACAGAGTTGGTCGAGGTCTCCTCGCCTTTCAGATATTTGTAATAATGGCGCTGCACAGTGCCGTGCGCCGCCTCATACTCGTATTTGCCGTCCGGAGATACCAGCACAGAGGTCATCATCGCCAGAGAGCCGAATGCGGAGGAAATCATGTCACTCATGACATCGCCGTCATAGTTCTTGCAGGCCCAGATAAATCCGCCCTCGGACTTCATCACACGCGCAACTGCGTCGTCAATCAACGTGTAGAAATAGACAATGCCCGCCTTTTCGAAGCGCTCTTTGTATTCCGCGTCATAGATTTCCTGAAAAATATCCTTGAACGTGTGGTCATATTTCTTGGAAATCGTATCCTTGGTTGCAAACCAAAGATCCTGCTTTGTATCCAGCGCGTAGTTAAAGCAGCTGCGTGCAAAGCTTGCGATAGACTTATCAATATTATGTATGCCCTGCAGGACCCCTGGTCCTTTGAACTCAAAGACGTTCTCGCGAATCTCTGTTCCATCCTCTCCGGTGAAGAGAAGCTCTGCTTTTCCCGGCCCCGGCACATCGATCTCCACATTTTTGTAAACGTCGCCATATGCGTGTCTCGCGATGGTGATCGGCTTTTTCCAGGTGCGGACATAAGGCTCGATGCCCTTTACCGTGATCGGCGCGCGGAATACTGTGCCGTCCAGAATCGCGCGGATGGTACCGTTCGGGCTTTTCCACATCTCTTTCAGATCATATTCCGTCATGCGGGCCGCATTCGGAGTGATGGTCGCACATTTGACAGCCACGCCGTACTTTTTGTTTGCATTTGCGCTGTCAATCGTTATCTGATCATTCGTCGCGTTGCGGTTTACCAGACTAAGATCGTAATACTCGCTTTTCAGATCCACATACGGACAGATCAGCTCGTCCTTGATCATCTTCCAGAGCACACGCGTCATCTCGTCGCCGTCCATCTCCACAATCGGTGTCGTCATTCTGATTTTTTCCATAATATTGTCTCCTCTCCTGTCTCTTCCCGCTCGAATGCATGGCAGAAAATATCAGGCTTTTCTCATACATTCTATCCTGTCCTGAATGATAGGTTCCGCATGAAATTATAATTTGCCTGTTTTAATTGCGCAAGTCCTTCTGTATATTTTCCAAATAATTTCGGAAATACAGCTCCTGTTATACACGCACGCGTTCCATTCCAGATACTTTTCGGCCCTGTCGTCATCAAAGTATCGGCTTATACTTCCGCCTCCGGCGCTTCCGCCGTTTTTTCTGCCCGTGCTGCTGCCGGTACTCATTGATCGTCTCCAGAATCGTGCTGTAATCCCGTTCAAAAAGTTCCTCGGAAATCTGCGGCGCCAGCGTCTCCTCCGGCACACGCTCCAGAATCTTGTCAATGACAAACTCCTTACTCTTTCCTGCGTATTTGGGCATGTCGTTGAGTGCCTGTATGTGCACCAGCTCCGGCCGCCACAAAAGACTGAGCTTCTGCTTTCTGCGCATGTTAGGATTGGCAGAGGCTTTGCGAAGTACATAGAAATCCGGCTCGCCGCCTTTTTCCGATGCTTTCCCGGCAATATTCTCCGGCGGCCTGCCTGCGATATCCTCCGATGACATTTCTACAGCATTCTCCATAGACAGGTCATGTGACGGCACCGTTTCCCTGACTTCGCGCTCCACGGTGATAATGCCCCAATGCTCCGGCACATGCTCCTCAATGTGCATGGCATGGCTCGTACCGACCACTACGATATTCTGGTCAAAATACCGGTCATAATCCTCGACCTGACTGCGCAGGCGCGTATAGGAATCCGCGTCACTTTTGATCTCTATCCCGATCACAAGCTCCGGCGTTACCATCACGATATCTGCGCGGGAGCCTCCCATCCGCTTTTCCTCAAAAATACGGATCTTTCCGTAAGTCTCTTCGAGGAAATCAAAGAGCGGCTCGCGGATGTCTTTATCCTTCAACGTCTTTGATGTATTCTTTCCAACATGGTCTTCCGCCTCCGGCAAAACAGCAGTCCCGCTCCGGGAGTCGCTGCGTTTTGCCGTTTCCGTCGATGACATTTTATAAACCTCACTTCTTTTCAGCTGCACCCTTTGTTTCAGATCCGCATCGTCAGGCTGATCCTTTTTTTCTGCAAATCGACGCTTAAGACCTTGACCTCAACAATATCGCCCACACTCACGACCTCCAGCGGATGCTTCACGAACTTTTTGTTGGAAAGCTGTGAAATATGCACCAGCCCGTCCTGATGGACACCGATATCGACAAACGCGCCAAAATCAATGACATTGCGAACCGTGCCTTTGAGAATCATGCCTTCTCTTAAATCCTTCATTTCCAGCACATCCGTGCGCAGGATTGGCTTTGGCATCTCGTCACGCGGATCGCGTCCGGGGCGCGCCAGTTCATTTGCGATATCCCGCAGGGTCGGCTCACCGACGCCAACCCGCTCCGCCATCTTCTGATAATCACGGATGCGGACCAGCTTCACATTCTGCACAAAAAAGCTTTCTTTTGTATGTCCAAGCTCGGCAAGAAGCTTCTCTGTCGCCGCATAGCTCTCCGGATGGATGCTGGTCTGATCCAGCGGCTCCGTGCCGCCCGTGATACGCATAAAGCCTGCGCACTGTTCAAAGGCTTTCGGCCCCAGCTTCGGCACCTTCAGAAGATCGCGGCGGCTTCGGAAACGGCCGTTTGCCTCCCTGTACGCGACAATATTTTTCGCTATCGTCTTCGTAATACCGGAAATGTGCTCCATCAACGGTGCGGACGCCGTATTCAGGTCGACGCCGACGCGGTTTACCGAATCCTCCACGACGCCGTCCAGCGCCTCGCCCAGCTTCTTCTGGTTCATATCATGCTGATACTGTCCGACTCCGATGGACTTCGGATCGATCTTGACCAGCTCGGCAAGCGGATCCTGCACACGCCGTGCGATAGACGCTGCGCTCCGCTGTCCCACATCAAAATTCGGAAATTCCTCGGTCGCCAGCTTGCTTGCAGAATACACGGAAGCTCCCGCCTCGTTCGTGATCACATAGGATACCTTCTGCGGAATCTCCTTTAAAATCTCGACAATGATCTGCTCTGACTCGCGTGAAGCCGTACCGTTCCCCACCGAGATCAGGGTCACACCGTATTTTGCAATCAGTTCTTTAACCTTATCTTTTGCCGCACGGATCTTTGCCTCATTCGTCGGCGCGGTCGGAAATACTACCGCGGTGTCCAGCACCTTTCCGGTCTCATCCACAACGGCCAGCTTGCAGCCCGTGCGGAACGCCGGATCCCAGCCGAGCACGACCTGCCCTGCAATCGGCGGCTGCATCAGCAGCTGCTCCAGATTTTTCCCAAATACGGAAATGGCTCCGTCCTCAGCCTTCTCCGTCAGGTCGCTGCGGATCTCGCGCTCGATCGCCGGTCCGATCAGCCGGCTGTAAGCGTCCTGCACCGTCTCTTTTAAAACCGGAGTCGTGTAGGGATTGTCCCGTATAATGACCTGATGCTCTAAATAAAGAAGGATTTTCTCTTCCGGTGCCTCAATCTTTACGTTCAGAATTTTTTCTTTCTCTCCGCGGTTCAGCGCAAGGATCCGATGCCCCGCCGTCTTTGCCAACGGCTCCGTATAATGGTAATAATTCTCATACACAGACTGCGTCTTCTCATCCTTCGCTTCGCTCGTGATCAGCCCTTCGCGCATCGTCATCTCACGGATGCGCAGCCGATACGAAGCTTCATCCGAGATTGCCTCCGCAACAATGTCACACGCGCCCGCGATTGCCTCTTCCACGGTGCGGACCTCTTTTTCTTCTGATAAATAAGCTTTCGCTTCTTCCTCAAGCGGACGGTTCGTCATCTGCAGCCGGATCAGGTCTGCAAGCGGCTCCAGCCCCTTCTCTTTCGCCACCGTCGCACGGGTGCGGCGTTTCGGGCGGTAAGGCCGGTACAGATCCTCCACCACAACAAGCGTCTGCGCTTCCTCGATCTGCTTTCGAAGCTCCGGCGTCAGCTTACCCTGCTCCTCGATTGTAGCAAGCACCTGCGCCTTTTTCTCCTCCAGATTCCGCAGATAGGTAAGCCGCTCCAATAACGAACGCAGTACCTCGTCATTCAGCGACCCGGTCGCCTCCTTGCGGTACCGCGCGATAAAAGGAATCGTATTGCCGTCGTCAATCAGTTTCACAGCCGCCTCCGCCTGTGCCGGACGGATGGCAAGCTCCTGTGCAAGTGTTTTTATAATGTCCATATATTCCTCTGTCTTTTTCTTATAAATATCATCTTTCCTTCAGAACAGCAGGCCACAGTCCTTCCCTTTCCTGCTGTTCTGAACTGATTTACAGAATTATACCATAGCACCGCCTTTCCCTGCAATCTCCTTTTGAATCGAAATTTGTATCATTTCCGGCTCATTTTTTATTGTATTTTTAGATTTTTCATCGGATTTTACGATTTTCAGGCAACTTTGGAAATTGCAGTATGCTTGTTTTCTGATTCTGATTGTGATATCATATGTCCGTATTTGTGAAGAAAAGTAACTATTCAAGACAGTACCTCGTAACTGTGAAGGTACTGAACAGTTACGAAGAAAATATGGACACAGGCAGTATTCTGATTTACGAAGAAAATCAAGAACGAAACCGCAATTCAGATGCGCACCTTTGGCTTTCATTGAATCATGGTCCGAATAAAAAAAGATATGCCCTGGCGCATTTTATGATATCAGAAATGGAGCGACTTTATGTACAACTATGACGATGAATATAACTGGGAACGGCGAACCCCACGCAGCCGCAGAAATACGATGGCGACCGCTGCGCTTGTACTTGGAGTTCTGTCGATTACCCTGTGTTCTGTGTTTTATGTATCGCTGCCCTGCGGAGCTATCGCGATTATCTGCGCGATTCTTTCAAGAGATAACCGGGCGATGACAGGAAAAGGCAAAGCCGGGATCATCTGCGGCATCATCGGAATGGTGGTTACCATCTTTTTCACAGTATCCGCATTTCGTTATGTACTAACGACAGAGGATGGCCGGGAATATCTGCAATACTATTACCGGATGTACACCGGCGATTATGATTTTGACGTGGACGAGACGTTTGAAGAGCTGTTTCCCTTCCTGTATGATTCAGATGAAAGCGACCATAACAGTACACAGGGAAGCGGCAGCGGAAATTCCGGTACAGACGACGGTTCAGGCAGCGGCAGCTATGGTTCCGGCAATGATGGATCGGATGACGGTTCAGACAACGGTACCGGCGGCAGCTCTGACCACGGATTCGGGGATGGTTTTGATGACGGATATGGAAATGAGCCGGGCGGTGGCGGCAGCGATCGCAGCAACGGCGGCTCGAACGGTTCCGGCTCCGATGAGGAAGGAGGCTTTATCTGATGGAAAGGCCTGTGATAAAAGAAATTAAATGCTACGCGCGCTGCGTCCTGAATGGACAGCATGCAGTGCTCGCCGGCGTCACGCTTCTGCTTACGGCGCTGAATCTGGTGCTCAGCTATCTGGCTCTGATGGCGTCGCCTTCAGGTACCGGCATCTTAAGCATGATAATCTATTTTGGATGTTCAATCGTGGTAAATATCATTTATTATATCCTGCTCGCGGGACTGTACCGCATTTATCTGGACATCTGCAACAATCACCCGTTCCGCTGGACGGACCTCTTTTCCATGTTCACGGAGCATCCGGAGCCGGTGGCCATCTATTCCGTTCTGCAGTTTATTGTGACCTACGTTTTCGTACAGATTGGATTCTGGTGGCTGGAATGCATACTGAATCTGCTGTTTTATGGAGAGATCAGCATAAACAATGTACTCTTCGCTACGGCAGTGCTTCTTATTGCTGTCGTGTTGTTTGTGGCTGTAGAGATTTCCTTCTCCATGACTTTATTTGTACACGCAAACGACCCGGATCTGTCGTTTAAAGACATGATGTCGGAAAGCTGGCATCTTATGAGCGGCATGCGGCTTCGCTATCTTCACATGCAGCTGAGCTTCATCGGCCTGTATCTGCTGGGGCTGCTTTCTTTCGGGATCGGCCTGTTGTTCGTCAATCCGTATGTCTATACAACGAGCGGATACTTCTATAAAAAAATATCCGGGTAAAGGGAGTTGTATTAGCATCCATAGAGTTCGTCCATTCTGCGAACGGCACCCTTTTACGTCATCACGATATACTATATTATAATGACGTAAATGGATGCCGTTAAGAGTCATATCCGACATTTCATTATTTCGATTCGTTTTAATTTTCTGTCAGTGTTTCAGCAGCACATCGATCAGCTTATATCCTTCGGGGCGGAAGATGCCGCTCTCTTTTGCCGTGCGCTCGCAGTAAATCCTGCTGGCAGAAATATGGCCCGCCTCCACAGCGGCGTTTTGATTTTTGCCAGCCTCTGGCCTGTTTGTTACAACCGTTCCAGAATCCTTCTGTGCGGTTTTGCTTTCCCTGTACAGCGACTTCGTACTGTCGTAAAGCAGGTACGGGATCGGATCAGAAGTATGTGTGCGGATACGGATCGGGGTCGGATGATCCGGCATGACCAGCATACGGTACGGCTCACCTGAAGCATCCATCTGCTCCTTTACGATGCGGATGATACGCTGATCCAGATTCTCAATGGCCTGAAACTTGCGCTCAAGGCTGCCCTGATGTCCCATCTCATCCGGCGCTTCCAGATGTACGTAGACGTAGTCCGCGCCGTCCTTTAAGAGGGCGTCGACCGCCGCCTGTGCTTTTCCCTCATAATTTGTATGCAGGCCGCCGTTTGCGCCCGGTACCAATACTACCTGCATTTCGGCGCCGATCGCAATCCCCTTTAAGAGGTCGACTGCTGAGATCATGGTGCCCTTTACACCGTTTTTCTTTTCAAAAGAATCCACCATCGGCTTTGTGCCCGCGCCCCAGAACCAGCAGCTGTTCGCCGGATTGAGGCCCTTTGCCTTGCGCTCCAGGTTAATCGGATGGTTGGACAGAATCTCATAGCTGCGCTTCTGCATGGCAAGCAGCGTCTCATCTGCCGGAAGATACGGTCCGATCACCTCGGTCAGATGATCGTGCGGCGGCGTCAGATTCTCAAGCGCAGAGGCAATCCTCACAACCTTTTTTCCGGCATTGTTATCTGCTCCGCCGCAGCTTGCGTCTGCAACCTGATCGGAATGCGCTTCTTCCTGAATGACCGCATTCGCCCGGATCATGCAGTGCCGGTAGCTTGTCCCCACGTAAAACTGATACGTCTCGTTCTCCAGCTCCTCCTGTACGGCTTTCAGCAGGACTGCCGCATCTTCCGTGCTGATCTCGCCGGAGCTGTGATCCAGGATGCGCTTCTGCTCATACGGCTCCTCTTCTGTGAGCGTCACCAGATTGCAGCGCATCGCGACATCCGTGTCCTTCATCGGTACACCGATGCTCAACGCTTCCAGCGGGGAGCGCCCAGTGTAATACTCACGCGGATTGTAGCCCAGCACTGCAAGATTTGCCGTGTCACTGCCCGGCGCCATGCCATCCGGTATCGTCTTTACCAGGCCGATCTCGCCCGTCTTTGCCATCTCATCCATCGCAGGCGTCGCTGCTGCCTCAAGGGGAGTGCGCCCATCCAGCGCCTCCTGCGGCTCATCTGCCATGCCATCGCCTAATATCACAATATATTTCATCGTATTATTCCGCCTTTAACAAAATTTTTCTACGCGCGAATCCGAATCATCCCCAGAAGCCTGTCCTCCAGCTTTGCCGCGCAATCCTGAAACTTCGCCTCAGACATCACCGGTGTAATAAATCCATACTCGCCCGGCAGATCTGCCTGCACAATCGATATCGCACCAAATACCTGTTCGGCCTCTGCCCGTTCCCTGACATCGCCCGCCATACGGACAAAAAACTGTTTTTCCGTCTCCGATACCGGCTGCAGTTCCTGCTTTTCGAGACTCCACTCAGACATCACGCTGCTTCCTAAAGTCTGCGCCTCCTCGATCACATCCGATACGACCGCGCTCGCAGTCGCCTCTTTTCCTGCGCCCTGACCGTAGAACATTGCGTCTCCGAGCATATTGCCATGTACAAAAATCGCGTTGAACACGCCGTTTACAAAATAAAGCGGATCCGTTTTCTTTACCAGAAACGGCGCCACCATTGCAATCACCCGGCCGTCATTTTCCACATCCTTATGGCTGTAAGCCAGAAGCCGGATTGCCATACCGAGCTCTTTCGCGTAGCGCACCTCGGCGGAGGTAATTTTTGTAATACCTTCCGTATAAACATCTGTATAATCTACGCGTTTTCCATACGCCAGAGAAGAAAGGATCGCAATCTTCCGGCACGCGTCATGTCCTTCGACATCCGCCTCCGGATTGCGCTCCGCATAGCCCTTCTGCTGTGCGTCACGGAGAACGTCGTCGAACTCCAGTCCCTCATCCGACATCTTCGACAAAATATAATTCGTCGTGCCGTTCACGATACCGGTGATCTCATCGATCACATCCGCGCCAAGGGACGTCCGCAGCGGACGGATGATCGGGATTCCGCCTCCGCAGCTCGCCTCAAACAGATAGCTGGCCTGATGCGCTTTCGCAGTCTCCAGAAGCTCCGTGCCGTACTGCGCCACCAGAGCCTTATTCGACGTGCACGCGCTCTTACCTGCCTCCAGCGCCCGCTTTGTAAACTCATACGCCGGATTCAAGCCGCCCATCGTCTCAACGACGATCCGCACCTCTGGATCGTTCACGATCACATCGTAATCGTGTACCAGCTTTTCCTGCACCGGATCGCCTGGGAACTCCCGCAGATCCAGCACGTATTTTACCTGTAAGTCCACACCGGTCTTTGCCAGAATGCTGTCGTGATTGGTCTCAATCACCTCCACCACACCAGATCCTACCGTTCCATATCCTAACACTGCTACTGCTACCATGTCTGTCTCCTCTCATTCATTCTTCTTTGCTTTTTAGAATCTCTATCCTGCAAAGCAACCGTCATTCGCGCGCCAGGATCTTCAGATACTGCACGCCCTCTTTCGCCTCAATGGCATCAATCATATTCGTAATGTCTCCGGTCGTTGGAAGCACCTCCACGCTGAGGGTCAGCATTGCCACCCCGTTCGTCGGGATACTCTGATGAATCGTCAGAATGTTCGCATGATAATCTGCCACTATATGAAGAACATCCGACAGAAGCCCCGGTTCATCATGCATCTGCATCAGAAATGTAAAATTCTTCCCTTTTACCGTGTCACGGAACGGAAAAATATCTTCTTTATATTTATAAAAAGAACTCCGGCTGATGCCGACCATATCCGCGGCATCCTGCACAGTAGCCGCGCGCTTCGTCTCTAAAAGCCGCTTCGCCTCCACGACCTTCATCAGCACCTCCGGCACTGCTTTTTCCTTTACTACATAGTATTTTGAACCATCTGACATTTTCATTCCTCCACGCCGCACATTTTTACACTAAAATGATGGCATAAGCTGCTTTCCTCTGCCACCGTGAAAAAACTGCCCCTAACGCATGGCAGTTTGTCTTTTCTGTGTTCGCGGTTGAAAAACATATGTATATCACGGAGGGAATCTTACCATACTTCATACAGCAATGCAAGTAAAAAATGAGTAATAGGGGGTAATAAGAAATGAGAACGATTACTTTTGCCGAAGGCTCTCAAGCCGTCGAAAAGCTTCACATACCTCCTCCACCCGGATCGGTTTCACCAGATAATGGAGCGCATGCAAAGAATAGGCGTCCAGCGCATGCTCACTGCTGTTTACAATAAACACGATACCCGTCTCAGGTGAGATTTTCCTGAGTTTTGCAGCAATGTCAGCGCCGTTTTCCATAGGGAGATAACTATCCAGAAAAACGATATCAAAAGCAGGGGCTTCCTCTGCCGCTTTCAATAGCTCCTGTCCTGTTGAAAAGCACTCCGGGCGTTCTTTCGAATCCCATTCACGCACAACATCAATAAAAAGAATCTGGGATAAAGTACTGTTGTCACAAAATGCAATGCGCATATCATCATCTTCCTGTCTGTAAGTGAGTCATTTTCTTTTATTTTATCATTTAAAAAACAGGACAGGAAAACCATTGGTGTAATGCACCGCTACCATTCGTGAAATCTGCTTTCCGCAAAACCCTTTCGTTCCCGTAACTGTGAAGGTACTGAACAGTTCCGAAGGATGAATCAACCGCAAATAAGCAGACAAAAGAGCCGAAAGCAAATCTGCCTCCGGCTCCCGTTTTCTCTCTTGTGCTATTGTGCGTCATGATCCGCAGAATATCCGGCCATCCGTCTATTCCTGCTCTTTCGGCTCGCCCAGCGACTTCCATTTCAGATATGCGTTGATGAACGGATCCAGTGCGCCATCCATGACAGCGTCTACATTGCTGGTCTCCTCACCGGTACGCAGATCCTTGACCATCTTGTAGGGCTGCATGACGTAGGAGCGGATCTGATTGCCCCAGCCGATCTCCTTGACCTCGCCGCGGATATCCGATTCCTTCTCAGCGTTCTCCTGCTCGCGCAGCAGAAGGAGCTTCGTCTTCAGCATCTGCATCGCCTTGTCCTTGTTCTGGAACTGGGAACGCTCATTCTGGCACGTCACCACAATGCCGGTCGGCAAATGCGTGATGCGGATTGCGGAAGACGTCTTGTTGATGTGCTGACCGCCCGCACCGCTGGAGCGGTAGGTATCGATACGCAGATCCTCCTGATTAATCTCAATATCCACATCCTTTTCCAGCACGGGCATCACTTCGCAGCTCACAAACGACGTCTGCCGCTTGCCTGCCGCGTTAAACGGTGAAATCCGTACCAGGCGGTGTACGCCCTTCTCCGACTTCAGATAACCGTAGGCTTTCGAGCCGTTTACCTGGAAAGTCACGGACTTGATGCCGGCCTCTTCTCCGTCAAGGAAATCCAGGACATCAACCTGATAGCCTTTCTTTTCCGCCCAGCGCGTGTACATACGGTAAAGCATCGAAGCCCAGTCGCAGGACTCCGTGCCTCCCGCACCCGCGTGCAGCGTCACAATCGCGCTCTCCTCATCGTATTCGCCGGAGAGCAGCGTCTTAATGCGAATATCGTCCAGCGTCGCCCGGAACTGATCCAGCGTCTCCTGAATCTCCGGCAGCACAGACGCGTCATTTTCCTCGTAACCCATCTCAATCAGGAGCTCGACTTCCTCATACTGATCCTTCAGTTCTTTGTAAGTCGATACGTCCTCTTTCAGACTCGCGAGCACCTTCATGGTCTCCTGCGACTTCTCCGGGTTATCCCAGAAGTCCGGCTCCTCCATCCGACGCTCCAGCTCCTGAATCCGCTGTTCCTTATTTACGAGGTCAAAGTGAATCCCTCACTTCCACTAATGGTTTTGTGTAGCTGTTAAGAATTGCTTTGAACTGGTCAAGTTCTACCATTGTGTCACCTTCTTTCTTTATACTGTAAAAATCTGCCTACCGTCTGCTTACGGAAACAGCTGTCCGATTCCATACAGGTTTCATAAAATATAAATTATCTTCAAGAATCCTACGCTTTCCGTCCGCAGCACTGCTTATACTTCTTGCCGCTGCCGCAGGGGCAGGGGTCGTTGGGGTAGATCTTCTCGGAGACGCGCTTTTTGGGGGCGCGGGGACCGGAGTCGTCTTTGTTCGTGCCGGTAACCTTCGCCACTTCTTCACGCTCAACCTTCTGCTCTACCTTGATGTGATACAGGAGACGAACCGTATCCTGCTGGATGCCTGCGGTCATCTCGTCAAACATCTCATAGGCGCTCATCTTATACTCCACCTTCGGATCACGCTGACCATAAGCGGTCAGGCCGATGCCCTGACGGAGCTGATCCATGTCGTCGATGTGATCCATCCACTTACGGTCGATCACCTTCAAAAGGATAACGCGCTCCAGCTCGCGGAATTTCTCGTTGTCGCCGACTTCCGCCTCTTTCGCCTCGTAGAGCTTCAGAGCCTCGTCGTTCAGGTATGTCTTCAGCTCATCCTTGCCTGATATGGATGCAAGGGACTCCTCCGTAAACGGTTCAAACGGGATAGTCGGAAGCAGCAGATTGTTCAGCTCCGCCAAATCCCAGTTCTCATGCTCGTTGTCCGTGCAGCTTCTGTCTACAGCGCGGTCAATGATCTCCTTTTTCATATTCAGGATGGAGTCACGCATGCTCTCGCCGTCCAGAACCCTGCGGCGCTCCTCGTAAATGATCTCACGCTGCTCGTTGTTGACCTGGTCATACTCCAAAAGATTCTTACGGATGCCGAAGTTGTTGCTCTCGATCTTCATCTGCGCTTTCTCGATAGCACTGGAAAGCATCTTATGCTCGATCTGCTCACCCTCCTGAACACCGAGGGACTTGAACACATTCATCATCTTCTCGGAACCGAAGAGACGCATCAGGTCATCTTCCAGAGAAATATAAAATCTGGATTCACCCGGGTCGCCCTGTCGGCCGGACCGGCCTCGCAGCTGATTATCGATACGGCGGGATTCATGGCGCTCGGTACCGATGATCTTTAAACCGCCCGCGGCTCTCGCCTCATCGTCCAGCTTGATATCCGTACCACGGCCTGCCATGTTCGTCGCGATCGTCACTGTGCCGTGAACACCGGCCTCCGCAACGATCTCCGCCTCCATCTCATGGAACTTTGCGTTCAGTACCTGATGCTTGATGCCCTCGCGCTTCAGAAGATTGCTGATCAGCTCGGACACCTCGATCGTGATGGTGCCGACCAGCACCGGCTGGCCTTTTGCGTGTGCTTCCTTGACTGCCTCCACCACGGCGCGGTACTTTTCCTTCTGGGTCATGTACACCGCGTCCTCGTGGTCAATACGCTGTACGGGAACATTCGTCGGAATCTCAATAACGTCCATGCCGTAGATATCACGGAACTCCTGCTCCTCTGTCAGCGCCGTACCGGTCATGCCGGCCTTTTTCTCATATTTATTAAAGAAATTCTGGAAGGTAATCGTCGCGAGCGTCTTGCTCTCGCGCTTCACCTTCACATGCTCCTTCGCCTCGATGGCCTGATGCAGGCCGTCCGAATAACGGCGTCCCGGCATGATACGGCCGGTAAACTCATCGACGATCAGAACCTCGTCATCCTTTACCACATAATCCTGATCGCGGAACATCAGATAATTCGCGCGCAGCGCCAGATCGACGTTGTGCTGAATCTCCAGGTTCTCCGCGTCGGAGAAGTTGTCGATCTTGAAGAACTTCTCAACCTTCTCGATACCTTCCTGCGTCAGGGTGACCAGCTTATCCTTCTCATTGACGATGAAATCGCCAGTCTCGGTAATCTCCTCGCCCATGATCGCGGTCATCTTCGTAACCTCGCCGCTCGCCTCGCCTTTGACCAGCTGACGGGCAAGGATGTCGCAAACCTCGTAGAGCTTTGTGGACTTGCCGCTCTGCCCGGAAATGATCAGCGGCGTACGCGCCTCATCGATCAGTACCGAGTCGACCTCATCGATGATTGCATAAACCAGGCCGCGCTGTACCAGCTGCTCCTTATAGATCACCATGTTGTCGCGCAGATAGTCGAAGCCGTCCTCATTATTCGTGATATAGGTAATATCACATGCGTACTGTTCGCGGCGCTCATCGTTGTTCATCGAATTCAGCACGCAGCCGACCGTCAGCCCGAGGAAACGATGTACCTCACCCATCCACTCCGCGTCACGGCTTGCCAGATAATCATTGACCGTGATGATGTGGACACCCTGGCCGGTCAGTGCGTTCAAATATGCCGGGCAGGTCGATACCAGCGTCTTGCCCTCACCGGTACGCATCTCTGCGATACGGCCCTGATGCAGAATGATACCGCCGATCAGCTGCACCCGGTAATGCTCCATGCCAAGCACACGCCGCGCTGCCTCACGCACCGTCGCAAACGCCTCCGGCAGCAGATCGTCCAGCGTCTCACCGTTCGCGTAACGCTCCTTAAACCAGGGCGTCCTCGCTTTCAGCTCCTCGTCGGAGAGTGCCATCATATCCGGACGCAGCGCCTCGATCTGATCCACGATCGGCTCAATGCGCTTCAGCTCATGCTCGCTGTGCGTACCAAAAATCTTTTTTACAAACTCAAAAGCCATTGCAAATCTCCAATCTGAAAGACTTATAGCTGTTCAGCACACTCCGTATTATCATACGGCGGCGCAGCAAATGTGCAGGCCTGTCCTGAACAATTACAGAAATTCAAGTGTTTTCTCTCGCGTCACATTCTAACACTTTATGTGAGAAAGGGCAAGAAAAAAAGAGAACCGCCGTAAGCGATCCTCTTTTGTAAGCCATCTTACGCCACCTTCGTCTTCGCCAGCTCTACCAGAGATGCAAAGCCTTCCGCGTCGTTCACTGCCATGTCCGCAAGAACCTTTCTGTTCAGCTCAACACCCGCAAGCTTCAGACCATACATAAACTTGCTGTAAGACAGGCCGTTCAGCCGTGCGCCTGCATTGATACGGGCAATCCAGAGCTGTCTGAACTGACGCTTTTTCTGCTTTCTGCCCGCGTAGGAAGTCGCGAGTGCACGCATCACAGACTGCTTCGCGATGCGATACTGATTCGATCTCGCTCCTCTGTAGCCCTTTGCAAGCTTCAGCACACGATTGTGTTTTTTCCTTCTATTCATGCCACCTTTAATTCTGGCCATCTCTTAATTCCTCCTTCTAATGTCCCTCAAGACCACTTTTGCCTTACGACAGCTCCCATGCGGGGCTGCCTGATTGATTCTGATTAATCCTGACTGATCCAACAGCAAGCGGTCTCCCAAACATGTTCGCCTTTATTTACAGATACGGTAAAATCTTCTTCATGTTGGAAGCATTGGTCACATCCGTGATCGCAGACTTCCGAAGATTCCTCTTCCTCTTGGGGGACTTCTTGGTCAAGATATGGCTCTTATAAGCTTTGTTTCTCTTCAGCAGTCCTG
Organism: Clostridiales bacterium; assembly: GCA_020859985.1. Lineage (GTDB taxonomy): Bacteria > Bacillota > Clostridia > Lachnospirales > Lachnospiraceae > Choladousia. The sequence continues at coordinate 132,313 of JAJBVD010000077.1, forward strand.
AACCGGTCTTAGAGAACCGCTTCGCGGCCGCTCTGCTAGTCTTCATTTTTGGCATCTTCATGTTCCTCCTTCTGCTATTATTGAAAGCCACACATGTCTGATCACGCTCTCTGCGCAATGGCGTGGCCTGCATCCCACATCCGCTTCGGGAATCGGGACTTGAAATGGAAAACAGCTATAAGCCGTCTTCTATGCATACATCATGGTCGTCCGCAACCGTATCGGCGAATACCGCATAGCATTCCCGCCCCGACTATCACGAACGCTTCTCTGTCAAAAACAGGGTGAGGGTCCTGCCCTCCTGCTTGACCGGACGGTCAATGACGGCAACATCGGAAAGCTCCTTCGCAATATTCTCAAGAATATAGCGATTCGCCTGCATATGCGCCATCTCTCTGCCACGAAAACGCAGCGTCACCTTCACCTTATTCCCCTTCGATAAGAACTTTCGGGCATTGTTCACCTTCGTGTTCAGATCATTCTCATCAATGTTCGGAGACAACCGAATCTCTTTAATCTCGACCGTTTTCTGTTTCTTTCTGGCCTCTTTTTCTTTTCTGGCCATCTCGTAACGATACTTCCCGTAATCGATAATCTTGCACACAGGCGGCTTCGCCGTCGGCGCGATCTTCACAAGGTCAAGCTCAGCCTCTCTCGCAAGCTTCTGAGCCTCTTTTGCAGACATAATACCAAGCTGCTCGCCATGTTCACCGATCAAGCGGACTTCCCGGTCTCTGATTTGTTCGTTAATCATTAAATCGCTAATGTTCGTACACCTCCACACACTGATAAAAATAGAAAAGGTGGATAACAAAGCTATCCACCTGCATACTCTGACAATAACCCTCGACGCACACAACATTCCCTGCACATCCCGCGGCACACCGCATCCTGCATATACCGAAAATCAAACATGCAGGCTCTGCATATCCCGCGCAACTGCCGGAACCTCTGTCCGTCCGAACAATCGTCTTCCATATGAACCACTGGTCACAACAACGTATCCTGCGTGCCAGGGTGAGAGCGGATACTCTGCTTCCTGTTCTTCACAACCTTGTGCATCATAGCACAGGAAAAAGCATGTGTCAATAGCTTTTCGGCTGTTTGGAAAAAGTTTTCCGACTGTTTTCCAGACTGTCGAAAAAGTACCCGTTTCTCATTTTTTCCGCACCAAAGCACTTTCAATCACATCTCTACAAGCTTCAGCTCCTGCGCCTGCATTAAATCGCTAAGCTGCTGCTTCAACGCATCCAGTTCTTTCTGCAACATGCTAACCTTCTGTTCTGCGGCATCCGCCCTGTGCCGTTCACGCTCCGTATTCACGCGTTCTTCACACTTTCCTTCCAGTTTTCCTTCAATTTTTCCCTTACGTATTCCATCATTCAAGATCTTCTTTGCTTCTGTCTCTATTACCTTTCCGCCCATAACTTCCTGCACTCCTTTCATCACGTTCTCGTAATTCCTCGCCAGATTCTCAAGCACCACATTGCACAGGTATAGAATCGTATGCCTGTAAAACTCACTCAGTTCCCCTTTGTCTGCCAATCGTGTCAAATGCTCCTGCATCCTGCGATAATCAGCCTTGATCGTCTCCAGCTGCTCCTCATCCTGATCGCATTCTGCAAGTCTGGAATTACTGTACCGAAACAAATAAAACGGAAACAGAATCAGCAAATCCTTACTGATCATATCCTCCAAAGTATAATCCAGCAGCTTCATCACGAGCACATCGACCATCAGCTCGCCCAACGGTGCTTCTATTTTTATCTTCATCTCATCCGGTGTGTTTTTCGTGCTTCTTAAAAACAGCACTGCGCAGTTCGGCAGCCCCACTTTCAGCATATTGTCTTCCAAAACTCCGGTACTCCGCGCCACAAGTATCGAATATTCAAATATCCGGATCAGGATGCTGGTATCCGGTCTGGTCTGTTCCTCGATCAGATACTTCTTCCGGACGTTTCCGATGATCTCAAAGCTGGAATCAGTCATGCGCTTGGACAGCTTTCCCTCCTGCTCTTTCATCGTATATATGTCTTTCGAAAATATAACCTTATTATCTTTGGTAAAATGCTCGTGAAAAATCTCATTCACAAGCGGAATCAGAAGCTGGGGGCAATCGTTCAATAACGTTCGATATACGTCATCATAAGGATCGCCAATGCGCTTTGACTGTTTCCGGCCCGCTCCATTCTCCTCCACAAGTACTTCTGTAACAATCTCCTTTTCTACAGTACCCTCCAGACCATTTTCATCTTTCGTAACGCCTGCACCATCCGTGCAAATCATTTTATAATCTATGGATGTCCCCTCCATTTCCTAAAGTGCCGCTTTCTGGCGTTATGAAAAGCGGACTTATCTGTCAACAGCTGCAGCGCGGCAAAGGCCTGGGATCCCGCCGCAAACATATACTATCACAGATATTGCAGAATGTCATCCATTTTTTGCTAAAAACAGTCATTTTTCGTCACAATGAGGTTATTATATCGTGGTAAATCCATGCAATAACACAAATAAGAGCCGTTACCGGCTCTTATCCTCTGTCTGACTTTACATAAGCTTCTAATTTCAATTTATGCTTCCTGCAGCATCCCAGCTTCAATCTCACGCACCCTGTCAGTCGACACCGCCAGACATTCCGCAATCTCCTGAATCGAAAATTTTCCCTTTTTCAGCATTCTCTGAATAGCGGCGTCTTCCGTTTTCTTCGCCGCTATCTTCTTCTCGCTTGCGATATGAATCTCCAGAATACGATCCTGATCATATAAATTCATCATCATGGTGATAACCTCCTTCTTTCGGCTTGCCAGATACTCTTTTAGGATGTCCCGATCCATACAAATCCGGATTGTCTCTGAGACAGCCTCGGTCGTCCTTCCGTACAACCGTACCTGCTCATTGTACACTTTCGTAAGTAAAGAGTACATACTGTCCGATGATATCCTCGCCATCGGTCCGCTTCGAATCCACGGTTCCGTACAATATCTTAACTGTCACATCAACAGCGGAGTACCTCTCCTTGAAGAACTCCTCAGACAGCGAAATTTCTTTGGGATGGCTGACTCTGTCGCCGGTATAAATGACGTACAGTTCTGACTCCGGCAACACTACCTTCTTGCTGCCGTACAGGTCTGCGTCCTCCCTGTCCAGATGCTCCTGCAATGACTGTGCGTAATACAACAGCGCCCGAACGATGATGTTCTCTGTCCATGTGGACTGCGCCTCCACGAGAATCATCAGCTTTCCGTTTACCATAAAACCAAGATCATTGTACTGCCCATTAACAAAACACAGTAAAATCAAGGCCTCAGAGCCTTTTCCCTACCGCAAATTCCCGAAGAACCACAGATTCTTAAGCACCACGTTGCACAGGTATATGATCGTATGCCTGTAATCTATGGATGTCCCCTCCATTCCCTAAATTGCCGCTTTCTGGCGTTCTGGAAAGCGGATTTATCTGTCAATAGCTACAGCGCAGCGAAGGCCTAAAACCCCGCCGTCAACATATGTTATCACAAATATTGCAGAATATCATCTGTTTTTTTGCCAAAAGCAGTCATTTTTCGTCAAAATGAGAGGGTATGTGAAGCGAAGATGCTTCTTAGCCAAATAGATTGTATTTTCACTGAAGATAATATTGATATAGAGTCTTCAAAGTTTGAAAAATATTATATTCCGGCCTCCAGCCAAGTTCCTGCAATATATAGCTATTGTCACAGCAAATTTTCTGCGCATCCACCGGCCGGAAACGTTCCGGATCAACTTCAATGTCAATCTTCTGTGAGCTGAGTGATACTATATATGTGAGCAAATCCGAAAGGCTATGTGCCTCGCCGGAACCCACATTAAATACCTTTGTACAGTCATCACTTTCTATAATCATCCGATACGCTCGGACAATATCCCGTACATCGCTGAAATCGCGTTTTGCTGTAAGGTTACTAACTTTTATCACTCCAGGCTGTCCAGACCTTTCGCTTTCTGCAGTCTATCTGCAAAAACTTGGTAATACAAATGTGTCTTTCTGCCCAATTCCGGTATGGTTAAATGGGCGGACGCAATAAATCCTCATCCCATACCTTTCACGATATATTTGTGCAAACCGTTCCTGTGCCATCTTTGATATACCGTAAGGGTTATTTGCATTTAACGGTGGCATCTCATTAATCCGTCCATTGGATAGCAAGAATCGGAATGTTCAACTCATTAATAATCTGCGTGTTCTCGCAGGTGTCATCCATGACCGCCCGGCCTTTCACATCGTCGGCCATGACCTCTGTCATCATGTTCCATGTCCCTACATCCTTCCAAGAACCGGAATAACGCATCACCTGAATGGAAGACTCCTTCTCGACCACAGCATAGTCAAAACTGATTTTTGCCAAGGTCTCGTATTTCGAATAAAGCTCCCGGTAATCCGTGAATTCCACTATACAGTGGGCTTTATCAAGAAGATAACCAATCCGGAAAGCGAAAACGCCCGCATTCCATAATGCATTCTGCCGCAGATATTCCTTCGCAGCTTCCTTATCCGGCTTCTCCTTAAACTCCTTCACCAGGCTAATCTCTTGATTGGTCGTCGGAATGATGTAGCCATATTTTGGTTCTCCGTGAAATGGCGGTGGAACTCCGTGATATGGCGGTATTTTGCTCCCTTATTTTACCGCCATATCACGGAGAACCCATATTTTTCACTCGGATAGGTCGGTTCAATGCCCATAAGGGTAAGGTTCGCCGTTCCCTGCTTTACTAACGTTTCCATTTTTCTGACATATTCGTAGTAGTTATTATTCACATATGAATCAACCGGGCATACCTCTACCGCCTCGTCCACCGATCCCCCTAACTCATCATGCATAAGCCGCTGCCAGAAGAATCGCAGGAAACGTATCACGACGGTAAGGCTCTACACAGATGGAGACCTTTCCGCCCAGCTGATTATGAATCGCGCTGGCCTGTGACTTGCTCGTTGCAATCGTCACCTTCACTTCTGAGTCTATTTCGGTAATCTGCCTGTAAACCCGCTGAACCATCGACTAGTAATTTCCAGTATTATCTTTGAAAAGTTTAATGAATTGTTTGCTACGTACATCGTTCGAAAGCGGCCATAGACGCTTACCGCTTCCACCGGAAAGTAATATGATGTTCATTTAGTCTACTCCCTTTACCTCAAAAGCAGGAGTCTCACTGTAAGGCTCCTGCTTTTGATTCTTTCGTTTTCTTAGTTTGCCACCACTACCACCTTGTTAAATTTCATATTTCATGTTTTGTGTAATCCTCCATATTACATTAATAAACAATCCACTCAATAAACTCCCGCACTGCACCGCATCCACCATTCTTATTAGCAATATAATCTGCCACTTCTTTCACACTCGTCACTGCATCATTAGGGCATCCAACCAATCCTCCTGCAGTTTTCACAGGATTCATGCACTGTAAATCCATAATGTCATCGCCAATATAAGCCACTATACTCAAATCTTCAGTTATCTCTTTTAATTTACTAATCTTATTTTTCACTCCCTGATAGATGTTTGTAATACCAATTTCCTTACATCGATTCAATACAATATCTGACTCACGTGCCGTAATAATCACTGGAACAATTCCCGCAGGAGCAGCAATATCTTTAATCCCACATCCGTCTTTAATATCAAAGGTTTTCATCACTTCACCGTTCTGGCCCATATATATTTTTCCGTCTGTAAGCGTCCCATCAACATCCATTACTAGGTATTTAATTATTCTGTTAGCCATGCCAATTACATTTTCTTTCACTAATAACCCTATATACAAGCGAACTTTTCTAGTCCTGTGCATCACTATGGTTAAACATGAAAATTCATTCCTTTCCATAACAATTCTGCAATTTCAAAATCTTCAAGTGTATTTATATCAGTTGTTTCTATTTTTGATACAAAAAATGGTTGGCAGTTATTAGGATTAAGTCTTTTCTTTGTTTTTAATACTGCTCGTGTATGATTTGCATACATTCCCGTTGTTTCATAAATAATCTTTTCCATGGTATTGGAATTAGGTATTGTTCCATCAGAAAGATAATATGCTGGTTTTCCATTTTTCCATTGATAAAACGCCTCTGCATAAACTCCTGCAACACTGTCAAGATCCATGTTATCCAACAACATCTGGATAGCTCCGTCTACAGAGGCAGGCTTTAAAAATGGTGCTGTCGGTATAACCTGTATCACGATATCGGAATCCGGATAATTTGACGCTTGCCAATAGGCAAGGTCATCTCCTGTTGCCAGATTCGTTGCGAGGTCTGCTGGTCTTTTTAAAGGTATAGCACCATGTTTTTTCCCTATAGCCAGTATTTCATCCGAATCACTGTCAACTACAACTTTAGAGACCAGATTACTTTGTTTTGCAATTTCTATAGCATGACAAAACAATGGTTTGTCCCCAAGCATTCTCATGTTTTTAGATGGGACTCTATTACTTGTGCCCTTTGCGTGAACAAACGCAATAATATTCTCATTCATGAATTTTACCTCACCATCTTCCCACACGATTATTTAATTCTACAATATCATTCGTCTTATATATTTCTTCCCTTACCAGATTTTCCTTTTCCAAACGTGCAGTTGCAAGATTCAGCACATCTTCCACAAGCTCCTTCCTTATTACCATAACACCATCTGGATCTCCATAAATATAGTCTCCCGGGCGAATCCATACATCCCCATGAATACCCGGTATAACAATCGGCACCTCATATTCCGTGATCTGCCATTTACTGTAAGCATCTGTTGGCTGTACTCCATCACAGAATAACCGAAAGCCATCTTCCTCTATCAGTTTCACATCTCTTGTTGGTGCGTCAACTACTGCACCGACCGCGCCGAATTTTCTGGCTATTTTCCCTGAAATATCTCCAAACTCAGCCACTTCCCGATATCCGCCAGATGAAATCACCTGAACACATCCCTGATAAAAATTCTGAAACATTTTCAGTCTGACTGTATCGTCAATATGTTTTTCATCCAAAACTCTTTCACCTCTGCAGGTAAATGCAGGTCCAAAAAGGACATCTTTGAAATTCCAAGCTGGTTTTATCCCTTTCCTAAGCAAAAAAGGCTCTTTGACTTTCAAATCAAAAGTAAGGGCATCATAAACAACCCCACAATATAATCTTTTAAATTCAGCCACCATTTCTTCCATTGTCATCGTCATTTCATTTTTCCTCCTGTTCCTTATAATTTTTATAGAATGAGTCTGAAATAAACTCAACTTCCATATCCATAAAATACTTTCTCAAAAGATACAACACGGATTTATTTTTATACTCATTATTCTGTGTATGCTCAAAATGAGGTTTATAATAGTTCTCAACATTCTGCTTATAGCCATCAAATCCAGCAACTTTCACGGAATTTTTCCCAATCATCTTAAGATAATGAAGAAACATAAGAACACTGTCTTCCGAAAAATCATCTGTATATTGCGTAAGTTCGCCGTAACTCAGCACATAATCAAATGAGTCCGTCGATCTGGTCAGGTTTGATGTGACAATTAATTCCTTTCGCTTATTTCTATCTGCATTGTATTCCATTTCATATCGCTTGATATTCGTGTAAAAGGTATAATCGACATTCAAAAAATCCGGAGCAAAGTTAACGCAGATTACCACACTGTCCTCATCATGATTATTAATCTTATCTATGCACTGCTTAATTGAAGCGCCAGGAGCAACAACGATAACATTTTTGCTTAGTAGGGTCTTCCTAAGAAAATCCTCTTCGCTCCGCTCTTTGAAATCAGTATTCATATATGAACGATATAGCTTTTCTATATACTCTTCATCAAAAAGTTCCGCCTTATTCTTTTCAACTTGACCTAATATCGCCTGTATATCAGCTGTCTTTAATTTCCATTTTCCCATTAAATATTCCGCATACGTCCTATGGAGATTAAATTGACCTGAAAGAGCAAAGGGAATAGAATAACCCCATTGATATTCTCTCTTATATTCCGCAACATAATTATCAATCGCATCATAAGCTGGAGCCAGATTATAATTTGTACCCCAACGATTATTCAAATGATCCATAATCTGCTCAATACATAGATTTCCAGGAATCCTTCCCATTCCAAGGAGCGAACCATCTATAGTAATATTTCTTGTGGGAGAAGCCGCACCGGCAAACTCTTGTGCCAAGCTTAAAGCCAAGCCCATATTTTCATGCAAATGAACACCTATTGTTATATCTGATGCAAGATTTTTTTCAACCAAAAGATACCGTTCAAGCAGATCATTTACCCGCATCACACCAAACGTATCAACAATAGAGAACCCATATGGATGAAGTTCGTTGACCTTCCCTATGACCTGCAGGTACTCCTCATCAGTATAAACATTATTATTTACCGGATTTATATATACCTTATATCCCTTTTCTATTAGTTCTTTTGCTGTATCAAGAGCCCATGTAAGACGGTGTCTTTTAAATGACAGCCGAACATATTCAACAGAACCATCATAAGGTTCTAACCCATGTAGATCAATAAAGTCCGCCATTACAGCGAACTTTGAATTTCCTCGATTCTCTGGCAGTATTCTTTTTACATCTTCCATGCTATAATACTTAGCTACGTCAAGGGAACATGGCTCATTATGTAGAAAACCCACTTCGATAATATCTATATTAGCATCAACAAGTTTTTTAATTATATATTTTATTGCAGCTTCTCCAAAATTCCCACCATTCAAATGTGCTCCATCCCTTAAAGTACAATCAAGCAACCTGATATGCTTTTCATTAAAGCAAACATCCTCCGATTTACTCATCGCCATCTATTTTCCTCCATAATATCATGGTATAAAGCGTTGATAATACCACATAGTCCTATAGTTTTACAGTAATTGTCTTCAAGGCAGAAGCCATAGTTTTCCTTTTAATGAATACTATTACTAGAATAATAGCCAAAAGAATATACCTAACCATTGATTTTTGCTTATATAAAAGTAAACAAAATAACGAAACAATGGCAAGACCAATAAATACAATTCGAAACATATGCAAATCATAAATGTCATTAAAGTCTACAGTATTTTTCTTACAAGCTCGAATTGAAAAATTATAAATACAAATGGATATGGCAATATAACCAACAACAGTTGTATACGCAGCAACAATAAAGCCAACTTTTGGTATCAAAAGTGCATTCAATATAATATTTACAACAGCACCAAATATAGAAGCGGAGGCAATCTGTTTAGATTTTTCAAAACAAAATAAAACGGTTCCCCAAAGCCCGTATGCAAACGCGTAACAAGTTGCAAAAATGACTGGGGGAATAATCCATACTGCTTTCAGATACTCTTTTGTTCCTAAAAGACAGATAATTTCAGGGGCAACTAGCATTGCAATTCCTGATAAAGCAGCAACAATAATTGTCAAAATATTTATAGTTTGTTTGATTCTACTATATCCCCTCTTTTCAAAAGTTCGATAAAACCAAGGGGTTAAAGCATTATTAATTCCAGTTGTCAATATTGTCATTACCAGAGAAATCTGATATGCCAAAGAATATATACCAGCATCTCCCGCACCACAATAATAGTTAATCATAACGCGATCTGACTGACCAAGCATAATCTGAGACAAATAGTGAGGAATAAGTGGAACCGAAATTTTTAAGGCATATGAGCAATACTCCTTTTTAACTTTACAACGTCCCCGGTATAAATTCTTTATATAAAAAAAGCCTCCTACGGCTAATATAGAAATTACATATCCATAAATAAGACCCTCATAGCCACAACCGACCGAAATAACAAGAAAAATTCCAATTATCGGCATTAAAAGAGAATTAATGAGTGTAGCAATAATTAATGCCTTATACTTATATTTCAGTCTCTGCTGATACGACCAGAACAGGAAAGCCGGGTTGAAAAATGCAACAACAAACATAAGAATAGAGAGCTTATAAGGTAAGCCAATTGCTGCTCCAATCACCGGATATATAGCTGTAAAAAGCACTGCTAAAACAAAGGTCGCTAGATTACCCATTAATTGAAGAGAGCTGGTATATACATAACCGTCATCTTTGAATTTTAACATACCATTATAATATGGCGTATTTGGAAGGCTCAACGTAGCTATTATAACAGTAATATTACACCACGTAAGGAAAACAGAATAAAATCCGTATTCCTCCGTTGATAGTATTCTTGTATAAACAGGAGTAGTAAGAAATTGTATTCCTCTTTGCAATACGTTACAAATCATAAACCAAATTCCTGCTTTTATAGTCGGCGACATCTTACTATATTTAGACAAATATTCACGCAATATTTTCATCACATTCATATAACCTCTATCATACCAAACTCTAAAATCGAGATACTATACGAAAAACAAATCTGATTTATTCATAGCTATTTCGCATATAAAAAGCAAATAGCTGTACTTCCACTTTCAGTCTCAATCATAGTAATCTGACTAATCATAATATATGCATAAAGACTATTATACTATCGTAAATATAGATTTTAAATATTAATCAAAATCTCTCTATACATAACTCTACTTTAAAGTGTTTATTTAACCTCCTTTGCAATTAATTTCATGGCCTCATCAAGAGTTTTAGGAAGCACTAAATACTCTGGATAATCATTTGCATACTTCTCAAGAAAATCCAAATTATAAGTACTAACAAGTGACATTCTTTTCGGAATACACTTATAAAGCATCACAGATTTCATTTTTTTAGAAAATATAAGAGATGCTCCAATAACTGAACCTTATGTTATAGTAACTAATGTCATTTTCGAATCGTCGGGCATATTCATAGCGATTACTTCCCATAGAATTCCTTGTATAGAAGCAGTATCGTATTTGCCTTCAAATCGATTATTACGTGTCCTTGGATGCAATTTAATTAAAAAATTATTTTTTCCGACTAAGCCAGCTAACTGGTTGACAATGTCCATGTCACTGTTATCACCAGCCTGTTGGTAAATACAATCTTCAAAATAAATTAATTTTTTCCCCTCATACTCCTTTGCGGCAAGATCATAACAAAATACATCATTAATTAATTTCTTAAGAGCCGGATATCTGTCAAAGTCTGGTTTTTCAATTTTTTTAACAGGAAACGGTGGATTCCACATCATCATGTCTGGCTCAAACACATATATGTCTTTAACCATATTCCTAGCAAGCTTAACATTCGAAACCTTTTGAGCAACCGATTCACATAAAACGCGCCATCCGTTCAAGTTTTCAAACTCCATATCACTAAATGCTTTTGTATAGCTTCCATACCCTTCTTCTATAAAATGAACATTAATATTCTTTCCTACCAATCCGTTTTCCCTAACTATAGCACTCGTTAAACATTCAGCATGCAATGTGTAAATATCTGTATAGTCCAAAGCAAGTTGATCTGTATATTTTCTACAACCCATAAACATACATTTTATTTTCTTACAATATGGACCTATTTTTCGTGAATCATCATAGCAGTCATATGTATTGAAATAATATACATTACGAAATAGGTTCCATTTTTTTAACCTTTCAGTCCTATCATCAGATCCAGGAGTTCGATTATTAAGAATTATATCAACATCCTCATGCGAAAACATTTGCATCTTCATCACAATAGCGACAAAAGTCGTATATACGTTATCGCAAATAAAAATCTTGCTCATTTAAAGTATATTCCCCTTTTAAAAAATCATTTTCTCATTTAGCTTTAATTTAAATAGCTATCGTCCGAATAGAAGTTTATTCAAATATGGAAGCTTTGTTTTAATTATGATAGAAATTAAAATACTTCCCATTACACATGTTACCATCGACAAAAAAGAATCTATAATCCTATTTTCAAGCAAAGTAAAATACAAGAAGCCACTCAACAAATATATTTGTAAGGTATACTGGCCTAATTTTGCTATTAAATTATAAATTGTCAAATCTTGAATTTTCTTTAGGGATAAAACCCTATATAAACATCCTGTTCCAAGAATTGGGACAATAAATTTACAATGTACAGTGTATAGCAAAAATATTATCGTATATAATGTTCTAGGAGCATTACCTACTAATCTATTAATCATTATTAATCTGTTTTCGCTTGCGTATTGATAAATAACCATAGAAATGGGATAAAGAATGCAGCATAAATCCAGAATTATTTCTTTATATTTTTTTATAGTTTCAATTATTTTAATTCTAACTGCTAATGCAAATCCAAGAAAATAAAAAGGCAAAAATGATGCCTCATTACTAAATTTTGTATTGTCAATAAAATGTATGACACTAAAAGACAGAGATATAAATACTCCACCTATAATTACAAAAGAGTATGTCAGCTTATCAGAGATATTTTTTATTATACGAGCGGATATATTTACACTCAAATAAACACTTAAATCAGCTATCAGCAAGCATCTGAGAAACCAAATTTTACCCCCTCCACAAATTTGCTTAAAATAAATTAGCAATGAAATTTTTTGATTATAGACTAAAATATTAATAAGTAGCCAAATTAGGTACGGAATTCCAAGACTCAAAAATCTTTTTTTTATCCATTTTCCTTTTATATAATTAACATCTTTTTTCCCTACAAGATAACCGCTAATCATGATGAATGCTGGCATATGAAAAGAATAACATATTTTAAACAATATATTATTACTATAGTTTTCTGGCGCATATATATCAACAATAATATGGCCTAAAACAACTAATATAATAAGAATTCCTTTCATTGCATCTAATATTTTATTTCTTTTTTTATCCAACTCTAATCTCATTATTTGCATTCCGCCTATATATCTTGAGTTTGCTTTCTGCCATTGCCAAATATATCCAAAATAAAAAATAATAGAGTTCAGGAACTGATACAAGCATCATTCCAAACATACTTAAAATAGCAATAATCAAGTATCCTACTTCTCTATCTCTTATCTTCCATAAACTAATAGTTAATTTCACTATATAAAAGAATAATGGACCTGTACCAAGTAAACCAACATTTACTAATAATGTTGTAAACAAATCAGTACTTCTACACTCTCCCCACCCCACACCTGTAATTGGGAATTTTAAAAATGCCTTCATATTCACTTGTATCTGCTCCATCCTTACAGCACCGGAAGAATTTTTTGTATCCTGATTACCTCGTTGAAATAACTTGTTAAGCATCAGTATAATATTATTATAAATGTAAGCATTCATAAAAAACATTATTATTAATAATATAGCTATCAATAGCAAAATTATGAAAAATCTTTTTCTATTAATTTTGAACCTACTCTTTAAGTTACAAAAAAATATGAACAAAGTCACTATTAAAGCAATAATAAGCCCTACGTAAAAAGAAGACGAACTATTCTGTACAACAATAGCTATATTCATGCATATGCATAAAAGCGAAAACAAATTAAAATCTTTCAGAAATATATTTACATGTCTAATAAATAACGGTAAAACAAAAAGTGACAGCATAGAAGGTTCCAGAAAAGTAGATGAAATTCTTGCTCCAGCTATTGTATAGCTTGCATTAGAATGATAACGATAGGTTATGTTGACTAATTCTATAGGAATAACCAACTGAAGTAATCCAAGAATTAGTACTATGAGATATGAGTAATCTAAAGCTTTTTCAATTTTAGAGTACGATATCCATTCTTTTATTATGGCCATATACAACATAACATAGCATGCATACGCAGCAATTAAATAAATTAGTTGCGTATATTGATTCAGTCCAACTTTCACATAATCCCAAACTCCTTCTATAGTATGTATAATAACCCCCTTGTTTTGCACAAAAGGCGTTACCATTAATGATAATGTTGCGTATATTACAAAAAAAGAAATTAAATTAAACCTTTTTAGTTCAATAATGCCATTTTTATTAGTCAATTTTATTAATGTGCGAAGTAAACAGACACAAAGCATAAAATAATATACATTAATACTATTATTTCCGATGTTTATTGCTGTAACAGTGGTAAAAGAAGAAAAAACAATAAAAGTAAGCAAACAATGCTCATAACTCATAAAAAACATACCCAATATTAAGGGAACTGTAATCCATCCAATTATTGTAATTTCCATCAAGCACTATACCTCAAATCATTAAATTTATTATTAAAAATATCGTTTATAAAACAGGAAGAAAATATTACTGTTGAAATAATGTATTATATAATAATTCTGCTGAACATTCCCAAGAATATTTAGCCAAGGGATTATTTCCTCTTTCTTTCTTGTTTTTTATAAGTTCTGAAAAATCATATTCATAATTATATGGATCAATATATATTGCCCTATTTTCATATACCTCATGCATAACTTCTATGTCTGATACTATAATTTCCTTTGCGCCAGCACTAAGTGCTTCCATTGGCGGAATGCCAAAACCTTCGTAAAATACCGGGAACAAAAATGCTTCGCAATCCCTCATCAATGTCTTTGCCTCTTCATCTTTTACATATCCAATCAATTTCAAATTATCTGGGCATTCAAATCCTAAACCATTTGCAAATACAGTATTATTAACTGAACCTGCGACAATAAATAGCTTAGTGTAATTTTTCTTTGCAACCTCAGCAATCCATTTTAAATTTTTATTTGGTTCTATACTGCATATTGAAAAATAGTACTTTTGTTTCTCTAAATTTAATTTTTTTATAATAGAATTGTCATATTCAATATTGACATAATGTTGCCATGCATCTGGAATTACAACTATTTTTTTTCTTCGATTGGATAATATTTTTTTATTTCTTTTTTTGAAAACTCTGAAACCGTTATTATTTTTCTTGCTCTTTTTGCAATGTTACTAATTATTAATCTATACCATATTATAAATCTTTTTTTATAAAACTGCGGTGTAGCTCTAATTTTAACATCATGTACCGTGACATAGTCTGGAGATATTAATGGTGCCATATTACACAAATTTAAGGAAAGAGCATTCTCTTTTTTAACATATACAGGAAAAGATATTTGTTCCCACATTCTATTATGTAATTTTCCAATCCGTTTTACTTTAATATTATTAAACTTTGGTAAGTCGTTTAATTCAGGTGGAACAGCTATTTCAATTTCATTTGGCTTTACCAATTTATCTAATTCTTTACATATTTCTCTAGCATATCTTTCCACTCCAGTAATTTTATGAAGCAAAAATCTTCCATTAATTATTACTTTCATCTTATTCTTCCTCTGTCTAGCTGTGATATCACAAATTCATAATAAAATGAATTTTGCTTTCATGACTTATAGTCTATAACCTTGAAAGTACTGCCAAAATAAATTTGCTCTAAGATTGTATTATTTTTAGTCAATAGACAACCTATCTATCGTCAATCTTCCTTGAAAATCAATTTTTAATAATTTATTCATCGTATGTCCATTATTGATTTTTATTTATGATAAAATCAATCCTTTTCTAAATATTTTTAAAATTCTATTTTTACACATTCTTTCCAAGCTATTTTGGACATTGTTATTCGTCTACCAGGATTTGGAGAAAAGGAAATTCCGGAGTGCGCCAAACAATATTATTTTTCACATATTTCTCTTCTAGTTATTAATACATTCATTTTTATTTATTATTCCATTATATTCTTTCGTTTTCTCTTCAACAAATTTTTTTATATTTTGTTTAAACACCGGTACATCAAATTCTTCGGCATGTTTTCTAAGAAATTCTTTATCAAATTTCATGCTTTCACACCTACTAATTGCTGCAATAAGGCTTTCCACTGTCTGTTCTGGAAAAAAAATCCCCGTTTTTCCTTCAATTACAGTTTCCAGTGCTCCTCCTCTTCCATAGGCAATTACTGGACGTCCACTTGCCTGAGCCTCTAATGGTGTGATCCCGAAATCTTCTTCTCCAGGAAAAAGGAATGCTTTACATTCCGCATAGTATTTCTTTGTTTCCTCATCCGATACTCTTCCCAAAAATTCAATCGTTGGGCCAGCCATGCTTTTCAGCTTTTCTTCATCTGGTCCTGTCCCGATAATCACCAACCTTTTCTTTAATCTATTGCATGCTTCTATTGCAAGATCTATTCTTTTATATTCTTGAAGTCGAGATACACATAAATAATAATCCCCATCTATTTCAGAAGGATGAAACAGATCACACCGTACTGGCGGATAAATAACCGCACAATCTCGATGATAGTGTTTTTTGATTCGTTTTGCCACATGATTTGAAATAGCAACAAAATAGTCAACCCGGGCTGCTGAATCATAATCCCACATTCTTATAAATGTAAGAAAGTATTTAAGGAATTTATTTACCAGCTTATTTTTTCCTGCCATCTGATTTGCTGTTTCATATGAAAATTCCCATGCATATCTCATAGGAGAAAGACAATAACAAATATGTACACAATCAGGTTTTGTTATTACTCCTTTAGCGACACATGAACTTGTGCTTAATACAACATCATATGCATTTAGATCAAAGCTTTCTATTGCTGTGGGCATAAATGGGAATAATCTTCTATGATTGCTGATTTCTTTTCCATTCTTTTGCAGATAAGAAGTTATGACATTTGCACTTTTTATTGGTTCTTCGATTTTGCTTTTATTACATAATATAGTATAGACTGGAGCTTCTGGGTATAATTCTATTAAATTTGAAAGGACTCTTTCTCCTCCTCCCATAAATGCGATCCAATCATATATTAATGCTATATTCATGTTTTTCCTCCCTACAATACTCAATTAACCTTTGTATTAATATGCCCCTTTTCCAAGAATTACTGCCTTTACTGTCATCAACAAAATCTTAATATCCACCCACAAACTTGCTTCCCTGATATACCTCAGATCCATCTCTATCCACTCATCAAACTCAATATCATTCCGCCCACTACACTGCCAGTAACATGTCAGTCCCGGCTTTACCAGCAGCCTCTGTTTTTGATATTCATTACATTCTTCCGTTTCATATGTAGGTAGAGGACGCGGACCTACGATACTCATTTCTCCCTTAATGATATTGATGAGCTGCGGCAGTTCATCGATGCTTGTCTTTCGAATGAATTTCCCTATCTTTGTGATTCTCGGATCGTCTTTCATCTTGAAAGCTGGCCCGTCCAATTCGTTTTCTTTGAGCAGCTCTTTATGTAGGTCGGGCGCGTTTTTGCACATACTTCGGAATTTGTACATACGGAACACTTTTCCGTTCAGGCCGTTTCGCTCCTGTACGAAGAAGATTGGCCGCCCATCTTCTTTTACAATAAGGATTGAGATGATTGCAAATATGATGGACAAAGGTACCATGGCCACACAGCAGAGCACAATGTCGAAAAACCGTTTCCAGAACCGATACCATATGCTTTTTCCTGCGGCGATTTCCGCGTATGACAACTCTGGCATCAACTCTTTTTCCTTTTTTAGATTCTCCGGTTTTTCCTGTCGTTTGTTCCCGGCGTTTGCTGTTTGATCATCCATCCACTTTGCCGTATTTCCTGATTTTTGAAAAGTCGCCTGCTCTTCATTTGTAGGCTTTTCCATCCCAATCCCGGTCTCTTCTGCAAGATTTCCAATCACAGCTGCTGTTTCTGTATCGCTCATTTATTCTTCTCATCCTTTTCATGAAACTCATACTACGTACTGCCGGAAATAGGCAATGCTCTTCTCCAGTCCTTCGTCCAGCGTAATTTTAGGTTCCCAGCCGCCCAGTTCCCGCTTTGCGACCTCAATGCTTGCCCTTCGCCTCGTAGGATCGTCGCTGGGCAATGGACAGTACGTCAGGTGGCTTTTGCTGCCTGTCATAGCGAGTACTTTTTCTGCCAGCTCCAACATTGTGAATTCGCCAGGATTGCCAAGATTCACAGGGCCGTAGAAATCGTCACGGCTGTCATTCATCATACGGATGATTCCTTCGACAAGGTCGTCTACGTACTGGAAGCTGCGGGTCTGGGAACCATCACCATAGATGGTGATGTCGTCTCCGCGAAGGGCCTGCATGATAAAGTTGCTGATCACGCGGCCATCGTTCGGGTCCATGTAACGCCCATAGGTGTTAAAAATGCGGATGACCTTGATCTTCGTCCCGAACTCCCGATTATAATCAAAACAGAGAGATTCGGAAACACGCTTTCCTTCGTCATAGCAGCTGCGAATACCATCCGGATTGACGCTGCCGCGATAATTTTCGACCTGCGGATGTACCTCCGGGTCGCCGTAGACTTCGCTCGTGGAGAACTGCATCATAGTCGCGTCGTAGCGTTTTGCCAGTTCCAGCATGTTGATGACACCGAGCACACAGGTCTTTGTCGTATTAGTCGGGCTGGCCTGGTATGCAGGCGGACTTGCCGGGCAAGCCGCGTTGTAGATCTGGTCCACCTGGATATCGATTTTTTCCTGCACATCCGCGCGGATGAATGCAAAATTTTCATGTTTTCTGCATTCTGCAAGATTTCTCATTCGTCCGGTAGACAGATTGTCCAGTGCAATAACATAGTTGTTCGGATTCTCTACCAGACGCTCGCAGAGATTGGTGCCGACAAAACCGGCGCCTCCGGTCACAAGTATTCGTTTCATAACTCTCCCCTTTAGTTCTCGTGGAATATATCTCGTGTGTAGACTTTTTCTTTCACATCATCCAAACAGGAATCATAGCGGTTTGCGATGATGACACTGCATTCTGCTTTGAATTTTTCCAGATTGTTTTCTACCGTGCTTCCGTAGAACAGTTCTCCATCCGGAAGTGTCGGCTCATAAATGATGACGTTACAGCCCTTTGATTTGACGCGCTTCATGACGCTCTGGATGGAACTGCGGCGGAAATTGTCGCTGTTGTTTTTCATGACCAGGCGAAATATTCCGATGGTCGCCGGGGTCTTCGTGCTGTTTTCAAGGCTAATGTCCTCGTCTATCCCGTTGTAGCCTGCTTTTCGTAGTACTTCCGCTGCGATAAAGTCCTTCCTTTCATAATTGCTCTCTATCGCCGCATCCACAATCCTACCAGGTACGTGCGCTTCTATGAAGTTCGCACGAAGCTGCTTCGTGTCTTTTGGCAGACAATAACCTCCATAGCCAAAACTAGGATTGTTGTAATGGGTGCCGATACGCGGATCAAGACATACGCCATTGATGATATCGCACGCATTCAGTCCTTTCTGAATCGCATAGCTGTCGATCTCGTTGAAATAAGCTACACGTACCGCAAGATAGGTATTAGCGAACAACTTTACCGCCTCTGCTTCGGTAAATCCCATAATGAGCGTGTCGATGTCTTCCTTGATGGCTGCTTCCTGCAAAAGCCCTGCAAAGGTATTTGCGGCCTTTACCAGACGTTCATCATTCAGATCCGTGCCGACAATAATACGGCTCGGATAAAGGTTGTCATATAACGCTTTGGATTCCCGCAGAAACTCCGGGCTGAAGATGATGTTTTTGCTGCCAGTCTTTTCACGAATTGATGTGGTATAGCCGACCGGGATGGTCGACTTGATCACCATGATCGCATTGGGATTGCAGGACATGACCAGATCGATCACGGTTTCCACTGAAGATGTATCGAAGAAATTCTTATTAGTGTCGTAATTGGTCGGCGCTGCGATGATGACAAAATCCGCATCCGAGTAAGCAGTTTCCGCATCGAGTGTTGCAGTCAGGTCAAGTTCCTTTTCTGCGAGATATTTTTCTATGTACTCATCCCGGATCGGAGATTTACGCTGGTTGATCAGATCAACCTTTTCCGGAATGATATCTACTGCTGTTACTTTGTTGTGTTGCGCCAGGAGTGTTGCCATAGATAATCCTACATACCCGGTCCCTGCGACGGCAATCTTCATGTTACCCATTTCTTCTTGTTCCTTCCCTTGTTATATAAAATGAACGCACAAAAATAAGAGCTGTTCTCAGCTCTTATTCTCTCGTCCTTTATTCTCATGCACGCCTTTGTCTCTTTGTAAAGCACATCTGAAGGCTTCGAGTATAGCTTCGCCATCCCGCCCCTGCTTGTCCCGGTTCGCAAAGCAATGCAGCTGCTCTGTGATTTGGTAGTGGCGCCACGTCCTGCCTGTTAACAGGAGAAATGACCTGATCCACTTTTTAAGCGCGGAATAGTGCTTCACTATGACGACCGGTACTGACAGTGGCGACGAAGCGACCTCCTGCCGGTATCCGGTGTCTTGTACTACTGTACGGAGTCAAAAGCGAGCGATATGTAATCAAACTGCCTTTCTATGCTCTCCATACAAAAGAAAAGCCAACCGGGAGCTTGTAATCCCAGCCGGATATTCTTTTTTAATTCTCAACTGGTACGAATTCTACATCAATATGCTTTTTCTGTCAAGATAAACCGAAATTTTTCCTTGTTTTTCCTGGTATAGCTGGTGATAGATCGCATAAATTCCGGCAAAACAATCACAGTAATTTCCTTAATTCAGACATTTTACACTTTATACGTATTCCATATCTGGTCACAAGGCCCTGCATCCATCTCACATCTTCTTCGCGATATGGTTCTGTAAAGAACCGCCTAATGAATTTTGACACTTGAGATCTAAAGATCCAATTAAGTTTCGACTCTTCATTTATTGAATTAAAATCCTTTACTGTTTGATATTGATCTGCCTTACCGATTAGATATCTCAGAATCAGGACATCCGCAAAGGTAAATGGCATGATATCGTCCTCAAACTGCAGCAATGACATATATGGGCCACCCTGTTTTACATCATCGGTTACCAACGCATTAGCACCTAGCGTTTGTGCCAGAGAAATAGCATATACCTCCCCCATATCTCCGGCTCCATATAATTTTCTATTATCCTTAAAATTCCTCTCAAATATTAAATAAACTGATTGTTCTTTTAGTTTTTGATCAGTATAGACTGCTATTTTCCCTGCAGCTATATCATCATCCACCTTATCCAACACAGTCTTTCCATGGTTTTCCAACTCTACATTACGAATCTGTTCATATATAAAAACACCATCTTCAAATAATTCAAAGAGGATATATTGAAGATTTGCCCTATAGAAATGAATGATAACGTTTGTATCCAATGAGGCTCTCAATCATTTAACCCTCCTATCAAATCGTCCAAAATATCGTCATCATTCGTTTTGTGTTCTACTATCCTGTCACTGACATCTTCTATGCTAAGGTTATAACACTCCAAGACAGCTTCCAGGGTTTCTTTGGGAACTGCATTATGGTTATAATTATATATCACATAGTCCATGTACTCATGCGGAATTGCTATTTCATTGCTGGAAATATTCAGCTTTGCATTTCCACCCACACTTCGCAGCAAATTTCCAACCCGCTTTTCAACTTTTTCATTATCAAGACGAATTTTCTGCCCGGCATTTATTTTTTTTAAATCTTCCAGCCGATTCAGCGCCATATCAAAGCTCACATTAAATTCGGACATTATCCTTGCTATATCTGTTGCTGATAAATCCTCCTGCTTTGAATTCATAAATTCCAAATCAAAAAAACGGTCAACTTCATCTTCCGGCATCAACAGGCATGCCGCGAAATAATTTGCTTCCTTTTCTTTTTCGCCAATGTCTGCTCCTTCCATCGTAGCATCATCATCAATAAAAGAATTATCGACACCCATATGAAGAATAATATGGCCTATTTCATGTGCCAGAGTAAAGAGCTCTCTCGACATCCTGCTGGATGTATTTGTAAAAATAACAATATCCTCGTCTATCTTCACCGTAAAACCCAGATCAGAGTGAACACCAATCGGATAGCGGAACAGCTTATAACCTGCCCTCTCACACTCTTTAAAGAGATCAATAATGCCGTATCGGCTCACTTTACATTTTTCCCGAAAAGCAGCCGAACTTCTGCGTATCTCTTTCTTCCTGTAGTCACGCATATAACAGCCCCCTATATCATATCTTTGCGCTGAAGCTTATCATACATATGTTTATTTGCATAAAACAAATCTAACATATCAAATATTTTCTCAGAAGATGCACTTTCCCCGGCTCTGTATGCGATAACAGGCGTTTCATCAAGCACTCTTGTGATATCTCCAACTGTCACGTCTAAAATCTCGGCTATTTTAGAAAGGATATCCAATGTAATGCTATTCGCGCCATTCTCAATACGAGCATATTTCTGCCGGCTCACACCAATTCGTTCCGCAATTTGCTCCTGTGTAAAACCTTTCGCAGTTCTCAATGCTTTAATACGGCTTCCTAACAATTCATTCATGTCCATCCCTCCGCTTCTTTGCAACAATCCTATCACATTTCATGCTTTATTTCAATATCGATGTTATATTTTTATAACATTGATATTCTCACACGTTTTCCCTCGTGATATTCTTCAGCCACTTCCTGCTTTTGTAATGATGGAGCACCCAGGGCCATTTGACAAATTCATCGGTGCAGAGCAGGAAATAGACCCACATCGGCGGGAGCTTCAGCGCAAATGCCGCAAGGAAGCCCAGCGGCACGGCGTAGACCCACATGTCGATGGTGTCACAGATCAGGCCAAAGCGGGTGTCTCCGCCCGCGCGGAAAATGCCCGCGATTAAGGTGGTGTTTACCGCTGTCCCGGTGATATAGTAGGTGTTGATCAGCAGCATAATCTTAAGATAGCCCCTTGCCGTATCCGAAAGGGAGACTGCTGAAAGGACAAACGGCATGGATATCGCTACCAGAAGTCCGCCGAATATGCTGGACGCCACGGTAAGTTTCATAGAGCGGGATGCGTCCCGTTCGGCTTCGTCCAGCTGATTGGCGCCAATCTTTTTCCCAACGTAAATGCCCGAGGCATTTGCAATGCTGTAGCAGAGCACCGTACCAAAGTTGCGCACCACCACCACAATGGCATTCGCGGCTACCACATCTGTCCCCATGTGTCCCATGATTACGGAATACATGGAAAACGCCACGCTCCAACTGATGTCATTGGCCACTGCCGGGACAGAAAGATGCAGGAAATCCTGCATCAGTACGCCGCTCTTCCAGAACATGGCGTCCGGGCGCAGGCGAACCGTCCCTGTTCTTTGCCCTTCGTTTCCTGCCATACGGGATCTGCGCTCCGAAACAATGGACACGCCAAAGCAGGCGATCAGCTGGATCCCGCGTGAGATGGATGTCGCAAGTGCGACGCCCTGCGCCCCAAGGCGCGGCGCGCCGAACAGGCCATATACAAATACCGCGTTCAGGCAGACGTTGATCAGCAGCGCACTGACATTCAGCGCCGTGCTGATCTTGACTCGTTCTACGCTTCGCAAAATAGCCAGATAGATTTCTGAAAATCCCCAGCACAAAAAGCTGACGCTGACGATGCGCAGATAGGATGCGCCTATCTGAATCAGTTCCTGATCAGAAGTAAACAGGGTCATCATCAGCCGCGGGACCATTGCAGACGGAATCGCGAACAGCAAGGAGATGCCGAGTGAAAAGCGCATGGCGATTCCCTCTACTTTCTCGATTGCCTCCGTATTTCCTTTGCCCCAGTATTGTGCGCAGAGTGTCAGCGCCCCGGTGCCGATGCCGTAAAAGACCATGTACAGAACGCTCGAATACTGCGTTGCCAGCGAGACGGCCGAGACCGCCGACTGCCCGACAGAATTCAGCATGATCACATCCGTTGAGCTGATCGCCGCGCTGAACAGGTTCTGTATCACAATTGGCATCGCCAGACGCATGATCTGGCGGTAGGAGTTTCCGCCGCTGTTTTTCCATTTCCCCCTCATAAATCAATCCTCACCATTTTCTCTTTTGTTATCCTGCAATCAACAGATGTTCTCTCTGTCTGAAATCATGGAATTTTAACATACACTTTATAACAGAATCAAGTCCTTTTTTATATTTCTGATTTTCATTCTCTATTTTCTAATTTAAACCTTTATGATGTGTATTTATTCTTTATGCTTGCCTTTTTAATGTTTAAGTGCTATTATATACAATATTTCAGTATTATACATGAAGGAACAAATTTTAATGATAGATCTTGGTACAATGGATATCCGCCTTTTGGAAATCGAGTTTGGTAAATTACAGACAGATGAAATTATTATAACTGAGGAACGGCTCAGACATGTAAAAGAGCGGCATCCTGAAGACCTTCATCTGTTCGAAAAATATGGAAAAGAATGTATTTCTAATCCAGATTATATCATCAAAGATTTAAAAAATACAGGCACCGTATTTATTGTAAAAAAACTTTCCGATACAAACATAAATATGGTTGTTCGTGTTGCTTTAGAAACAGACGAACAAGGATACAAAAATTCCATAATGACATTTTATCGTCTTCGAGAAAAAAATTTACGAAAGATAATCTTTAAAAATAAGCAGCTTTACAAGAAAGAATAATTCGTTTATAATGTGCTTATAATAAATCAGAGATTTTTGAAGTAGAGATTGTGCTGCTACGCACCCTTGCGGTCAAAAGAAATGCGGGAAGGGGCACACCCGCCAAAAATCTCTGGTCTTATAATAAACCAGCTATTTCAATTATCTTCCACATCTTCCTTTCTTGATGAACCGAACGCAAATACCCGCACAAAATGTGCGGGCATTTAAATATCCTTGTTCTTTTGTTTCCTACTTTTTACTTCTCGTTAAACGTGACGCATTCGGTCTCCTCGCAGCGGCAGGCTGATACGCCTGCGATATCCACATGATCTGCGTGGCAGATACAGCTGTCGTTATATTCGCAGGCCCTCGCTTCACAGCGGATATCCATTGTCCGGTTCGGGCGCGCATCGCAGCCGCAGGAATTTTTCATTTCATCACTTTTCTCCCGGAAGCTCTCGCAACAGGTGTCCTGACAGACCTTTGCCTGCTCGCCTCCTACCTGAATGCCTTCCTTGCAGCAATACATGGAATCGTTGTACATACAGTTTTTTGCGGAACATACCAATGCCGGCATAGTTACTACCTCCAGTCTCGTAAATGATTTCGTAACTGTGAAGGTACTGAACAGTTACAATAGTTCTACAATGGTCAGTATCCGCATTTTTCCCTGTATTATTCAAGACACATACTTATTTTTTTGTGTGATGCATTACATGCGTATTTTATCTACGCTGCAATTCGTGCCCTGCGGGTCATCAGTTTGCCCGAATCTCCTGCCTCATAAATCCGATGTAGGAGCATCCGAACGCTACAATCATCTCGGCGATCATGCCGACCAGATGCGGCCATACAAGCAGCAGACTCTGTCCCAGCGACAGATAGCTGCTGATCGCGCCGACCAGCTGGCTCGTCGTGACGACGTTGACCGCGCGGACGGACGGGTTGAGGATGGTCGATACCGCCTCGCTGTAGAGGTAATACGGCGAGATGCGGTTCAGGTTCAGCTTCAGCGTATAGTATTTCACCTGATTGAACATCTGCCCATACTGCGTATTGATCGGATAGACTGCTCCCGCGATGATCTGCGCCAGCAGGCTCATGAAGATCGAGAAAAAGATCCAGAGCGCGATCGTGATCAGCGCGGACGTTGCAGAGTGACGGCAGACCGTGGAGAACAGGATCGCCAATGCCAGCCAGAACGCGATGTAGACTACCGTGAAGATCAGGAAGAAGAAGATTCGCATTGCTTCCTCTCCGGTTGGTGTCAGACCGGTTGCCAGCACGCCTACAGCTCCTGCTGCGATGCCGATGGTAAAAATGACGATCGCGATCACTGTAGTCCCCGCCAGAAACTTTCCGATGATGATGGAATCACGGTAAATTGGCTGCGCCACCAAGCGGTTCAGCGTATTGGACTGCCGTTCACTGTTGATCGCGTCAAATCCGAGTGCCAGACCTACGATCGGCCCCAATAGAGCAATAAACGACATGAACGACGGAATGGAACTTCCGCTGGAGGTATACAGCTCAAGGAATAAATAGTCGCTTGTCGATTCGGACAGCTCGCTGATCGCGCCGTAAAAACTCGCAAAGCTCGTAGCGCCGATCAGGATCAGCAGGATGAGAAATCGTCTGCTTCGAAGCTGATCCGCCATTTCTTTGCGGAACAGGGCCGAAAGTCCGGTAAAACCGCTGACTCTCCGGCTGCTCTGTCCCTCTTCGCTTTTCTTTGCGCTGCCGGCATCGCCTGATGAGCCGCCGTTACGAAACAGACTGCTTCTTTTTCCCGCCGAACCATCTGCGTTTTTTGTTGTTTTTTTCATAACTGCTTCTTTCATCTGCCTGCCCTGCCTTTTCAAAATAAACTCTGTAAATTTCATCCAGATCGCCGCCGCGCTGGTGCAGATGATAAACGGTATAGCCGTTCTCTCCCAGGAAACGCGTCAGTGTTGGACGAATGTCCTTTTTTGAGGTGATCATGAACTTATCACCCTCTTTTTCAATTTTCTTTACGCCGTCCTGCTGATAGAGCATACCCAGCAGCTGGTCGTCCATCGGCTGTACCGACAACTCCAGCAGATAAGAGCCTTCCTTGCGGATATGTTCCTCCAGTTCCCGCAGAGTGCCTTTGACGATCAGGTTACCCTCGATAAAAATGCCCACCCGGTCACAGATCTGCTGCACCTGCTGCAGCTGATGGGAGGAGATCAGGATGGTGCGGCCGTCCTCTTCCGCCAGCTCGCGGATCAGGATCAGCAGCTTGCGCATACCTTCCGGGTCGATGCCGAGCGTCGGCTCATCCATGATGATGATCTCCGGATCCTTCATCAGTACATCCGCCACGCCCAGTCTCTGGCGCATACCTCTGGAATAGGTGCCGACCTTCTGGTCGCCGGCGTATTCAATATCAACACGCTTCAATAGCGTTTCGATCCGATCCTCCAGCTCTTGTCCCTCCAGACCGTTCAGGCGGCCGGTAAAGCGCAGGTTCTGGCGTCCGGTCATGTCGCCGTAAAATCCGGCGTTGTCCGGCAGGTAGCCCACGATGGATTTGACTCCCAGCGGGTCGCGCGTGCAGTTCATCCCTTCGATCGTTGCTGTACCGCCAGACGGCTCTGTCAGGCCGAGCAGCATCAGGATGGTCGTCGTCTTTCCGGCGCCGTTCGGACCGAGCAGTCCGAATACCTCACCTTTTTTAATGGTCAGGGACAGGTCATTGACCGCCACCTTTTTGCCGTACCGCTTAGTCAGGTGCTCGGTCTTGATTACCACCTCACCCTTCGCGGCTGTGCGTTTCTCGATTTTCGTCCCGGCGGCGTTGTCTTTCTTTTCCGCATTTGCGCCGTTCTCTTTTACGGCTGCATCTGCGCTGTTATTCTTTTTATTTTCCTTTGCGCTTGTATCAGCCATTTTTACCGTCTCCCGAATTTTCTAAAGATTACGCCCAGAATTACGACCAGTACGATGATGATTGCGATCGCGACAAAGCCCCAGGTTGAGGATGTTTTTACCGATACGCGGAACGCTGCCGTGTCTGAGGTCTCATCCGTGCTGACTGTAATATCCGTCTCATAGTCGCCTGTAATAGAATCCTCGCACGGCGTCACGGACGCGGTCACTTCTACGGATGCTCCCGCCTCGATGGTGTCGATCGTGGACTCACTGAAGGATACCTCCCAGTCCGTCGGTGCGGAGGAGGAAAGAGTCACGTTGGTCAGATCCACGTTGCCGTTGTTGGTGATGACAAGTGTAACGTTCGACGCCTTATTCTCATACGCGTCAAAGCTCAGCAGGCCGTCAGACGTGGAAAGAGAAATATCATAGGTACCCGTAATGGTGATGTTCAGATCCATGCTCAGGGTCTCGTTTGCGGAGGTCGCCGTCACCGGGATCGTATAGTCGCCCTGCTCCACTGTCTCAGGCGGCGTCACAGTGATGGTCAGTCCCTGGCTGCTCTCTGCCTCGACATCAATGCTGGCTACCATAGTAGAGGTGTCGTCGGACGGAACAATCGTTACGGACCATCCGGTCGGTGCGCTGGAAGACAGGCTGTAGGTCTGATCGGTGGAGCGGTTGTTGACCAGCGTCGCGTCAAAAGTAAAGGATGTTCCGGTCGCACCCTCCTGCTCCGGATATTCGGATGTAAAGCTGCTCTCACCGCGTACCTCTGCCGCAACATTCAGTGTCAGGATCAATGTTGACTCATCGCCGTCTTCCGTGGCAGCCAGAAGTTCTACCTCGTATTCACCGTCTTCTGCCTCATCCGGAATCGTCAGAGAGTAGGATACCAGATCACTGTCGTTCGTCGTGTTCCCCGAAATATGTACAATAGAAACTTCCGTGCTGCTGCCCTTGAAATAACCTTCCCAGTCATCCGGCAGGGATACCGTGGTCAGTGTCACATCATGCCCTTCACCGTCCGGGCTGATAAAATCCAGATCAAAGCTTAATGAGTCTCCTGCTGTCGCCGACATTCCCGGATAAGCCGTGCTCATCGTAAACTCAGCAGACTTAGCCGTTGCTGCCAATGACACTGTCTCATCATCGTCCTCCGCCGCATACACAGCTACGGAAGAAAACAGCAGCGTAGCAGCAGTTAGTATTGTTGCCGCCTTCCAGACACTTTTTCGATTCCAATTCCTTTCGCACTTCATTTTCATGTGCTCCTTTCGTTGTATTGCGCAGTGCGCCATTTTTATAGGAAGCGACAATCTTTCCAGCCGCTCACTACTTATAAGGGGCCGTAACTGTTTCGTACCTTCACAGTTACAGGAGTTTCTGGAAAGCAATCACCAGATTATGTGAGGCTTTCCGTGCAAATTGTTTTAAAACTTGCCTCAATTCGTCCCTTTTCTCGTCAATTTTACGAGGTAACTGTGTCTGGATTTTGACAATTATGTGTTCCAGTTGTGTGTGAAATGTGAAGAAAGTATGGAAAAAGAATCGCCAGACGGTCGAACTGGTTGCGGTCAAAAAAGTGAAAGAAGCTGCGCATAAAAACCCGGAACCTTTCCATGATTCATAGAAAGAATTCCGGGTCCTGCATATCATATTCTAATGTATTCTGTTGCTCTGCATTCTGCTGTTCTGAACCGCTGCATTTTACACAGTGCATTCAAGTTCTTTTATCCATCCCGCATTACCGCGCTCTGGTCGCAATCTCTTCTTTGATAGCTGCAGTAAAGTCCGCGAGTGTACTCTGTCCCTTGTCGCCTTCGGAGCGGCTGCGCACGGAGACAAGGCCTTCTTCTTCCTCTTTCGCGCCAACTACCAGCATATACGGAGTCTTCGCAAGCTGTGCCTCGCGGATCTTGTAGCCGATCTTCTCCGCACGGGTGTCGACGTTCGCGCGGATGCCTTCCTCACGCAGGGAAGCTTTTACCTGTTCCGCATAGTCGATGAACTTGTCAGAGATCGGCAGGATGCGCACCTGCTCCGGCGACAGCCAGGTCGGGAACGCGCCCGCAAAGTGCTCGATCAGGATGCCAATGAAACGCTCGATGGAGCCGAACGCCACGCGGTGGATCATGATCGGGCGATGCTTCTCGCCGTCCGCACCGATGTATTCGCACTCAAAGCGCTGCGGCAGCTGGAAGTCAAGCTGGATGGTGCCGCACTGCCAGGTTCTGCCGATGGAATCCTCCAGATGGAAGTCGATCTTCGGGCCGTAGAACGCGCCGTCGCCCTCGTTGATCACATAGTCCAGGCCAAGCTCGTCCAGCGCACCGCGCAGGCCTTCGGTCGCCATCTCCCAGTCCTCATCGCTTCCCATGGAATTCTCCGGGCGGGTGGACAGCTCCACATGATATTTGAAGCCAAACAGCTGGTATACCTCATCGATCAGCTTCACGACGCCCTTTATCTCGCCGCGGATCTGCTCCGGTGTCATGAAAATGTGCGCATCATCCTGTGTGAAGCAGCGCACACGCATCAGGCCGTGCAGCTGGCCGGATTTCTCGTGACGGTGCACGATACCCAGCTCGCCCATGCGCAGCGGCAGGTCGCGGTAGGAACGCGGCTCCGACTTGTACACCAGTACGCCGCCCGGACAGTTCATCGGCTTGATCGCGTAATCTTCGTCGTCAATGACTGTGGTATACATATTTTCCTTATAATGATCCCAATGACCGGAGGTCTCCCAGAGCTGGCGGTTGAGGATGATCGGTGTGGAAATCTCCACATAGCCCGCCTTTGTATGGATCTCTCTCCAGTAGTCCAGAAGGGTATTCTTCAAAATCATGCCGTTCGGCAAAAAGAACGGGAATCCCGGGCCCTCATCCGTCATCATGAACAGCCCAAGCTGCTTGCCGAGCTTTCTGTGGTCACGCTTTTTTGCTTCCTCCATGCGGGTCAGGTAAGCGTCCAGATCCGCTTTCTTTGTAAAGGAGGTGCCGTAGATACGGGTCAGCATCTTGTTTTTCTCGCTGCCTCTCCAGTACGCGCCTGCGATGCTGGTCAGCTTGAACGCCTTGACCGGCTTTGTACTCATCAGATGCGGTCCGGCGCAGAGGTCGACGAACTCTCCCTGCTGGTAAAAGCTGATCTCCGCATCCTCCGGCAGATCCTCGATCAGTTCTACCTTGTACGGCTCATTTTTCTCTTTGAAATACGCGATGGCCTCTTCCCTCGGCTTTGTAAAGCGGATAAGCGGCAGATCCTCTTTCACGATCTTCTTCATCTCCGCCTCGATCTTCTCCAGATCCTCCGGCGTGATTGGATTCTCGCTGTCGATGTCGTAGTAAAAACCATCCGCGATGGACGGGCCGATTGCCAGCTTTACGTCCGGATACAGACGCTTGATGGCCTGCGCCATGATGTGCGAAGTCGTATGACGGAACGCTCCCGCGCCCTCAGAACTGTCAAAGGTCAGAATATTCAGCTCACAGTCCGAATCCACGACCGTGCGCAGATCCGCTTCTTCACCGTTGATCTCGGCGACTGTTGCCACACGCGCAAGACCCTCGCTGATGTCCTTCGCGATGTCAATGACCGCCATCGGCTGCGCGTATTCCTTTTTCGAGCCGTCTTTTAATGTGATTATCATTTTGGGTAATCCTCCTTATATATAAACATTTATTTCCTGTTGCCATTATTGCCTGATATCATTTATTACCTGATATCGTTTATTGCCCGTAAGCCGCCGTATATCAGGCTTAAATCTTTCTGGCCCTCTTAGACTTCCTGGTCTTCTTCGTCATCCTCGTCTTCCCAGTCTTCGTCATCCTCGAATTCGAGGCCGCTCATAGAATGATCATCAGAAGCTGAGTGATCATCGGAGGAATTATCTATATCCCAGGAATTGTTGCTGAAGAAGCTGAGTCCGTTCTTCAGCGGGGATGTCAGCCATCCAAGCAGGACGCCGAACAGCAGGACATCCGTCAAAAGCAGGCCTTTTTCCATCGGACTCCAGTCTGACAGAAAGACCGACTTTAATACTTTGCATTTCTCTTTCATAAAACTCTCCTTTCTTCCATAATCGGGCAGCATGATTTTGAGCAGCAAAGCCGCTGAATTCGTATTAGCGGGATGCAAAGAAAAAGCCCCTGACAGCTTATTCAAACTGCCAGGGGCGATCATACAAGTGCCGCGGTTCCACCCTGTTTTTTTACTCATTCGACGATAACGGAGTCACCGGACCGGATTGGGGTCACTCAGAGGCAGTCTTCAAATGGTTCCGCATAAGGGCTTTCCAGCTGCCGTCCTCTCTCTGGATGCTTCCGCATTTTACTCTTCTCTTCAACGTATTAAAATATGCTGTTTGATCTTTTGCTCTGTCCAGTATAACATTTCAGACCGGATTGTCAACACCTGATTTTATTCCTCCTCTATCCCGCACATCTGCTTTTACTCTTCATACGTCCCTGCGATCATCTCCTGCACTGCCTCACGGTTCACCGTCAGATCCGGTACCAGCACCTGCATGCCGCGGATCGTCTGATTGGTGTAGGAGCCGTCTATCGGGATCCGGTACGAACCGAGCTCATTTAAGTCCATCGCCTGCGCTTCATAGAGCAGGGACAGAATCTGGGTTGTCGGCATATCCGTGGCGATCAAAGAAAGAATATCATCCACCAGCGCGATCTGCGTCGTAATGCCGACGTCCTTATAGGCATTGAAAAGGCTGGTGATCACCGCACGCTGCCGCTGCGTCCGGCCGAAATCATTGGCTTCCGTGGCCGTAGAGACATATCTTGTCCGCGCGTACAAAAGGGCGAATTCACCATAAACGTGATTCGTTCCTTCTGACACAGAGTAACCCGCATTCTGGAAATAACTCGCCTCGGTCGAGGTCAGCGTGATATCTACGCCGCCAAGCAGATCGATCACATCCTGAAATCCGTCAAAATCAATCTCGACATTATAATCAATAGAGACGCCGAAGTTTTTCTCAATCACTTCATCGAGAAGCTCCGCACCGCCAAACTGATAGGACGCATTGATCCGGTTGTCCGAATAGCCCGGAATCTGCACATACAGATCTCGCATGAAGGAAATCATGTTCACAGAATCCGTGTCCGAATTGATGGAGATCAGAATCATCGAGTCCGAGCGCTCTCTGGTACCGGATACCCTCGTGTCCTGCCCGATCAGAAGAATATTCGTGATCCCGCTGCTCGCTTCTGTCTCCTCCAGATCCTCGGCCCATTCGATCTCATCCGGGTCGATACTGTCTTCTCCGGCATCCTCATCTGTCTCGAACTCCTCGGACTCCGGATCCAGCAGCTCCACTTCTTCAATCTCGCCAATGCTGCCCATCACATAGTTGACCGCAAAAGCAAGTCCGCCCGCCAGAATCAGCAAAACTGCCATGATCACTACCGTACCGATCAGAGCCGCATGCTTTTTCCCGTGTCCGGAACCTCCGCTTCCATGTGCCATACCTGTCACTTCCTCTCGTGAATTGTCATAGGTTTGCACTGCAAATCTATGACGCAGGCCATCGCATCACCCGCAGGGTGATTTTGCATGCGATGGCTGTCCTTTCTGTCAGTCCTCCGTCCCCACTTTCTCCCTGAGAGCCTCATTCACAATCTGCTCACAGAGCTCACCAAAAGATACCCCTGCTGCCTCCGCTTCCTGCGGAAGAAGACTGGTCGGCGTCATGCCGGGCAGGGTATTGATCTCAATAAACCATATCTTTCCGTTTTTATCAATAATAAAATCCGCGCGTGCGTAAACGCGAAGGGAAAGCGCATGTGCAACGGCAAGCAGCATCTCTCCCATCTCTTTCTCCTCGGACGGAAGGATATCCGCCGGGGTTTTCTCATACGCAAGTCCCTTCTGATATTTGTTCTCGTAATTATAGAATTCTTTGTTGACAATAATCTCAATAGACGGAAGCGCGCGATCGTTCAGAAAGCCCATCTGAATCTCGCGTCCTTCAATGTATTGTTCAAAAAGGAGACGTTCTCCGCGATTTGCTTCAAGCGCCGCGCGAAGCTCCGGCAGCGTCCTGGCAATATAAACGCCAATGGAGGAGCCTCCATCCAGTATTTTCACAACGACCGGCAGCTGCACCTCGCGCAGTGCGGCCTCTATTGCCTCATCATCGGTAATGTCACGCAGCTCCCATGCCGGAACATTGACTCCGGCCTCTTTCGCGAGGACTTTCGTCAGATGTTTGTTCATGGCGATACCGCTGCCCAGATAATCTGAGCCGGTATAATGCACGCCCATCAGGTCAAGCGCGGCCGGGATCCTGCCGTCCTCACCGCTTCCGCCATGCAGCGCCAGAAAAACCACATCCACTTCACGGCAAAGCCGCAGGACGTTCGGTCCGATCAGGCGGTTTTTGCACTCCGGATGAGCCGCCTTTAAGGCTTTCAGATCCGGCACCGCGGTCGAGATGATCTTCCATTCCCCGCAGATTTCCTTTTCAAAAAGCTGGTCAATGTCGGCCTCCTGATCACTGACGCCGATGTAGGAATCAATGATCGCGACCTGATGCCCTTTTTCCCGCAGAGCACCGGCGATCATCGCGCCGGAACTCAAAGATACGTTGCGTTCAGGGCTGTAGCCGCCCGCAAGGACGAGAATCTTCATGCTCATATACTCCTTTATTAAAACGTAAAATTATCCATTGAGAACGCTTTTACGATAGATGATATCCTCCCGTGCCGGCCCGTTCGACACCATCGTGATCGGGAAGCCGAGATGCTTCTCGATGAATTCCACGTAGTTGCGGCAATTCTCCGGAAGCTCTTCGTACTTGCGGATGCCGCGGATGTCACACTTCCAGCCCGGAAGCACCTCCAGTACCGGCTTTGCCTTTTCAAGCTTTACTGTTGTCGGGAAGTCCGTCGTCACCTCGCCGTCAATCTCGTAGCCGACACAGACCGGAATCTCATCGAGATAGCCAAGTGCGTCGAGCACCGTGAAAGCGACT
The DNA here is from genome assembly GCA_020859985.1 of Clostridiales bacterium. Lineage (GTDB taxonomy): Bacteria > Bacillota > Clostridia > Lachnospirales > Lachnospiraceae > Choladousia. The sequence continues at coordinate 166,498 of JAJBVD010000077.1, forward strand.
TCCGTCGCACCCTGCATCTGGCAGCCGTATTTCGAGGCTACGCAGTCGAACCAGCCCATTCTTCTCGGACGGCCTGTGGTTGCCCCATACTCGCCGCCGTCGCCGCCGTGATTGCGCATCAGATCGGCTTCCTCGCCAAAAATCTCACTGACAAACGCGCCGGCACCAACAGCACTGGAATAGGCCTTGCTGACCGCGACGATACGCTTGATCTCATAGGGCGGGACGCCCGCGCCGATCGCGCCGTAGCCTGCCAGCGTGGAAGACGACGTCACCATCGGGTAAATGCCGTGGTCCGGATCCTTCAGCGTACCGAGCTGGCCTTCGAGCAATACGGTCTTTCCTTCTTTTAACGCTTTCGCAAGGAATGCTCCGGTATCTGCTACAAACGGCGCGATGGTGTCCCGATACCCGTGCAGTTCTTCAAGAAGCGCATCCGGGGTAAGCACCGGTTTGTGATACAGATACTCAAACAGCGGATTCTTCAGGTCACAGATGCGCTGCACCTTTTCTTTTAATGTATCCTCGTCAAAGAGCTCGCTCACCTGAAAACCGATCTTGGCAAATTTATCCGAATAGAACGGTGCGATACCGGACTTTGTCGAGCCAAAGGATTTGCCGCCCAGGCGCTCCTCCTCATACTGATCCAACAGAATATGATAGGACATCACGACCTGCGCACGGTCCGATACCAGAATATGCGGCATCGGCACGCCGCGCTCCAGAAGTCCTTTGATCTCTTTATCCAGCAGAGGAATATTCAGCGCGACTCCGTTGCCGATAATGCTTGTCGTGTGATCGTAAAACACACCGGACGGCAGGGTATGCAGAGCAAATTTGCCGTAATTATTAATGATCGTATGCCCGGCGTTAGCGCCGCCCTGAAATCTTACGATGATGTCAGCTTCCTGCGCCAGCATATCCGTAATCTTTCCTTTTCCTTCGTCTCCCCAGTTCGCTCCTACGATTGCCTGTACCATAATGGTTTCCTCCTTGCGATTTTTACAAATCGTTTTTTATCCGGACCGTCATGCCAATCCTGACCATCCTATGCTGTTTTCTGTCATTTTATACATTAATCTCAGCCGTCACGCCAAGCAGTTCTTTGTTTTCATCCAATACCGGCTGCACAACCGTCTCCACAAACCGTTCCACCTGCTCCTTTGAGCGTCCGACATAGCGGGACGGCTCCATGGAGCGCTGCAGGTCCTCCAGCGACAGGTTAAACGCCGGATCCGCAGCAATCAGCTCCAGCAGATTGTTCTCTTTTCCTTCTTCTTTCACGGTACGGCCCGCTTCCATCGACAGCTCACGGATCTTCTCATGAAGCTCCTGCCGGTCTCCGCCTGCCTTGACCGCATCCATCATAATGTTTTCGGTCGCCATGAACGGGAGCTCTGCCATCAGGTGCTTCTCGATGACCTTCGGATACACCTTCAGGCCATCTGTGACGTTCAGGCAAAGGTCCAGAATGCCGTCCACCGCAAGGAAACCTTCCGGAATGGACAGACGCTTGTTCGCGGAATCGTCCAGTGTACGCTCAAACCACTGGCAGGACGAGGTCACCGCCGGATTCAGCGCGTCGCAGAGGACATAGCGCGACAGAGACGCGATGCGCTCTGAGCGCATCGGATTGCGCTTGTAAGCCATCGCAGATGAGCCGATCTGTGTCTTTTCAAACGGCTCCTCCACTTCTTTCAGATGCTGCAGCAGACGGATGTCGTTCGACATCTTGTGCGCACTCGCGGCAATGCCCGCAAGGACATTCAGCACCCTTGTATCCGTCTTGCGCGAATAGGTCTGCCCGGACACGGCCACGCAGGACGTAAAGCCCATCTTTTTTGCAATCATCGGATCGATCTGATCGATTTTCTCCTGGTCGCCGTCAAACAGCTCCAGAAAGCTTGCCTGCGTACCGGTCGTTCCTTTTGAGCCGAGCAGCTTCATCGTGGAAAGGACATAGTCCAGATCCTCCATATCCATCAGAAACTCCTGCGTCCAGAGCGTCGCCCTTTTCCCAACCGTCGTCGGCTGTGCCGGCTGAAAGTGCGTGAATGCAAGCGTCGGAAGATCTTCGTATTTTTTCGCAAAAACAGCCAGCTGCGCAATGACATTGACCAGCTTTTTCTTCACAAGCTGAAGCGCCTCGGTCATGACAATGATGTCTGTATTATCTCCCACATAGCAGGATGTCGCACCGAGATGAATGATCGGCTTCGCCTTCGGGCACTGTACGCCGTAGGCATAGACATGTGACATGACGTCGTGGCGGACCACCTTTTCCCGCTCCTTCGCCACATCATAATTAATGTCATCCTGATGCGCTTTCATCTCCGCGATCTGTTCATCCGTGATCGCAAGACCAAGCGCCTGCTCCGTCTCCGCCAGGGCAATCCACAGCCGCCTCCAGGTGCGGAACTTCTTATCCGGCGAGAAAATATACTGCATCTCCTTGCTCGCATACCGCTCCGAGAGCGGACTCTGATATCTATTCGTACTCATAACATTCTCCTTTTAATATGAGCGCTGCGCACATTTTATGACACACATCTATTTCCGACAGCAGACGGTAGGCAGATTTTCGCAGGCTTTCCGAGCATAGCTTTCGCTGCTGAGCCATTGTCTGAGCGAAGCGAGTTTCAGCGAAGCAGCGAATCATAAGCGGCGCAGGCAAAGCGCGAAAATCAACGTGTCTGCATCGGAAATGGATGGGCGTCTCAATATGTCAGCGTTCGTAATCTCCCCTGATATCCTCCTGCGGCGGCTCCATCGGGTATTTCCCCGTGAAGCATCCGTTGCAGATCGGCAGTCCATCCGTAAGCTCCGGCAGGCGATCCAGCCTGAGATAGGCAAGCGTATCCGCGCCGATGATCTTCCGGATGTCCTCAATCTCCCGGTTGTAAGCGATCAGCTGCTCTCTTGCCGGTACGTCCGTGCCAAAATAACACGGATACAGAAACGGCGGCGAGCTGACCCGCATATGCACCTCTTTCGCCCCGGCGTCGCGCAGCATGCGCACGATCCGGTCGCTTGTCGTGCCGCGCACGATCGAGTCGTCTATCATGATGACCCGTTTTCCTTCTACCGCGTCACGCAGCACATTGAGCTTTACGCGCACGCTGGATTCGCGGCTGCTCTGGCCGGGCTTGATGAATGTCCGCCCGACATAGCTGTTTTTCATGAAAGCCATCCCGTATGGAATGCCGGATTCCAGCGAATAACCAAGTGCCGCGACGTTGCCGGATTCCGGAACACCGACCACGAGGTCCGCATCCACCGGCGAATCCTTTGCCAGAAAACGTCCTGCACGGATACGGGAATCATAGACGCTGACGCCGTCTATACGGCTGTCCGCTCTTCCAAAATAAATATATTCAAAGACACAGCGGGCGGTCTCACATTGCCGCTCCGGTGGAAAACACATACTCCGATTTGAGGAAATCGCTGTTTCTGCCTCCGGCTTTGATTCCGCAGTCGGAATGGTATCTGTCATAGCACCCTGCAGGTCTGCATTTGCCTCCGGTATTCCCCCCGGCGTCAGATATCGATCCGTCGATGACTGTATCTGATTCTTGGGCGTGATCGTCACAATCTCACCCGGCTCCACATCCCGGATGTATTCCGCACCGATCGTGTCCAGTGCGCAGGTCTCAGATGCAAGAATATACGCATTATCCCGCTTTCCGATGCACAGCGGCCGGAATCCATAAGGGTCCCGCGCGCCGATCAGCTTGCGCGGAGACATGATGATCAGCGAATACGCGCCTTTCAGCTTTTTCATCGCATTCGCTACCGCTTCTTCTACATTTCTCGCCCGCACACGCTCCCGCGCGATGTGGTACGCGATCACTTCTGTATCTATCGTTGTCTGAAAAATCGAACCGCCGAGCTCCAGCTCTCTGCGAAGCAGCGGAGTGTTGATCAGATTGCCGTTGTGTGCCAGTGCCAGAGTCCCTTTGACATAATTCAGAACCAAAGGCTGAGCGTTCTCTCTGGTACTGCCTCCCGCCGTCGAATAGCGGACATGACCGACACCAATATCCCCTTTCATCTGCGCCAGATGATCCTGCGTAAACACCTCATTTACAAGCCCCATCCCCTTGTGAGAAAGGACCTTGCCTTTCGGCCCATTCGTATCGCTGACAGCAATGCCGCAGCTCTCCTGGCCGCGATGCTGTAGTGCGAACAATCCGTAATAAATGGTAGAGGCAACATTTTCACCCGAAAAATCATAGATGCCAAATACGCCGCATTCCTCATGAAGCGCATCTGCAGCCTCAGCTGGTTCAGACTGTTCATGTACCGGTTCTGTCAGATTATGAATCATCGGTCTCTCCTTTATTTTCATTCGCCGTGCCCGCTCGTGAGCTTACGCTCCCTCGCTGTCGGGCGTTCGCCCTATAAATCCGCTGCCCGAAATTCTGAGCTGCAAGCAGCTCATTCCTTCGTCCATCGGATTTGCACGGCTCATTGCTATCGCACATTATATCCCTAAGTACAGAGATAAGTCAACCGCAAATGCCGCCCGTCAGATCCGTGTGCTTTTGGAATATTGTTCCTTCAGTTCTTCGACAATCTCTTCCAGCGGGCGCTTCTTTACCTGCTCTGCATATGCCAGAAATTCCGGGCTTTCGCAGAGCTTTGCATTATGCTCCTGTATGGTCCGCGCCAGATACTCATCAGACTGCAGCTCTTTCAGCCGCTTCTGATATTCATCGTTTGACAGATACAGCGGCAGGGCACTGATGTATTTTCGAAAGGTCTCTTTGGTCTTCATCAGTCGCCAGGACTCCAGAAAACAGTCCGCCGCCTCTTCAAACCGGAACATTCCGGCGTAAGCTGCACCGAGGTTGTTCCAGACGGCTGCGTAAAACTGTGTACCGAGCTTGCCCGGATTGCGGTTTTTCAGAATCTGCCGATACATCCACACCGCGCGCGCGTACATGCTCTCTTTGACCAGATAATCCCCGCGCAGCTTCTGCTTCATCTCATCGGACTGCACCTCCAGTTTGGCGAGCTGTTCCTGGTAGGCGTGCATTTCCTGGCTTGTCAGATAGCCCGCTTCCCGGAAGATTGGCAGCACAAATGCCGCCGCGAGCCCCTCCTGAGATGTCTTCTCTTCATGAGAGCCTTTCGGCCCCGTCTGATCCTTGCGGGCAGACGACTCTATCTTCTGGAGCTGATCATACAGCTGCCGGTAAAGCCTGTTCAGGTGCAGTTCATCCCGTATCCAGTCGCAGAGTTTTTCGTTGATAATGCTCTCATCTATCAGACAGATGTTGTGATACAGATAAAAGCACAGTTCTTCCAGCGAATAAATCCCGGTACGGATATTTTCTATATAATATGGCTGTTTTGCCTGTTTCAGCAGGCAGAGATCATAGCTCATGGCACGCTCCTGTTTTTCATTTTGCTGCTGTTCTGGACTTTTAAAACCGTATGTCTCGGCTCCAGCTCAGGCCGGAGGACTTGTACAGGTTTCCGAATCCCAGATCCTCGACTTCAACACGGCAGCAGGATGGCGAGGTAAAATACACGGTCATGCGCAGCCTGGTCGCGCGGTCCGGCCTTTTGGGCAGACCCGGCAGACGCATACTGTGCATGGTCGTATCACCGGGTGTCATTGAGCGGGAAAGCAGGCGGATCTCACGCTCGTCATGCGGGATGAATTCACATACGTGGTGTACCTCGTACCAGTTGACTCCCGCATTCACCAGCGGATAATAGCTGTCTTTTCCCCGTATCCGCATCTCCATGCCGATATTCCGGTCGATCATATCCAGACCGCCGAAGATGATCTCCCGCGGCGGGATGAGTCCCGCCCGCTCCATTGCCGCATAACAGGCGCCTTTGGAATAAAGATTCATACCCTGATAAGCGCGTCTCCCTGTGCAAAGGAACTGGATTGACCGTGTTGCCCAGCTTTTATTAAAATAGTCGCCCATGAGATAACTGACGGACACCGTGCGCCGCTCAAACACTTTTTTCAGAAGCTCAAAGAAAAGACGGTCCTTTTCTTTCCGCCAGTCAGCCTCCGAACGCCCTGCCCGCACCTCTTCCGTCATAGGCTGCCGTGCGACCGGATCTGCTGTGGCGATCGCCGGCTTTGTGGAGCGGTCAATGTGCAGTACATAGCCGACAATTTCGCCGCTTCTCTCAAAAGATGTTCTCTCAGACGGTGCTTCTCCGCCGGAGCCATCGCTGCCCGAAGAAGTATCCTGCACGGCAGTATTCTCTGCAGGCGGGTCATTTTCCCCATCCGGTTCAAAGGTAAGCAGTGCCACATCCTGCATCCAGAGTTCCTTTTTCTGGTTCACCGTATAATAATAAAAAGAAGAAAGATAATCCTGTACATAGATATGCTTCCGGTCCACACCAATCCGCTGCAGCGCCTGAATGATCACCTGATTCAGACTCTCATCAAGCTGATGCACCGTCACCATCACATGGAGCGTCGTATGATCGGTCAAAAGCTTCAGATCCGCCAGACACGACCGCAGATGCTCCGCCAGCAGCTCGTCCGGTGCAGAAGGAGTCCCGTCCTCCGTCTGACCGAGCCCGGCGGGCATTTGCCCTGCCCCGTCCAGAATCCCCAGAGTCTCCGGCTCCCGGACCGACTGATGCCAGTATGTCACCTGCGTATATTCCGCATTCAGGTCTATCCCTAAAATCAATTCATCCTTTGCCTGTATCATAATACCACCTGCTATTATACTAATGTGAACACTTCTTTCGCAAGGTATTCAAGCGTCAGCCAGGAATCCAGCGCCGCCGCCCCGGACTCATCTCCGTCGTGCACAGCCCTGCACATCCGGTTCAGAAGGCTGTACATGCCCGCGCCGCCCGTCTCTTCGTTCACCTTAAGAACCCATTTGTCAGAGCGGATTTTCTCCTGGCCGGAGGGCAGCTCTTCGATGAACCTGCACTCGACCTCCTCATCCGCAAACAGGGTAAACTCCCGCACAAAAATTCCCTCAAAGCAGTCCGGCACGATCTCCCGCGTATAAGATACCTCACAGGCAGAATTTTTCCCGGCATCCTGTGTCCCTGCAGCATCAGATGGCTCAGCAGAGTCGGCCTGCTTCGCGTTCCGATAACGGTACTCAATATACACCGTGCTCTTTGGGTTGCCCACATATTCCGCAAATACATGGCCTTCCATCTGCCACGACCGCAAAAGCGCCTCGTCAAAGCGCAGATAAAATGCAAAACGCATTCCCTTTGTATTGAATTCCTCCAGCATTTCCTCCGCGTAAACGCGCTGTGTCTTCGTAAGAGACACAGCCCTCGCGTAGTATTGCAGAAGTGCCAGACGACATACCTCCTCCTGTTCGGAAAGCCGGTCTGTTCCGCTTAAGCGCCGGTAGTCATTTTCTATAAAAGCAAAGACCGGATCCGCGACCGGAAGCCCCTTCACAAAGTATTCATAGGACTTCAGATTCACATAAGCCCTGCACAGCTTTTTGCGTCCCATCTTTTTCCGATAGGATTCAAAAATGGGTTCGGAGCCCTGCGTGCCCTGTCTCGTAAAAAGCATCATCATGAGAATTTTCTCTTCGAGCAGCATCGCATCCAGACCAAATTCACAGGCCGCGCTCCACACCAGCTTCATATTCTCAACCGATCCCTCATAATAGAGAAGCAGATAACGCAGCAGCTTATCATCGTATTTTCCTTTTTCAAAACACCAGTGGCAAAGAGAGAGGAGCATGGTGTTCTCTTCAAATTCCAGCTCCAGCACCATACGGCTGCAGATGCGTACCATCTGCAGAAGAGGAATTCCCTCCGCGCCATATCGGTTCAGCAGCTCAAACGCTTCCGCGCACCGGCTTTCCTCGGCAAGAAGCGTGACCAGCGCCGTTTTGTCGACGCGGACGTATTCCTCACAAGGAATCCGGTCAAGAAAATCCGGGAGCGTGTCGTCCATGGTGTGTGTCATATACCAGTCCAGTACGCTTTTTCTCAGCTCATCCCGATACCCATCCGATATCCCGGCCAGCTCACAGCCTGCCATAAAAAACGGCAGCAGCCGTTCATCCATCACATGATCCTTCAGGCTCTCCGAAGTCAGATAGACCACAAGGTTCAGGTCCTCCGGCGCTTTTTTTGCGCACCAAGCCATCAGTCTCTCATCCTCAATAAAACGGCGTATCCGGCAGGATGTTCCGGCAGCGTAGCGCCCTCCCGTCCCATCTGTCATAAAGATGGCGCTGTCCGGATCGCTTATCCGGATCCGGCCTTTTCCGTCTTTCAGGCCGGCTGAAATCTCACGGGGCATGCGTCCGGAATGGACCACGATCTGCTGCATCCCCGACATATCACAGGTGACCTCACAGGTGAACAGAAGCCGTATCACCTTTTTCGCAAGCGACTCTGTGATCATGGGCTCTTTCAGAAAATCAAGGTAGAGCGCCGCCAGATCATCCGTAATGTGTCCCAGCTCAAGCTGTTCCGCCACAAAACGCTCCATCGCCGGGCGGTGATTGAGCCAGGTCTGCGGATCGCTTTTGCGGGCGTCCGCAATGCTGCGGTAGAGTGCAGCCCGCTTCCGGTAATCCAGAGAGGTATCATAGACAAAATACATGCGGATAATCTGCGGGAGCTCCTGAAACTGTATGCAGTCCATACTCTGCATATAGGCTTCATAAAGTCCGTTCATGCGCAGACCGGTCTCTACCCCCAGAGCATACCATGGGAAATAGAGCGGGCCGGTCTTCTGTCCCCGGATCAGGAGCTGACAGATCGCCCTTTGCAGATCTTCAGAGGGATATACCTGATATCCGTGTGCGAGGACGTCAAACAGCCGCCCATCAAATGCAGTCTGATGCATGGTAAGGTTCGCAACCTGGCGGAGAATTTCCGCCGTCATCACCTTTTCCTGATCCACAAAATGCAGAAGATGCAGCTCAAATTCTCCCAGATGGCGCAGAAGGAACGGATTGCTGCGAAGGGCCTGATATGCCTCCACATACAGGATCCGGCTGCGGCATCCGCTCCGGAACTGCTCCGCAACCGCCTCATAGCGCGCATCTGTATCATTTAAATATTTTTCCTGAAGGTACAAAAGAATCCACTGCAGCGGCCAGCTTGCCTGATTGCGGTAAAACTGCCTGGTAACCTCCTCCTCCACCCGGTCCACATAGGAGGCCTCGCGATAGAGAAAGGTCGAAATATAGAGATAAAAGCAGTAGCGCTCCGGTGTATTCAGCCGCTCCTTCTGCGACTCAATCTGCTCCAAAAGCTTCTCCGCCTTGTGTTTTTTGTCATCGGCAAAATACATCTGCACCAGAAAAAGATCCGCGAACGGGTCATCCCCGCCGGCTCTTTTATAGCTGTTGATCACACTGACCGACCGCTCGATCCAGGTTTCAAGATCCATCTTCTTCAGCCGGAAATCAATATAGCTGTTCTCCAGCTTTTTGATCATGATCTTCCGGATATGCGACTGGCGGTTCCCCGCTCTCCCGGACTTTTTGGCGCTCACCAGAACCTGTATGCTCTGTCTGCCTGCACGCAGGGTAAGTCTTGCAAAATTATTGCCCGCGTGCATCAGATTCGCATCCAGAATCAGATTGAGGTCAAAGCTGCTGCCTGCAAAATCATCTGTCGTAAAGCTTCTTCTCTCCGGACGCAGAAACAGAGCGTCGGATTCCACGGAGATCTCCTGAAATCCCCAGGTGCTTTTATGAAGATGCAGCGTCTCACGCACCGGCTCCCGGAACCCGCCGCAATGCCACTCATAGGTGGCTTCGTACCGGTCGTCTCCTGCTGCTTCCGCAAAGCTTTGCGTCCCTTCATTCGGCCCGGAGAGAGAAAGCACGACTGCCTCTTTCTGGCCCGCACCGATCAAAAACTCTTCCATCGCGTGCAGCATAAATACAGAACGGCTCATCGGAACGAGCTCGCCCCTGCGCTCTGTCCCTGTAGCCATCACGCCCTCATACAAGGCCAGCAGCCCGGGCTGTTCGCACAAAAGGCTCCGAAACTCCGGCGTCCAGAATGCCCGGCAGGCCATCCTGGCATCTGTCTTGGCATACTCTGTAAATCCCGCAAGGTCGGAAAACGGCAGCTTGCGGTCAACGGATCCGGCCACTATATTTACTGTGCAGGGAATCTCATACTCCCCGCAGTCGCTGCAGATCAAAAGCTTCCCGATGCTTTCGGCTCCTTGCGGCAGACCGCTGCTGTCGAACTGGTAGTGAATCTCATTGGACGTGCCAAGGAACTCCGCCGGCTCGCAGATCATCCGCGCGTCAGACGGGTAGAGAAAGCCATGCACCCTCTGTCCGGCCGCGCCTTCTATGAAAAACTTCCCGTGCAGCACTTCTCCCGGCGCACCGCTCATGGTCAGCTCTTCCGGGCGGATGACGAGCTGTCCCTGCTCATATTCAAATATTCCGTTCAGTAATTGTTCGATCCGTCTTTTCAATCTTTTCACCTGTCAGAGATGTCTCTTTGGTGCCGGCCTTACAAGGCGGCGTTCTGCGTAGCCACTAATATAGTCAGTATATCACAAACATACAGCCACTTCCACATCAATTTTACAAAAGAAATCCGTATGAAACTCTGAATAAATCTGCCGCGGAGCTTTTTATGATACAGGGATAGAAATTTCTTATATCACAAAAAAGCTCCGCACGACAATGCATATACATCGTCTGCGAAGCCTTTGAGATAGTCCCTAGGGGAATCGAACCCCTGTTTCCGCCGTGAGAGGGCGGCGTCTTAACCGCTTGACCAAGGAACCATGCTTGAGTACTATAACATGAGTTCCCGGAAATTGCAAGCATTTTTTTGAAAATTTTGTTATTTTTGAAAACCGTATAATTTTGCATATTTTTGATTGAAATAATCTAATAACGGTTGTGCAGAAAGTTCTTTCCCGCAAACGCGCTGCAGCACCTCAGCCGAAGTATACCGGCTGCCATAACGGTGAATTTTTTCATTCAGCCACGAGGTAATTTCGCTGATGCGTCCTTCCTCAAGTATCGTATCAACACTGCCCTTTTCTTTCTCCAGTGCCTCCAGGAACATGCCGTCATACATTGATCCGAGCAGGTAGGACGGAAAATAGCCGAACGAACCGTCAGACCAGTGCATATCCTGAAGAATGCCCTCCCCGTCATTTTCCGGACGTATGCCAAGCAGCTCTTCCATTTTATCGTTCCAGAGCTGCGGAAGCTCGTCCACAGGCGTGTTGTCACGGAAGATGGCCTTCTCCATCTCATAGCGAAGGATAATATGCAGGCAATAGGTCACCTCGTCGGCTTCCGTGCGGATCAGGCTTGGATGAACGTCGTTGATTGCCCGGCAGAATGTGTCAAGCGGCACCTTCCGGAACTGCGGAAGCAGTTCGCCAAGCTTATCGTAGATCGGCACCCAGAAGCTGCGGCGGCGCCCCAGTATATTCTCAAAAAAGCGGGACTGGCTCTCATGAAGCCCCATCATATTTACCTGCTCCAGCGCGGTATCCTCATAAGCGGGATCGATATTCTGACCAAAGATCGCATGTCCGCCCTCATGAATGGCGCTGAACATCGCACTGATCGGGTCTTTTTCGCTGTAATGGTTGGTCACACGGACATCCCCGATACAAAGATCGGTCGTGAACGGGTGCTCGCTTTCAGCCGTCGCTCCGGCATCCTTGTCGAAGCCGATATAAGAAAGCAGCATGTCCTGCACTTTTTTCTGTGCTTCCATGTCGTACGTGCCCTCTAAAGCAGAAAGATCCGGCCGGCCGCTCTCTTCGATCTTTTTCAGCAGCGGCAGCAGCCCTTCTTTGAGTTCATCAAATACGCGGTCTATCGTCTTACTGTCCATGCCCTCCTCATACAGATCAAGGAGCACCTCATAAGCCTCCTCATCCGGCTCCATATAGTGCACATACTCCTTTGTCATGGAAATCACCTTCTCCAGATGCGGCGCAAACTGAGAAAAATCCGCAGCGCGCTTTGCCTTCTCCCAGGCTCGCTCCGATCTCGTTTTCACCTCCGTATAAGAGGAATAGAATTCCTCCGGAATTCGTTTAAAACGCTCATAATCGCGCAAATAGCGTTTCACCGTCAGCTGCATGGTCTCATCAAGCGCATCAAACTGCTCCGGCTTTGAGAGTTCCTTTAACATTTCCCCGTACTCGTCCGCCGTAGAGAGGCGAAATGACTCGGTTGAAAAATAATTGATGGCATTCATCCGCGCCTCGACCCCCTTTTCCGGAGCCAGCGTAGACAGATCCCAGTAAAGAAGCGTCAGGACATGGTCGTACTGACGCATTTTGTGCAGATACTCTTTGAATTGTTCCAGCGTGTTGTTGTTCATGCAAATCCTCCGTTCCGCCGTCTTTCTTACGGCCCGTATTCTGATCGTTCTGCTGCACTCGTAACTGTTCCGTACCCTCGAAGCAAGTGCGGGGTACTGTCCTGAACAGTTACCTGCATTCAGCTATATTCACATAGTATGTCTGACAGCAAACCATTTTATACATCAGGTCATGGGTATTCGTTTCAGAAAAGGAAGGCCTCGGCCAGCTCCCTTAAACAGTACAGCCACGTCCGCTCCTTCACCTCTCCTGCCGTCACAATAGAAGCAGTCGCATACTCAGTCCCGTCGACCAGATAATGCACCAGACCAACCTGCTCCCCTGCCTGCACCGGCGCTTCCATTGTCCGGAACTGTTCTATCCGCACCACTGTCTGATCGTCAGCCCGCATCAGAACCTCCGTCGCGGACAGCTCCTCAACGATAGTAGCCACACTCTCCTGCTGCCCGTTCGTCACCGGAATATCCTCTGTCCGGACCGTTCCTTCCGTAATGTCCCGCAGTTCAAATTCCGACAGTCCGTAGTTCATCAGCTTCTTCGTATCCACCCATTTATAGCCCTTGTTGTTGGGCCAGCCGCAGGCGAGGAGCGCCACGATCAGCAGCTTCCCATCCCGCAAAAGAGCGCCGACGTAGCAGTATCCGGCTTTGGATGTAAACCCGGTCTTGCCGGAAAGCGCCCCATCCATCAGGTTCAGAAAGGCATTGTGGTTCGTACAGCTGTAGCTGCGGGTTCCGGACCGGTTCGTAAACGTATAAGAAGCAGTCCGGGTCACGTTTAAAAATTCCGCGGATTGGGAGGAGCCGGTGAGACAATACCGCATCACCAGAGCCAGATCCCGCGCGGTCGTGTGGTGTTCTCCATTCGCATCCTCCGCGTCAAGGCCGTTTGGCGTGATGTAATAAGTCTCGGTGCAGCCGATCTCTCTGGCCTTCGCATTCATCATGGCAGCAAATCCTTCTACACTGCCGCCGACCGTCTCCGCGACGCAGACCGCGGTGTCATTGTGCGATTCCAGCATCAGCGAATACAAAAGATCGTTTAAATAAAACTCATCCCCCTGCACCAGTCCCAGCTTTACCTCCGGCTGTGCGGACGCGTTCGCGGATACCTGACAAAGCGCCTCCGGGTTGCTCTCCAGCCATTCCAGTGCGAGAATGCAGGTCATGATCTTCGTCGTGCTCGCCATCGGAAGCGGCGTGTCTCCATCCTTGTCATACAGCACGCGTCCGCTGCCGCCGTCCATCAGCACGGCACTCGCGGCATACAGCTCCAGCGTATCCGCCGCAGATACGGAAACAGAATCCGTTCTGTTCAAAAGCTTTTTTGCCGAAACCAGTTCCGAAGCAGTGAAAAAAGCAGACGAGTTCCCAGGGTAGCCAACTATCATAAGTACGGTCAGAAATCCCGCAAAGATTCTCTTTTGCACCCAATGCTTTTCCTCGCTTCTCACTGTTCCGCAAAAACGAGCTGCCGGAGCCATCCCTGTCCGCCTTTTCATACCACGCAAAATCCCCGCCTGCATCTTGTCTTCCTCATTTTATGCAATGCGGCGGGGATTCATTCTTATAAAGGAGCACAGTGGGATCAGTAGCTGATCACCTTGGTCTTGTTCGGTATGTTAGTGTAAATCCACTTCGCATGCGACAGGGAGAGGCGCACGCATCCATGAGACGCATTCGTCCCCAGTCCGGACTCCACGACTGTCGTCATGCTGCCCGGAGAGTACAGGATGGAATGGAACAGATAGTTCCCGTAAAACTGCGTGTAATACCAGCAGGTATAGGTACTCGTGCCGAACGACTTTCCTCTGCCCGTGATCGTATAGGAGCCCTTCACGGTCGGCGAGGATGCCTTGCCTGTAGAGGCGGTCCAATAATATTTCAGCGTCCAGTTCCCCTTCTTGCCGGTGAAGATCCCGACCTTATTCGTCTTGGAATTCACCAGAATCAGGTATTTGGTACTACTCTTATAGGACTGTGCCTTTTTGACCATCGCAGCCGCATTCTTATCCGTCTTTGTTGTCCGGCGGCCTTGACTGTTCACATAGCCGTATCCTTTGGACGACGAACCGGTCACGCAACTGGTCTGCATCACGCCGTTTTTATTCACATAATAATAGTATTTCCCAACCTTGACCCAGGTGCTGGTCTTCATCCGGTAGTTTGAGCCAAAGTAATACTTCTTTTTATTGATCTTTACCCAACCGGTCTGCGCTCTGCCGTTCGAATCAAAATAGTATTTGTACTTGCCAATCTTGGTCAGGCCGATCGCCGCGGCGCCGACCTCCGTGCCGGTACCAGTCGTCTGAAAGTAATATTTATAGCTGCCGATCGTCTGCCAACCGGTCTGCATCACGCCATTCGTATCGAAATAGTAGCGGGAGCCGTTGATCTTTGCCAGACCGGTCACTGCGGAGCCCTCGGGGAGCTTCGAGGACGAGGTAATAAAGTAATAGGTGTCCTCTCCGATCGTCTGCCAGCCGGTCTGCATCACACCGTCTGCGTCATAATAGTACCAGTATCCGTCGATCTGCGTCAGCCCGACTGTCACCTGACTTTCCTCCGCGGCTGCTGTCATCGTACCGAGGCCCATCGTCAGGCTGATGAGCATCACCAACGTGAAAAACAAAAGCAGTTTCTTCTTCATCGTCCTCGTCTCCTTCACACATCCAAAATTCTCTTTCACAACTGGCTTATTCTACCATTTATTTGTTTCTGTGTCCACAGCTTCAAAAATTTTAAGATTTCCGTTTCCGAATCTTTGGAAATTCTTAGGAATCCGTCCAGAAAGCCGCTGTCTTTTCCGCAATGTTCTTCAGTGTGCAGAGTCCCGGCCGCTCCCATTCCACCGGAAACATGCTCCGATAGCGGGCGCTGGCAAATCTCTCATCCAGCAGAAGGATAACGCCGCGGTCAGATTCCGTGCGAATGACACGCCCGGCGGACTGCAGCACCCGGTTCATCCCCGGACAAAGATAGGCGTAAAAGAAGCCGTCCTCTCCCCGGTTGTCATAAAAACCCTTCAGGATCTCTCTCTCGGTACAGACCTGCGGCAGCCCGGCGCCCACAACGATCGCACCGATCAGGCGGTCTTCCTTAAGGTCAATTCCCTCCCCGAAGATCCCGCCCATCACGCAGAATCCGGCCAGCCCCTGCGGATGCGGCTGTTCGAATTTTTCAAGAAAGGCCTCCCGTTCCTCCTCGCTCATCCGGTTCATCTGCCGGACCGTCTCCACCGGCTCCCCCATTTCCAGACAGATCGCGTCAAACCGGTCGGCTACATCATCCATCATCTGATAGGAGGAAAAAAATACCATATAGTTTCCCCGTTTTGCCTGCATGACCCGGAGAATATATTCCGCCATCTTATGGTATTCCTGCGGCGTCCGGTTCTTATAACGGCTGCTTGTGTCCGTGCCGATCAGCACCAGACGGTTGGCCGGATCAAAAACCGGCTGTGCGTAGATCGCGTAGTCCCCTTTTTCCGTGCTTAAAAGACTCTTGTAATAAGCAATCGGTAAAAATGTCGCTGAAAAAAAGATTGTGCTTTTGCCTTTATCCAGACATTCCTGCAGATTTTCCGAGATATCGACACAGTACAGGCGGAGCAGAAAATGACCATTCGCCAGATTTTCCGTATAGATTACGTAATTATCATTGAGGCGGTCGCAGGTATCCAGAAAACGGCGCGCCTGAAAATACAGATCCAGTGTTTTCGTGTTCAGTTCCACGCACAGCGAATCCTCCAGAAAGTCTTCAATCAGGCCGCAAAGATTCATCAAAAGGACCGGAAACGTATCAAGCCCCCCATTTTCCGTCCCTGCCTTCAGTATCCTCACCTTCTGCGGCGCATGCTCTTCCATCTCACGTTTTTGACCAAGAAGCCATTTGTTGCAGCGGCCAAGCGCTCTTACGACAGCATGTGCAACCGACATTAATTCCCCCGGCTGGCGGCGCCGGGAAAGTGCCGGAT
>JAJBVD010000014.1 GCA_020859985.1 Clostridiales bacterium
AATCAAAAAAATGCTAAGCCACAGGTTTTAAGCCTTGGCTTAGCACTACTTTTTTAATTTAACTCCCAAAGTCAGGTAGCATAATTCATACGGAAATGCAAGGTTTTTTTCTGATCAGCACGGTACTTTCACATCGAAGTATGAATGGATACTATAAAGGTGCTGAACAGGTATGGATATTTACACAAACTTCTGCCTGCGCACGCGCGTCACAAGCTCACGATTGTCGCGCGTATGCACAAACATATTCATAATATTCTCCACCGCGTCGTCCGACTTCATCCCGTTGAGCGCTTTGCGCATAATATATATGGCCTCCTGCTCCTCACGGTTTAAAAGCAGATCCTCACGCCTCGTACCGGACTTTGGAATATCGATAGCCGGAAATACCCTCCGCTCAGAGAGCTTGCGGTCAAGGACAAGCTCCATGTTGCCTGTTCCTTTGAATTCCTCATAGACCACATCATCCATCTTGCTGCCGGTGTCCACAAGAGCAGTCGCCAGAATCGTCAGGCTGCCGCCCTCCCGCATATTTCTCGCCGCACCAAAGAAACGTTTCGGCATATGCAGCGCCGCCGGATCCAGACCGCCGGAAAGTGTACGGCCGCTTGGCGGAACCGTCAGGTTATATGCTCTTGCCAATCGTGTGATGCTGTCAAGCAGAATCACCACATCCTGCTTCTGCTCTACCAGACGCTTCGCACGCTCAATGACCATCTCCGACACGCGCTTATGATGCTCCGGCGTCTCATCAAACGTGGAATAAATGACCTCCACATTATCCCCACAGATTGCTTCCTTGATATCCGTGACCTCCTCAGGCCGCTCATCGATCAGAAGGATCAGGATCCGCATCTCCGGATTATTCCGCAATATAGATCTCGCGATATCTTTTAAAAGCGTCGTTTTACCCGCCTTAGGCGGAGATACGATCATACCGCGCTGCCCTTTTCCGATCGGCGAAAACAGATCCACAATACGCATTGAAATGCCTCTGGGGTCTCTTTCCAGACACAGACGCTCATTCGGGAAGATCGGCGTCATATCCTCAAAATTCGAACGTCGCATCGCTTCGGAGGGCGGAAGCCCATTAATCTTTTTTAAATAAAGCAGGGCGCTGAACTTTTCCTGCTGGGATTTAATCCTCGTATTGCCAAAAATGATATCTCCGGTCTTTAAGTTGAACCGACGGATCTGTGACGGGGAGACATACACATCATTCTCACCCGGAAGATAATTTGCGCTTCGAATAAAGCCATAACCGTCCGGCATTACCTCAAGAATACCGCTCACCGACTGGCCGCTGTCCAGTTGAGAAAGCTCTGCAGGCGGACGATCCGCTTCCGGAAGGCGTGCTTCTGTCGGCTGCTGTTCTGGTTCCATGGAATGAAACTCCGGCTGCGGCCGCTGCTCCATGTCCGCAGGCTGAAACTCCGGCTGCGGCCGTTTTGTATCCGAAAGGCCGTGTTCCACCGGCTGCTGTTCCGTCCGGATCCTTGCGCGGTCATAGGTGCGTCTTTCTCCGTTATTACGATCATAGGGCGGTCTTGTCCCACCCTCCGGTACGCGCCTGCGCCGCTGCATCGGCCTTGTATTTTCATCCGGCGCAGCAGACGGGCGGGCCGTTCTCGTTCGTCTCTCATCAATCCTTGCCGACTCCATATGGGATCTGCCTGCGTCTTGCGCCTGTTCGGCCGCTGCATGATTGTCCATGTTTTCCGTCTGTTCGGCCGTTACACGATTGTCCGTGTTTTCCGTCTGTTCGGCCGCAGCATGACTGTCCGTGTTTTCCGTCCGTTCAACCGCTGCATGGCTGTCCGTGTTTTCCGTCCGTTCGGTAGCTGCACGACTGTCCGTGTTTTCCGCTTGTTCCTTCCCCGTGCGGCTTTCCATATCCTCAGCCTGCTTCGCCGCTGCTTTATCTTTTTCGTCCTGCTGCAGCATCACCTCGATCAGCTGCGCCTTGCGCATTGCAGACGTACCTTTCAGACCCCGGGCTTTCGCAAGGTCCTTCAAAATCGCCAAAGACAGCGATTCATATTTTTCTTTCATAAACACCTCATAAATCTGATTCACTAAAATTAATTCACGGGAAAATTATTTGTCTGAGTAGACAGAAACGTTCACGTTAATCTGCTAAAGACGATAGCACAGTTTTTTTTAATTGTCAAACAAAAAAATGCGTTTCCCTGTATATAAACAGAAAAAACGCATTCCTCTGTATCCCGGATCCAGCTATCTTGTAAAATAAAGGAAATCGGCACACGGACGCTGGTAATCACTGATCAATGAATTCATTACCTGGCCATTAAAATACAGCGTAGATGAGCCGCCGCCATCCAGATTGTATGCAAACTGGCAGCCATAAGACAGGAAAATACTTACCAGATCATCGCCATTCAGGCCGCTGTAATTGCCTGTGTCTGTGACGACAAGCACATAATCATTCTGGCTGACCATGCCAACCGCCGTGCGCGGATAATATTTTAACGCCTCAGCAGCAGTAACCTGGTCCTTATATACAGAAACCCCATCCATGATCAGCGTTGGTCCAAATACGTACGTATCCTTTACTCCGGCAGCGATCAGATCAGAAGCGGATTGCCCGGCTGGAATTCTATACATAATGCCATCCCAGGTTACAGCCATCACATTGTCATTTGTCACATGATCCGCGTAAACAACGCCGTTCTTAATACATACGGTATTTGCCCAGGGTTTCCCGGAGTCATAATCAAATGCGCTGCCGTTGATTCCGATAATCCCTCCATTTGACGATACCGCGCTTGAGGTCGTCTGACGTGTTCCACCATATGTACCATACGAAAGCGCGGATTTCAGCTGACTTGCGTCAGCCGTTTTAATGTGTGCTACCCAGTAGGAAACTCCATGTTTCGTTTTCTTGAGAAGCTCTATATTCAATGTCGTGCTCGTATATGTGTACTTTGTCTTATCTTCGTTCACAGTCGTAACGCCCCTGGTCTTACTCGTGCGCCGGCCATTCGATCCCACATAATAAATACCGACCCATTTATTTTTCTGCATTACGCCGTTTGAATTAAAATAATAATAGTACCCGTCAATCTGATTCCAACCGGTCACAGCGACAGAATTTTCATTAAAATAGTATTTCTTTCCGGATTTTGTCAGCCAGCTGCTCGTAAGTGCTTTTCCGGATTTGCTCAAATAATACTTACTGCCCGTCTTCGAATTCGTATACCACTTAGCGGCGTACATAACGCCCTTGGAATTAAAATAATAGAGAGAGCCGTCGATCTGCTTGAGCCCGGTCACCATCCTGGACTTCGCATTAAAATAATATTTTTTCCCGGACTGGCTCAGCCACTGACTGGTGAGGGCTTTTCCGGATTTCGTCAGATAATACTTTTTCCCACCCTTCGTCAGCCATTTTCCACGCACCATTTTCCCTGTGGAATTTGAATAATAATAGAGAGCTCCGTTGCGATTGACAAAACCGGTAGCTCTTTTTCCGTCCGATCTGCAATAATAATAATTCCTTTTGTAATAAATGGAACCCCAGCGCATCTTCCCATTTTTGTCATAGTAATACCATTTACCATTGATGCGTACCCATCCGGTCTTTGACGAAGTAACGCTTACCGCCGTTTTCGACTGGTCCACATACTTTGCCGCATTTACCGGACGGCTCCCTGCCAGACTCAGCAGGCAGATAAACAAAGCTGTCAAAAAGAACCGCTTCAGAAAAGTGCTGTTTCTCTCCATTACATCTCCCCCACACAAATCACTCACCCATATTTCTTATCACGCCCCCGCGGAAGGTTTTATGATATAGGGAATGAAGTTTCCTATAAAGTGAAAAAATCCGCTTACTTTACAAGTAAGCGGATTTACACTTATTATACCAACTCAAGCACAACAGTCGGAGCTCCATCGCCTCTGCGCTGGCCAATCTTCACGATTCTGGTATAACCGCCGTTGCGATCCGCATACTTCGGTGCAATCTCATCAAACAGCTTCGCAACCAGATCAACTTCCTTCGTGTTTTTCTTGCGGCCTGCAGTCTCCTTCGGAACTTCCTTCACCGGATAAAGAACCTTGAGCATCTGACGACGTGCGTGCAGGCGGCTCGGCTGGTCCTTTTTGATCTGCTTCTCGACCTCATCGTATACGGTAACCTTCTTACCGTCTTTTACTTCCTTTACGCGCTTGCCGTCTTTGTCCTTGCGCGCTACTTTTGCAGTCACGGTCACAGTGTCATAATTGTCACGTTCCTTTACAGCAAGAGCAATCAGATGTTCCGCCATTTTGCGGACCTCTTTTGCCTTTGCCTCTGTAGTCACAATCCTGCCTCTGTAGATCAGAGACGTCACCTGACTGCGGAGCAATGCCTTTCTCTGATCAGAGGTTCTGCTGAGTTTTCTATATCCTGACATTGTAATACTCCTTCATTCTCATCCATGCCGCCACGCTCTTCGGGCTTACTGACGGTATGTGTTGCTGTTGTTGTCTGTTACCTTTATGCTTTTGTAAAAATCTCATTCGTCACTTGGATTCAGGGACAAGCCAAGTTCTTTCAGCTTGCTTAATACTTCTTCCAGCGACTTACGGCCAAGATTGCGGACCTTCATCATATCCTCAGAGGTCTTGCTGCAAAGCTCCTCAACGGTATTAATGCCGGCACGCTTCAGACAGTTGAACGAACGTACGGAAAGCTCAAGCTCGTCAATGTTCATCTCCAGAACCTTTTCTTTCTCGTTGTCCTCTTTCTCATTCATGATCTCCACAGACTTTGCATTCTCAGAGAGGTCAATGAAGAGTCCCAAATGCGCGCTGAGAACTTTTGCTGCAAGGCTCACGGCCTCGTCCGGCTCCAGAGTCGCATTGGTATATACGTCCAGCGTCAGCTTATCATAGTCAGTCACCTGACCCACACGGGTATCCTCGATGGTGATATTGACGCGCTCTACCGGAGTATAGATCGCGTCTACCGCGATCACGCCGATCGGCATATCTTCGCTCTTGCCCTTTTCTGCGCTGACATAACCGCGGCCCTTCGTAATGGTCAGCTCCATATATATTCTGGAGTCCGGCCCGCCGTTTAATGTCGCGATAACCTGATCCGGATTCATGATCTCAATGTCCTGATCCACCTGAATATCTGCTCCGGTCACAACGCCCTCGCCCTCAAACTCAAGGTAGGCGATCTTGGCCTCGTCCGTCTCACTGGTATTCTTGATCGCCAGTGATTTGATATTCATGATGATCTCTGTGACATCTTCTTTTACACCTGGAATCGAGCTGAATTCATGCAGCACGCCTTCGATCTTAACCTGACTCACAGCTGCACCCGGCAGAGAGGAAAGCATGATTCTTCTCAAAGAATTGCCGAGTGTCGTACCATAGCCACGCTCAAGCGGTTCTACTACAAATCGCCCAAACCTCTTATCTTCCGACATTTCCGCGATTTCAATTTTCGGTTTATTAAAATCAAGCACTCTATAGCCCCTCCTTTTCTGGGTTCGTTGACTGAGGGTATTGGGGAGATCCACCATACTGTAAGAATACTCCTGTACAATGATGATGGATCACGCCACTCATTATTTAGAATAGAGCTCGACGATAAGCACCTCGTTTACCGGAACATCGATCACTTCTCTGGTCGGAAGTTCCTTTACGGTACCCTTCAGTGCCTCCGGATCAGCTTCCAGCCATTCCGGAACCAAGCGGCCTCCGGTAGACTCAAGAATTTCCTTGTATCTTACGGAACCCTTGCACTTTTCCTTGATCTCAATCGTATCGCCGGCCTTTACAAGGTAGGACGGAATGTTCACCTGCTTGCCATTTACAAGAACATGCTTGTGATCTACGATCTGACGTGCTTCTTTTCTGGTTCTCGCAAATCCAAGACGGAACAGAACATTGTCAAGACGGGTTTCCAGCATGATCATCAGATTCGTACCGGTCTGGCCCTGCATTCTGTCTGCCTTTTTGTAGTAGTTACGGAACGGCTTCTCAAGAACACCGTAGATGAATTTTGCTTTCTGTTTTTCGCGAAGCTGCAGACCATACTCACTAACCTTACGGTTTGATCTCTTCAGCTCTCTTCTGGACTTCTTGTCATATCCCAGAACGGTCGGCTCAAGGCCAAGCGATCTGCATCTTTTAAGAACAGGAACTCTGTTTACTGCCATTTCTATAGACCTCCCTGATTAGACTCTTCTGCGCTTCGGCGGACGGCATCCATTGTGCGGTACCGGCGTCACATCGCGGATACTGGTAACTTCAAGACCGTTAGCGGAAAGCGCACGGATCGCCGCTTCTCTTCCTGAACCCGGTCCCTTTACAAATACATCTACGGTCTTAAGACCATGAATCAGAGCTGCCTTTGTAGCAGTCTCCGCAGCCATCTGTGCTGCATACGGAGTGGATTTTCTTGAACCTCTGAAACCAAGTCCGCCTGCGCTTGCCCATGACAAAGCATTCCCCTGTGCGTCCGTCAGAGTAACGATCGTATTGTTGAAGGATGATTTGATATGTGCCTGTCCGCGCTCGACGTTCTTCTTTACACGTCTCTTTGTCGCTTTTTTTGTAACTTTTTTAGCTGCCATATCTGACTTAACCTGCTTTCTTCTGATATTATTCCTTTGGTATCAATCTTCCTGACTGTTTCGCATATGCTCAACAGAACCATTACTTCTTCTTGTTCGCTACAGTTCTCTTCGGTCCCTTGCGTGTTCTCGCATTGTTCTTCGTGTTCTGTCCGCGCACCGGAAGTCCTCTTCTGTGACGGATACCTCTGTAGCATCCAATCTCCTGAAGTCTCTTGATGTTGAGAGCGGTCTCATTCTTAAGAGCACCCTCTACCACATACTCCTCACTGATGATGTCCTGAATCCTGCGGACTTCCTCATCAGTCAGGTCTCTGACGCGCGTGTCAGGATTTACATTCGCTGCGGCAAGAATCTTGTTTGAGCTCGTCCGGCCAATGCCGTAAACGTAGGTCAGACCGATTTCTACGCGTTTTTCTCTTGGTAAGTCTACACCAGAAATACGTGCCATGTGATTTTCCTCCACTACATGTAATTCATCCGATCCGGATGGATTACCTACGCACCCGCCCATCGCGACAGCGATCTTATTTGCGAGTGCACCTTTGATGTTGTTTCTAACTGGGGCGTATCCTACGCCCAGCCGTCATACGACGACCTTTCCGTCACATTAAGCCATGATGCAACTGCTATCGCAATCCATCTTGCGCGGCATCATCCCCCGGCGGTCCTGTGGGAGAATCGTATACTGCCTGTTCCTGTGCCGGTATTAAAAGCAATATCGCAACGAAATAAATCCTCTATATTATAATGATAACTCATCTATATTAAGTAAGAGCGCGATCCTGTTTTCTCTCAAAAGCAGGAGCTCATTTATTCCATCGTTATATTGTTTCTCTGACAGTCGGTGATCCGCTGTCTGTTCCGCCTGCTGCCTGTGTCAGCCCTGTCTCTGTTTGTGCTTCGGATTCTCACAGATGATCATGATCCTGCCTTTTCTCTTGATCACCTTGCACTTCTCACAGATGGGCTTCACTGATGATCGAACCTTCATGGTCCATCCTCCTTTCGCTCATTTGTCGCCCTTTATAAGAATGAACGACACATGCTGCTGCTTTGCTTTTTGCGCACGAAAAGACACAGA
Source organism: Clostridiales bacterium (assembly GCA_020859985.1). Taxonomy (GTDB): domain Bacteria; phylum Bacillota; class Clostridia; order Lachnospirales; family Lachnospiraceae; genus Choladousia. The sequence continues at coordinate 7,675 of JAJBVD010000014.1, forward strand.
GATAGCGCCTCCGCAAAAAGCTTTTCCAGTATATCACGCAGGTTCTGGAAATGCAAGCATTTTTTGGCTTTATTTATCTCTCCAGATGATCCTTCCCTTAGTCAGGTCGTACGGAGACAATTCAATGGTCACCTTATCACCCGGAAGAATCCGGATAAAATTCATGCGAAGCTTACCGCTGATATGAGCAAGCACCACATGCTTGTTTTCCAGCTCCACCCGAAACATTGCGTTCGGAAGCTTCTCAATCACTTTACCTTCTACTTCAATGACGTCTGCTTTCGACATAATACTCTCCTTAAATATCTATTACCGGCCTGATCGTCTTTATGCTGTTACAAAGACTTTTCCACGCCCTGCCCGCGCTGTTCCTGCATCATACGATACTTCTTCAATACTTTGCGTACATGCGCATCCAGCGTAATCTCTTTCATCTGTTCCAGAAGCTCCTCCGGCAGGTGCGTGATCATCTGTACATGCTTCGGATTCTTCTTCTTCGGATGCTCCAGAGTACGAAGTCTCCCATCTGCCAGCAGCACGTAATCCTGCGTCTCCTCAAGCACAAGATTCAAACTGCCCTTATCATGTCCCGCTTTTGATACCGCAAGCTTCTCCGATGTCCACACCTTCATGCCGTTTCTGCCCTTCTGTCGCTGAATTATACTGTCAGAGACAATATTTCCGGTTCTCCGTCAGTGATCAGGATCGTGTTTTCATAATGTGCCGCCAGACTCTGATCCTCTGTCACAACCGTCCAGTCGTCATCCAGCCATTCCACATCCGGTCGGCCAGCCGTGATCATTGGCTCAATTGCAAGGGTCATGCCCTTAACCAGACGGATTCCTCTTGTCCTCTGCCTGAAGTTCGGGATCTGTGGATCCTCATGAAGCGCATGACCAATCCCATGTCCTACCAGATCACGCACAACCCCATATCCAAAGGATTCCGCGTAGTCGCCTATCGCTGCTGAAATCTCGTGGAGCCGGTGTCCCTCTTTCGCAAAAGCGATGCCGCGGAAAAAGCTCTCCTTTGTGACATCAATCAGCTTCTGCGCTTCCGGTGTTATCTGCCCAACCCCGTAAGTACGAGCCGCGTCGGAGTGCATTCCTTTGTAAATCAGTCCCGCATCGACACTGACGATATCGCCCTCGTGGAGAATTCTGCCTTTATGCGGGATTCCATGCACCACCTCTTCATTCACAGAAATACAGAACGAAGCCGGAAATCCATTGTAATTCAAAAAGTTTGCCGTGCAGCCGTAACGGCGAATCGCCTGTTCGCCGATCTTGTTCAGCTCCCAAGTGGATATCCCGGGGCGAATAGCCGCTGCCAGCTCTTTGTGTACCAGTTCCAGAAGCCTGCCTGCTTCGCGCATCAGCTCAATCTCATGCGCAGTCTTGATCGTTACAGCCATCTCACGCCTCCAGAATCCGAACGATCGCTGCAAACACGTCGTTCATATCCTGCGTTCCGTCCACGGTTTTCAAAATGCTCTGGCCATCGTAGTATTCAATCAGCGGCTGGGTCTGCTCATGATAAACGGCCAGCCGCTTCTGTACTGTTTCCGGCTTATCATCATCCCGCAGAACCAGAGCTTCACCGCAGACTTCACAAACATCGCCCTTCTTCGAGGGGTTGTAGACAGTGTGATAGGTAGCACCGCATTTTAAGCAGGCTCTTCTCCCGGACATTCTTCTGACGATATTCTCATCCGGCACATCCACGTTAATTGCAAAGTCAAGACCGCAATTCTCACCGGAACCATTCTTTGCCAAAGCCGCATCAAGCGCTTTTGCCTGTGGGATCGTACGTGGGAATCCGTCCAGAATATAACCGTTTTTGCAATCATCCCAGGAAACACGGTCGATAACCAGATCTACAGTCAGCTCATCCGGCACAAGGAGTCCCTGATCCATATATTCCTTTGCCTTTTTTCCCAGCTCCGTACCGTTTTTTATATTCGAACGGAAAATATCTCCCGAGGAAATATGCGGAACCTGATATTTCGCCGCAATCATTTTGGCCTGTGTACCTTTTCCGGCACCCGGCGCACCCAACATGACAATCTTCATCCTGAACTCCTCTTTTCGTAACTGTACTGAACTATTATCTCTTTCTTAGTTACCCTATAACCCATTATAGTGTACCCTCATTCGTCCGCAGCACCGGCGAAACGCGCAGCGTTTTTGCATCGCCGGTGCGACCTGCCGCCGACGCGCAGCGAGGGGCGCTTCCACACCGGTCTCCTGACCGGTGGACTTCCGAATGAGAGTACACTTTTCTTTTGTTCCAAGCATGAAGCAATAAGATTGCCTCATGTTCACCAGCTATGTTGTCCTGATTACTGCATCAGGAATCCTTTGTAATTGCGAACCACCATCTGGGATTCAATCTGCTTCATGGTTTCCAGAATGACACCTACAATAATGATAATGGAAGTGCCGCCGAACGAAACCGACGCGCCAAACACGCCGTTAAAGAAGATCGGTACCAGCACAACGATAATCAGACCGGCTGCGCCGATGAATACCAGACTTCCGAGCACCTTATCCAGATACTCCGTCGTCGGCTTGCCCGGACGGATGCCGGGGATAAAACCGCCCTGTTTCTTGATATTGTCCGCTACCTCAATCGGGTTAAATGTGATCGACGTATAGAAATATGCGAAGAACACGATCAGAACGATATAAAGAATCAGGCCAACAGAATACTCCGGATGGCTGAAGTTAAACCAGTTGTTCTGGCTCAGCATGCTGATGATCGTCGCTCCGGCACCGGAAGTACTGATTCCGGCGAAGCTGACTACCATCGACGGGATCGACATCAGTGAAGATGCAAAGATCACAGGGATAACACCCGCAGTGTTGACCTTCAGCGGAATGTGCGTAGACTGACCGCCTACAAGCTTTCTGCCCTGCATTTTCTTCGCATACTGCACCGGAATCCTTCTCTCACCATCGTTCAGGAAGATAACCAGAACGACCGTAACAAGAACAACCGCCAGAATAATCACTGCCGCCAGTGCGCCTCTTGCAATGGTTTTACCTTTGACAAAGAGCTCATAGAGGCTGACAAAATCCGAAGGAACGCTGGACAGAATATTCACCATCAGGACGATGGAGATACCGTTTCCAACACCATTCTCGGTAATGCGCTCGCCGATCCACATTAGGAGCGTACTGCCTGCTACCAGAGCAACGACCACAGTGATCGCATTCAGTGCATTGAACTCCTCGAGAAGTCCGCTGCGGCCAAAGCCGATCGTCATTGCAATACTTTCGATCAGAGCAAGTCCGACTGTCGTATAGCGCGTGATCTGCGTGATCTTCTTTCTTCCGTCCTCACCATCGCGATGCATCTCTTCCAGAGCCGGAATGGCAATGGTAAGAAGCTGTATGATAATGGAAGAAGTAATATACGGAGTGATGCTCAGTGCGAATATTGACATATTCTCAAAGGAACCGCCCGTAAAAGCCGAGAAGAAGTTGAACGCATCATTGGAGTACGATGAAAACCACGACGCGAAATATTCTCTGTCCACACCCGGCACCGGCAGCTGCGATCCGAAACGGATCACAGCAATCATGAGAAAGGTATAGAACAGCTTTTTCCGAATATCCTTGATCCGGAACATGTTTTTGAGTGTCTCTAACATATTAGATCACCTCTGCTTTTCCACCGAGCTCCTCGATCTTAGATTTCGCACCCTCGCTGAAAGCATTAACCTGCACGGTCAGCTTCTTTGTGAGCGTACCGTTTCCGAGTACCTTTACACCGTCCTTCGGATTCTTGATCACGCCATTCTCAAGCAGCGTATCAACTGTAACCACCGCGTCATTCTCAAAACGCTCAAGATCACTAACATTGATCACAACGATGTCGAGCGTATTTCTGTTCTTGAAGCCTCTCTTCGGGAGACGTCTGTACAGCGGCATCTGACCACCCTCAAAACCGATTCTCGGTGCTCCGGAACGTGCTTTCTGTCCTTTATGTCCCTTGCCGGCTGTCTTGCCGTTTCCGGATCCATGTCCGCGTCCGCGGCGGAAATTATTGCTGTGGACGCTGCCCGCAGCCGGGCTCAAATTTGATAAATCCATGATGAACCTCCTATCCTGTGTCCTGGAATCACGCCTCTTCGACTTTCACCAGATGAGCGACCTGTTTTACCATGCCCTTTGTGGCGTCGTTATTCGGAAGCTCTACCGTCTTGTGCATCTTTGTAAGGCCAAGAGCCTTAACCGTGGCGCGATGCTTCGGAATCGCGCCGATCGGTGATTTTACCAGTGTAACCTTTACCTTGTCTGCCATAACACGACCTCCTCTTTAACCCAGAATCTCTTCTACAGATTTGCCGCGCAGTCTTGCAACTTCCTCCGGGGACTTCATCTGCTTCAGAGCTTCCAGTGTAGCAAGAACTACGTTCTGCTTATTGTTCGAGCCGAGAGACTTTGTACGGATATTCTTGATACCGGCGATCTCCAGCACGCTGCGGACCGGACCACCTGCGATGATACCGGTACCTTCCGGAGCTCTCTTCAGCAGAACGCTCGCTCCGCCGAATTTGCCGATTACATCATACGGTACGCTTGATTCCTCGTTCATAGGAATTGTCATCAGTTTCTTTGTCGCGTCTTCCTTGCCCTTGCGGATTGCTTCCGGGATTTCTACTGCCTTGCCAAGTCCTGCGCCGATGTGGCCGTTGCCGTCTCCGACTACTACAAGAGCGGTAAAACGCATGGTGCGTCCACCCTTTACTGTCTTGGATACACGCTTGATTGCCACTACCTTATCAGTCAGTTCAAACTGATTCGGGTCAATGATCTCACGTTTCATGTGTTTTCCCTCCTCTTAGAATTCCAGTCCGGCTTCTCTCGCCGCATCTGCCAGTGCCTTGATTTTGCCCTGATAGATAAAACCGCCTCTGTCAAAAACAACCGTCTTAATGCCCTTGTCCAGAGCTCTCTCGGCAATCACTTTGCCAAGGTAAGCTGCTGCAGCCACATCATTGGTCTTTTCCAGCTCTGCCTTGACTTCCTTCTGCAGAGTGCTTGCGGATACAAGAGTATGTCCTACTGTATCATCAATAATCTGCGCATACATATGGTTGTTGCTGCGGAATACAGCAAGACGCGGTCTTTCAGCAGTGCCGCTGAAACGATTGCGAATTCTCTTATGTTTATTCAAACGAACTTCTGTTCTTGATTTCTTATTAATCATCTTCGCACTCTCCTCACTTATTTCTTACCGGTCTTACCAACCTTGCGGCGAATCACTTCATCCGCGTACTTGATGCCCTTGCCCTTGTACGGCTCCGGCTTTCTCTTCTCACGGATCTCCGCAGCGTACTGGCCAACCTTCTCTTTACTGATACCGGATACGATGATCTTGTTGCCATCTACCTTCGTCTCAATTCCTTCCGGGTCCTCCATCTCTACCGGATGAGAATATCCAAGAGTAAGTGTCAGCTTTTTGCCGGCTTTCTGAGCACGATAACCAACGCCGTTGATCTCAAGCGTCTTGGTATAACCCTCGCTGACGCCGATCACCATATTGTGAATCAATGTTCTGGTAAGGCCGTGGAGAGATTTCATTTTCTTCAGGTCATTCGGTCTTGAAACGATCACATGGCCGTCCTCAAGCTTAATGTCCATCTCCTTCGGGAGCACACGATTCAGCGTTCCCTTCGGTCCCTTCACTGTAACCTCGTTTCCTTCTGCAATCGTGACAGTAACGCCTGCCGGGATTGCCACTGGCATTCTTCCTATACGTGACATGCC
>JAJBVD010000068.1 GCA_020859985.1 Clostridiales bacterium
TTGAAGTGAAGTCCTCAATCGGAGCAAGGGCTGATCTGGGGAGACCGACTACAACGGCGAGGGAAAATAAAGAGAGATTTATGGAGTATTTATGTTTAGAATAAAAGCGCTGAAAGGATGATGTATGCCAAATGGGGAGACAAAAATCACTTGTAAATAACGTCATATTTAATTTCGCTAAAACCTTGTCTTCGCTCATTTTCCCGGTTATTACATTTGCATATTGCTCCCGCATATTAGGCGCGGATGGGATCGGAAAAGCGAATTTCGCAAAGTCAGTGATTTCTTATTTTACAATGGTTGCCATGCTGGGCATGAATTATTATGGTACCAGAGAGGCCGCAAAGGTACGCGATGACAGGGAGAAACTGAGCCATTTTGCACAGGAAATGCTGGTTATCAATGGCTGCTCTACTGTGGTTGCGTATCTTGCTTTCGTGGTATCGTTATTTTTAGTAAAAAAGTTTCAGGATTATACGCTTCTTCTGCTGGTCAACAGCGCATCGATCGTACTGATGGGGCTGGGAATGGAATGGCTTTATCAGGCGGTGGAGGAATACCGCTATATTGCCCTGAGGTCCATGCTCTTTCAGGTAGTTGCACTGGTGATTATGTTTATTACGGTAAGGGATGCGGATGATGTGGTAAGCTATGCATTTGTGACTATGCTGGCATCCTCTGGTTCTTATGTGTTGAATTTTATTAACAGCAGGAAGTATATTGATTTTCGAAAGCACGGAAAATGGCATTTCCGTGGGCATTTAAAACCCATTTTCTGGCTTTTTGCCATGGCGGTATCGATCGAACTTTATACGGTCTTGGATTCTACGATGTTGGGATTCATTAAGGATGATACGGCTGTTGGCATTTATACGGCGGCAGTTAAGATTAATAAGATTGTAAACAGCCTGATTACCTCTCTGGGTGTCGTGCTGATTCCGCGGCTTTCCTATTACGTCGGCAGCGGAGAAGAAACAAAAATGAAGGAGCTGATAAAAAAGGCGTATCAGTATGTGTTTTTGTTTTCGGTTCCTGCCTGTCTCGGATTATTTATGCTGAGTGATGAGATTGTGCTGCTGTTCAGTGGAAGCGGGTTCGAATCGGCCGGATTTACAATGAGACTGTTGACACCGATTGTTCTGGTGATACCGTTCAGTGTGGTCACAAATCAGCAGACTTTTGTGCCGATGGGAAAGGAAAAACTGATTATCATTTCGACTTGCACAGGAGCCATTGTAAATCTTACGTTGAATTCCATACTGATTCCGCGGTATGCGGAAAATGGTGCTGCGATTGCTACAGTGGTAGCAGAATCAGCGGTGGCTGTGGTCTGTTATATCAATGCAAGACGGACTCTGGGCATCCGTGAGATTTTTTCGGGATATTATCAATATTGGATTGCGGCAATCCCGATTCTTGTGATTGGCGGGATTCTGGAACAGGTACAAATGAATTACGTACTGCGCATGGTTCTTGTTATGGGTATTTCTGCGACTGCTTATTTTGGGATTTTGTATTTGTTTAAAAATGCATACTTTATTGAAGCTTTGAAAATTGTGAAAGAAAAAATTTTTAATCAATGTAATGATAAATGTGTATAAAGATGAAATGAGGGAATCAGATAATGAAGGAAATAACTCAGCTTGAAGAACTTAAACAAATTGAACTTGAAATCATGAAGAAAATACATAAATTTTGCGTGGATAATAACATTACATATTTTCTTTCTTATGGAACATTAATTGGTGCAATTCGCCACCAAGGCTTTATACCATGGGACGATGATATAGATATTGAAATGTTTAGAGAAGATTATAATAAATTCTGTGCTTTATTTCCAAATGTGGAATCAGAATTAGGGTTAGAACTCGTTAATCACAAAACCAAAAGATATTTAGGGAGACCAATGTCTAAGGTTATAGATATAAGGACGGAATTAATTGAACTTGGATTTTCCGGTGATGATAAATTAGGTGTATTTATTGATATTTGGCCTATAGATGGAGTAAGGAAAAACAAGTATCGTCAACTTTTCTTTACGATTAGATATGGTTTTTTGAAAAAACTTTTATATGCAAATATTTCAATTCCGCCAGACAAACAAAATCTTAATGCATTCATAAAGCAATGTTTAAAACCATTTTCCCGTTGGCCATCGAATAAAAAGAAAGTTGAAATTATGGATAAAATTGCTTCTAACATAGATATAAATGAATCAGATGAAGTGGCCTGTTATGCTGTTTCGAGTAAAATAATTTATAAAAAAGATGATTATTATTCGGCTGTTTTAGTTCATTTTGAGGATGCGGATTTTTTTGCCCCTATAGGTTATGATAAAATTCTGCGAAAATATTATGGTAATTATATGGAATTGCCTCCAGTGGATGAGCAAGTTCCGCATCATATCTGTGGTATTTATTGGAAATAAGAATACGACTATATAATGTTTGATTTCCAACTTAATTATAAAACGGAAAAATCACCCACGAAAATGGGAGATTCAGGTTTTGAAATATTGCCAATATTGTATTGAAATAAATTTGATATTGGTAATGGGAGAAATTCTGGAATGAGTGTATATGTATCATGCGTTATGGAAGGTTCTCGTCATAGGGAGTTCTATGATGAATTAAATTGGATTTTTATATATTTGTAAAAAAAGTCATACTTTCTAGAGGCGCCAGATATCGAAAAAGCTAAGATTCCACATAAAGACAGTGCCGATAATGCAGGAATAAAATAGCTGACATGGATAAAACAGGAACAAAAACAATTGAAGGATTATGAGAACAACATTAGTGATCATGGCGGCCGGTCTCGGCAGCCGATACCAATCAAATAAGAACATATCTGCTATTAAACAGCTGGAGCCGATTGGGCTGCATGGCGAGCTTATGATTGATTTTTCAATTCATGATGCGATTGAAGCGGGATTTAAGCGCATTATTTTTGTTATCCGTCCGGACATCAAGGCAGATTTTAAAGAGAGAATTGGAGAACGGATTGAGAAGATTGGCGCACGGTTTGGTGTGGAGGTTGATTATTGCTTTCAGAGAGCGGAGAATTTGCCAGTCGTTGATGAAAGTCCTATACAGGTTCCGGATGGAAGAGTGAAACCATGGGGGACAGGGCAGGCTGTTCTCGCGGCAAAAGATTTGATTTATGGGCCATTTGCTGTTATTAATGCGGATGACTATTATGGTAAGGAAGCGTTTCGGAAGATCCATGACTGGCTGGTTCTTGAGCATGCAGAAAATGCGATTGCTATGGCAGGATTCAATTTAAAGAATACACTGTCGGATCATGGAGGTGTGACGAGGGGGCTATGTAAAGTGGCTGTCGGTCATACTCATGTGTTGGATGTTGTTGAAACAAGTGGGATTGTGAAGATGGCGGATGGTGGCGCTTCAGCGGATGGAATAGCATTGGATCCGGATGGTTTTGTTTCTATGAATTTCTGGGGCTTTGCCGCGAAAGAGAATCAAAAGCCATGGTATATGGAAATGCTGGAAAAAGGTTTTGTTGATTTTTTTAGAACGGAAGTTTCATCCAATCCACTTAAGGCAGAATACCTTCTTCCTACTCATATTGGGGCGCTGCTTCGGGCGGGCAAAGTTACGGTAAAACTGTTGGAGACGGCGGATATGTGGTTTGGGGTTACATATCCGGAAGATAAGGCGGCTGTGGTTGAGAGTATTCGTGGACTGATTGATAGTGGTGTATATGAAGAAGAATTGTATTCAGATTTGTAATTCATATAGGTTTTTTAGGAAATTCTGAAGGAAGATTTGGCATACTGAAACAGCAGTTGTTCGATTTGCGTTACAGCAGGGTTCGAAGATGCTGCAGAAGTAAATCGTTCGACTAATTACGAGTATATGTGATTAAAGATAAGATTCTCAATGCAGGCTCTTATTTTGTGGGAAAAGGAATTGCTTTGTAAGGAGCAGGTAGATGCGAACAATACAGAAGAATTTTGATGATTGCCTTAACTCAAAACAACAGCATCATGTAGATAATTTGCTTTCCCGTTATCCGGCATTATGCTCATGTGAAGAGGATATTGTAAAGGCATATCTTATCATGGAGCATTCTTACACAGATGGAGGCAAGCTGCTGATTGCTGGTAATGGTGGTTCTGCTGCTGATTCTGAGCATATTGCGGGTGAACTGATGAAGCGGTTTAAATCACCGCGCCCGGTTTCGGCGGAATTTGCTGAAAAGCTGATTGCAGCTGATTCAGTGCGTGGGGCAACGCTTGCGAAGAATCTGGAGTGTGGTCTGATGGCGATTCCGTTAGTTGCACATGAGGCTTTGACAACAGCCTATATTAACGATGTGGATGGACTGGGAGTGTTTGCGCAGCAGCTGTTTGGCTATGGACGTGCGGGCGATGTTTTTCTTGGAATCTCAACGTCCGGAAACAGTAAAAATATCATGAATGCGGCTGTGGTAGCGCGTGCTTCCGGAATTAAAGTAATCGGTCTGACCGGAGCCGATGGCGGTGAACTTGCTGAATTTGCTGATGTGGCAGTGAAAGTACCGGAGCAGGAGACTTATATGGTGCAGGAATTACATCTTCCCGTATACCATTGCTGGTGCTTGATGCTGGAGGAGCATTTTTTCGGGCAGGCATAATTGGAAAGACAGGAAAAAGTATTTATGAAAACTGTAATTATGGCGGGAGGCAAGGGAACAAGGATTTCTTATGTTGCATCGGACATTCCCAAACCGATGATTAAAATTGATGGGATGCCTGTGTTAGAAAGGGAGCTTATTAACCTTCGTGATCAAGGCTTTAAGGATATTATCATTACGGTTAGCCATCTTGGAAATATTATTATGGATTATTTTGGAGATGGAAGCGGGAAATCGCCAATTACAGGGGAAGGGTTTGGCGTAAAAATCCAATATTTTGTCGAGGAAGTACCTCTGGGGAACGCTGGGGCACTGTTTCAACTGAAGGACGAACTCAATGAGGATTTTCTGCTGCTGAACGCGGATGCAGTTTTCGATATTGATTTTAATCGGATGGTAAAATTTCATAAGGAAAAAGGTGCTCTGGTAACGCTTTTTACCCATCCAAATTCCCATCCGTATGACAGCGGACTGATTATTGCAGGGGAAAATGGGAACGTGAAGCAATGGCTGACGAAGGAAGACGAACGTCCACAATACTATAGGAACAGGGTGAATGCCGGGCTTCATGTGATTAATCCGAAAGTATTGGACATAGAAATCAAAACTCCGAAGATTGATCTGGATCGTCAGATTCTGAAACCCTTGGCTGGAACAGGACAGATGTTTTGTTATGACAGTCCGGAGTATGTGAAAGACATGGGGACCCCGGAGCGATATTATTCTGTGATGGAGGATTTTAGGGCCGGACGGGTGACAGCCAGAAATCTTCGTAATAAGCAAAAAGCGGTGTTTCTGGATCGTGATGGCACGATAAACAAGTACGTTGGTTTTTTAAGGGATATAGATGATTTTGAATTGATTCCGGATGTCGCAAAGGCTGTCAAAATGATAAATGAAAGTGGTTATCTTGCTATTGTAGTGACGAATCAGCCTGTTCTGGCCAGAGGTGAAGTGACATTTGACCAGCTGCAGCAGATTCATAATAAAATGGAGACCTTACTTGGCCTTGAGGGAGCCTGGCTGGATGGTATTTATTTTTGCCCGCATCATCCGCACAGTGGCTATGCTGGTGAAGTCCCGGAGCTGAAAATGAATTGCGAATGCAGAAAACCAAAGCCGGGGATGCTGTTGCAGGCAGCGGAAGATTTTAATATTGATTTGTCCAAATCCTGGATGGTTGGTGATGGTGAGAATGATATAGCTGCTGGAAAAAACGCGGGCTGTCACGCGGCGCTTCTTATTGGTGATGGTACGGATTGTAAAAAAGGATATGACTTTGGACAGACAACAACGTGTGATACGTTAGTAGAGTTTGTGAAGGAAAGAATCGTAGACTGAGAAAAAAGCGATAATGCCACGATTTGTGTCATTGCTTTTATAAAAAGCTCGTCACAAATTTTTGCCTGAAACGTTTCTATATATAGGATGAACTTTTATAGAGACGAGATCGGCACTTGCAGGGCATTGTATTTTGGCCTATAATAAATCAGTACAGTACCGAAAGTAAACTATGGGAGGGATTCCGAAGAGTCTATCAATAGTTTACGGAGGTGCAAGGATGCAGAAGAAAAAGAAAGAAGTTGCGTTGCCTGAAGGTGCGGGAAGCGGAGGAACCACCGGGGCGGTGAAACACAAGGCCAAGGACAGCGTGTTTACGGATCTGTTCAGGGATAGGAGGTACCTGCTTCAACTCTATCAGGCGCTTCACCCGGAAGACAAGATGGTGACTGAGGATTCCCTGACAGACATTACGATTAATAATGTGCTTGTCAATGGGCAGTACAATGATCTTGGTTTCATGGTTAATGGGAAGCTGATGATTTTGGTCGAAGCGCAGTCTACGTGGACAATGAATATTATTGTGAGAGCGTTGCTATATTATGCACAGTCGCTGCAGGAACATCTGGACAGGGAGGGTGCAGACTTATATGGCAGCCGGAAAGTGAATTTGCCGGAATCAGAGTTGTATGTGATTTATACCGGGGAACGGGTGAACCGTCCGCAAGAGATTTCTCTTATGGAAGAGTTTTTTAAGGGCAGAAGCTCGGCGGTTGACGTGAAAGTGAATATGCTTTATGGTACAGTGAATCCGCAGCAGACAGACGGCGAGGATATTATCGGTCAGTATGTCATTTTTACGAAAGTGTTCAATGAACAGATACGATTGCATGGCAGGATATTGGAAGCTGTATCGGAGACGATCCGAATTTGCAAAGATCAGAATGTTTTGAAAGCGTATCTGGCTTCACGGGAGAAGGAGGTAACTACAATGATGATGGATTTATATGATCAGGACCGTATTTTGGAGATTCATATTGCAAGTGAGAAGAAGATAGCGGCAGAGGAAGAGAAGAAGAAAGCAGAAAAGGAAGCATTGGAAAAAGAGGAAGCAGATATATGGCGGCTGTTGAAACTAGGGAAATTGTCAGTTGAGGAGATTGCGGACTGCAAGGCAGTTTCTGTGCAAAGGGTACGTGAAATTGAAGCCGGTATGCTTCAGGAAGCGTAAATATTTGTGATGTGTTTTTCACACCATATAATACTAAGGATTTTCTGTTTAGCGACTTCATTGTAGTGATTATGTTCTTCATTTTCCAAATGCCACGATTTGTGTCATTGCTTTTATAAAAAGCTCGTCACAAATCCTTGCCAGAAACGTTTCTATATATAGGATGAACTTCTATAGAGACGGGATCGGCACTTGCAGGGCATTGTGTTTTGACCTATAATACAGCTGTACCGAAAGTAAACTATGGGAGGAATTCCGAAGAGTCTATCAATAGTTTACGGAGGTGCAAGGATGCAGAAGAAAAAGAAAGAAGTTGCGTTGCCTGAAGGTGCGGGAAGCGGAGGAACCACTGGGCTTGTGAAGCACAAGGCCAAGGACAGCGTGTTTACGGATCTGTTCAGGGATAAGAAGTACCTGCTTCAACTCTATCAGGCGCTTCATCCGGAAGACAAGACGGCGACTGAGGATTCCCTGACAGACATTACGATTAACAATGTGCTTGTCAATGGGCAGTACAATGACCTTGGTTTCATGGTCAATGGGAAGCTGATGATTCTGGTCGAAGCGCAGTCTACGTGGACGATGAACATTATTGTGAGAGCGTTGCTATATTATGCACAGTCACTGCAGGAACATCTGGACAGGGAGGGTGCAGACTTATATGGCAGCCGGAAAGTGAATTTGCCGGAATCAGAGTTGTATGTGATTTATACCGGGGAACGGGTGAACCGTCCGCAAGAGATTTCTCTTATGGAAGAGTTTTTTAAGGGCAGAAGCTCGGCGGTTGACGTGAAAGTGAATATGCTTTATGGTACAGTGAATCCGCAGCAGACAGACGGCGAGGATATTATCGGTCAGTATGTCATTTTTACGAAAGTGTTCAATGAACAGATACGATTGCATGGCAGGATATTGGAAGCTGTATCGGAGACGATCCGAATTTGCAAAGATCAGAATGTTTTGAAAGCGTATCTGGCTTCACGGGAGAAGGAGGTAACTACAATGATGATGGATTTATATGATCAGGATCGTATTTTGGAGATTCATATTGCGAGCGAGAAGAAGATAGCGGCAGAGGAAGAGAAGAAGAAAGCAGAAAAAGCAGCGGAAAAAGAGAAAAAAACAGTTATTGAAAGATTGCTGCGCGATGGAACATTTTCTGTTGATAAAATAGCTTCTATTGTAGGGGTATCATTACAAAGGGTACGTGAGATTGAAGCGGGTATGCTTCAGGAAGCGTAAAATTAAATATTCAGTTGATGAAAAAAGAGCCTCATTTGGGGCTCTTTTTTGAAAGGATGTGAAGCGGTATGACCAGAAAAAATAAGAATGTGTTGTACTATCTGGATACGATTTCGGATGCGTGTATTTTGTTTGCCTCGTATGTGATTTCGATGTACATTCGATATTATATTATGGATAGTGAGCCGGGGCTGCCGATCCTGTCGACACCGTATCTGCTGGTGGCCGCGGTGTACAGTGTGATCATGGCGAGCGTGTTTTCCTATGTGCAGTCCGGGAAGGAAAACTGGATTGATAAGGACATGCGGCTCTATTCCAAGCTGAATGGGGGCAGTGGACATAAGATCCTTGCGGTCAATATGATCGGCTGTCTTTTTTTGATGTCGTTTTTCTTCGTTGTGGGTGTCGTTCACTTTTCAAGGTGGGCGTTAGTCCTTTTGTGGGGAATCTCAAGTATGGGGATTATCATCAAGGAAGGGATTGTCCAGATCTGCCTGTCGAGAGAGAATGTCAGAGTGCAGCATGGTGTTCGCACACTGGTCGTCGGTGATGGGGAGCTTGCAAAGGAATATCTCCGGTCGGCGTGCGGCTATCCGCTCCTGGGAAGATATGTTGTAGGCGTTGTAGGAACTCATGAGGCTGGAGCGGGCAAGGCCGGTGCCGGTATCAATGTGAAAAGAGATGTCTGGGAGGATATGTCTGGCCGGTTTGGAGCGGGAAAGGATGATTTGCCGCAGGATGCGCCGCCCTATCTGGGGAGCCTGAAGGAGCTGGGAACGATCCTGGAAAGCAGCGAAGTGGACGAAGTGATCCTGGCGATGGAGGACCTCAAAAGGGAGGAGGCGGAGCGGATTGCGCGGAATGTGACGGCCAGAGGGATGGAGCTGGGGATGGTTCCGCCCTACAGCAATCTGATTCCGGCGAAAGCGCCGGTGCATGAATTTGGCGATACGAGGGTGATCAGCCTTGGCAGAGGCGGAGACAGAAGGAGTCAGGACACTCTGTGGCTTGGGTTGGTTCTGGCGGCGGCTCTTTTGATGATCTTACTGGTGATCAACCTGTTTGGAATTGGCGAGCTGCGAAGCTTTGCGGTGTATGAGGATTATAAATGTATTATCTTTGGAATTGCGGGAGTGTTTCTGTATTCGTATCTGATGTACTATTTTAAGGGCCGGCCCTGGGCGAATACGAAACGGGCAGTGACCGCCTGCGCGTTCTGCGTGGCTGCATCGCTGATCTACGAGATGCTCTACACGTCCGGCGTTCGCTACGTAGAGCAGATTTTAGCGGATATGAAGCTGATTTTTATAAGCGTCGCGATCTGCTGGTGCGTGACGGGACTGATCCGCCGGATTGAAAAGGATTTTCCGATATCGATTTAAGAAGACGAGGGCGCGGGCATTCACAGTGGCTGTCTGTTTGCTTCTGATCGAAGCGATTATTTGGATGTAAAAAGTGTAGCTGTCAGAGGGAATGAACTTTGGCAGCTGCACTTGTTTTTATTTTACAGGAAACGTTGTTCCTGAAAAACTAAATTTTTGCGGTTAATGCTGCGCTGATCCGGATGGACGTGCAGGCTGGTGACGGTATGGGCGGGGAATGAATATGAGCAATGTCTACGGATATGTGAAGGATTCGGACAATCAGAGCGTGGATACGCAAATACAGGCAATGCGGGACTACGGCGTTGAGAATTCCTGTATCTATAAGGATGAGCGGAATGATTTTTCTGCCTGGCAGCTTCTTCTCGGTAAGGTTCGGCCCGGCGATACGGTTGTTCTTAAGAGTCTTGATCAGTTAGGCGACAGCTATGAAGCAATCATCGGTGAATGGGAGAAGCTTACGAAAGAGCATGATGCGGCAGCCGTGGTTCTGGATATGCCGCTCCCGGATACGGCGAAAGCGCTGAGCGGGCAGTTCGTTTCTGAGCTTGTGCTGGACGTCCTGAATTATGTCGAGCAGAACAGAAAGGTACTTCGCCGCCGGAAACAGAAGGCAGCGATCAGGGCAGCACAGGAAAAAGGCGTAAAATTCGGTTCTCCTTCTAAGATAATTCCGGAAGAATTTGAGAAGGTGAAAGCAGAGTATGAACGCGGCGATTTGACGGTTACTGCCGCAGCGAAACAGCTGGATATCAGCAGGGCTACATTTCGGAGATGGGTGAAGAAGGAGGGGATGTGAGTGTTATATGCATTGTATCATCCGCAGGAGGCTGAAAGCACAACGGAGTCTGAGCCGTTTTCCATATGCGATACGTATCAATATACCGTTGAGCGGATGCGGCATTATCAGGACGAATGGCATTCGGTGACGGCGACGATTTTTCCGAACTTTTTCTTTCTGGACTGTGAAGAGGAGGAAGCGGAAAAATTAAAGGAAAAAAATCTGCCGCTGATCTCCATTCCGGAGGAGCTGTCGGAGCTTTTGAATGAGCTCAGCGACAAGCATCATCATATTCCGATGTCGAAAGGAGTTATTAAAAATGGTCTGGCACATGTGACGGAAGGGCCGCTGACCGGGCACGATAGCCGCATTGTGCGTATCGACCGGCACAAACGACTGGCGTGGCTGAAGGTTTCTGAAGATGCCCCCAGAAATTTTGCGAAAGACAGCACGAGTGTGCTGATTGCCGGACTGGAGATTACAGAGAGATTGTCATAGAAAAGAAGCGGGAACCTGTCACGAAAGTGGCAGGTTTTTTGCGTTATAGGAGTGTTTTGCGCGGCGTAGGCTTTTTTACAGCTGCGGAGGTTGGGCTTGCAGGAGCAAAAAAAGGAATGTATAATACTGCGGGTAAGAAGAGATTTGCGGCGGGGGGAGCATATGATCGGACAGTGGTTCAGGGAGAAATTTCGGAGCAGAAAAGAAGAGGAAAATATTATGTATATTATCGCGGGCCTCGGCAACCCGGGGCAAAAGTACGCGCACACGAGGCATAATGCCGGATATGAGGCGATTGACCGTCTGGCGGAGAAGTATGGGATCCGGATTGAGACGGAAAAGTTCCGGGCGCTCACGGGCACCGGTTATATAGAAGGGCAGAAGGTGCTGCTTTTGAAGCCGCTTACCTTTATGAATCTGAGCGGCGAGAGTATTCGCGCCGCGTGTGATTTTTACAAGATTGATCTCCAGGAAGGATTTTGTGTGCTCTACGATGACATCAGCCTGCCGCCGGGACAGCTGCGCGTTCGCGGAAAGGGCAGCGCGGGCGGTCATAATGGGATTAAGAATATTATCGCGCAGCTTGGCACGCAGGAGTTTGCCCGCGTGAAGATTGGTGTTGGCGAGAAGCCGAAGGAGTATGATCTGGTGGATTATGTGCTGGGGCATTTTTCAGAGGAAGAGTGGGCGACGATGACGGATGCGTTTTCGCGCGCGGCGGACGCGGCGGCAATGCTGGTAAATGAGGACGTGCAGGCGGTAATGAACCGATATAATGAAAAAAAGAAATGAAACGGGAGTGTTTATGAGAGCGTTTACAGCCCCCATGCGTGAGCTGGGAGAATTTGAGGAGATCAGTCAAAAGACCGCGAAGAATCGCGGTCTGCTTCAGGTGACGGGATGCATTGATTCGCAGAAGTCCCATTTTGTCTACTGTCTGGCGGAAGCGTTTGGACAGAAGCGGCTGTCAGCGAATAAGGATACGGCTGCATCAGCGGCATCCGCAGGGGAAATGGGGGCCGGTGCGCGGCCGATCACACTGATCATCACTTACAATGATCTCCGCGCGAAGGAGATGTATGAGAATTACCGGTTCTTTGACCGGAACGTGCTGTATTTTCCGGCAAAGGATCTGATCTTTTTTCAGGCGGATATTCAGGGAAATCTGCTGGAACAGCAGCGGATTCAGGTGCTGAAGGTGCTGGCGGAATTTTGCAGGCCGATTGCAACATATTCAGGTGAGGAGGAAACGGTTCGGGAGAATGATCCGGCAGCAGGAAAAGGAAATCAGAATTTCGCACAGCAGCCTCTCACGATCATTACGACGATGGCAGCCTGCATGAACCGGATGGTGCCCTTTGCAGACTGGATGGAGCATATAATAGAAATTGGAAATTCCTCTGAGCTTGACACGGAAGCCTTGAAAAAACAGCTGCTGCAGATGGGATATGAGCGCACCGGACAGGTCGAGGGACCGGGGCAGTTTGCGGTGCGCGGCGGGATTATTGATATTTTTCCGCTGACGGAGGTGAATCCGATCCGCATTGAGCTCTGGGGCGAGGAGGTTGACTCGATCCGCAGCTTCGATGTGGAAAGCCAGCGCTCGATCGAGAATCTGGAGTCGGTGCGCATTTATCCGGCGGCAGAGCTGATCCCGGATGCGGCGGCGCGGAAAAAGGCGCTGAAACGGATTGAGAAAGAGGCGGATGCGGCCGAGAAGAAGTTTCGGGAGATGGGGACGGCGCCGTCCTCCGGAAAGAAACCAGGAAATGTACAGGACAATGGCCGGATCGATGCGGCGGCACAGGCATCGGATATTGCATCGAGGGAAACTGCAGCAAAAGAGAACCTGATGAGCAGCACGGGCAGCTGGCAGGAATCTGTCAAAAGAGTCCGTAATCTTTTGCAGGACTGCCGCGATGAGCTGGAGGAGCTGCAGGAGCCGCTCTCGATGGAGGGCTTTATTGATTATTTTGTGAATGAGCGAATCAGTTTTCTGGATTATTTTGATCCGGAGCAGACTCTTGTTTTTCTGGATGAACCGAACCGGATGACGGAGGCCGGCGACGCAGTGGAGTTGGAGTTTTCCGAGAGCATGAAGAGCCGTCTTGAGAAAGGCTATGTGCTGCCGGGGCAGACAAAGCTGCTGTTTTCCGCGCAGGAGACGGCGTCGGCCATCTGCCGGCGAAATGCGGTGGGGCTCTGCACGCTGGAGAACGCGAAGGCGCCCTGGGTGGCCTCTGGCAAATACAGCCTGACCGTGCGCTCGGTCAATCCTTATAACAACAGCTTTGAGTATCTGGTCAAGGATTTAAAAAGCTGGAAAAAAAGCGGCTACCGGGTGATCCTGCTCGCGGCCTCGCGTACGAGGGGGAACCGTCTGGCGGGCGACCTGACCGATGAGGGACTGGCGGCTTTTTATACGGAGGACGCCGCGCGCGAGGTGCAGCCGGGGGAGATCCTGATCACCTACGGGAACGCGAAGCGCGGATATGAGTATCCGCTGATCAAATTTGTCGTGATTACGGAGAGCGACATTTTCGGGCAGGAGAAGAAGAAACGGAAAAAACAGAAGCGCTATGAGGGCAGGCGGATCAGCAGCTTTTCGGAGCTGTCGGTCGGCGATTTTGTCGTGCATGAAAATCACGGCCTCGGCATCTACAGGGGAATCGAGAAGGTCGAGGTCGACCATGTCACGAAAGATTATATGAAGATCGAGTATGCCGGCGGAAGCAATCTTTATGTTCCGGCGACGCAGCTCGATGTGATCCAGAAATACGCGGAGGGCGATGCGAAGGCGCCGAAGCTGAACAAGCTCGGTACGCAGGAGTGGAACCGCACGAAATCGAAGGTGCGCACGGCGGTCCGCGAGATTGCGCAGGATTTGGTGAAGCTGTATGCCGAACGGCAGCGCAAGGACGGTTTTACCTACAGCGAGGATACTGTCTGGCAGCGGGAGTTTGAGGAGATGTTTCCGTTCGAGGAGACTGAGGATCAGCTCGCCGCGATCGAGGACGTCAAGCGGGATATGCAGAGCACGAAGATCATGGACCGGCTGATTTGCGGCGACGTGGGTTACGGCAAGACGGAGATCGCGATCCGCGCCGCGTTCAAGGCGGTGCAGGACGGCAAGCAGGTGGCGTATCTGGTGCCGACGACGATCCTGGCGCAGCAGCATTATAACACATTCATGCAGCGGATGAAGGAGTTCCCGGTGCGTGTGGATTTGCTTTGCCGCTTCCGCACGCCGGCGGAGCAGAAAAAGACTCTGAAGGATTTAAAGAGCGGTCTGGTGGATATCGTGATCGGCACCCACCGCCTGCTCTCGAAGGATGTGCAGTATAAGGATCTGGGGCTGCTGGTTATTGATGAGGAGCAGCGCTTTGGCGTGACGCATAAGGAAAAGATCAAGCAGCTCAAGACAGACATTGACGTGATGACCCTGACCGCGACGCCGATTCCGCGGACGCTTCATATGAGCCTGGTCGGCATCCGCGATATGAGTGTGCTGGAGGAAGCGCCGCTGGAGCGCGTCCCGATTCAGACCTATGTCATGGAATACAGTGAGGAAATGGTGCGTGAGGCGATCAGCCGCGAGCTGAGCCGCGGCGGGCAGGTGTATTATGTGTACAACCGTGTCAACACCATTGTGGAGCTTACCAACAAAATTGCCGCGCTCGTGCCGCAGGCCAGGGTGGCGTTCGCGCACGGGCAGATGAAGGAGCATGAGCTGGAGAAGATCATGTATGATTTTATCAACGGCGACATCGATGTGCTGGTGACGACGACGATCATCGAGACGGGACTGGATATTTCCAATGTAAATACCATGATCATTCATGACGCGGACACGATGGGGCTTTCTCAGCTCTATCAGCTGCGCGGACGCGTCGGGCGCTCCAACCGTACGGCGTACGCGTTTCTTCTCTATCGCCGCAACAAAATGCTCAAAGAGGTGGCGGAAAAACGCCTTTCTGCCATTCGCGAATTTACGGAGCTCGGCAGCGGTATCCGCATTGCCATGCGCGACCTGGAGATCCGCGGCGCGGGTAACCTTTTAGGCAGTGAGCAGTCCGGTCACATGGAGGCCGTTGGCTACGACCTGTACTGCAAGCTTTTGAATGAATCTGTGAAAGAACTGCAGGGCGAGACACCGCCGCAGGATGAGTTTGAGACGACGATCGATCTTGACATCGACGCGTTTATTCCGGAGCGCTATATCCGGAGTGAGGCGCAGAAGCTTGATGTTTATAAGCGTATTGCTGCCATCCGCACCGAGGAGGAGCAGGAGGATATGCTCGAAGAGCTGATCGACCGCTTCGGCGAGCCGCCGCGCTCCGTGCAGAACCTTCTGGCGATCGCCCGCCTGCGAGCACAGGCGCATGACGCCTGGATTGTGGAGCTTGCACAGAAAGAAAACGAGATACGCATCCGGATGTACGAGCGGGCGCAGATCGACGTGAGCAAAATTGATTCCCTGTTAAAGGATTATAAAGGACGGCTGAAGTTTGTCTTCAGCCCCGCGCAGGCGAGCATCGGCGGTAGCCGCGTCACAGCCGGGAAGCGGGCGGACGGGGCACATGCTGCAAGCACCGGCGATGCCGCGAAAAACGCTGCCGCAGCGGCTCCGCAGTTCATCTACCAGCGCGCCCGTGTGAATGGAAAAGAGGACAGAGATACCCTGCCGCTTGCTAAGGAGCTGGTGGCGGCAATCGGGAAGCTCGCGTAAATTTCAATTTTCTAGACAAGATTTCTTTTGATTCGGGTTTCCTTTCAACGACGGGCGATGGGCCGCCGTTGAGCGCTGTGACAGCATCGGTCTCAAGACCGCTGCTGTCACGATAATAGACGATTTTACTATCAATCTTAAATCCTCCTGAATGATTTTTCTCCATACTGCTTATCGGACTTCCCAAAATATCAACATTTCACTTCTGAAAATATCGATGTTTCACTTCCGAAAATATCGAAATTTTGCTTCACTAAATATCTTCATTTTGGTTCCGAAAATAATAATAATGATCTGACATGGCATGACTTCCTTTTTACGGACAATTTACGTTCTGTGATTTTGGAATTTACGTTTCCTGTCTATAATTACCCCTGTGATTAACGTTGATCTTAAAAGGATACAGTTGCGGGGTGGCCGCAGTAAAATCGGCGATCCCGGAATATAGCGATGATCCAAGCCATGCTCTTATCGAATGGGGGCGGCAGCGTTCCGGATTTATTATACGGAACGGGACAGAAAATGGAGGATATTTTTATGAAAATGAAGAAATTGACGGCACTTCTTCTGGCAGCCGGCATGACAGCTTCTCTGGCGGCACCGTGTGTGCAGGCGGAAGAGGCGACGACAACACCGAAATATGTGTTCCTGTTTATCGGCGATGGTATGACATACTCACAGTTCCAGCTCGCGTCTTCTTATCTTGGCGCGATGGAAGATGACACGGATGATGATATTCTGGACGGCAATGTGGCTCTGAACTTCATGGAATTTGATTACACGGGAAGTGCTACGACCTATGATTCCAGCTCGTTCTGCCCGGATTCCGCATCTACAGCGACTTCAATTGCGTCCGGATTTAAGACATACAGCGGCATTATCAACATGGACGAGTCGACCACGACCAGCTATACCACCGTTGCGGAGCAGTTAAGAGATGAGCTCGGATACAAGATCGGCGTGATCAGCTCCGTAAATCTGAACCATGCGACTCCGGCAGCATTTTATGCGCATCAGGCAAGCCGCAACAATTACTATGAGATCGGTCTGGAGCTGATCGACAGCGGTTATGACTATTTCGCAGGCGGCGGACTTCTGAAGCCGACCGGTTCAGACGGAGATCAGGCAGATCTGTATGAGCTGGCAGCGGAAGCAGGCTACAATGTGGTTCGCACGCAGGCTGAGGCAGAGGAAGTGACCGCAGAAGACGGCAAAACTCTTATCGTGACGGAAAATCTGGCTGACAGTGATTCACTGAGCTATGAAATTGATCGTGCGGATGATGAGTGGGCTCTGGCGGATTATGCGTCAAAGGGAATTGAAGTCCTGAACAATGACAATGGCTTCTTTATGATGTGTGAGGGCGGCAAGATTGACTGGGCATGCCATGCAAATGACGCGGCGACGGTTATCAATGATGTGCTGGCACTCGCGGATGCAGTACAGGTAGCAATTGATTTTGCGGAAGAGCATCCGGATGAGACGCTGATCCTGGTGACTGGCGACCATGAGACCGGTGGTCTGTCCATCGGTTTTGCCGGGACGGATTATGCTACCTATCTTGATAACGCACAGAATCAGGGCATTTCCTTTGCGAAATATGATTCAGACTATGTAGAAGGCTATCTGGAGAACGGCACTTCTTTTGAGGATGCGATGTCGGATGTGCAGGAACTGTTCGGCCTGATCCTTCCGGAGAACGCAACAGAGGAAGAAAACGAGAATTCTACTCTGGTGCTGACGGATTATGAGGTGGAAGAGCTTCAGGAAGCTTATCAGCTGACACTTGACGGCTATGCAACGGATACCGAAGGCAACGAGGTACAGACGCAGGGCGAGTACATCAGCTACGGTACCTACACTCCGTTCTCTGTCACGGTAACGCATCTGGTAAACAATAAATCCGGTATCTGCTTTACTTCTTACGCGCACACCGGACTTCCGGCAGCAGTATTTGCGCAGGGTGTTGGCGCAGAGAACTTTGGCGGATCGTATGACAATACGGATATCCATGACAAGCTGATCAGCATTCTGGGACTGACCGATCTGACGGTATAAAAAACGGTTGATTCCCTGTCTGAATCGGGACGTACCATTTGGGATCGCTGACTCGACAGGTAATGAAATGATATCAGGGGCTGCGCTATCTTGCGGCCCCTGTTGCCATGTAAAAGCTGTTATCTTTCTGAGCGGAGCAGGGCTGAAAATCAGGGATTGGCAGCCCGGGGCAGGAAATGGATGATCGGATGACAGCAGAGAGGATATACATTATGAAAGCAATCAATAGTAAAAAGACATGGGCGTCCATCGCCGTCTGTATCATTCTGATTATCGTGTTTATTCTGATTCCCACCGGATTTGAGGAGGCAGGAGCCGCCTATAAAGATGGTGGGGAGCGTGTAAGGGCAAAGGTCATCAGCGTAGACAATTCGACCGTCATCAATACCGGACTGGTTCAGTCCGGCGAGCAGGCCTGCGAGGTTACGCTGCTGGCAGGAAGCCACAAGGGAGAGACATACTGGGCTGCTAATAAATTAAGCGGATCGCTGGAATCGGACAAAATCTATGAGGAGGGCGACCGCGCGCTGGTGCTCGTCAGCTTTAATGACGATGAGGTTTCTTCTGTCAGTATGATCGACCATTATCGGCTGGATCTGGAAATCATTCTGCTGGCAGCATTCTTTCTGTTCCTGATCCTGTTTGCCAGAGGTACCGGGCTACGGGCAATCCTGTCGTTCGTCCTGTCTGTACTGGCAATCTGGAAGGTGCTTGTACCGTGTTGCCTGAAAGGAATGGATCCCATTCTGATTGGCGGAGTGATCACAGCGCTTCTGACAGTAATGATCATCGCGCTGGTATTCGGCTTTGACCGCCGCTGCCTGGCGGCGTCGACCGGCGCGCTTTCCGGACTGGCGCTGACCTGCATCCTCGGTATTGTCTGCACTTCGACCTTCAAGTTGCAGGGCGCGGTGATGTCTTTTTCTGAGACGCTGCTTTACAGCGGATATGAGAATCTGAATCTGACGCGTATTTTTATGGCAAGCATCTTTGTCGGCTCTTCCGGAGCGATGATGGATCTGACTGTGGATATTGCGGCCGCAGTGAATGAGGTCGTGCAGAAAAGACCGGATCTTTCCCGATGGGAGGCCGCCGTCTCCGGTATGCATGTCGGACAGGCCGCGATGGGAACGATGACGACCACGCTTCTTCTTGCGTACTCCGGCGGTTACATTGCCCTGCTGATGGTGTTTATGGCGCAGGGGACGCCGATCATCAACATCCTGAATTATAAGTATGTGACTTCGGAGATCATCCACACACTGGTCGGCTCGTTCGGGTTGGTGCTTGCCGCTCCTCTGACCGCGCTGACATCCGGGTGGGTGCTGGCCGGAAGAGACGTGCAGGCAGAGACAGGAGCAACGGAACAGGACAGCCGGTTGGATGCGTCGGCTGCGGAGGAGTCTGAAAAGAGGGAGACGGAGTAAGAAAGATACACCGCAAAAGTGTCCGGCAAAAAGGCGCAAAAGTGTCCGGCACTCTTGCGGAGTCGGAAGATACCTGATCACCCGATCAGTACCTGCTTTCCACGAAAGGCAAATCCGTAATTCCGGATATTTTGTGCCGGGATTCCTTTTGCGGTCAGTGCGGCCGCATACTTTTTCTCTTCAATCTGCTGCAGGGCTCTCTGTACCGTGTCGGTCAGAGAGCTTTCTTCATCGGGCTCAAACACCTTAAATTCTATGAGAAAGGCAGGACTGCTCACATCTTTTGGCTCCAGAACCACATCATAGCGTCCGAGGCCGCTTTCCCGGTTTGACCAGATGGCGTAGCGGTCTGCCAGGTCTACGATCAGTCCAAGCACGAATCCGTGATAAAAACGTTCCGGCTCGCTTTCTTCAGATGGTTTATTTCCTGTATCAAAAAAACTGAAAGTATTTAGCGCTACCCGGTTTATATAGACATTCATCGCCTTTTTATCATTTTGCAGCATGGCTTTGACAAAGTCGTTATAGTTGCTGTCGTAATCAGCAAACCAGCCGTGGATCAGGTCTTCGAACATGATCCGAACCTCACGGTTTGTCAGTGACAGCTCATAAATGGTACGGCCTGTATTCGGATCGAACTCCTTTTTGACTACTTTCAGATAGCCGCTGGCGAGAAAAAGACTCCAGATGGAGCTTTCCTTTTCGGACAGCTGGCTGTAGATGATCTGCTCGTCAATCCGTGTTTGTATCGTATTTCCGTGCAGCAAAGCTTCAAATGCCATTTTAATATCTTTGCTGCCGGTACGGATCAGTGAGTTTGCCAGCGTATTGGAACTGGTATTTGCCCAATAGGGCTCCAGTCTTCCGGTGTCCAGAAAGTTGAGGATGGACCAGGGGTTGTATATGCCGTTCCTGCTTCCAAATGAAAACCCGTCATACCAGTCTCTGACCTCCTGTTTCTTGTCCGAAAATCCGTAATCGTCCAGAGCAGCAAAGACCTCGGACTCTGTGAAACCGAAGCAATCCGCATATTCCTCAGAGGTTGTAGTCACTACTTTCAGGGTGTTCAGATCGGAAAAGATGGATTCCTTGCTGATCCTTGTGATACCTGTAAGGATTGCCCGCTCCATATAGGGATTGTTTTTGAAAGTCGCGTTAAAGAGGCTTCTGATAAAGGAAGTCAGAGCATCCCAGTATCCGCCTGTATAAGCTTCCAGCATGGGCGTATCGTATTCATCCAGCAGGAGAATGACTTTCTGATGATAGTATTTATACAGGTATCCGGACAGACGGCGCAGAGAGATGGAAATTTCCGAATCTTCCATTTTTGAGGATACCTTGTTGAAATATTCCTTTTCCCGCTCGTTCAGCAGGTCTCCCTCTGTCAGAAAATCATACCGATTGTATAAGTCCACAATACTCTCACAGATTTTATTGCGCACCTGAGGGTAAGAATTCTCTTTGATATCAGAAAAACTGAGAGATATGACAGGGTAGCATCCCTGAAGTCTCCGCATTTCTTCATAATCCCAGATTTTTAAATCCTTAAACAGACCGCTTTCCGCGCAATCAACCGAGAAGAACTGCTCTACCATGCTCATGGTCAGCGTTTTGCCGAAACGCCGCGGCCTTGTGATCAGGGTAACATCGTCATTTGATTGCCACCAGTCGGCGAGAAAGCGCGTTTTATCTATATAAAAAGCATTGAGCCGCCGGATTTTTTCGAAATCCTGCAGACCGATGGCGACTGATTTTGCCATGAGATTCCCCTCCGTAACCTTTATTTGCAGCTTTCAATAGTTGCTTTTTTCTCCTGAATTCTTACACGTCCATTATAGGGCAAATATATCCCCCCTGCAAGCGCTGATTTATTGTAACTGTTCAGTTCCTTCACAGTTACGATCTATTTTCACAATGGTTCTTCTACTATGTATAAACGACTCAGCGGAAGATTTGAGACAGGATTATCAGAAAATGATGACACGAATTGTGGCATATCTGATGAAAAAAATATTTTCATGTTGCGATATGCGCTGAAAAAGATTATAATAGTCCAATGAGCGCCGCTGTGAAGACGAGAAGCGGCTGGCGTACCGTTCCGGTTATATTATGCTGTATGGATGCGATATGAACGGAACAGCCCCGCATTCGGAGCTGATGCGGGTAAACATAAGTGCGGGAAGTCATAGCATAACAGAACGCCAGCATGGAAAGCCAGGGCGGCGGCAGAGCTGTGATGCCGGAAGCGGCATTTTTGCACGAGGGAAAACGGAGGACTATTTATAATGAATACGGGAATGAAAAGAGCGGGTATGACGTTGCTGAGCGCGAGTCTGGTGATGACTTCGCTGGCAGGCTGCTCGAAGAATGAGGAATCGTCATTTGATGCGGATGCAGCTGTCCTGACTGTGAATGAGGAGACGGTCACCGCCGGGCTGGTGAGCTTTGCGGTGCATTATTCGCAGGCACAGACGCAGGAGATGTATGAGTATTATTTCGGGGACAATCCTTATTCCTATGAGTACAGCGATGATTATACGATCGGAGATATGGTGATCGAAGGCTGTATTTCCACGCTTCAGGAGATGGTTCTGGCGAGACAGCACATGGATGAGTATGAGGTGTCGCTGACGGAGGACGAGGAGACTGCGATCTCTGAGGCTGCGGCTGCTTTTATCGAGGCGAACGACGAGGAGACGCTGGAAGCGATGTCCGCGACACAGGAGATCGTGGAGGAGTACTTAGAGCTGATCACGATCCAGACGAAGATGGAGGTTGCGATGTGCGCGGACGTGGATACCGAAGTATCCGATGAGGAAGCGGCACAGCGCCGTGTCGAGTATGTCTATGTTGCGATGGAGACAGAGGGCGAGACAGAAGAAGAGATCGACACCGAGGAAGCGGAGAGCGAGAGCGCCGCGGAGGATGAGACGGCTGATGAGACCGAAGCGGAGGCTGCTGATACTGAAGAAGAGACTGCAGCGGATACTGAGGAAGAAACTGCTGTTGACGAGGAGTCTGAGACTGCGCTTTTGACCGGCAATACCGCATCGAAGACGACCTCCTCGGATGAGACCGAGACGGAAGCCGCTGATACGGATGCGGCGGACGAGGATGCATCGGAGGCAGAAGAGGATACAGACGCAGAGGAAGCTTCAGAAACGGAAGCTGTTTCTGAGGTGGATACTGAGGAAGAGACAGAAACAGAGACTGAGACGGAGGATCCGGAAGTCGTAGCGGCTATGGAAGAAGCATACGAGAAGGCAGAGCAGATCCTGGCGCTGATTCAGGATGAAGGACTGAGTCTGGCGGATGCGGCAGCGCAGATTGATGAGGATCTTACTTCGAATGAGATTACATTTGGTGCAGACAGTACATCCGTTGTAGAAGGACTGATCACATCTACGGAAGGCCTTGAAGATGATACGTTGGTAGAGTATCCGGTAGAGGCTTCCAGCGGCTACTATGTGGTACGTCTTGTCAGCGCACTTGATGAGGAAGCGACGGAGGAAGAAAAGGAGAACATCGTCGAGGAGCGGAAAGAGGAAGCAATCGAGGCTCTGTACGATGAATGGGCAGAGGACAGCGATATTTCTGAGGATTCGGATGTCCTTGCGACAGTTACATTTGACTTTAATCTGGAGCTGTACGTAGAGGAGACTGAGACCGAAACGGAAGCGGAATCTGAGACCGGAACCGAAGATGAATCTGAGACTGAAGCAGAATCTGAGAGCGGAGCGGAGGATGAGTCTGAGACCGAAGCGGAATCCGAATCCGGAGCGGAAGAAGAAACTGAGGCGGATGTAGAGGAAATGGAATCCGAGACTGAAGAATAAAGAAAAGAAACAGGTGATAAAGTCTGCCGTGTCGGTGTATAAGGCCGGGACGGCAGATTTGTTTAAAAATATCTTTTATCTGATTACAGGATGATAAGGAGAAAAATTATGAAATATGAGACGATTGATATAAAAAATAAGGATTCTATGGAGTATGCGGCACTGCATCTGTTTCTTTTTGAAGATTCGCCGGAGATTCCGATCAAGACGCGCCCGATTGTGATCATCTGTCCGGGCGGCGGCTACGAGATGACGTCTGACCGGGAGGCGGATATCATAGCGGTGCAGTACCTGTCGATGGGATATCATGCGGCTGTGCTGCGGTATTCTGTGGCTCCGGCCGTATATCCGACTGCTCTTCTGGAGCTTGCGCGTGCAGTGGCGGTGATCCGTGAAAATGCGGATGAATGGCATGTGGATAAGGAGAAGATCGTCGTTTCCGGCTTTTCCGCGGGCGGACATCTGGCAGCAAACTACGCTATGTTCTGGAACCGCAGTTTTCTGCCGGAAGCATTGTCGGAGATTCCAAATATGAAAAAAGATATCTCTGCAGCAGATCTTCAGCCGAACGCGCTGATCCTGTGTTATCCGGTGATCACGTCCGGGGAGTTTGCGCATGAAGGCTCATTCCGCAGCCTGCTCGGGAAAGACTATGAGGTGAAAAAAGAAGAGCTTTCGCTGGAATTTTGTGTCGGAGAGCAGGTGCCGCGCACATTTATCTGGCATACATACGAGGATGATTGCGTACCGGTGCAGAACACGCTGCTTTTGGCAAACGCGCTGGTGCGGCACCATATTCCGACAGAGATTCATATTTTTGAAAAAGGCGGACACGGCCTTTCACTCGGGACACGTCTGACCAGTTCGGCAGATGGCGGCTGGACCCAGAGCGAGGTCGCAGTATGGCCGCAGCTTGTACACACCTGGATGGAGAGCTGGGTGGCTGGTAACTGATAATGGATTTTCAGCTGTTCCGAGTGCTTTGCGTCCGGCCATGGAAGCGCACTTCACAGTGAAAGGCGCCGTTATGTCTGAGATAACAATCACATATACGCGAAAATCTCCTGACAAATCTGCAGTGTGGATGTGCCATCCGTTTCAACAGTAAGATCGGCGGCTTCCAGATATTTTGGAAGCCGCTTTTTCATCATGGCCTCAATGTATTCTACATTCATATTTCCTTCAAGCAGAGGGCGGTTGTGAGTATGCCGAACCCGCTCATAGATTGTTTCAGGTGCGGCGCTAAGATATACAATCCGGCCGCAGGCACGCATTGCCGCAACATTTTCCGTGCGCATTGCTACACCGCCGCCGCAGGAGACAACGGTGTTTTTTTCATTTGCGAGATCGACCAGCAGCCTTGTCTCCAGAGAACGAAAATAATCTTCCCCGTCCTCGGCGAAAATCTGTGAGATCGTACGCCCCTCCTGTGACTCAATCTGCTCATCCATCTCAATCAGGCGCATCCCATATTCATCGCGCAGCGTACGTGCAATCGTTGATTTTCCGGCACCCATAAATCCGATTAAAAAAATATTTTTGCTCATAATATATACCATATTCTTTCATTCATTGTTTCAGATAAACATTGTCAGCCGCGAATCTGGCGATATTTTTAATACTCTATCATAAATTGTCAGATGATGCAATACAGTCAGACCACACTTTAGACACACTCTTATCCCGAAATAGACACAATCTTTCCATACAATTTAATGATACAAGGGACAAAAGGTCAGGAATGAAACGCTTGCGTTCCTATTCATGACATTGGGGACCGTGGTATCATATCGAATTATCTGATGAAATAACCGAATAAACAGAACGGGAGGGACTATTTTGATCGAAGTAACCCATCTTACGAAGCATTACGGCTCCAATGCCGCAGTGGACGACTTATCCTTTACCGTAGAAAAAGGACAGATCTACGGTTTCCTCGGGCCAAATGGTGCCGGAAAATCTACGACGATGAACATTCTCACCGGATATATTGCGCCGACCTCCGGCGAAGTGGTGATTGACGGGCACAACATTCTGGAAGAGCCGGAGGAAGCCAGAAAATGCATCGGATATCTGCCGGAGATTCCGCCGGTATACCCGGATATGACGGTGCTGGAATACCTGCAGTTTGCAGCAGAGCTGAAAAAGATCTCGAAAAGCGAACGGGAGGCGATGATTCTTGAGGTGATGCAGACGACCGGTTTGATGGAAATGCAGGGGCGGCTGATCCGCAACCTTTCCAAAGGCTATCGTCAGAGAACCGGTCTGGCGCAGGCGGTGCTCGGATATCCGGATATTATTATTCTGGATGAGCCGATGGTAGGTCTTGATCCGAAACAGATCATTGAGATCCGCGAGCTGATCAAAAGCCTTGGTCAAAAGCACACGGTCATCTTAAGTTCTCATATCCTTTCTGAGATCAGCGCGATCTGTGATCATATCATGATCATCGCGCACGGGAAGCTGGTAGCGAGCGATACACCGGAGAATCTGATGAATCTGATGAGAGGCTCCGGTTCTTTGGAACTGACGATACGTGCAAAAGAAGCAGATGCGAGGAGAATGTTGAGCTCTCTGCCCGGCGTTCAGTCACTTGATGTGAAGGATTCCGCCGAGGCCGGCTCCTGTGATGTGTTGATCAAGACAGAGGCAGACAATGACCTGCGGGAAATGATTTTCTATATGTGCGCGCAGGAGAAGAAAGCGATCCTGCGTATGCAGCATACGCATGTATCCCTTGAGGATATCTTCCTTGAACTGACTGAGGACCACCCGGCTGAGCAGAAGCCGAAGAAAAAACGGCGTTTCGGGTTTGGCGGAAAAACGGCGAAACAGGATGTGGACGACGGAGAGTTTTCTGCAGACAGCAATGAAAACATGGATGAGACTGCCGGCAAATGGAACGGCGATGCGGACGACGGAGCCGGGGCAGATGGTTCAGGGAATGCAGCGGGCGGCGGATACGGCACAGAAGGGACTCCGGAGCTGAAGAATCATTCCGGAGCCGCAGACCCGCAGGAAGGAGAGGAATGACATGATAGCGATATATAAAAAGGAAGTCAAAGGTTTTCTGAATTCCATGGTCGGTTTTGTCTTTATGGCGCTTTTTCTTCTGGTGACCGGTATTTATTTTACTGCGTACAACCTGCAGTCGGCCTACCCGAAATTCGCCTATACCCTTTCTGCCGTATTGATCGTGCTGCTGGTTGCGGTGCCGATTCTGACGATGCGTGTGCTGGCTGAGGAGCAGAAGCAGAAGACAGATCAGCTTTTGCTGACCGCGCCGGTGACGGTGACGGAGATTGTAGTAGGCAAATATCTGGCGCTGATGACCATTTTTCTGATTCCGATGCTGATCCTGGCGCTTTATCCGCTGATCCTCTCGCAGTTCGGGACGATTTATTTCGCAGAGACCTACACGGCAATGTTCGGATTTTTCCTGATGGGCTGCAGCTTTCTGGCGATCGGCCTTTTTATTTCATCCGTGACGGAGAGCCAGATCATCGCCGCAGTGCTGACATTTCTGGTTTTGTTTGTATTCTACGTGATAGACGGCATCGCCGGATTCTTTCCGGAGACAGCTTCCGGATCGTTCTATGTGATGCTCGTGATTGTTCTGATCGCGGCGCTGGTGATTTATTCGACGATCAAAAATGCTCTCATTGCAGCCATCTGCGGCATCGTGGGGGAGGCTGCGCTGATCATCGTCTATGTGACGAATGCCAGCGTGTACGAGGGGCTGATTCAGAACATCTTAAGCGTGTTCAGCCTGTCGGATCATTTTTCTGAATTTTACAGCGGCATATTTGACATCACAGGTATTGTGTATTATGTATCTGTGATTGTAATTGCACTGTTTCTGACCGTTGAGACGATCCAGAAACGACGCTGGGGCTGAGAATGTGTTCTGTACGGAACAACGGCGCATGATGGAGGTATAAAGTTGATGAAGCCAAATAATGAAGAATCAAATCAGAAAGAAATAAAGCAGAAGAAGGGGCGTCCGCGCCTGAAAAAAAATCTCCGCCAGCTGCGGCACGGCTCCTACAGCATTGCACTGACTGTGATCGTCGTGGTGGCGGTGCTGATCGTAAATCTGATCGCGGGACAGATTCCGTCGCAGTATACACAGATTGATTTAAGCGGACAGCAGCTCTCTGTGCTGACGGA
Source organism: Clostridiales bacterium (assembly GCA_020859985.1). Lineage (GTDB taxonomy): Bacteria > Bacillota > Clostridia > Lachnospirales > Lachnospiraceae > Choladousia. The sequence continues at coordinate 27,274 of JAJBVD010000068.1, forward strand.
TACGACAAAGGAGCTTGTAGAAGGGCTGACAGAGGACGTTACTATTTATTATATTCTGGAGGACAGCAATCGGGACGAGACAGTATCCAGACTTCTGGACCGTTATAATGATCTTTCCTCCCATCTGACGGTGGTGGAAAAAGACCCTGTACTTTACCCGCAGTTTACCTCACAGTACACGGATGAGACGCTTACAGATAACAGCGTGATCATCGTGTGCGGGGACAACAGCAAGGTGATTTCCTACGATGATATGTATGAATATGAGTTCAGCTATACGTATTATTCGTATACGACCAGCGGCTTCGACGCGGAGGGGCAGATCACCAGTGCGATTGCAGCGCTGACCAGCGACGACCTTCCGAAGCTGTATACGCTGACCGGACACAATGAGCTGGAGCTGACGGATACACTGACCACCTCGATTGAAAAAGAAAATATCGAGGTGGAAGAACTGAATCTGGTGACTTCTGACGCGGTACCGGATGACGCGGACTGCCTGCTGATCTGTTCGCCGACATCGGATATCTCGGAAGCAGAAGCGCAGAAGATCATCAATTATCTGCGGCGCGGCGGCAGTGCGATCATCATTACCGATTATGTCACGACGGAGCTGACAAACCTGAACACCGTTCTGGATTATTACGGAACCGAGCTGGTGGACGGCATTGTCATCGAAGGCAACAGCAATTATTATGTGCAGGTGCCGTATTATCTGGTGCCGGACATCAACAGTACGGATGTGTCGTCTGATCTTTCCGGCGGCAGCGCGTATGTACTGCTCACAGCCGCGCAGGGCATTGTGACCACAGACGACGCACGAGATACTCTGTCCATCAGCAGTGTTCTCACAACATCTGACAACTCTTATTCAAAGGTTGACGTACAGAACATGACGACCTATGAGGAAGAAGACGACGACATCGACGGACCGTTTGACATCGGTGTGCTGATCACAGAAACGGTCGAGCTGACAGATGAGCTTTTGGAAGAGACCTCTTCCGTGGATGAAGACGTTGACCTGGTAAGCTGGCTGGATGAACTGGAAGTCGAGGAAGAAACGGAGACCGAAACTGAGGCCGCAGACGAGGAAGCGGAAGACGAGACCGAAGCTGCGGAAGACGGTACAGAAGCGGAGGAGACGACAGAAACAGAGGATGCTGCGGAAGACGCGGCCGAAACAGAGGAAGAATCCGAATCTGAGACGGAAGCGGAAGAAACGACAGAAGCCGAGACGAAGATTGCGGTATTTACCTCTTCCACACTGGTGAATGATTCTGCGAATTCCATGGTACCCGGCGGCAATTACCAGCTCTTTGTGAATACTTTAAGCTGGGCCTGCGATCAGGAAAGCTCAGTATCTGTACCGTCCAAGAGCGTGAGTGTCGAATATCTGACATTGACATCCGCGTCCATCAGCTTCTGGAGCATCATAGCGATCGCTATCATTCCGGGCGGCCTTCTGATCATTGGCCTGGGCATCTGGCTGAGCCGGAGAAAACGATAATATAAGCGCGGGATCAGAGGTGAACCACGCCCAATGAATGCGTTTCGCGCAGGGCGTGGTCTGCGTCCCGCATAAAAGGCGATGCGGGACATGTCAGGAAAGGATTCGGTACTATGAAAAATAATAAAAGCTTTAAATTAATAGCAGGAGTCGTAGTGATTGCGGTCCTTGGCGGTGTATATTACGGACTGACCGTTTATAACAAAAAGACAGAAGAGGCGGAGGAGGAAGCGGCTGCCGGAGAGACGATATTGGAGGTGGACACCTCTGCGCTTACAGCTGTGACCTATACGATTGACGGGGAGCAGGTCTCTTTTTCCCTGCAGGACGACGGCACATGGCAGAAGGATGATGACGAGACGTTTCCGGTTGATTCGTCCGCACTGCTGGCACCGCTCGATGAGGCTTCTGCACTGAAATCCGTGCGGACGCTGACGGAAGTGGAAGACATCTCGGAATATGGTCTTGATGAGCCGCAGAATACAATCACACTTACGGATGAGGACGGCACGGAGACAGTCATTACGATCGGCGATAACAATGCTTCCACCGGGAATGATTATCTGATGCTGAACGAGGATGAGACGACCATTTACACGGTATCGACAGATTTAAGCAGCGCGTTTTCGGATGACCTGTATGATTATGCCGAGAGCGAAGAGCTTCCGACGCTGCAGGCATCCACGATCGTCGGCGTCAGTCTGGAGCAGGCGGACGGGGAAAGCTATGATCTGTATCTGGAGAACGCAATCTGGATGGTGAGCGGAACCGATACGGACGGCGCAGAGGCCGATGCGGATATCGCCGACACCCTGACCAGTACGCTCGCGGGGCTTTCTTATACGGATTATCTGGATCATAACTGCACAGATCTCTCGGAATATGGCCTTGATGAACCGGCGGCCACCCTGACGATCACTTATGAGGAAGAGGTGGAGACTGAGGAAGAGACCGAATTGGAAGAGGCTGCGGATGAAACAGATGCAGAAAGTGAGACCGAATCCGCAGAGGAAGCAGAAACAGAGACGGAGACCGAAACGGAATCTGGAGTGGAAACGATTGAACTGACCGTCACTTTCCTGATTGGCGATACAGACGACAGCGGCAATTATTATGTGCAGATGGAAGGCTCTACCGAGGTGCACACCATTTCCAGTTCAGTGCTGTCGACCATCTTTGGCTATACGGCGTCGGAGATGATTGCTCCGGAGGAAGAGGAGACGGAGACAGAGACTGAAGAAGGAGAGGAAGCTGAAACGGAAGTGGAAAGCGAGACCGAGGAGGAAACAGAGGAAGCGACGGAATGAAGGCTGTCATGAACAAAATACTGGAATAAAACGGGAACCGGAAGCATGTGTGTGCTTCCGGTTTTTGCAGAAAAACAGAGTTGTATGGCGATGTTGGTTGTGCTATTATATTTCTTAGTAATCGTTCAGGGAGGAACGCTTAAGATGAGATTATATGTGTACAGTATGCGGGAGTTCGATGAGTTGCCGTGTTTTGAAAAATTCTGCAAAAAATATGGGGTTGAGTACGACTACACTACGGAGACTCCGTGTCTTGCGAATCTGGATTACTGCAGAGGATATGAAGTAGTCGATATCATCACAACGGTGATCGACCGGCCGATGCTGGACCGCTTCCATGAGATGGGGGTAAGATGCCTGGCAACACGGACGATCGGTTATGACCATATCGATACGGCCTACGCGAAGCAGCTGGGCATCGGCGTGATTCATGTTAGTTATTCGCCGAACAGCGTGGCAGACTATACGATTATGATGATGCTGATGGGCTGTCGGAAACTGCCGCATATCATGGAGCGTGCCGCGGTGCAGGATTACACGCTGAAGGGAAAACTTGGCCGGGAGATTCAGGACTGCACGGTGGGAATCATCGGTACCGGGCGGATCGGAAAAACGGTCATCCGTCATCTTTCCGGTTTCGGCTGCAGGATGCTCGCTTATGATATTTATGAAAGTGATGAGGTCAGGGAGTACGCGCAGTATGTGGATTTGGACACCATTTACCGGGAGTGTGACATTATCACGCTGCACGCTCCGGCTACAGACGACAATTACCATATGATCAACGCGCAGGCGATTGAGAAGATGAAGCAGGATGTGATCCTGATCAACTGCGCGAGGGGCGCGCTGGTGGACACGGACGCGCTGATCGACGGCATTGAGAGCGGGAAGATCGGCTTCGCCGGCCTGGACGTCGTCGAGCACGAAAGCGGACTCTATTATTTCAATCGCATGGGAGAGCCGCTGCACAACCCGAAGCTGGCGATTCTGCGCTCGTACTCAAATGTCCTTGTGAGCCCTCACACCGCTTTTTACACGGACGAGGCAGTAGCCAATATGGCGGAAAACTCGATCCTCGGCGCCATGAAGTTTATGAACGGGGAGGAGACGCCGTTTCTTGTGTAGACGCCTTACCGGTTCTCCAGCGGTACATACGGCACATGGTGGCCAACATACTTGTAAGCCGGGCGGATAATCTTGCCGCCGTTGACCAGCTCCTCCATGCGGTGAGCACACCAACCTGCCATACGGGAGATTGCAAAGATCGGCGTGAACATTTCCTGCGGGATGCCCAGCATGGAGTACACGAAGCCGCTGTAGAAGTCGACGTTGCAGCAGATTGGCTTGTGCAGATGTTTTTCGTGCGTCAGGACGTCGCGCGCTATGCGCTCGACATTTTCATAAAGAGTATATTCACGCGTCAGACCCTTCTCCTCGGAGAGTGATCTGGCGTATTCTTTTAAGATGACCGCACGCGGGTCGGAACAGGTATAGACCGCGTGGCCCATGCCGTAAATCAGGCCGCGGCCGTCAAATGCTTCTTTGTTGATGATCTTTTTCAGATAATCCGCAATCTGACCTTCATTTTCCCAATCGGATACATGCTCGCGGATGTCGGCAAACATCTGCTCGACCTTCAGGTTCGCGCCGCCGTGCTTTGGGCCTTTGAGCGATCCTAAGGATGCGGAAATCGCGGAATAGGTATCAGTCTCCGTCGAGGAGACAACGTGAGTAGTGAAGGTGGAGTTGTTGCCGCCGCCGTGCTCTGCGTGGATGACAAGCGCAATGTCGAGAACCCGCGCTTCCAGCTCGGTATACTGTCCGTCCTCCCGCAGCGTCCGCAGGATATTTTCCGCTGTGGAAAGCTTTGGATCCGGATAGCGGATGACAAGACTTTCATCGTCGTGATAATGTTTGTGCGCGTGGTACGCGTACACGGAGATCAGCGGCAGCGACGCAATCAGGGAGAGACTCTGACGCAGGACATTCGGGATTGAGATATCGTCCGGATTCTCATCGTAGGAGTAGAGCGTCAGTACACTTCTCTGCAGAGCGTTCATAAGATTGCTGCTCGGTGCTTTCATGATGACATCGCGCACAAATTTATTCGGGAGCTCGCGGTACTGTGCGAGAATCTCCAGAAACGAGTCCAGCTGCGCGCGGTTCGGCAGCGCGCCGAAGAGGAGCAGGTACACGATTTCCTCGTAATTGAAGCGGCGGTCCGCAAAGCCATTTTTCAGATCCATGATGTTGTAGCCCTGAAAATAGAGCTGGCCGTCATCCGGTATTTTTTTGCCGTTTTCCGTGCGGAAGGCTACTACATCTGAAATCTCGGTCAGACCGGTCAGGACGCCTTTACCATCGGATTCGCGGAGCCCCCGTTTCACGTCATATTCTGTATACAGGTTCAGGTCAAACTGGCTGGAGCTTAAGCAGTATTTTGCAAGCTCCTCCAACCGGATGTCCCGGATTTTTTTTTCTGTTTCGCTGATAGCCATAGGTGACTCCTTTCGATGCTAAGCCTATTTAGAACAGCAGGTTACAGCATGCCTTTTCCTTTCGTTGCTGTTCTGGACTGTTAACAAAAAAGATGGCACGACACCCACGTGTCTCCACGCTGGAAGCCCGCCATCCTCGCCGGTAACAACAGTCTGCGTAACTATTCAGTAACTTCGCAGCAAGCGCGAAGTACTGTCCTTAATCATTACCAGTCTACCACACTTTACAGGAAAAAGTAAAGCACAAGAATTCCACTTAGCGCCGCAGCAAGCAGCACTGCCAGAATAATCAGGAAAATCTGCGCGGGCGTAAAGCCGTTGCCGCGGTTTTCGTCGGAACGCTCCCAGGAATCCTCCCAGTTGCTTTTCAGTTCGCGTTCATTTCTGTTCATGTGTCTATACCTCTGCTGCTATTTTTACGTGGATGATCCGGTATTTCGAATTGGTGAAAAAAGGTTTCTGATCCGTCTCACAGCATATCATAAAAATTGCCGTTTGAAAAGGAAAAATCAGGGCACTCAGGGATGAATGAGCGTATGTGTATGTTTTTTCTGGTTGATTTAAGGGATGCGTTCGGATATACTTTGACTTAACCGGACAGGTATCTGTGAGGAATGCAGGCTTTTCGGGAAATATCAGAATGCTGGTAACTGTGAAGGTACGGAACAGTTATGAATGAAAAGTCAGGGCTATCAGAATGGAGGAGCAGTCACATGACGATTAACGAATATCAGAATATGGCGATGAGGACGTTGAATCCGAAACTGGAAAAAAGGATATCCTGCTCAACGGGGTTATGGGGCTGTGCGGTGAGTCCGGAGAGGTGATTGATATCGTTAAAAAACATCTGGCGCAGGGGCATGAACTCGATACGGAGCACCTGGCCATGGAACTGGGGGATGTGGCCTGGTATCTGGCGGAGACGGCCATGGCGATCGGCTATCCGCTGGAGGACATCCTGAAAATGAATATTGACAAATTAAACGCGCGGTATCCGGACGGGTTTGAGGTGGAAAAATCCGTGAACAGAGAATGCCGGTCAGTATAAAACGATAATTATTTAGAGGTGAGATTATGATCAAAACGGTTGGAATCGTGGGTCTGGGCGCGCTGGGCGTGCTCTATGGGAGCCTGCTTCTGGAGAAGATGGACAGGGAAGATCTGCTGATCATTGCGGATGAGGAACGTATCCGCCGCTATCAGGCGGAAGGGGTATATGCAAACGGAAAGAAATGTAATTTTCGCTACGTGACGCCGGAAGAAGGCGAAGAGGTGGACCTGCTTATTTTTGCGGTCAAATATATGGCACTGGAAGAAGCAGTGGAGATGGCGCGGCCTTTTTGCGGTGAGCGGACGATCGTGATGTCGTTTTTAAACGGGGTGTCTTCGGAACAGATGATTGAAAATATCCTGAAGCCTAAGCGGCTGCTGTACTCCTGTGTACAGGGGATGGACGCGACCAGAGTGGACAGGAAGGTCTTTTACAGCAAGGTGGGTTATATCGCGTTCGGCGAAAAGGATTCCTCGCGAAGCGGGGCTGTCTGCGAGGCAGAGGAATTTTTTGATCGGACTGGTCTGGAATATAAGGTACCGGAAGACATCCGCCATCAGCTTTACAGCAAATGGATGCTGAATGTGGGAGTGAACCAGACCTGCGCAGTCTTTGGCGTGGATTATGGAGGAGTGCAGAAGCCGGGAAAATACAGGAACATCATGGTGACTGCGATGAAGGAAGCCAGAAGTGTTGCCGCGGCGGAAGGCATTCAGCTGACAGAAGAAGACCTGCAGGGATGGCTGAACATCATCGACGGACTCGCGTCCAACGGCCAGCCGTCGATGCGGCAGGACGCTCTGGCAGGACGTCAGACGGAGGTCGAGCTGTTTGCCGGGACGGTGTGCGCCCTGGGGCGCAGACACGGCATTCCGGTTCCGCAGAATGAGGAATTTTACCGGCTGCTGACAAGATAATAACCCCGGTATGGGTGTGGTGCCAGATGATATGAGAGGAAACTATGGAAAAAATAAATTATATATCTGAGAAAGCTCAGGCTGAAACAGAAGCGAAAAACCCCGGCCACCTCTACCTCTGTGCGACCCCCATCGGCAATCTGGAGGACATCACGATGCGTGTTATCCGTACGCTGAAAGAGGTGGATTTGATCGCAGCCGAGGATACACGAGGCAGTATTAAGCTGCTGAATCATTTTGACATTCACACGCCGATGACGAGTTATCACGAGTACAACCGCATTGAAAAGGCGCATGTCCTGATCGCAAAAATGCTCTCTGGCAGCAGTGTAGCCCTGATCACGGATGCCGGGACGCCGGGTATCTCCGATCCGGGCGAAGACCTGGTGCGGCTCAGTATGGAGGCGGGGATAGAGGTGACCTCGCTGCCGGGAGCCTGCGCCTGCGTGACGGCGCTCACACTCTCCGGACTTTCGACGCGGCGCTTTTGCTTTGAGGCGTTTCTTCCTGCGGACAAAAAAGAACGCCGGCAGATTCTGGAAGAACTGAAGACTGAGACGCGAACGACGATTCTCTACGAAGCGCCGCACCGTCTCGTTCGTACACTGGAGGAACTGGTCGAGGCGCTCGGTGACCGCCGCGCGACGATCTGCCGCGAGCTGACGAAAAAGCATGAAACGGTTTTTGCAACGACACTTGAAAATGCCCTTGCCTGGTATCGGGAAAACGAGCCGCGCGGGGAGTGCGTGATCGTGATGGAAGGGCGCAGCCGGAAGGAGCTGGAACGCGAGGATCAGAAGCAATGGGAAGAAATGAGCGTTTCCGGGCATGTGGCGCTGTACGAGTCGCAGGGCATGGACCGAAAGGCGGCGATGAAGCAGGCCGCGAAAGACCGCGGACTGTCGAAGCGGGAGGTGTATGCGGCGCTGCTTGAAGAGAGCGACGACTCCTTGTGATGCAGGCTTTCGGAGAAAAAGTCAGGAAACGTCTAATGTCGTTTCCTATGTAATAATTAATCTGAGAGAATGTCGGGAAATTAATTTCTTGACAAAAAGCAGAATGCCTTATATAGTAGCAGAGTAACTGTGAAGGTACTGAACAGTTACGTAGCAGATAGATATAGAGGAAGGCTGGTAGCTTTGAGGGTACAGAACGGTTACGAAGGCTGGATCATTACAGAAAGGGGCGCCATGTACAAGTCAGAAAGCTATGGAAATCCACGCCGTGCGGGGCGTAGGAAATCCCTTTCAGATGAGCAGCTGGAGCAGATTCGCCAGGCGCATTCTGAAGGACAGACAATTACCGCACTTGCAAAGGAATATGGGATTTCCCGCCAGACACTCTCAGGGTATCTGAACGCGGATAGAGACGAGGGTCTGGTCTGCCGTTCGCTTCGAAAATGGGAGAAGCTGAATCAGGATTTTACGAATATCCCTGTCAAAGAGTATACGATGCGTATGGAATATATGTCCGGAGATGAGCTGTGCTCGGTTGTTCTAATTGATTTTAAAGAACAGAAAATTGCCGTAAAAAATTACACGATGGAAGTGCTTCATCGTGCGTTTGGAATTAAGGCAAAGCCTGACTGGATGGATTTTGAGAGCTTTTTGGAGGATCGCTGCTTTCCTAAAACCAGAGATCATCTGAAGCTGGTACTTTCGGATCTTGGGCTGGATTTTTACGATCCACTTGCGATTATAGAAAAGACGCAGGGGCGAATGGCAGAGGACTCGCAGTGGATTCAGATCTGGTATTTTCGTCCGGAGTCTGCATATGAGCGGATAGATTCAGTCGACAATCAGAAATGAGACTCGCCGGGTAGTCAATATGACGGGAGTTGGGATTGCGGTTATGTGGATTGCGGCATGTTCTGAACAAAACGGCATTGGAGACGGAAACATAGAGTAATTCGAGGAATCATGGTTTTGTCGCTAACGCCGTTGTACAGACAGAAGAAGCAAAGGCGGGAGAAATAGCATGCAGACGATCGAGATTTTGGAAGAAGCTGTGCAGACCGGAATCGGCCATTCTTCGAAAGGAAACCAGCTGAAATGGCAGCAGGATGGCTGGTGGTATAAAGCGGATGCGTTTGGGTTTGAAAGCCTTGCAGAGACTGTAGTGTCTGAATTGATGGCGTTTTCCTCGGTGTCCGATTTTGTTCGCTATGAACCTGTGAACATACAATATAAAGGAAAAGAATACCGCGGCTGCCGAAGCAGAGACTTTCTTGACGCAGCATGGGAACTGGTGCCGCTGGAACGTCTGTCGCGTATCCATACCGGTCTGGGTCTTGCACAGGAGCTGGCAAGAATGGCGGATGCCAGGCAGCGTATTCTCTATACGGAAGAAATGGTGCGCAGTGTGACCGGCATCAGAAGCTTTGGAGAGTATCTCGTGAAAATGATGGAAATCGATGCGTTTTTCCTGAATGAGGATCGCCATACAAACAATATCGCGGTACTTTATGATAAAGAGATCGGGGAGTATTCTCTTTGCCCGTTTTATGATATGGGTCTTTCTCTGTTGTCGGATACGAAAGAAGAGTATCCGCTGGAGCTGAGTTTTGCCGAATGCAGGGAAAAAATCAGGGCAAAGCCTTTTGCAGTGGATTTTGACGAACAGCTGGATGCTGCAGAGGAATTGTATGGTACTTTCCTGAAATTTCAGTTCCCCGCGCGGGAAATTGCAAAATATTGTTTCATGAATTCATATACGGGATATGCCCCGGAAGAATTGCAGCGCGTGGAAGCAGTGCTGCGGTATCAGGCGGGGAAATATCAATATATGTTTCCGTAGGGATCATACGGAACCACAATGAACAGCCGTATATAGCAACAATATAATAGAGAATCGTTGTAACTGTGAAGGAACTGAACAGTTATGAATCGTTCAAAGAGGAACAATATGAAAGAGGATATCGAACATGTACTTGACTTTGCGCTCCGGCTCGGGGAAAGTCTGATCCTGTGCGGAGCAAATATCGAGCGGGTCAGAGATACCGTGTACCGGGTCTGTGACAGCTATGAGTGCCGGGATGTCCAGTTTTTTGCGCTGGACTGTTTTTTGTCGCTGAGCCTTGAAGGAAAATACGGAGAGAAGGTGTCTGCGCAGCGCTGCGTCCGGGGAGGACTTCATATTCATCTCGGACGTTTAAGTCAGCTCAACCAGCTTTCCCGAAAGGTGTGTGCGGAAACGCCGCCGCCGGAAGAACTGAAAGGAATGCTGGAAGAAGCGCTGGATGTGAACGAATACCCAACGTGGGCGGTGCTTCTGTTTTCCATGATGTCCGCGATTTGTCTGAACGGCATTTATGACGGGAGTCTGCGGGATCTGTCGATCATCCTGCTGAATACAGTGCTGGTCTTCTTATCCGGGATTTACCTGCGGAATCTGATCTTTAATAAGATCATCTACAATATTGTGAGCGCCTTTATCGTGGGAACGGTTGCTATTTTCTTTGATAAAATCGGCTATCTGGACGGCTATTCCACGGTGATGATCGTCAACAGCCTGAAGCTGATACCAGGCATTCCGATGGTCAATTCATTCCGAAACCTGCTGTCCGGAAATGAAATTAACGGAATCATCGAGCTGCTCAAGCTGATTCTGGAGACGATTGCGATTGCAGGAGGGTTTCTCGCGAGTATTATGCTGCTGATGGGTGGATTAACATAGCGACGTTTATTCCGGTATGTATACCATTGTGACTGTTTGCTGCATAATATAGCCGTTTGATTTTATGGAAGCGGCGGAATGGAGATTGTATGGGAGAAGCGATAAAACTGATCATCTGCTCGTTCGGATCGGCGCTGTGTATTGGCGCGGTCTATCAGATCCGGCGGGAATATCTGATCTTTGCGGGACTCGGCGGCGCGGTGACCCGGGTGGTCTGGCTGCTGGTGCGGGAATGCACGGCGGAGAGCTTTATCTATTACTTTTTTGCTGCGCTGGCAGCGGGGCTGTATGCGGAATATCTGGCGGTGCGCACAAAAAATCCGTCCACGGTGTTCCTTTATCCATCCATCATCCCGCTGACGCCGGGGCGGTCGTTCTATTTTTCAATGATCGGGCTGATCTTAAAGGATTCAGCGCTGCTTAGCGAGCATCTTGAAGTCTGTATTCATTCTCTGGTGGGGCTGGGCATCGGCTTCGCGATCGTCTCAATCGTCATGCATTATCAGAGGCGGTATCACTGGATAAAGAAAAAACAGATGCAGCGAATGATGGAGGAGGAAAAGTATGGGAGAGTATGAATTTGACCGGGAAGCATACGAAAAGCGGATGCAGTGGTTTCAGGAAGCGCGGTTCGGTATGTTCCTGCACTGGGGGCTCTATTCGATTCCGGCGCGGGGCGAGTGGGTGCGCAGTCAGGAGCGGATGCCGGAAGAGACTTATATGCAGTATTTCCGCGAATTTGATCCGGTGGACTATGATCCGTGTGCGTGGGCGCGGGCCGCGAAGCGGGCAGGCATGAAGTACATGGTACTGACTGCGAAGCATCACGACGGGTTCTGTCTGTTTGACAGCCAGTATACGGATTTTAAATCGACGAATACAAAATGCGGCCGGGACCTGGTCGGAGAGTTCGTGGAGGCGGTGCGCGCGGAAGGACTGAAGGTCGGCCTGTATTATTCGCTTCTGGACTGGCATCATGAAGACTACCCGCACTGCAGTGATCCGATTCACCCGATGCGGGAAAATCCGGCTTACAGCGATGAGGGACGTGATTTTGACCGTTATCTGACGTACATGCACAATCAGGTGCGCGAGCTCTGCACGAATTACGGGAAGCTGGACATCCTTTGGTTTGATTTTTCTTACAATGAATTGCGCGGCGAGGCGTGGAAAGCGACTGAGCTGGTGCAGATGGTGCGTTCTCTGCAGCCGGATGTCATCATCGATAATCGCCTGGAGGTGAGCGGCGAGGGCTTTGGCTCTCTGGCGGAGGGGCATCCGACGCCCTATCACGGGGATTTTGTCAGTCCGGAACAGATCATCCCCCCGCAGGGGATGCAGGATGTGAACGGCAATGATCTTGTCTGGGAAGCCTGCTTTACCATGAACAACAACTGGGGCTACCATGCGACCGATCACTTTTACAAGCCTGCGTCGATGCTGATCCGCAAGCTGGTGGAGTGTGTCTCGAAGGGCGGCAACATGCTCTTAAATGTTGGGCCGGACGCGCGCGGCAATTTCCCGCCGGAAGCGATGGAGCGGCTGGAGGAGATCGGAAAGTGGATGGATAAAAACGGCCGCAGCATCTATGGATGCGGCAGGGCAACGGTGGACAAGCCGGACTACGGTCGCGTGACCGCCGGAGATCATCACCTTTATTACCATGTATTTGAAAATACGGTGGGCGCGGTGCCGCTCATCGGTGTGAAGCGCGAGGAGGTCGAGGCGATCCGTTATCTGGCGACCGGCGCGGAGATCCCGGTCGTCAGCGACTGGGTCTACAGCAATTACCCGGATATCGTATTCGCGAATCTGGGCGGCGATCCGGTGCTGCCGGATCCGGTGGATACAGTGATTGAAGTGATTTTGAATAAGTAAAGTCTGAATCAACATACCTATCTCGCCGCGAATGCGGGATGCTGTCCTGCATAGAAACGAAAAACACACCCCGGAAATTTCATCTGGAAACTCCGGGGCGTGTTTGCTTTTTAGGTAACAGTTTGGGCCTTTTACGTTTACAAGGGCTCCTACATTCTCTGGTTTATATGAGCTGCGTTTTAATAATAGATAACCCGCACTTTTTTTACACCGTCGATCGCACGGATTTTCTCGATAACAGACGCATCCGGCAGGGTATCGCAGTCAATCAGCGTGTAGGCTGCTTCACCGCGGCTCTTGTTGGTCATGTTCGGGATGTTGATGCCCGCCTGCGAGAGCAGGGAGGAAAAACTCACGATCATGTTCGGCCGGTTCACATTCATAATGCAGATGCGGCACGCGCATTTTTCCGGCGGGAGCGTGCAGCTCGGATAGTTGACCGAATTGCGGATGCGGCCGGTCTCGATAAAGTCGCGCAGCTCGTCGACAGCCATCACCGCGCAGTTGTCTTCGGACTCGGCGGTCGAAGCGCCCAGATGCGGCGTGGCGATGACGTTCTTCATATGGCAGGTCTTCGGTGTCGGGAAATCCGTCATATAGCGGCGGATGCGTCCTGACTTAAGCCCCTCCGCAATGTCGTCGTCGCAGACCAGCAGGTCGCGCGCGTAGTTCAGGATCACGGTGCCGTCGCGCATCATGGAGATGGCGTCCTTATTGATCATCTCACGTGTGCTGTCGAGAAGCGGCACATGCAGAGTGATGTAGTCGCAGTTCGCGTAGATGGCGCCCGGCGTCTCCACGATCTTCACCTGACGGGAGAGACGCAGTGCTCCGCTTACGGAAAGGTACGGGTCATAGCCGATGACATGCATGCCGAGCGCGTCCGCCGCGTTCGCTACTTCGATACCGATCGCGCCAAGGCCAATTACGCCGAGCGTCTTGCCTTTCAGTTCGTTGCCGGCAAACTGCTTTTTTGCCTTTTCCATGTCTTTGGAAATCGTCTCATCCTCGCGGTTCTCTTCCACCCAGCGGATACCGCCGTCGATATCCCGCGCGGCGAGCAGCATTCCGGCCAGCACCAGCTCCTTTACGCCGTTTGCGTTTGCTCCTGGCGTATTGAAGACCACGATGCCTTCTTCCGTACAGCGGTCCAGCGGGATGTTATTGACACCGGCACCGGCACGCGCGATGGCGACCAGGTTTTCCGGATATTCCAGCGAGTGCATGTCCGCGCTGCGTACCAGCACGGCGTCCGCCTCGTTCAGATTCTGTGTCAGTTCATAGTCTTTGGTCAGATTGTTTGTCCCCATCTCGGAGATGGGGTTCAGGCAGCAGATTTTTGTCATAATGGTTCTCCTCAGATTCTTGCATTACATGATATTGTTACGATTACGATGTGCGCATGGCACAGCCACAACAATTTATTAGTGTAGCATAGTGCGAAACTGCGCGCAAGTGCAATTTTCTTCAAAATAATTTCTGCAGGATCGTCAGCTGTTTCTCACAGACCGGCGCTCTGTACGCATTCAGCGTTCCGAGGGCGATCGTTTTGCGTGTTCCGTGATAGTCGCTGCCGCCGCTGATCAGCAAATCATGCTTTTCGGCCTGTTCGCGCAGGAATAATACCTGCTCTTCATTGTAGCGGGAATAATGGCATTCCAGTCCGCCAAGGCCCTGCCGGATCAGGTATTGAAGCTGTTCCTCAAATTCGTGCTCTGTCAGCAGCCGTTCCCCCTCACCGCCTAAGGGATGCGCCCATACGGGAATGCCGCCCGCGTGCAGAATGCCGGAAATGGCGGTATGGGCCGCGATCCGGTCACAGTCCTTTTGATGGCTTTCTTCGATCATACGATCCGGGCTGCTGTCGGTGTAGTTGCTGCCAAATCTGTCAGGGCTGATCTTTTTAGTGCAATCGACATCAGCCCCGCGGAAATAATTTCTTATGATATCGTCACGGCTTTTTCCAATGCCCCGTTTTAAGAGCAGGTCCGCCAGATGCGGCTTGCCGGGGCTTTTCTGACTGTGCAGCCAGGCGAGCTCCTCATCGGTAAATTCGACATGATATGTCTCGCGCAAAAATGCCAGCCTCCGCTCCAGCTTGGCCAGCCGGAGGTCATTGCCCTCGCGGATGGCTGATAAAAACACCGGATCGTTCGCGTCGTAACGGTAGCCGAGCAGATGGCATTTGCGCAGCGGCGAAATACAGGAAAATTCGATGCCTTTTATATAGTGAAGATTCAGTGCCCGGGTGGCCGTCTCCATCTCCACCGCGCCGTCTATCGTGTCATGGTCAGTTACAGCGAAAGTGTCAATGTCCGCTTTTTGCAGATTGGTAAGCAGTTCGGGGATGGAATCCGAGCCGTCGGACGCGCTGCTGTGGATATGAAGATCAACCATGGTGGGCTCCTTTCTTCCTTAATATGATTCAGGCGACAAAATGGTATGGTATTATGGATTCCCGAAGGTGCCGGATGGACCTCCCGTATCCGCTTCCGAACGGTAACGATCCCTCGTAACTGAGAAGGGACTGAACAGTTACAAAAGTACGGAATGGTTAACCAGATTTTACATCACCTGCGCGAAGAAAACAAGAAAGGACAAATGCTAATATGATCGAACGAAAATTAAAATTTATAAAGATAGTTCGATTGCAATGGACTATCTTTACAAAAAGAACGGGAAATGATAAAATAAACAGGAAAGAATCTCCGTTTAATGGGAAATCGTGAGGTGGGAAATGATTAAAAGAGAGCATTATCTGTCAAAAATCCGGGATTTTTACCATTTAGATCTGATTAAGGTAATCACGGGGATACGCAGATGCGGAAAATCCGTGCTGCTGACTCAGATCATGGACGAATTACGGGAGCAGGGGATTGCAAAAGAGCAGATTTTTTATTTAAATTTTGAAGATTACGATTATTCTTTTATCCGCTCGGGGGAAGATCTGCATGGATATATAAAGGGGAAGATTGTGACAGAGAAAAAATATTACCTTTTCTTTGACGAGATCCAGACCGTGCCGGAATTTGAGCGCGTGATCAATTCAATCCGGATGAAATATGACACCAGCATTTTTATTACCGGATCAAACGGAAAATTATTGTCCGGAGAACTGGCGACTTATCTTTCCGGCAGAACGGTGAGCTTTCGCATGTATCCATTCTCTTTCTCGGAAGTCTGTGAGATCAGGAATCTTGAGAAGGAATCGGTTACGGATGAGATTTTGCTGGATTATATGAACTGGGGCGGGATGCCTCAGCGTTTTCAGATGGAGACGGAGGAGCAGACGAAGACGTTTCTGCGCGACCTGTTTGACACGATTGTCCTGCGGGATATCGTGCAGCGAGGCGGAATCAAAGATATTGATTTGTTTAACCGGCTTGTGGAATATCTTGTTTGCAATCCTTCTCAGAGTTTTTCCGTTCAGTCTGTGACGGATTATTTTCTGAGCGAGAATCGAAAGGTGTCCAAAGAGACGATTTATAATTATCTGGAATATATTACATCTTCTCTCATCATGGAGCGCGCCAGCCGTTATGACATCCGCGGGAAACGGATTTTGACAAAAATGGATAAATATTATCTGACAGATATGGGGCTTGGAAGAATCCGCAATTCCGGATTTAAGCTGGAAATGGGTGCCATGCTGGAAAATGTGGTTTACAATGAACTTCTGGTGCGAGGGTATGATGTTTATGTGGGAAAGACAAGGAAAGGTGAGGTTGACTTTGTCGCTGTAAAAGGACAGCAGAAGGAATATTATCAGGTTGCTTATTATCTTTATGATCAGAAAGTGATTGATCGTGAATTTCAGGCGTTTCTGGAAATTCCTGACAACTATCCCAAGTACGTCATCTCTTTCGACAAAATGGATTTTTCGAGGGAGGGAATCATTCATAAAAACGCAATCCGCTTTTTGCTGGAGCAGACATGAACGGTTACCAGTTTTTAATATGCGCAGGGCTGCGTAGGGGACAAATTTCCCTACTCGATTAACAGTTGACAAATTGCGTTCGAATTATTAGTATAGACAAAGGCTTAAAAGGTGCAGAGGAAGATATATATTAGGAAAGAAACCAGGAGGGATATCATGGCAAAGGAAAAGAAGCTGGTGGAGTCCATTACCTCGATGGAGGAGGATTTCGCGCAGTGGTACACGGATGTAGTGAAGAAGGCGGAGCTTGCGGGTTACACAAGCGTAAAAGGCTGCATGGTGATCAAGCCGGCGGGCTACGCGATCTGGGAGAATATCCAGAAAGAGCTGGATAAACGGTTTAAGGAGACCGGGGTGGAGAATGTCTATCTGCCGATGTTCATTCCGGAGAGCCTGCTGCAGAAGGAAAAGGATCATGTTGAGGGCTTTGCGCCGGAGGTGGCGTGGGTGACGTACGGCGGGCTGGAGCCGCTGCAGGAGCGCATGTGTGTGCGGCCAACCTCGGAGACACTGTTCTGTGACTTTTATAAGAATGACATTCAGTCGTACCGCGACCTGCCGAAAGTGTACAACCAGTGGTGCTCTGTGGTGCGCTGGGAGAAGACGACCCGTCCGTTTTTGCGTTCGCGGGAATTCCTGTGGCAGGAAGGCCATACGGCGCACGCGACTGCCGAGGAGGCTGAGGCGCGCACGATTCAGATGCTGAATGTATATGCCGACTTCTGCGAGGAAGTGCTGGCAATCCCGGTGATCAAAGGCCGCAAGACGGATAAAGAGAAATTTGCGGGTGCGGAAGCGACCTACACGATTGAATCTCTGATGCATGACGGCAAGGCGCTGCAGTCCGGCACAAGCCACAACTTCGGCGACGGATTTGCGAAGGCGTTTGAGATTCAGTTCGCGGACAAGGACAATACATTGAAATATGTACATCAGACTTCATGGGGTATGACGACGCGTATGATCGGCGCGATCATCATGGTGCATGGGGACAACAGCGGCCTGAAGCTGCCGCCGCGCATCGCGCCGACGCAGGTGATGGTCATCCCGATCCGTCAGCAGCAGGAAGGCGTGCTGGAGAAGGCGAATGAGGTAAAAGAGGCGCTGGCCGCGAGCGGTCTGCGCGTGAAGCTGGACGATTCCGAGAAGAGCCCGGGTTGGAAATTTTCCGAGCAGGAGATGCGCGGCATTCCGGTGCGTGTGGAGCTGGGACCGAAAGACATTGAAGCAGGCAACGCCGTGATTGTCCGCCGCGATACGCGGGAGAAGATCACTGCCGCCATCGCCGAGCTGCCGGAGAAGGTAGCCGAGGTGCTGGATACGATCCAGAAGGATATGCTGGAGCGCGCGAGAGAGCACCGCGATGCCCACACCTACACTGCGGCGACGAAGGAAGAGTTTAAGCAGATCGCGGATGAGAAGCCGGGCTTTATCAAGGCGATGTGGTGCGGCTGCCAGGAGTGCGAGGACGCGATCAAGGAAGAGATCGGCGTGACAAGCCGCTGCATGCCCTTTGAGCAGGAAAAGATCGGCGATACCTGCATCTGGTGCGGGAAGCCGGCGAAGCACATGGTGTACTGGGGGAAGGCGTACTAAATGTCATACATTTGCGCAGCAAATGCATGACGCAGGCCGCGCTATTGCGCTCTGCGCAATTTTGCATAGCGCGGCTCTCCCGTGGTATCCGCCCTACACGGACAAATGTATTCAGAAAAAACGCAAATTTCCTTGACAAATACTTTTAATGTGGTTATAGTTCAGTGTATCGGGAATTTCACGAATTCGCGCGAACTTCCGAAAAATATTAGAGGAGGACAATATTATGAAATTCAAAAAGGCACTTAGCGTAGCTCTCTGTGCGTCTATGGTAGCAGGCTGCTTCGCAACAGTAGCATCTGCTGATGAGGATCTGACCTGGAAGATCGGTGGTATCGGACCGATCACCGGCGCAGCTTCCGCATACGGTTCCGCAGCGATGAATGGCGCGCAGATCGCGGTTGACGAGATCAACGCAGCCGGCGGCATCAATGGTTATCAGATCGAGTTTCAGGCTGAGGATGACGAGCATGACGCAGAGAAGTCTGTCAATGCTTACAATACTCTGAAGGACTGGGGTATGCAGGTTCTGGTTGGTACGGTTACGACAGCTCCGTGCCTGTCTGTAGCTCCGCTGGCAGCTGAGGACAATATGTTCATGATCACACCGTCCGCATCCGCTGAGGAGTGCATCTCCTACGGTACGAATGAATTCCGTATGTGCTTCACAGACCCGGCACAGGGTACTGCTTCCGCACAGTACATCGGCGAGAATCTGGATGTGACCAGTGTTGGCGTTATCTATGACAGCTCTGATGTATATTCATCCGGTATCTACGCGACGTTCCGTACCGAGGCTGAGAATCAGGACTTTGAGATCGTAGCGGCAGAGGCGTTTACTTCTGACAGTAAGACCGATTTCTCCGCACAGATCCAGGCGATGATCGATGCCGGCGCTGAGCTGGTATTCCTTCCGTTCTATTACAATGAGGCTTCTATCGTATTCACACAGGCTTCTTCCATGGAGTACAGCCCGCTGTGGTTTGGTGTAGACGGTATGGACGGTATCCTTTCTGTAGAAGGTTTTGACACCTCTCTGGCTGAGGGCGTTATGCTCCTTACCCCGTTCTCCGCTGATGCTGAGGACGAGATGACCCAGACCTTTGTAGCGACCTACATGGATCTCTATGGTGAGACCCCGAACCAGTTCGCTGCAGACGGTTATGACTGCGTATATGCGATCGCTACCGCTCTTGCGACGACAGAGCTTGACCCGAGCGCAGATGCATCTACGATCAGCGACGCACTGCAGGCAGCGATGCTTGAGATCTCCATGGATGGACTTACCGGCAGCGGTATGACCTGGGATGAAGAAGGCGAAGTTTCCAAGAGCCCGAAGGCTGTTGTGATCGAGGACGGCGCTTACGTAGGACTTTAATCCTTTGACGAACTGAAAAGGACCCAACAGGGGGTTGCAAAGGGCAGCCCCCCTGTTTTCTGGTCTTACACGGCCGGGTTTTTCTTTTTGGTGCTGTTCTGAATTATTACTAAAAAGAGGTATCTTATGAGCTTTATTTCTTATTTAATCAATGGTATCAGCCTCGGCAGTGTATATGCCATAATCGCACTTGGCTATACCATGGTGTATGGTATTGCGAAAATGCTGAACTTTGCGCACGGGGACGTGATCATGGTCGGCGGTTATGCCGCGTTTTCGATGATGATGTACTACGGCGGCAATCCGGTGACTGCGGTTCTTGTGGCGATTGTGGTATGCACAGTGCTGGGTATTACGATTGAGACCATCGCGTACCGGCCTCTTCTTGAGGCGGCTTCGCCGCTGGCTGTGCTGATCACGGCAATCGGCGTCAGTTATTTTCTGCAGAACGCGGTGCTCCTGATTTTTGGCTCTACGCCGAAAAGCTTCCAGTCTGTGGTAAACCTGCCGAGCCTGAAGCTTGCCGGAGGTGCGCTGACGATTTCGGGAACGACGATGGTGACAATCGCCAGCTGTATCGTGATTATGGTAGCGCTGACACTCTTTATCAATAAATCGAAGCCGGGACAGGCGATGCTTGCGGTTTCTGAGGATAAGGGTGCGGCGCAGCTGATGGGTATCAATGTCAACGGGACGATTGCGTTGACATTTGCGATCGGCTCCGGACTGGCGGCGATTGCCGGCGTGCTCCTTTGCTCCGCTTATCCGTCCCTGACTCCGTATACCGGTTCCATGCCGGGTATCAAGGCGTTTGTGGCGGCAGTTTTCGGCGGCATCGGCTCCGTCCCCGGAGCTATGGTCGGCGGCATTCTGCTCGGCGTAATTGAGATTCTGGGAAAAGCATATATTTCATCACAGCTTGCGGACGCGATCGTGTTCGGAGTGCTGATCATTGTGCTTCTTGTAAAGCCTACCGGCCTGTTCGGTAAGCACATTCAAGAGAAAGTGTAAGGTGCGCTCATGGAAAAAGTCGAAAAAATGAAACAGAAAAATTTCAGGAGCAACCTGATCACATACGCGATCGTAATTCTTGCGTTTGCCATTATGGAAGCCTGGCAGGCATCCGGCAATCTGTCGAGTCTTCTCTCCGGACTGCTGGTTCCAATCTGCGTTTATGTGATTCTCGCTATTTCTTTGAACCTGGTGGTCGGGATTTCCGGTGAATTAAGCCTTGGCCATGCCGGATTCATGTGCGTCGGCGCCTTTGCCAGCGCGTTCTTTTCCAAATGTACAGTGGAAGTGATCACGTTGGTGCCGCTGCGCTTTTTCCTCGCAATCCTGATCGGAGCGGCAGTATCTGCGGTTTTCGGACTGCTGATCGGCATCCCGGTGCTGCGCCTGCGCGGCGATTATCTGGCAATCGTGACGCTGGCTTTCGGCGAGATCATTAAGAACGTCATCAATATTTTCTATATTGGGCTGGATGGCAATGGATTCCACGTTTCCACGCAGGATCAGTTTTCCCTGAATATGGAAGCAGACGGGCAGATAATCTTAGGCGGACCGCAGGGCATTACGAGCATCGCGAAATGCTCTACGTTTCTGGCTGGTGTGATCCTGATCCTGATTTCTCTGTTTGTTGTATTGAATCTGATCAACTCGCGTGACGGCCGTTCGATCATGGCGATCCGTGACAACCGGATTGCCGCGGAGTCGATTGGTATCAACGTTACGAAATATAAGCTGATGGCATTTACCATATCGGCGGCGCTGGCCGGAGCGGCAGGCGCGCTCTACTCGCACAACCTTTCCACGCTGCAGGCGTCCAAGTTCAATTTCAATACCTCCATTCTGGTGCTGGTATTTGTCGTGCTGGGCGGGATCGGCAATATGCGCGGCTCGATCATCGCAGCCGTCATACTGACGGTGCTTCCGGAGATGCTGCGTTTCCTGTCGGATTACCGTATGCTGATCTACGCAATCGTGCTGATCGTGATGATGCTGGTCAACTGGTCGCCGAAAGCACTGGAGATGCGGGAACGCCTTATGAGCCGCTTTTTCCATAAATCCGCGAAGGAGGGCGAGTGATATGTCTGCAATGTTAGAGGTAAAAAATCTCGGTATTTCCTTCGGCGGTCTCCGCGCAGTTAACGCGCTCGACCTGACGGTGGAAAAGGGAGCGCTCTACGGCCTGATCGGACCGAACGGCGCGGGCAAGACGACGGTATTCAATCTGCTGACCGGCGTATATAAGCCGAGCGAGGGTACGGTGCTTCTGGATGGTGAGAGCATTGTCGGAAAGAGCACGGTGGAGATCTGTAAATGCGGCATTGCCCGTACTTTCCAGAATATCCGCCTGTTTAAGGATCTTCCGGTGTTGGATAATGTAAAGGCGGCGCTTCAGAATGAGTATAAGTATTCGCTTTTCTCCAGCATTTTCCATACGCCGAAGTATCGCAAGGTAGAGCAAGAGATGGATGAAAAGGCGCTGGAGCTTCTGAAGGTCTTTGATCTGGACGGTGTAGCCGATTATAAGGCTTCGAACCTTCCTTACGGCAGACAGCGTAAGCTGGAGATCGCGAGAGCGCTTGCCACAGATCCGAAGCTGCTGCTTCTGGATGAGCCGGCTGCCGGTATGAACCCGAATGAGACGAAAGAGCTGATGGATACCATTCATTTTGTGCGGGATCATTTCGGAGTAACGATTCTTCTGATCGAGCATGACATGAAGCTGGTGGCGGGCATCTGCGAGGAGCTTACCGTGCTGAATTTCGGAGAGGTTCTTGCACAGGGAAAGACCGCGGCGGTGCTGCGTGACCCGCAGGTGATCACGGCTTACCTTGGAGAGTAATTGAGGAGAGCCGCGCAATGTAATCGCGAAGAACGCGAGGCGCGGTACCGTTCTCGATTTTCTGCGAAAATCGGAACATAGCCTGCGTCCACCATCGAAAAACGATGATGGACAATATAAGGAGAAATATTATGGCAATGCTGGAAGTAAAAGATCTGGAAGTCTACTACGGCGTGATTCGGGCCATCAAAGGGATTTCTTTCGAGGTCAACGAGGGAGAGATCATCGCGCTGATCGGGGCAAACGGCGCCGGGAAGACGACGATTCTGCATACGGTGACAGGCCTGATCAAGCCGAAGGCAGGTCAGGTGATTTTTGAAGGGCAGGATATTACGAAAACGCCCGCCCACAAAATTGTAAAACTGGGGATGGCGCATGTGCCGGAAGGCCGCAGAGTGTTTTCCCAGCTGACAGTTTACCAGAATCTGAAGATGGGCGCTTATTCCAGATCGGACAAGGATGAGATTGAAGACAGCCTCCAGAAAGTATATAAGCGTTTCCCGCGTCTGGAGGAACGCAAAAATCAGGTAGCCGGAACACTTTCCGGCGGCGAACAGCAGATGCTTGCCATGGGGCGTGCGCTGATGTCGAGTCCGCGCATCATCCTGATGGATGAGCCGTCGATGGGCCTGTCGCCGATTCTGGTCAATGAGATTTTTGATATCATTCAGAGCGTGAGTGCGGGCGGTACGACCGTGCTTCTCGTGGAGCAGAATGCAAAGAAGGCGCTTGGTATCGCGGATCGTGCATACGTGCTGGAGACTGGCAATATCGTGCAGGAAGGCCGTGCGGCAGACTTGATGGACGATGAGTCGATCAAGAAAGCGTATCTGGGCGAATGATTCTGTAAGACTTTAAATTGGAATTTTAGTGATGGAAAAAGAGGAGAATACGAAAACGGGTGTTTTCATATCTTCTCTTTTTTGTGTGCGGATAAACGAGTTAATTACAAAAATTCTGCAAAAAAACATTATCTGAGTAAATTTTAAAAATAACTTGCCAGAAATGAAAGAAACTGTTACACTAATAACACAAAAAGTCCAAAAAGTTAAAACAAGATAACAAAGCGCCTGTTCAAAAGGGTGAAAACAGGCGTATTAAAAAGGAACAGGGGGTGTCAGTATGGAGCAAAACATTGTTATCACCATTGCGCGCCAGTTTGGCAGCGGAGGAAAGACCGTGGGGCAGATGCTGGCAAAGGATCTGGGGATCAAATGCTACGACAAAGAGGTGCTTCGGATGGCCTCGGAAGAGAGCGGTATTAATGAGGCGTTGTTTCATGAAAAAGATGAGAAGCTGAAGCGCACCCCGTTATTTGAGAAGACGAAGGGCGAATATAAGGGGCGTCTGATCTCGCCGTCGAGCGAAGAATTTGTCAGCGATCATAATCTGTTTAACTATCAGGCAAAGATTATCCGTGACCTTTCGGAAAGAGAGTCCTGCGTGGTGATTGGCCGGGCCGCGGATTACGTACTCAAGGATTTTCCGGGGCTAGTCAGTGTGTTTGTGCATGCGCCGAAAGCGTATTGCACCCGTCAGGCGATTGAGCGGTACGCCTGCCGTCCGAACGAGGCGGAGAAGTTTGTGGAGAAGACGGATAAGGCCCGCAGCGATTTTTATAATTATTACACCGGGAATAAATGGAATGATGCGAGGAACTATGACCTCTGTCTGAACAGTCAGCGGCTGGGGTTTGACGGTGTGCTGGAGGCCATCGAGGCTTATATCCGGATTCGTTTTGGAAAGCTGCCGAATGAGTAAATAAGCAGACCGAAAAGGTCAGCAAATCGTAAGAAGCAGCATAACAGTGAAGGTAGCAAACAGCTAAGAAGCAGCAAAACATAAACAGAATAAAGGAAAAACGAAAAAGTATATTGACATTTTAACTGCGATAAGATACCATAGCATTGTGTTTATGTGAATCCGCATAGAGAGTTATATTGATCTTCATTTATCGGAAAATGAAAAGAGAGATATGGCTGTTGAATGGAAAAAATTAAAGTTGGAACGGGGCATAAAACGCCCCGAAAGCGGTTATCTTGTTGCGTGTGAAGAGAGCGGTCTGATGGAATACCAGAAGCAGCTTCTTTATGATGTACTCGGCCCCATCTTTTTTGGAAAAAAGCAGGCTGGAAGCCGCGAAGAGCTGGCTGCTCTTTTCTGGACAAAATATGGTATAGATGTGCAGAAGGATTTCTGCGAGGGCGACGAGCACTACGATGAGTATCGGGAAGCGCAGCAGGCCATTGCTGAAGGCATGAGTATTTACGGAGGGCAGATTGCGTTTGGAGATAGTGTATTAGCGGAGCTCGCCGGGACAATCTGGGAGAATATGGAGCAGCATGAGACGCATAAGTTCCGCCGTATCAATACGATGCTGGAGGAATAGAAGCGGATGAACAGCCCCGAAAGTCAGGAATTTTGGCTTTCGGGGCTGTTTTGTCCGGTCATATTCATCACGATGTTTCCGCTGTGGAGCTGTAGAAATTCAGGCAGCCTTTTATATATCGTCTGACAGTCTCATCATCTGAGCGAAAAATTTCATGCTTTGCGCCCGGGATACGGACGAGGCGGGCAGACAGTTTTCGTACAAACAGCTCCTGCTGCTCTTTAGAGACGACAGTTTCCTCCATCGCCTGAACCAGTAAAACGGGGACGGTGATCTGCTTCCATGCGTCCTGAATAAGAAAGCGGTTTAGGCGGACGGCTTCACGCAGCCATCCGTAGGAGGCGGCATACGTCTGATAAAGCGGTTCTGCGTCTGTCTTTGCTTTGTACCAGGCCCATCGGGCGCGTGATGTGGCGAAGCTCTCCTCGAACGTCTCTTTGCCATCATAGGAATGCTGCCCGATGACATAGCTTTTATTTTTGCCAAATGCGCACATGGCAGAGACGATGAGTTTGGCCGCCGGCCAGGGCACACCGCCTGTGCAGGGGCGGATCATTGGTGAGGAGAGGAGAACCTTGTGAAACAGGTGTGGCTCCTTAGCGGTGAGCGCTGCGCCGATTCCACCGCCCATAGAATGAGCGAAGAGAAAAAGTGGCAGCTTATTTTTCTGCTCCCAGTAATCCTTTGCTGCTTTTGCGACAAAGCCTAAGTCATCCACATACCGCTGCCAGCTGTCGGTATATACGAGAGAGAGGTCCTCTCCTGCAAGACGGTAGGAGCGTCCGTGCCCGCAGTGCTCCGGAATGCAGACGTGATAGCCTGCTTTTAAAAAGTAGTAGATGACTTCGAAGTATTTGTCCGCTGTCTCGGTGAAACCGTGCGAAATGAGGATAATGCCTCGTACATTTCCGGAATCGTGATCAGCACCGGTGCTGGTGCTGTGTTCGTTTGTGTCTGGGTCAGAGGAAGCGCCGTCCGCAGTGAAAAACGCACAGTAAATTTGCTGCCCGACTTTCCGTGAGAGGTAACGCTCCTCCCGGCGGGGCAGTATGTAGGGGAGCACAGATTCCTCCATGAACTGATTATAATTCTCTTCCGGTCTGAACGTATTTGCCTTCTTATTATTTGTATGTTTATCATTTGTCTTCATAGTATTCTCCATAACGGTATTCATCTGCCTATTTTCTTTTCCGGATCTCAGCCGCAAGCGCTTCTACTTTTTCGTCCGTCAGCACATAGTTCTTATGGAACAGCCATACCGCGATCAGAAGCCCGGCAATCGGAAAGAGCGTCATGGTCATGCGAAGGCCGGCTACCGAAGACGCGGCTGCTGCAGTGGCGGATACAGCATCGGTATCGGAGCTCAAATTGCACACAGAGAGACAGACAGAGGCAACCAGCGCAGCGATGCCGGAGGCAAGCTTCACGACGAAGGTCTGCATGGAAAAGATGACACTCTCGTCGCGGCGGTTATTTTTGACCTCGCCATAATCCACTGTGTTTGCCAGGAAGATCGTTGTGAGCACCGTCAGCATACCGCTTGCTGCGAAGATCAGAAAGCCTGGGATAAACAGCAGAAACACGTTTGACATGCTCGTGAAAGCCAGCACGAGCAGGACGATATAGCCAATAACCGCCATGCAGAAGCTGATATAGAAAATACGGATCGTGTTGAAAAACTTGCGCAGCAGTGGGAAAAACAGCATCATGGAGAGAATCTGCGTTGCACCTCCAAACGTGTTGAACAGCGTGTAGGAGCTGTACCAGGAATCCCCGCCAAAATCATATTTAAAGAAATAGATCACAAGGTTTGATGTGATATAGACTGCACAGTTGATAAGCACAATCGTGATCACGACCGTCATGGCCTGATCGTTCTGGAACAGCGCCCGGAACATCTGACCGACGGATGGTGATTCTACATCTACGGTGGATTTTTCTTTAATGTTCAGGCAGGTACAGCCGATAAACAGCACGAAAAGGATTGCAATGATCAGTGCGAACCATTTAAAACCGGCGCGCTCATTGCCTCTGCCTAAAGCCATCACGCTCATCATCGTGATGACCGTGATCAGTGCGGAGCCGACGCCTGCCGAGCTTCTGGCGAGCGTCGTCAGGTTTTCACGCTCTTTACCGCCCTCTGTAAACGCCGGAATCATGGACCAGTAAGGGATATCCATGATCGTATAGGTCATGCCCCAGAGAATGTAGGTAATGGCGGCATAAGCTACGAGACCGGAACCGTTGAGAGCCGGAGGCGCGGAAAACATCAGAACCAGAATGACCGCATTCAGCAGGGTGCCAATCAGAAGCCACGGGCGAAATTTCCCGAATCTTGTTTTTGTCTTGGCCACAATTACGCCCATGATCGGATCGTTGAATGCGTCGAATACGCGGGCGGCCATCAGGATAATCCCCATGGCGATCGCGTTCACGCCGCAGATATCCTGATAATAATAAAGAACATAGCTGGCTGAGAGCATATACACCATGTCCTTTCCTACAGCGCCAAGGCCATAGGACACTTTTTCCTTTTTAGAAAGCTTCATTACAAAAATACCTCCTCGAAATAAAATCCCCGTAACAAGATTGCTCTTACAGGAAAGTATATCAGCTTTATTGGATTTGAACAAGGACAATTCTGCTCTATCTGCAACATCAGAAGAGAACTGAAAAGCGCTCTTTCAGCGAATCAATGAGTTTTTCTGCAATCGGTGTAAAAACCTGATATTTTTTCCAGATGATATACATTTTGGTCTCCAGCTTAGGAGAAAGAGGCCGAAAGCACAGTCCGCTCTCCGGGCTGACATCGGCCAGCCGGTCAAATACCAGCAGACATCCCAGCCCTTCCCTGACAAAAACGGAACCATTATAAAACAGGTTGATGGTTCCGACAATGTTCAGATGATCGACAGCTTCCCCGCACCATCTCGGAAGGTCTGCACGGATAGACTGGGGCGAAGTAATGAGCGGTACGCCCTGCAAATCCTCCGGACAGATCACTGTTTTCTGCGCCAAAGGATTGTCCGTCCGCATCAAAAGCCCCCAGACGTCTCCATCAGGGAGGGAAAGATAATTGTATTTTGACAGATCAGGCGGCTCCACAATAACAGCGAAATCCGACAGCCCCTGTTCGAGATCATTCACTACGACACGGGTATCCCCGCTGGTGATGTGAAACCGAAGTCCTGGATATTGCAGGCGGAAATCTTTGATGGCGCTGGCCAGATAATGGATCAGATAAGATTCCGCACAGCCGATCCGTATGTCCCCGCCGGTGATATCATTAAGAGATTGAAATTCTTCCAGGGTCTTATCTGTCATCTCAAGAATATCCTCTGCGCGTTTGCGCAGCAAAATTCCTTCCTCAGTCAGATGTACATTATAGTTGCCGCGGGTAAACAGTTTGCATCCAAGTTCTGCTTCCAGTTCCTTGAGCTGCTTCGATAAAGTGGGCTGGGAAATATGAAGTGATCTGGCCGCCCCTGTAATGCTGCCTTCTCTTGCTACTTCTATAAAATACCGCAAAACACGTAGTTCCATAAAAATCCTCCGTTTCTCGTGCTTTATTGGTTGTATATGCTTCTATGGGTTCTGTTGGTTATATTGGTTATATTGATTATATTGGTTATATTAACAAATATAGATATTCTCTGCAAGAATAACCAGAAATAGAAATTAAGTATTTGCCATCCTATTTGCTTAACTATAAAATAGAAGCATCAGAGGAGGTGTCACAGGTTTGACGGTTGAAGACATTATTGCTTATTATTATGATGAAGTGAAAGAAAGTGCCGAATATGATGCTTACGCTGAAACGCTTTATCAGGAAGCACAACGTATCAGTATGGAATTGAATAACCAGTATCACACGCCGGAAGAAATACGGGAGATCATGAGCCGGCTGACCGGACGGCGGATAGACGATTCTTTCCGGCTGTTTCCGCCATTTTATACGGATTTTGGGAAAAACATTCATTTTGGGAAAGACGTTTTTATCAACTCAGGGTGTCACTTTCAGGATCAGGGCGGCATTGAAATCGGGGATGGAGCTATGATCGGCCACAACGTGGTACTGGCAACCATCAACCATGATCTGGATCCGGCGCAGAATCGAAAAAATCATTATGCGCCTGTCAGGATTGGCGCTCATGTGTGGATTGGTTCTAACGCAACCATTCTTCCCGGTGTAGCCATCGGCGAGTGGTCCGTCGTGGCGGCGGGAGCTGTCGTGACAAAGGAGGTGCCGCCTTATACGGTCGCAGGCGGCGTTCCGGCAAAGACAATCAGAAAAATTGAGGCAGGAGGGGTAGCGTGAAACGATACATTATCTTATTTCTTTTGGTATGTATGGCAACTGTGTTTGCGGCTTGCAGTGCTGAAGGCGCAGATGCACCGGCTGATTCTGAGAACAGTGATGTTATGGATACGGACGGCAGTATTCTGGTCGCTTATTTTTCCTGCACCGGAACAACAGAGCAGATTGCCGGGTGGATTGCCGAAGAAACCGGCGCAGACAGTTACGAAATTGTACCGGAAGACCCTTATACAGAAGAGGAGCTGGCATATTATACTGGAGGCCGCGCTGACCAGGAACAGGCGGATGATTCCGCCCGTCCGGCGATTGCCGGAAGCGTAGAGAATATAGACCAATATAGCGTGATTTTCCTCGGCTATCCCATCTGGCACGGGCAGGCGCCGCGAATCATCAGCACCTTTTTGGAGAGTTATGATTTGTCTGATGTAACGATTATTCCTTTCTGTACTTCCCACAGCAGCGGCATTGGCTCCAGTGCTGAAAATCTGCATGATCTTTGTTCCGACACGGTTACATGGATGGAGGGACGGCGGTTCTCCGGGGATGCAACGGAAAGTGACGTGGTTGAATGGATAGACAGTCTGGAATTACCGGAAAGTGAGGTGCGTAACGTGGGTGAATTTGATTTTGAAACGAAGACTGTACTGCTGAACAGCGGCTATGAAATGCCCATCATGGGGCTTGGCACATACAGCCTGACGGATGAGGAATGTGCCGTTTCCATTGCGGCGCTGCTGGAAGCGGGCGGCAGACTGATTGATACCGCGTATATGTACGGTAATGAGGCGGCTGTAGGACAGGCTATCCGGGATTCGGATGTGCCGCGGGAAGAAATTTTTGTGATTACAAAGCTTTATCCCAGCCAGTTCGACCATGCAGCAGAAGCCATTGACGAAGCATTGGAAAAAATGGGTTTGGACTATATCGATATGATCCTCCTGCATCATCCGGGAGATGGTGATGTGGATGCATATCTGGCATTGGAGCAGGCAGTCGCAGACGGCAAGGTGCATTCCATTGGCCTGTCCAACTGGTATGTGGAGGAACTGGAGGAATTTTTGCCTCAGGTGAACATCACTCCGGCACTGGTGCAGAACGAAATCCATCCCTATTATCAGGAAAATGATGTGATCCCTTATATCCAATCCCTTGGAATAGTCGTACAGGGCTGGTATCCCCTTGGAGGCCGCGGACATACATCGGAGCTGCTGAATGATGAAACTATCACCGCCATCGCGGAAGCTCATGGCGTTTCTGCTGCACAGGTGATCCTGCGGTGGAATCTTCAGAAGGGTGTTGTAGTGATCCCCGGCTCCAGTGATCCGGAACATATCCGGGAGAATCTTGATCTGTTTGGCTTTGAATTAAGCGACGGGGAGATGGAGCAGATCAATGCTTTAGACCGAAATGAAAAGCACGACTAGTATTAGAAATATGATCCAGACATTAAAAATACAGGAAACTATGCCTGCTTTGCAGACATCAAAATATAATTATGAAAGGACGAAACATTATGAATGAACAGCTTGCTTTAACACAGGAATGGGATAAGACGTTCCCAAAGAGCGACAAGGTAAATCACAGAAAGGAGACGTTCCACAATCGCTACGGCATCACTCTGGCGGCTGATCTCTATGAGCCCCAAAATGCAAAAGGACAACTTCCTGCTATCGCAGTATGCGGCCCCTTCGGTGCGGTTAAGGAACAATCTTCCGGTCTGTATGCACAGACGATGGCGGAGCGCGGCTTTCTGACGATCGCATTTGATCCGTCTTACACCGGTGAGAGCGGCGGACAGCCCCGTTATATGGCTTCTCCGGACATCAACACCGAAGATTTTATGGCAGCAGTGGATTTCCTGTCCGTGCAGGATGAGGTGGATCCGGAGCGTATCGGTATCATTGGCATCTGCGGCTGGGGTGGTATGGCACTGAACACGGCAGCATTGGACACCCGCATCAAAGCTACAGTGGCATCCACCATGTATGACATGTCCCGCGTGAATGCCAACGGGTATTTTGACAGTGAGGACAGTGAGGAAGCCCGTTACGAGAAGCGCAAGGCTCTCTGCGCACAGCGTATTGCTGATTACAAAAGCGGCAGTTATGCCCTGGGCGGCGGTGTGGTTGATCCGCTTCCGGAGGATGCACCGTTCTTTGTAAAGGATTATTATGATTACTACAAGACCGAACGCGGCTATCATCCGCGCTCCTTAAATTCCAACGGCGGCTGGAATGTGACCGGCTGTCAGTCGTTTCTGAATATGCCGATTTTGCAGTATAGTCAGGAAATCCGAAATGCCGTGCTTGTCATTCATGGGGAAAAAGCTCATTCCTGCTATTTCAGCAGAGACGCATTTAAGAAGCTGACCGGTGATAACAAAGAACTTCTGATCATTCCGGGTGCAGTCCACACGGATCTGTATGACCGGATGGATGTGATCCCATTTGATAAAATGGAATCTTTCTTTGGAACGTATCTGAAATCATGAGGATAAAACCGGAAGTCCAAAAAGAGGGGTATCTGTTATGGGATACAGTGAAGAAGCAATCATTCAGAATATGAAGGATGCCGGCTGTGACGATGCCTGTATTCAGGAATTTCTTCTTGAATACAGGCAGGGAGAGAAAAAGAAGTGCGATATGCTCTTAAGCCGTCACCGGCGGGGGCTGTTGGAACGGCTGCATCAGGAACAAAAGAAAATTGACTGCCTGGACTATCTTAGCTACCAGATGAAAAGACAGGAAAGAAAATGACAGGGAGATTTCGTTCCGAATTGCACGGCACGGACACTGGTGTGGAGATAAGGATTTTCGATGTGTGCCAGAAGGGATGCACAATCTAATGCTCTGGGAATATCAATGTTGAAGTACGACAGGAGCAATTTTTTGCCGAGATTGAGAACCTAAATGGATCATGTGGAGGTGACATTGTGACAGAATGCTTCTTTCAATACGACAGGCTGTATCTGAATGCGGCTTACCATGAACCGGAAAAACACAGACACTTACTGTCGCATATCATAATCGGAGTTTCCCATAAAATCAGGTGCTGTGTGAACCAGTATGAATTTGAAGCTGAGGGAGTATGCATCGATTCTGACGTTCTTCATACAGCCTGCGCGGAAAAGGGGGAGCTGCTCATCTGCCTGTTCGATAAAACTTCTTTATTTGCCAATGAACTTTCCCGTCGTTATCTGAAGGGGCAGAACTATGCTGTCCTGGACAGTGAGACTGTACAGAAAATAAGAAATGTATGGCTTGATACTCGTTCGCTTCCAGCTGTGGACGAGGTGATCACCAATATGCTGGGGATAGGAGATTTCTCATTTTCCATGGACGAGCGAATACAGAATGCCCTTGAGACTCTCAAAAGCCATGAGAGTGTTGAAGCTGATACGATAAGCAAGCTGGCGGCGGAAGCCGGAGTTTCAGTCAGCCGTTTTTCCCATCTGTTTAAGGAAAATGTGGGAATCGCCCTGCGCCGATATCTGGCACTGGAAAAAATAAGGAAGAGCTATATTCATCTGTTGAAATCGGGGAATATTACGGATGCCGCAATGATGGCAGGTTTCGACTCCCCGTCCCATCTGGCGGCGACCTGTAAGAGAATGTTCGGAATCTCCCTGAGCGATTTTATGAAAAGTTAGTGCGGCTATTCAGAATAGCAGGTCGCTGGTCCGTGCTGTTCTGAACCGTTTCATGAAAAGTTGGCGTGACTAATCGACACAGGTCTTTGCGTTTGCTGCGAAGGCAGTATGAAAATATATAGCGTGTTAGCGTGTAATTGAAAGCGGAGAGCTTCCTTGTATGATAAAACGATATCAACAAGGAGGCTTTTATTTATGAAAAAATATGACATTTCGCAGCCGATAGCTCTGAAAAAAGGCGTGTATAAGCTAAATGGCGAGGCAAACTTTAATTATCAGCTTAACCGCGTTATCAATTGGGACGGCGGGCGTCTGGAGGATATTCAGAAAATTGGCGGGAAAATAAAAAGCAGCGCCGACTGGAAGCGTGAGCTGATCGCGCTCGGAGATGAGGCGATGGAAGAGGAACGGATCGACAACGCTATCGCTTACTACCGTATGAGCGAATTCTTTATGTACGACGGCGATCCCGACAAGAAAAAGTACTACGAGAAAGCCACTGCTCTTTTTTACGAGTATTATGCGGATTATTTCGAAGGAGAAAATCCACGTATCAGGAGGCTTGAAGTGCCGTATGAGGGAGTGAAGCTGCCCGTTATGCATGTGGAGCCGGAAGGGGAAAGCAGAGGGATACTGCTCCTTCACGGCGGAAATGACAGCTATTTTGAGGAATTTTTGTTCTCCCTGCTGTATTTGCAGGAAAAGGGCTTCGAAGTCTATTTGTTTGAGGGGCCGGGGCAGGGCGGTGTGATCCGCACACAGGGAATGCACTTTACACATGAATGGGAAAAGCCTGTGAAAGCGGTACTCGATTTTTTCCATCTCTCCGATGTGACGATCATCGGCGTATCGTTGGGCGGCTATCTTGCGCCGAGGGCAGCCGCGTTTGACAAACGTATCACAAAGGTGGTGGCATGGTCCGTGTTTCCGTCATTTTTGGATGTCATTATCGGCGGACAGCCGCCGGCTCTGCGGAAGATTTTTTATTTGCTTATGAGACTTCACGCAAAGGGACCGGTCAATTTGATTTTTAATGCGAAAGCAAAAAAGGAGCCAATGATCGACTGGGGCTTAAAGCACGGGATGTATGCTTATGAAGCGGACAGCGCTTATGGATATGCAAAAAAGCTGGCAGATTACAGCCTGAAGCCGATCGCGGATAAGGTCACTCAGGATCTTTTGATACTTGGAGCGAGCAGGGATCATTTTATCGACTACCACATGATCGGCAGGGAAATTGATATGTTTACGAATGTGAGAAGCCTTACCTTCCGCCTTTTTACGGAAAAAGAAGAAGCAGAAAACCACTGCAATGTGGGTAACGGAAAGCTGGCTCTTGATACGATCTGCGGCTGGGTGGAGAGCCTGCCCATTTAAAATGGCCTTCGGCCATGGGGCAGGCCTGCGTCCCAAGCAGAGCTCGGGACAATTGTTGGAGGGGCTGGCACAATGATGAAGTTTATTTATTACCTGACGATGGCAAGAAGCAGGAAAATGATGATACAGATGTATGGAAAGGATTTTTACATACAATTTAAAAACAGGTCGGATTCCTGGTTCAGGAGAGTCCTTAAAGAAACTCCCGATATCGGGGAAAGCATATTTTCCTTCAATTACGCTTATGCGCCTTCTTATGTTGTCTGGTACAAGGCGATGATGGAATTGGGAATGAACCAGAAGCAGTCGGATGAGCTTATGTGGCATATGAATGAGAAAATGCTGCTGACCGTTCCGAAGCCGCTGCTGCATATGGTCGGTAAGACGTATCTGAACAGTTTCAGGAAAAAAGCGAAGCAGCACATGCTCCGGCAGGAAAGCGGAAAGCTGCATCCTTTTGACTGGGAAATCGAATACAGGGATATCAACGAGAATGAATTCATGATCAATATCAGGAAATGCGGATTCATTGCCTATGCTGAGAAGTTTGACGCAAAGGGCATCCTGCCGGGAATCTGTGCGGTAGATTACATCGTTGCTTATTACATGAAAAATGGGTTCCGCCGGACGAAAACGTTAGGATACGGAGATGATTGTTGTGACTGCCGGTATGCGTTAAACGGAAGCTGTTCTCTGAAACCCGGAAAGGGACAGAAATAGTGTTGTTATCTTTATATCCAGACTGCGGAAAAAATCTTATATTTTTCTCTTGCACTTCCTGTTAGCATCTGCTACAATACAGACGGTTAGATAAAACTAACCAATCGTGAATAAATCGTGGTCACTTCTTTCTGCCCTGTATTTGCCAGACAGGGCGGAAGGAACCCATGGAAACCCGAAGGAGGACAGTGAGATGGACTATTTAAAAATTGAAAAAGTAATTGGAAGGGAGATCATTGATTCGAGAGGAAATCCGACCGTGGAGGCGGAGGTGATTCTCGTAGATGGGACTGTCGCGCGGGGAGCGGCTCCGAGCGGCGCGTCAACGGGCGAGTTTGAGGCACTGGAATTAAGAGATGGCGACAAATCCAGATTCGGCGGCAAGGGTGTTGAAAAGGCAGTTGCGAATATCAATGGGACAATCAATGATGTGCTTGTCGGGATGGACGCAAGCGATATTTATGCGGTTGATGCGGCGATGATCCGCGCGGATGGCACGAAGGATAAATCGAACCTTGGCGCGAACGCGATTCTTGCGGTGTCAATTGCCTGTGCAAGAGCTGCGGCGACAGCACTGGAGCTTCCGCTGTATCGGTTCCTTGGCGGCATCAGCGGCAATCGTCTGCCTGTTCCGATGATGAATATTTTAAATGGCGGCGCCCATGCGGCGAACACGGTGGATGTGCAGGAATTTATGATCATGCCGGCGGGTGCACCAAGTTTCCGGGAAGGATTAAGATGGTGTACAGAAGTATTCCATGCGCTGGCTGCACTTCTGAAAGCGAAAGGTCTGGCGACCTCCGTCGGGGATGAGGGCGGTTTCGCCCCGGACCTGGCCAGCGACGAAGAAGCGATTCAGTACATTATCGAGGCAATCCGGAAAGCCGGATATGAGCCGGGCAGGGACTTCGTGCTTGCAATGGATGCCGCTTCCAGTGAGTGGAAGGGCAGTGCGAAAGGCGAATATATCCTTCCAAAATGCGGGAAGAAATTCACTTCAGCAGAACTGGTAGAGCACTGGAAAGGGCTGGTAGATAAGTATCCGATCTACTCCATCGAGGACGGCCTGGATGAGGAAGACTGGGAAGGCTGGCAGATCATGACAAAAGAACTCGGCGGCAGAGTGCAGCTTGTCGGCGACGACCTGTTTGTGACCAACACAGAGCGTCTGCAGAAGGGAATCCGTATGGGGTGCGGCAATTCCATTCTGATCAAGTTAAATCAGATCGGTTCCGTATCAGAAACACTGGAAGCAATCAAGATGGCTCACAAGGCGGGCTATACGGCAATCGCTTCCCACCGTTCCGGAGAGACAGAGGACACTACAATCGCGGATCTTGCAGTTGCTTTAAACACCTGCCAGATCAAGACCGGAGCTCCGAGCAGGAGCGAGCGTGTGGCAAAATACAACCAGCTTCTGCGCATTGAGGAAGAACTGGGAGAGAGCGCTGTATATCCGGGATTTGCCGCATTCAATTTTGAAAAATAAAAATACAGGAGCATATTAGTCGGCCGGGGGTTCTATGGTACTTCCGGCCGTTCTCATGCGCAGTGCCGGGCAAGGAGGCTGCATTTCGGCTGATGTATTGAAAAAAATGCATATGTCTGTACAGAAATGTGATACAATGCTAACCATAGTTAGAAACAACTAATTCTGCGAATTTTATAAGGAGGATTTCATGGTAAAGGACAGGGAGCAGTGGGCAGGTTTTCAAGGAATACACTGGCGGTATGAAGTGAATGTGCGGGATTTTATCCAGAATAATTATTCCCCTTATGACGGCGATGAATCATTTTTGCAGGGTCCTACGGAAGCGACGGAAGAACTTTGGGGGAAGCTGCAGGAGCTTCAGAAGGAGGAGCGCGCAAAGGGCGGTGTACTGGACATGGAGACAGAAGTAGTCTCCGGGATTACTGCTTATGGCGCAGCGTACATTGATGAGGATAAAAAGGATCTGGAGCAGGTGGTCGGCCTGCAGACGGACAAGCCGCTGAAAAGGGCATTTATGCCTTACGGCGGTATAAAGATGGCGGAGCAGGCCTGCCGGATGTATGGCTATGAGCCGAGTGAAAAGCTTCATGAGGTTTTTACAAAGTATCACAAGACCCATAACCAGGGTGTGTTTGACATTTATACGCCGGAAATGAAAAAAGCACGTCATGCGCATATCCTGACCGGCCTGCCGGATACCTATGGCAGAGGACGGATCGTGGGGGATTACCGCAGGGTAGCTCTTTATGGGATTGATTTTCTGATCGAGAGCAAGAAGAAGGATTTTGCGGCCACGGAGCGCCAGGGAATGAGAAGGTATGATTTCCAGCTCCGTGAGGAGATCGCAGACCAGATCAGGGCTCTCGAGGAAATGAAAGAGATGGCGAAAGCATATGGCTTCGATATTTCTCAGCCAGCCTCGAATGCAAAAGAAGCGGTGCAGTGGTTGTATTTTGGTTATCTTGCGGCGATAAAAACACAGAACGGCGCAGCGATGAGCGTAGGGCGTATTTCCACATTCCTTGATATCTATATTGAGCGTGATATGCAGGCCGGTATCCTCACGGAAAAGGAAGCGCAGGAGCTGATCGATCATCTGGTGATGAAATTCCGCATGGTGAAATTCGCACGGATCGAATCCTACAATCAGCTGTTTTCCGGTGATCCTGTGTGGGCTACTCTTGTGCTGGGAGGCTTCGGCAATGACGGCCGTCATCAGGTGACGAAGAATGATTATCGTTTCCTGCATACACTGGAGAACATGGGACCAGCTCCGGAGCCGAACCTGACCGTGCTGTATTCTTCGCGGCTGCCGGAGAATTTTAAGAACTACGCGGCTGCCATCTCGGTGAAGACCAGCTCGATCCAGTATGAGAACGACGAGGTGATGCGTCCGGTATGGGGCGATGATTATTCTATCTGTTGCTGTGTATCCGCGACCGAACAGGGCAAGGAGCTTCAGTTTTTCGGAGCGCGGGCAAATCTGGCCAAGTGCCTGCTCTACGCAATCAATGGCGGTGTGGACGAAAAGCTGTGCGAGCAGGTCGGACCCAAATATTCGCCAATCACCTCGGAATATCTGGATTACGATGAAGTCATGGAAAAGTACGATGCCATGCTGGACTGGCTGGCGCACCTGTATGTGGGTACGCTGAACATGATCCACTACATGCACGACAAATATTACTATGAGGCGGCGGAGATGGCGCTGATCGATTCCCATGTAAAGCGCAGCTTCGCGACCGGTATCGCCGGATTTTCTCATGTGGTGGATTCGTTCTGCGCAATTAAATATGCGAAGGTAAAGCCAATCCGCAATGAGAAGGGGATCGCGGTCGACTTTGAGATTGAGGGCGATTTTCCACGTTATGGAAATGATGATGACCGTGCGGATGAGATCGCGATCTGGGTGCTGCGTTCCTTTATGGGCAAGCTGAAGCACATCCACACCTATCGTGACTCCACGCCTTCCACATCCATCCTGACGATCACGTCGAACGTGGTATACGGCAAGGCGACCGGTGCGATGCCGGACGGAAGAAAAGCAGGCGAGGCTCTTTCCCCGGGCGCGAATCCCTGCTACGGTGCGGAAAAGAATGGTCTTCTGGCTTCCCTGAATTCCGTGGCGAAGATTCCATATGAGTACGCGCTGGATGGCATTTCCAACACGCAGACCATCAATCCGGACGCGCTGGGGCACAGCGATGCAGAACGGACGGAAAATCTGGTGAGCGTGCTGGACGGCTACTTTGATCAGGGCGCGCATCACCTGAATGTGAATGTATTCGGTATCGAAAAGCTGAAAGACGCCATGGAGCATCCGGAGAAACCGGAGTATGCGAACTTCACCATTCGCGTGTCCGGTTATGCCGTGAAATTTATTGATCTTACGAAAGAGCAGCAGCAGGATGTGATCAACCGTACCTGCCATGCCGTGATGTAAGAAATTTAGAGCAGACATAATAGCTGTCTGCTCTGAAAAAAGCATATTTTTAAAAACTTAGAAAAGCAAATGAAACTGGAGGAACAGGAGATGGACGGTTGGGTTCACTCTCTGGAAACTTTTGGGCTGGTGGACGGCCCGGGCGTGCGCTGCGTTGTTTTTCTGCAGGGCTGCGCCATGCGCTGCCGCTACTGTCACAACCCCGAGACCTGGAAAAGAGATGCAGGAGAGCTCTGGACGCCGCAAGCGCTTTTCGAAAAGGTCTATCGATATCGCAACTACTGGAAGAAAAACGGAGGCATCACCGTCAGCGGCGGTGAGCCTCTTTTACAACTGGAATTTGTAGCCGATTTCTTTTCTCTGGCAAAGAAAAAAGGGATTCACACGGCGCTGGATACATCCGGCAACCCATTTTCGTTGGATCAGGAGTACCTGACGTGGTTTGAGAGGCTGATGGATGGCACAGATCTTTTCCTTCTTGATATCAAGGCCATGGATGGACAGCTGCACCGCAATCTGACCGGACAGGATAACGCGAATATCCTGGCAATGGCACGCTATCTTTCGGAGCATGGAAAGGATCTGTGGATTCGTCATGTGCTTGTGCCGGGACTGACAGATTCCGAGGAGGAATTGGCGGCACTACGGGAATTCGCGCGAGAACTTCCGACCCTGCGGCGTCTGGAGGTGCTGCCATATCATACGCTTGGCCGTTTTAAATGGGAAAACCTCGGAATCCCTTATTCTCTGGACGGGATACCAACTCCGACGGAAGAGGAAGTCGTAAGAGCGCGGCGGCTTCTCGAATTGTGATTTATTCACGCCAAGAAAAGGAATTTTTGCATGAAATACCTCCATGAAATCGGAAACCTGAAGTTTTTAAAAGGTTTATCTGTATCAGGAGAAAAATTCCTGCAATTTTACAATTCCCGCTTTATCCAAAAGATATTGTTCCTGTACCCGTCCGTCCTCGATATGGATCACACTGTCGCAGACAGAAGCAATCAATTCGTAATCATGGGTGATAATAAAGAGAAAGACATCCTCCTTCTGGAGCTGCTTTAATAGTTGACAGGTCTGCATCATATGGCTGAAATCAAGGCCGGATGTAGGTTCGTCAAAATACAAAATCTTTTTTCCACAAACACAGGCAGAGGCAATGATAACCCGCTGCTTCTGTCCGCCGGATAAAGTCATGGGATGGCGGTCGGCAAGGTCTGAAATATCCAGAGCCTTCATGATTTCCTGCAGGCTCTTTTCGGATGGGTCACGATTTCCCAGTACAATTTCTTCGCGGACAC
The DNA here is from genome assembly GCA_020859985.1 of Clostridiales bacterium. GTDB lineage: Bacteria > Bacillota > Clostridia > Lachnospirales > Lachnospiraceae > Choladousia. The sequence continues at coordinate 67,558 of JAJBVD010000068.1, forward strand.
TGTCGGAAAAAAGCTGGTGGCCCGTTTCCTGCATGACAAGATAGCTTTGCTTCACCCGTTTTTTTGCCGTTTGCTTTTTCCCATCCAGCAGAATCGTTCCTTTCACCTTCTTCATAAGCCCGCACATACAGGAAACAAATGTAGATTTTCCCGCTCCGTTGTTGCCGATGATCGCGGTGATCTGGCCGGAATTAATAGACAGTTCCGGGATAGAAAGCGCCTCCGTTTTTCCATAGAAGCAGTGAATATCCTGAAGCTTTAACGTATGGACGGAAGGAACAGCCGTGCAGGGGGTAATCGGATAGGAGAGAAGATCCACCGTCCGAATTCCGCTCTGAAGCTGTTCTTCTATCGTGAACTGTGCTAATTCCGCCATCGTATATTCCCGGATGATTTTTCCATTCTCCATATAGACCGCCCGGTCTACAAGATTTTTAAGGTACCAAGTACGGTGCTCTGCAATGATGATGGTCTTGCCCTGCTGCTTGAGAAGCGTCAATATCTTTCGCAGTTTTTCAATTGCCTGAACATCCAGGTTGGAGGATGGCTCGTCCAGTACATAGACCGATGGGGACATGGCATAAATGCTGGCCAGGGCAATGATCTGCTTTTCGCCTCCCGACAGATGGAAAATGTTTCGATCAAGCAGAGATTCAATTTCCAAATCTCTGGCAGTCTGTCTGACACGGGCAGCGATAGATCCGCCCATCGTGTAGCGATTTTGCATGGGCGAATCGTCCTGCCGCTGAGCGTAGCGAGGGGGCGTTTCTATTTCCGGTTCCATGCCGAGATTTTCGCAGCCGAAGGCGATCTCACTGGTGGTGTTGACGGTATAGAACTGCGTCCGGGGATTCTGGAATACACTGCCGACCTGCTTTGAGATCTCATACATGGGAAGATCGCACAGATTCCTTCCGTCCAGCAATACAGCACCCTGCAGGTTTCCCTCATAGAAGTTAGGAATCAGGCCGCCCAGCAGGCGGGTCATCGTTGTTTTCCCACATCCGCTTTTCCCGCAAAGCAGGATACACTCTCCATCCTTTACTTCCAGATGGATGGAATCCAGGCTTTTACTTTTGCCGTCTTCCTGATAGGACCAGGTCACATTCTGAAAAGAAATCATAAAATCCCCACTCCTTTCAAAAACAATGCTGACACTGCCAAAACCCCGGTTATCACCCAGACAGCATAATCGTGATAGCCGAACTTCACCTGCACAAGACTGGTATGAACGCCGGGATTATCTAAGCCCCGGCAAAGAGCTGCCGCCGACAGCTCTTCGCTGATATTCACCGCAGACATCAAAAGAGGAACCATGATGTGTTCCAGAGAAACATGGATGCCGCGCATCTTCATAGCCGCCTGGATAGAGGTCCATTCTTCTTTGATCGTAGGAAAATAGCGGAAGATCACGGACAGCGGAATGATTGCAGTCAGCGGAAGGCGCAGCTTCCACATGACCGAAACAAATTCACTGACTTCTGTTTTTGTTAAAATCCATTTCCCCAGGATAAAACAGGGAAGGAATTTTCGCAGAGATACCACAAGGAAGGATACCAGTGTAAAGGCAAACCCATTCATGTGAGGCGCGGCAAGCTGGTCAATTCCAAGCATGATGAAAAACGCAGTCAGAAAATGGAGGGCGCTTTTTGGCTGCCCGTCTATGGTAATGAGCAGCAGACAGCCGAATACCAGAACCAGTTCAAAGACAAGGGCATGGCTGAGAAGTAAAAAGAGATTCACAACCAATAGCAGCATCAGCTTTGTCCGCAGATCAAATTTTACTTCTCGTGTATCCATCATACCATTCCAGCCTTTTCAAAGTGCTTCTTAAACATTCTTTTGCCGATCACGCACCCGACCAGGGCAAAGAGTACCGTTCCGGCGATCATCAGATACAGCACCCAGATGGGCGTCATCGCCTCCAGCGTGCTGCAGAAATCCGCACTCATACCACGCTCCAGTGTATCGGCAAAATAATAGTCACGCATAATCCAGATCGGCAGGAATCCGCCCAGCAGATTCTGCGAAAAGAACACATAGCTTAAAACGTTCAGTTTGTGATTGCGGAAATTCCCTGTACCGGCGATGATCTCAGCCAGGATACCTGCTATAACGCCGGTTACCGCTACGACCCAGATGTTTCCCTGGAGCAGCAGGAACAGGCAGGGAAGCATGGCTGCAATGAAGATCGGCCCGTGCATGGGAGCTTTTGCCAGCAGCATCAGATAAACCGGAGCGGCCACCAGAGCGATCAGGCTGGACATACAAAGATAAAGGGGCGGCAGAGGCATACAGCAGCACCCAATGACCAGAAACACGACAAAGTACAGGGCGATGAATACGCCCGCAGATACCAGCCTTTTTGATTTTTTTGTATTTGTCTTATTACTCATTTTATGTACCTCCAAAAAGAACAAATAGATAATTTGCAATTATTCAAAACAGTGCTTCGCACTTGCTGCGAAGTACGTATGATAACTGAGAGAGAACCGAATATTTACGATCATTCAGATTCCGCACCGGCTCTGACGCCGGTACTCCAATGGGGTCTCCCCCAAAAAGCTCTTAAACGCCGCAGAGAATTTGCTGGCGTTCTCGTACCCAACACTGGCCGCGATCTCAGCTACAGGCTGATTTCCTTCCCGCAGCGCAGTGGAAGCCGCCGACATTCTGGCTTCCCGCAGCCAGGTCGAAATATTTTTTCCGTAAACGCCCTGAAAGTAGTTTTTCAGCGAGGATGGGCTGACACCAAACGGAGCAGCCAGGTTTTCGATAGAATAATGTCTGCTCAAATCAGCGCTGATGATCTCCATTACCTGTTTTGCGATTTGTACCTGCCCCATGGTCATAAAAGACCGGTCGTCACTTTTCTCCGGCATATCTGACAGGCAGAGCAAAAGCAATAGTTCAGCCACCTTCATTTGTAAATAAGGAACCCGGCATTTCTGCGGTGCATTTCCCATATCTTCAAACAGCCGTTTTATCTGTTCATCCGCCCGAGTAAAATAGCTCTGGGCGTCCTGACAAAAACGGTTCTGCACCTGTCTGCTGTTTACACCAAGAATTTTTAACAGCTCCGGAGCATCCCGGCTTAATGTGGAAGAATGAAATAAAAGCTCTATCCCATGATAGTGTCCATAGGGAAATTGAAAGCTGTCCTGTGCTTTCCGCACATCAATACTTAAAATTCCCGGTTCCATAAACAAAAACAGATGGTCGGACATCCGGACTTCCATGCGTCCTTCCGAGCAATAATTGATTTTGAGACTGTTGCCTACTTCCTTGCTTTCCGGCAGATAAAAGGATTTACAGTGAAAACTGTGGAATTGCAGGACAACGCCGGGAAAAAGCGTAAGGACTTCTACCGTACCTGTCCCGTCCACACAGTCTACCTGATAGACAATCTGCTGTTCGTTGTTTGTCAGCACCCGGATATTCTGCTGGGCTTTCAGTTCGCTCATATAAGCCGGGAGAATTGCTGATGGATCCAAAAAAACACCTCCTTAACGGCAAGATAGTTAGCTGAGTCTAACTTGGTTCAGTATACCATACCAAACCCACAGTTTCCACTCTTTCAGACAAAAATGCTCCATCTGACAATAGATTGTTGCTGTCCCAGGCGTTTACCGCATACGAAATACGAAAAGCTTCGTCCGAGGTTTCACACTGCCCATTCCAGACTTTTTGTCTGGATTTGATACAGGCGACGATACAGACCATCCTGTGCCATCAGCTGCTCATGCGTTCCTCTTTCTGTAATTTCTCCATTATCCAGCACCAGGATTTGGTCCGCGTCTGCAATGGTGCGGAGCCGATGGGCGATGACCAGCACCGTTTTTCCCCGTATCAGCCGGGAGATGGCGCTTTGGATCAGCACCTCATTTTCCGGGTCAAGGGATGCGGTAGCCTCGTCCAACAGGATAATAGGAGCGTCCTTTAAGAGGGCGCGGGCTATGGAAATCCGCTGGCGCTCGCCGCCGGAAAGCGTGGAACCGTTCTCGCCCAGCAGGGTTTGATATCCGTCCGGCAGCCTGCGGACAAATTCATCACAGCAGGCCGCTTCCGCCGCAGCCAGAACCTGTTCGTCCGTTGCATTCGGATTTCCGATTTTGATGTTGTTCCAGACAGTGTCGCCAAACAGGGTCACATCCTGGAACACAAAAGACATGATCCCCATGAGATATTCCGGGTCAAGGGTTTTTACATCCACACCACCGATAGCGACTGTGCCTCTTTCTACATCCCAAAAGCGGGCGATCAGCCGGGACATGGTGCTTTTCCCGCTGCCGGATGGACCGACCAGCGCTGTGATCTTGCCTTCCGGAATCACGGCATTTACATCTTTTAGAACAGGTTCTTTGTTATATGCAAAGTCCACATGGTCAAACGTGATCGTATAATCAGGAAACGGCACATCCGTGCGGCCTTCCATGATCGGAATACCGGCAAGCTCACGCATACGCCTGGTTGACACAAGCGTGTGGAACAGCATGGGGAGCAGCGTGAGGATCGTCAGGATCGGACCATACATCCGGCATACGATCACCAGTGAAAGCAACAGCGGTAAAATAGTGATACTGCCGCCTGTCAGGAGGTGAACACCCACAAATACAGTGATACCGATTCCGGCCTGCAACACAAATTGTGCGGCGGAGATCCATACGCCTGTACCCAGTTCCATATGAATAGACTGTTTTTTCAGATCTTTCAGGGCGTCGTTCAGCTGAGAGAATTTCTCGCCGTCCAGGTGACAGGACTTGATGATCCGGATACCGTCCAGATATTCCTGTTCTTCTTCGGAGGCTTTCAGTTTTGCTTCTGTCTGCTTCCGGCTTCCACGCTCCTGAATCTTTCGACTCCCGAAGATGATCAGGAATGACAAAGGCAATGTGCAAAAGATTGACAGGCCCATGCGCCAGTCGAAGATCATCACACAAATACAGATCAACGTACAGGAAATGGCGTTGGCCATCAGAGGCGGCACAATATGGCTCATTGAGTGTTCAATGCTGGCGCAGTCTCCCATCATGTTGGTGGTCAGTTCTGTCAGGTCTTTATCGTTGAACACGCTCATAGGGAACCTCCGGACCATCTCTGCGATATGAATACGGGAGTCCTTCGCTGCCGTGTAGCAGGACACATAGGTCTTCCGGTAATCGTTTTTGCAGCAGAAGAAATGGAGAACTACCGCAATAACACCGGCTCCAAACAGCATCCACATCTTATTCCAGGAAACATCTTCGCCGGTCAGCGGCTTTAAGATTTCCAGGAAAATCTGGACAGTGACAACCACAGAGAGCATCAGGGAAAGGTTTGTCAGTGTGCAGGCGAAAATGCCTTTTTTCAGATCACTTGCTCCCCGGTCTGAGAGCTGAAACATTTCTTTCAGATTCATCATGGCTTATGCCTCCCCTCCTGCGTTGAATTTCCATGTCAGGGCTTTCGTATAATTGCTCCACAAATCCTGATACCGGCCTTCTTTCGACACTAATTCATCATGAACGCCGGATTGTACGATCCTGCCGTGATCTACGACAAGAATCTGATCCGCGTTTCGGACAGTAGAGAGACGATGCGCGATCATAATCACCGTTTTTCCTTTTACCAGCTCTGAAAGAGCCTGCTGAATGAAATGCTCGTTCTCCGGATCACTGAAGGAAGTGGCCTCGTCCAGTACCAGAACAGGCGCATTTTTCACAATGGCCCTTGCGATGGCAATGCGCTGTATCTGGCCGCCGGAGAGCTTCACTCCATTTTTGCCGAATACAGTCTGGTACCCCTGCGGCAGCTCTGTGATAAACTCGTGGCACCTTGCTGCTTTAGCCGCGGCAACGACTTCCTCCTTAGTTGCGCCGGGACGTCCCATGCGGATATTCTCCAGAATACTTTGTTTGAACAGGAAATTGTCCTGGAACACAAAGCTGACTGTATCCATCAGATCGCCGGTGCTCATATCCCGGATGTCTGTTCCGCCAATACGGATCGCGCCCTGTTCTACATCATAAAAACGGGGAAGCAGGCTGGCAATGGTGCTTTTCCCGCCGCCGGACGGGCCGACAATCGCAGTGATTTTTCCCTGCGGTGCTGTAAAAGACACTGATTGCAGCGCCGCAGCCTCGTTATCCTCCGTATAGGAAAAGGTAACATTATCATAAACGACGTCATATACGGACGGTTTTGGGAAAGCGTTCTTCTCCGGAATTTCCGGTTCCGCCAGAATCTGATCGAATCGTTCCACGGCGTTTCCGACCTGCATGGCATTGACGGAGGCATAGATCATTTTCATCAGGACGGAGGCAATCACAGGCACAAAAATCAGATAAAAAAGAAAGGATGCGGCAAATGCCGGATAATCGTTTGTGGAACTGCCGATCCAGATCCCCACAGGAATAAGAAACAGATAGATGCCGTTCAGGGCTGCGGACAGCGCTGCGGTCATCAGCTCCTGGCTTAAGGAATACGGAATGACGGTTTTGGTGTAATTTTTGATAGAATCATACAGCCGCTTAAAGGAAAACGCGGTCTGTCGGAATGCCTTCACCACGGCGATGCCCCGGATGTACTCTACAGAAGCATTGCTCATATCCTCCAGAGAAGTCTGATAGTCCTCCATCAGCTTTTTCGTCTTGTCCCCGCCGGAGGTAACTCCATATATAAGGAAGGAAAAAATAATTCCCGCAAAGGCCGCCAGACCAAAACGCCAGTCTACCGCAAACACCAGCACCAGCATCACGACTGGCGCTACAAATGCGGAAATCATGTTGGGAAGGTCGTGAGCAATGAAGCCTTCCAGACTCTCAATATTATCGTCCATGATCTTACGCAGCCTGCCACTGCCCATTTTCAGATGATAACCCAGCGGAAGCTTTGTAATGTGGGACACATAATTGATTTTGCATTGATACAAAGTGCCATAGGCCGCAATGTGAGAAAGCGCCGCAGACGCAGTGTAAAGCAGTACATTCAGTAAAACCCCGCCGAGAGCCAGCCCCCCGAATCCCAGCACTTTCGGAACATCCAGAGCATCAAAATCCGGGTAAGCATCCACAATTTCCTGAATGATAAAATAAATGGCCAGATAGGGCAGGAATGACGCAAT
>JAJBVD010000045.1 GCA_020859985.1 Clostridiales bacterium
TAGCAATGAAAACCTGATCCCGCAGATTGTGCTTTTTCAGGACACTGCCCAGGATCTCCTCGCTTCCGGTATACACATAAGCCGTGTCAAAATAGTTGATTCCCTGTTCCACAGCAGAGACGATCAGCTTTTCCACCTTTTTCTCGTCAAAGCGGCCGGTGAACGACGTCACGATGCTGTCCCCGGCAAACCGCATACAGCCATAGCCAAGGGCGGAAAGTCTGTCGCCATTTCTGGGATTGATCTTATATTTCACTTCCATCTCCTCCTACATGGAATCTGGAATGCGTCATATCCTTCAGCCGGATATTCGGGTTCTGATAACGCCTGCGTTTTTCCGGCACGTTGGGATGACGAATGGCATGGTTCGGACACCACATGATACAGGCCATGCACTGCTGGCAGTCATGCCCCCAGACCACGCCGTCTTCCGTCAGAAGGATGTTTCCATTCTTGCACAGCTTCTCACAGGTGCCGCATTTGGTACAGGCATCCGTTGTATAAAATCCGCCTTCTGTCGAATCACGGTCAACGCCCAGCCAGCCGTTAAAGGTTTTCGATGCCCAGGAAAGAGCCCTGCGGTTGAGCCCTTTTCTGTTCTTTGTCGGCTGATCCGTTTTTATCTTCTCTGCTATTTTCGCAGATGCCTTTTTCTCATGCCGCAGATAAATGCAGACGATCCAGTCCGGCATCGGTGAAAAACCTACGATATGGTTGGGCGGCATCGGCAGCATGAATGTCTGAACCGGAAAATCCGTTTTCGGCTGAAAGATTGCCTTCAGGTCGATACAGACATAGCCATCATAGCCGCCGCAGGTAGCGATGATAAATACCTTCTGCGACCGGGAGAGCATAAGCTTTTCGCAGACCTCCCTCACAATCCGCGGCGGACGGACAAACCACGTAGCGGTCACGATGCCAACCCGCGCGTATTCCGCAGGAACCTCCGGCTTATCACGCAGCTTATAAACTGACATAATGTCGGTGTTTCCCAGCTTCCTGCCGACATGCTTTGCCACAGAGAGGCTATTGCCGGAACCGGAATAATAGTAAATAATGTTCTTATCCGCCATGTTTTTTCCTCCACCTTACTTCTTCCAGAACGAAGGATACTTTTCATAATATTTGGCATCCGCGAACGCAAACGCGCCTTTTTCCTGTTTCGCGACCCATTTTTTCAGCGGCGTTTCCGTCAGGACGATGCAGATCATCATCATGATCACAAACAGAATCAGCCTGTCCTGTCCAAAACAATCCAGAATCAATGCAATCTCTAAAATCCTTTGACAAATATATTGATACTTATTATAATTATCACCATCGCAAAAAGTCAACAAACTGTTTACTTTAAAATGTTTTGTAATCAACTATTTGTCTTTATTTTGATTTAAAATCAACAGAATTCAAAATTTTGTCGATGCGTAAAAAAATGGATAATCAGAGAATCCGAATCAGTAAAGCCATGCTCAAGTCCGGCATGATTCAGCTGCTAAAAGACAGATTCTGGAAATATTAAAAAAGAAACTATGGTAAAGCCTTTTGCATCTAGCATTTGGTCGTGCACCCTCCGCAGGCAGGAGTTTTCTGCTGCTCTGCCATCTGATCCATCGCCCATGTGCCCAGCTCGGCCAGAATCGGAACGACACTTTTCCCACGTTCGGTCAGGGAATATTCCACATGGGGCGGCACTTCGTTGAATTGCTTTCGGCTGATGATCCCATCTGCCTCTAATTCCCTTAATGTCTGCGAGAGCATTGTGCTTGTAATCTGCCCCAGCCGCCTTTTGATCGTGGCGTTGCGCAGAGGGACTCCGCCTGCCAGCATGCAGACAATCGGCATCTTCCATTTTCCTCCCAGAAGTGACTGTAAATACCGCAGCGGGCATTCCATCTCCGTTTCCATTCTCTCTTCTCCTAAAGTACGTTTTATGATACTATATATGCTTTATGATAGTACTTGTTTTCTCTTTTTTATATGCTACAATCATACTGTAAATGCGTAAATTTGTCAACAGACTACAAGGAGAAAAAGACCATGATGATTCAGGTACGATATTTTTCAAAAGGCGGAAATACGAAAAAGCTGGCCTGACGCAGGATATACGGAGGAACTGCCAATGTACAATATATTTCTGACCGGTACAACCGGTTTTTTGGGAACGGAAGTGATTTCTGAACTCATGCAGACAACCAACGATGTTGTCTATGGTCTCGTGCGAGCCGGTTCCGTCTCAGAGGCGATCAATACCCTTTCTGCTCTCTGGTATGGACGTCCGGAGCTGACCGGGAATCTTGGGAGCCGCATCCTGCCTGTGTTGGGAGACATTACAAAAGAGAATCTTAGCCTTTCAGATGCAGATCAGGACCTGCTGATTCAAAGCACGGACTATATCATCCACACGGCCGCTGTGATCGGCATCCGGCATTCCCGAAAACAGTTCTGGGATGTCAATGTGACCGGCACAGAGCATATTCTGGATCTTGCCAGGCGCATTCAGACCAAGCACCCGCTGAAACGCCTTTCTTACGTTTCCACCGCTTACGTGGCCGGAACCAGAAGCGGCATGATTGGGGAAGATTCTCTGGAAGACGCAGGTTTTTCCAGTCTCTACGAGCAAAGTAAGTATGAGGGAGAACGCCTTGTCACACAGGCAATGGGGCAATTCCCCGTCTCTGTTTTCCGTCCCGGTCAGATCGTTGGCGATTCCAGAACCGGACGGGTGAAGAATTTCAATACGCTCTACTACCCGCTGAAGCTGTACCTGAAACAGCAGATGCGCGTTTTCCCAATTAAGAAATCCATGCGCGTCAACATGGTGCCGGTGGATTATGTCGCAAGGTCCATCGTCCACATCACTTACGCTAAGGACGCTGCGGGGAAAACCTTCCATCTGACTGCCCCGTCCCCGGCACAGCCGACAGTGGCCGAGCTGATCGGTGCTGTACGGGACTGGGCAGAAAAAAATCTGTCCATAAAACTGCGAAAGCCTCTGTTCCTTCCTGTTCCGTTTCTGAACAAAATCGGAGCATCCCACAACCTGTCAGAAGATAAGCTTTCAGAAAAAAGCATCCTGACGAACATGCTGTCCCTGGCTCCCTATTTTACAGAGAACAAAACATACGACACGACAAACACCGAACGATTTATGGGGACCTATCAGCCTGACTGGCGGGAGTATCTGCCGAATCTTCTGGCCTATGCCACCAGCAGGAACTTCCTCGACCACAACAGTCGAACCGTATTTGAACAGGTACAATTCTGCCTGAACCGGAAGCATACATCTATTTCCTATTATGATGTGACGAATGATAGCATCCGGGAAAGCAGCGCTTCCTCTGTCAGCGAACGTATTGAAACAACGCGCAAGGCGCTTCAGGCACTCGGCATTGGTGCCGACAGCCGGGTCGCCATCAGCGGGATTAACAGCGTCACTTATTTTATTCTCGACGTTGCCATCGGATTATCCGGAGCGACCAGCGTTCCGCTGTACTATACCACTCCTGCCAACGAGCTGGACGAACTGCTGCAGAAAAGCGGTGCGCAATGGTTTTTCATCGGGGACATCCGTATTTTATCCCATGTCAGCCAGATGAATTTTTCAGGAACGATGATTTCCTTTACGGAAAATGCAGCGCTCCCGGAGGATGATCGTCTGATGTCCTGGCAAGCGTTTATTTCTAATTCTCCCGTGAAAAAGCACAAAATTAATCCCGCTCAGGTTTCTTATCAGGATATCGCCACGCTCCGTTACACCTCCGGCACCACCGGCAATTCCAAGGAGGTGGCATTTGCGCATGGTCAGCTGCGATGGATGGCCGAGACAATGGCCTCCCTGCTCAGCTTCAAAAGCCGCACCAAAGAGGCAGTTTATCTATCCTTTTTGCCGCTGAGCCATGTAGTGGAAGGGATACTGGGAGCATATACGCCCTACTATCTGGGTACACCGGCGTCTCTCTATTTTCTCAATGATTTTGACAAGCTGGCGGAAACCCTGCCAAAGGTAAGACCAACTATTTTCTTCTCGATTCCCAGATTCTATGAAAAAATCTGGGATCAACTTGCCAAAAACAGACTGGGGGACATCTATATCTCCAGTAAAAATGCTGTTCTGAAACGCCTCCTCCGTCCGATACTGAGAAAATCTCTCCTGAAAAAAGCCGGTCTGGACCGATGCGACCAGCTGATCGTCGGCTCCGCCCCGGTCAGTCAGAAGCTTCTGGAGGATTTCAGGGAGCTGGGCATTGAGATTCACGATGCTTACGGATTGACGGAAGCGCCGCTGATCACACTGAACCGGCTCGGCGCGAATGATATTACCACGGTTGGGCCTCCGCTTCCGGATACAGGTGTGACCCTGGCAGACGACGGTGAGATTCTGGTATCCGGTCCACAGGTTGCTATCCATTATGACGGCCGCAGGGATACCTGCTTACACACGGGAGACTTAGGGGCGATCACGCCAAACGGCCACCTGCAGATTATCGGGCGGAAAAAAGAAATCCTGATCAACGCCTACGGAAAAAACATCAATCTGCAAAAGGTGGAGACTCTCTTAAAAGACATTCCGGGCATCAGCGAAGCGATGCTGGTCGGGGAGCAAAGGCCTTATTGCGTCGCCCTGCTCTGGCCGGAGGACATTCCGTCCGCCCCGGATGAAAAAGCACTGACTGCTGCTGTCCTGGCGGCAAACGAGCAGCTCTCCCACCCGGAACAGATCAAACGCTATGCCCTGATGTCTGTGCCGCTGAAAATATCGACCGGAGAGCTGACCCCCAATCTGAAGCTGCGGCGCAGCCAGATTGCCGGGCTGCATCAGCAGTCCATTGATGCTCTGTACGCACCCAAAGCCGCTGCTGCCGGAGACGTACTTTTTATAGGAGTCCTCTGATGAACAGACTGATTTATCATCTATTATCCAGTAAATTGGGCGCACGCCTTGAAATACAGATCCTGATGCGGCAGACAGCCAAAGCATTCTGTGAGGATGGGATACTTCGAAATCACCACTGTCCAGAAAACGATCCCAGGATTGCCGGTCAAAGGAATCCACATCCTTCAGCCAGAATCCCCGCCGGGCGAAAAAAACAGGCGTTTGGAGACGGGCAGCTTTTGCATCCATCTGTCAGGCTTTCTAAGCAAGAGCTTCTGGATACGTACGCGCGGTTTACTGCCGATGCTGCCAGACGGGCGATTGACAGCGGTCAGGACATGAAACAGCTGCATCATAGGCTCTATTGCATGGCACGCCAGCTGGGAACTCAGCTTCGCAGATGGCTGAAGCCGGAAAATGATCAGGAGTGTCAGGATATCATTGCCCTGCTCTACCGCAACATCGGGATTAACATAAAAGAATCCTCCCCCGGAAAATTCACGGTTCAAAAATGCTATTTCAGCACATTTTATACCCCGGATATCTGTGCCGTGATCTCAGCCATAGACCAGGGAATTTTTGCGGGGATTTATGGGCGAGGCAGGCTTACCTTCCGGGAACGCATCACGGAGGGCAGGAATACATGTAAAGCATATTTCTTTGGGAATAAAAAGGCACAGAAAGGAGTATTGTAATCTTGAAAACAGCAATCGTGATCGGCTCCGGCGCCGGCGGCGCCATGACAGCGAAAGAGCTGCAGGGGCATTTTCAGGTGACAATTCTGGAAGCAGGCGGTGAATTTCAGCCGTTTGCCTTCCAGTTTGACAGCATCGCCCGGCTTCGGAAAACCGGCCTGTTTCTGGACGAGCGCATGATTTCCCTGCTCTTTCCGGCCATGCGTGTGCAAAAAGCCTCTTCCGGCATGATTCTGGTACATGGCGAGGGAACAGGTGGCACTACCACCCTTGCCACCGGCAGTGCAATCCGCTGTGACGGAGGCCTGAAAAAAATCGGTATCAGTCTCGATCAGGAATTTGATGAGCTTTCGCAGGAAATTCCTCTTTCTACGGATCACCGTCAATACTGGTCCTCTCAGACTAATGCACTCTTTGATGTCTGCTCACAGCTTGGTTTTGCTCCAACTCCCACATCCAAGCTGGTCGATTTTCAGCGCTGTGTCCACTGCGGGCGCTGTGTGTTAGGCTGCCATACAGGCGCCAAATGGGACAGCCGCACACTCCTGTCAGATGCTGTCTCTCATGGAGCCACGCTGAAAACAAACTGCAAAGTAACAAAACTTGGCATCGATCATAAGGAAAATGCCGTACATACCGTTTTCGTAAAAGAAAACGGAAAGCAAAAAATCTACCACGCGGATCTGGTCGTTCTGGCTGCCGGAGGGCTGGGTACTCCGATCATTCTGGAACACTCCGGGATCTCCTGCGAGACCACGCTGTTTGTCGACCCCGTACTCTGTGTGGCTGCACCTTATCCGGAATCCGGTCAGGACCGTCATATTCCAATGCCCTTCCTGATGCAAAGAGACGGTTATATGCTCTCACCTTACATGGACTATCTCAGCTTTTTCTTTAACAAATCCTGGAGACGGCCAGCCGGAGATATTCTCAGTATGATGATCAAGCTTTCTGACTCTGGTTATGGAATCAGCCGCGCCCGAAAGCCGGAAAAGGATCTGACTCGGACAGACGAAGAACGACTGAAAGCAGCCGTTTCCGACTGCAAACAGATTCTGAAAAAGATGGGTGTCTCCGAAGAGGATATCTTCCTCGGAACCATCAATGCCGGGCACCCCGGCGGAATGCTTCCGCTAACTACAGAGGAAGCAGAGACCCTGCACAACCGCCGCCTGCCGCAGAACCTGTATATCGCTGACGCTACCCTGCTGCCGGAATCGATGGGCAATCCCCCAATCTGGACGATTCTGGCTCTGGCTAAGCGCGTCGCAAAAATCTGCACAGCTGCGATGTAAATAGTAACATTTCCATTCAAATTTGTGTACATAAAATACTGTTACTAAGTCAGCAACACATATGCTTATTAAGGAGAGTCATATGAATGAAAAACAGCACAGCGAATCTCAGGAAGACTATTTAGAAGCAATTTATATCGTAAATCAGCAAAAGGGATATTGTCGTTCCGTGGATCTGGCTGAACAGCTCGGATATTCAAAAGCAAGTGTAAGCGTCGCCGTGTCAAAGATGAAGGCAGAAGGTCTGATCATGGTCGGCCACGCAGGACTGCTGATACTGACTTCCGAAGGCGAAAAAATAGCCAGATATACCTTGAAAAAACATGAATTAATCAAGAAGCTGCTGTGCAATATCGGCGTAAAGGAGCAACAGGCTGACATAGAAGCCTGCAAGATTGAGCATATCATAAGTGAGGAGACGTTTCGGAAACTGACAGACGCAACTAAAAGTCATATAAGTTAAGTCTCCCATCCGGCATATGCCATGGAATTGATTCAACCGAGGCGGAATAGAAACATAAAATGAAGCTTTTTTGTTATTATGCAGCTTTTTGTTGTTGACGTGTTATATTTCATGTTTTACAATCAAATAAACCATCTTAGCGCAGACAATAGATTTTTGCAGATACACCGATGATTTCCCAAAAAAGGAGAATAGGAAAATGAAAATTCGAGGAGTCAATTTAGGAAACTGGCTAGTTCTGGAAAAATGGATGAGTCCTGAACTGTATACCGGGACAACAGCTGAAGATGAAACCTACTTCTGCATGCAGCTTTGCGAAAACGAAAAACGTGCGCGTCTGAAAGTGCATCGCGACCACTATATTACAAGCCGCGATTTTGCGTATCTGGCTGAGAAAGGATTTAATACGGTCCGCATCCCGGTACCATTTTTTGTCTTCGAAGATATCGGTCCCTACGTGAGCTGCTCCGAATATTTGGATAAAGCCATGAAATGGGCCAATCAGTATGGCCTTAAAGTACTGCTGGATCTTCACACTGTGCCTGGCAGTCAGAACGGCAGTGACAACGCGGGAATCTGTGGTATCATTCAGTGGGCGAACCATCCGGAACGGGTAGAGATCGCACTGAGTGTGCTGGAGCGGCTGGCACTTCGTTATGGCCAGGATTCGGCACTGTTTGGAATCGAAGTTCTCAACGAGCCGATGACGACCGACGGCGCTCTGGCAAAAACAATGGAAGAAGCCGGAGTCCATATTCTGGAAAGGTATCCCGCAGTGGATAAGGAAGCGGCCAAATTAAATGAAGGCTATACCAACGCCTGGCTGGAGGATTTCTATCGCACTGCATATGCACGTATCCGCAAATACCTGCCGGAAGACAAAGCCGTCGTTTTTGACGATGCTTTTGACATCCATCATTTTGCGGATTGGGTGGCAGCTCAGTCTGATTTCAAAAATGTAATGCTCGATACACACCAGTATATTATGGTAGCTGACTGGTTAAATCAGTGCGAACCGGGGATCGACTCTTATGTCAAGTATATACAGGAGCATTTTGTGGAGGAAGTCTCCTATGGACAGTCAAAAGTGCCTACTTTCTGCGGCGAGTGGAGTCTGTTCAACGAGAAAGGCGGTATGCGTGAAAAAAGTGCCGAAGAAAGATGCATATTCTATCGCATACTCGCGGATGCACACAAAACCGCGTTTGAAGAAAACTGTGAGGGATGGTTCTACTGGTGCTATAAAACCCATCTGGACGACCCCGACTGGGACTGCTGGGACATCGGCAAGTGTATCGCCAATCAGTGGATGACGTTCTAAAAAACTTGTATCCTGTCACTGCAGCCTCCTTCGCAGCTGACCGGTTTTAGCGTAAAACCAGAAATCGCTGTTCACGCACACAACACAAAACAGACATCCTTTTGTCACAATTCAAATGATAAAATACCTCAGCAGTTTTAACACTGCCAAAATATTTTAGGGGGGCATTCTTATCATGAAATACAGTTTGAAAAGAAAATTATCGCCTTTTCTTTCCCTGGCGCTTACCCTGGCGCTTTCCCTTGCGTTTACCTCGGTCTGCCAGATAAACGCCAGTGCCGGGGAAAGTGAAGAAACACCAACAACGGCTGCCGCAGAGGAAGCTCTGTCTGAAACCAGTACTGGTACATCAATCGTCGATAGCTATTATCTTGTAACAAACATGTACGGTGACGGGCAGAAGCCATGGTATCTTGTGATCGACTACGGCGTGGAAATCGACCCGTCAGGTGTCTCAGCGAACGATTTTGAAGTGAACAATTATGAGATTGAAGCTGTTTATACAAATTCAGAAGCTTCACTTCCCGACAGCAGTACAGTCGGAAATTATGTCCTGATCGAACTCTCCACAGACTATACTACCACAAACTATGGCGGGAGCGGTTCCGGCAGTAGCGGATCTGATGAAGAAAGTTCTTTCGGAAACACTGAATTCCTCAGCTATGAAGAAAACGAAACGGAATCCAGCGGCCTGGATGGCTCGAATGATTCCGACTTCGGCAATCGCGGCGACCACTCGGATATGGACCGTTCTGGTATGGGTGACTTTGGTATGGGTAGTTCTGGCATAGACGATTCCGGCATGGATGACTCTGACACGGATGACTCCGGCACAGGCGGTTTCGATGCATTCGGTAAGGCAGACCGTTCCATGCAGGGCAACAACAGCAGCAGAGGCTCCATGTTCTCCTCTCAATCCGCGCTCAGCAACCAACTGACCGTAACGTTCCGGCAGACCGGCAGCATTTCCTGCCTGGATGGAACGACACTGGATGCGTGGGCCGATAGCTGTACTACCGATTATGAAAATAATGTAAATCTTCTGGTTGAAAACTTTTCTCAGTATACCTTTACACTCTCAGACGGTACTTCCCTGATGTACAGCCTGTATCTGCCGGATGATTACTCGGAAGACACCGAATATCCTCTTGTTCTGTTTATGCCGGACGCCACCGGGGAAGGCAGCGATGAATATCTCGCCCTGACGGAAAGTCTGGGCGGCGTGATATGGACAACCGAGGAATGGCAGAGCGAGCATAAAACTATCGTGCTTGTCCCGCAGTATGAGTCTTCCAATACCGAAGACCCTGCGTATACCATGGAACTGGTCACTGAGATTGTCAGCCAGTACAACGTGGATACCTCAAGAGAATATCTGGTCGGACAGTCTTCCGGAACCATCCGCTCCATCAAACTGCTCATTGATTATCCGGATGAATTTGCCGGCGCTCTTCTGGTCGCAGGACAGACCGATTCCGCCTATACCGATTCGATTTCACAACTGTCCACGCAAAACATCTGGATGATCTGCTCCGAAGGCGATGCGAGAGCCTATCCGGGCATGACCGAGATCACCGAAGCCGTGGAAGCGGAAGGAACCGAAGTGACCATTGCCCAGTGGGCAGCTACTCTGACCGATGAAGAACAGGAACAGCTGGCAGCTGAGCAAGCTTCGGCAGGCACCACAATCAACTGGACTGTTTTTGATGCGAATACGGTAATGAGAGACGATGTAACCTCCACGGACGCTACAGAACATATGAATACCTGGCGAGTGGCCTACGATCTGGACACTGTAAGGGAATGGCTGTTTGAGCAGACAATATAAAATCAGAATCACTCTAAACGAGTTTCAGGCCGGATAAGAAAAATATCCGGCCTGTTTTACCATATCGTTGCTTACTTCTCTTTTCTGCTTTCTCCTGCTCTATATATCGCAATCTCTGTTCGGCAATTCCACACTGTGTACCAGAACAATTTACAGGCTTTTTATCACTTTAAAAGAAACCTCATCAGGCTGTAATTTCTTCCATTGCGGTCACGCAGAATTACATCCACTCAAAATTGTCCTTACCGGCACCGAGTTCAAAATGATATTTGCCGATTCCCAGATCAGCACCGGAATAAGAACCATTAGCGCAGGTCATACTTACCTTATTGCCCTTACCTTTGATGGTAAATGCCTGTTTATTCATGGCCGTCGGAGCTAACAAAGCCGCCTTAACGCCATCGTTGAACCATTTCGGAGCGGTGCCCTCATAGGAGGATATGTCCGATGCCGCCTTAGACTTGTGCGGGACGCCCTGATTTTCACCGTAGCCGACCACGACGATTCCGATAATTTTCGTGTTGTCCCCCGCATTTACGTTCTTTTTTGCGTTCTTACGGCTGAACATTCCGCCAATCCACCAGGTATTCAGGCCGAGCGTTTGCGCATAAAGCATCAGATCAGCGCTGCTGTACCCCAGTTTTTCGTCAATCCCCGGCGTGTCTGGGCCCGCCAGAATGATGTAGTTTTTGACGCCCTTTGACATCAGCGCCGCTATAATCCCCGGCATCGCATCCTTGCTTTCCGTGACAAGCTTCATATTCAGACCATACTTCTGATTCTGAGCCTTAATCCTGTCATTGAGCTGCCGAACATCATTTGCTGACAGCGGCTTATCCGTGTATTTGCTCACTTTATGTCGTGCGCTCATTGCTTCCTGTAATGTCATAATGACCTCCTTTTTTGCTGTGGTTTCCCGCATCTGGACATAACTGTTCATGCTCAGTACCTTCGCAGTTACATCAGGTTTTCTTTTTCCTTACAAAAAACGGCAGAACCGCTTTTGCTCCTTTAAATAACGGACCTTCAAATTCCTTCGCTACCGCCTTCAGGTTTTGCCGGATCGGCAGGGACTGGGACAAAACCTACTTCTTCCAGAACGAAGGATACTTTTCATAATACTTGGCATCCGCGAACGCAAACGCGCCTTTTTCCTGTTTCGCGACCCATTTTTTCAGCGGCGTTTCTGTCAGGACAATGCAGATCATCATCATGATCACAAACAAAACCAGCGCCCAGAGCCAGTCCTTCCCGGTCACATGCTCCAGATGAGCGGCGACATAGACACCGGCCGGAAGAAACATCATCCAGGAAGTCGCAAATCCGGGGTGATAGATCGTCTTTTTTCCATCCTTCCGCAGCCAGAAATACGTGAGGATACCGCCGCCGGTGTGCGCGCACACCTCAATAAAGCTCAGCAGCATCATGCAAAGGGCCACTGCGTTTGACAATCCGGTGAAGATGGTGCACAGGAGAAGATAGATCAGCGGAATCCACTGCAGGCCAACATTTGTGATCATATCCGTCAGGCGGCTCATCGGGAACCTGTCAAGCTGCTGTTTGCTCTTTTCCTTTGGTCCCAGCAGGACATTATAAAAAATGTGCAGCCCGCCCGGGAACTTCCACTCTTCCAGAACATGAAACGGCATGATAAGCGCAACAAAGACCGCTCCCTGCGCCCCCAGCGGCATGCTGTCCCAGAAAATCGCGGACAATACTGCAGTGACCACACCGGTCGCGCAAATGAAAATAATCCAGTTGATATCACACCATTTATCCAACTTCTTTACCATAGTCATTTGCCCTCCTTCACAGCTTTTGCGGCCTTCTCGGCCTTTCTTTTCTCCCATAGCTCCATGACGTGTTCTTTATCATAGCCGTACAGCTCCCGGTCTTCGAACGGATACGGTGATTCTTTATCCTTCATGACCAGAATCGGAACGATAAAGGTAAGAAGCAGCATCAGGATTGATCCCGGGATTCCCCACCAGAGCTGCCCGGCTTTCTCCGGCGTATTCGTGCAGACATACCAGATATAATAGATTGCCACCGGGGTCTGTAAAAATGCCGTAGACGCCAGACCCGGATTGTACTTGCTCCCCAGCCGTACATTCATGGCAATCCCATGCCCCGGAAGCTGCCACACACCGGCCAGCACCTGGCAGGCGCCCATCCAGATCAGATTCGGAAAGCAGATCGGAATGAGGTAGCTCAGATAACAGAAAATGACATTACTCAGAAAGCTCTGTCTGGCGTTCAGCGGATAGCGCTCCGGATGCTCTGTCTCGCCCAGCCCCGCCATGTTGGAAATCATGGGGAACCCTCCGGGAAACGCATATTCCTCAAACTGATGCATCAGCATGCCCATCCAGCTGAAAATCAGGATAATCC
>JAJBVD010000088.1 GCA_020859985.1 Clostridiales bacterium
GTGTCGTGACGGGCGTAGGAACAGGAACCGCAACCATTACGGTATCAGCCGCAGGAGACGATAATCATAATTCCGGCAGCACAACTATTAGCATTACTGTTACTAAAATGGACCAGACTGTAGCAGCTAATCTGGGAGCAACATCTATAAAAGTATGGGATACGACACAGATTAGCGTAGATGGAATTGGAGAGATAACATACAGCAGTAACAACACATCCGTTGCGATGGTAGATGATAATGGTGGTGTGACGGGCGTAGGAACAGGAACCGCAACCATTACGGTATCAGCCGCAGGCGATGGTAGCTATAACAGCGCGAGTGTTACTGTTGATATTACTGTTATTAAAGCAGATCAGACGGTATCAGCCAATCTGGAAGAAACATCTATAAATGCAGGAGATATGACACAGGTTAACGCAGATGGTATTGGAGAGATAACATACAGCAGCAGCAACACATCCGTTGCAACAGTAGATGAGAATGGTGTAGTGACAGGGGTAGGCCAGGGTACGGCAATTATTACAATATCAGCAGCAGGAGATAGTAATTATAATACTGGTAGTACAACTGTCAATATAACTGTTAGTAAGATAGAGCGGGAAATCACAGTATTTATGACTACACCCTCAATTTTGGTAGGAGAGACAACTCAGATTTTGGCAAACACGACTGGAATGGGAACAATCACCTATACATCCGGTAATACATCTGTTGCGACTGTGAGCAGCACTGGTTTTGTGACAGGTGTCAGTGTGGGTACGGCAATCATAACGGTGTCAGTTGAAGGCACAAACGTTTATAATGCAACGAGTACTACGGTGGAAATCAATGTAGAAGAACCACCTGAAGCCGGTACCGAAACCGAAGGTGGCATCGAAATCGAAGGTGGCACCGTAACTGAGGGTGAGACTGAAACCGAAGCTGAAACCGCAAGAGGAGACGAAACCGAAAGCGGCACTATAACCGACAGTGAGGCCGAAACCGAGGGTAGCACTTCAAACGAGGGTGGTACTTCGACTGGTAGTGGCACAACAACCGACAGCACCACAACCAGCAGCGGCACTTCCTCCGATACCAGCAGTTCATCCGTCGCAGCAGTCGGCGCGTCCTTATCTGACGGAACTGCTTCCTATACGGTCACTGCTGCGGGTACGGCCGGGATGTCCGTGACTTATACGGCGCCTAAGAGTAAGACGGTTACCAGCATTACAATTCCGGCAACCGTAACGGTAAATGGAATTACCTACAGCGTGACGGCGATCGCAGACAGTGCTTTTGCAGGCTGCACGAGCCTGAAGACGGTGACGATCGGAGCGAATGTCACATCCATTGGAGCCAGTGCATTCAGTGGATGTACGAGTCTTACATCAGTATCAGTCGGAGCGAATGTTAGCACGATTGGAGCGAACGCTTTCTACAAATGTACAGCTTTGAAAACCATCAACGGCTGTGCGGCAGTGACCAGTATTGGGAACAGCGCATTCCAGGGCTGCACGGCGTTGACCAAGATTGCTGGTATGACAAAGCTGACCACGATTGGAAGCAAGGCATTTTATAATTGTAAGAAGCTGACCACGATTGGAAGCAAAGCATCCACAGTAACGTTAGCGAGTGTTCAGACGATTGGGAAGAGTGCATTCCAGGGCTGTAAAGCGTTGAAAAAGGTCAATCTGACATCGAAAGCTTTAACCAGCATTGGCGAATCCGCATTTCAGGGCTGTACGGCGTTGAAGAGCTTTACTGCTAAGTCGACTGTACTGAAGACGATTGGGAAAAAGGCTTTTTATGGGGACAAGAAGCTTGCTACGATTACCTTGAAGACAAAGAAGCTTACCAAATCCAGTGTGAAAACCAACGCGTTTAAGGGAATTAAGAGTACCTGCACGTTTAAGGTTCCTTCCGCGAAAGTATCTGCATACAAGAAGATATTTAAGGCCAGAGGAGCCGGGAGTAAAATTAAGGTAAAGAAAGCGTAGTGGTGGATAATATTTATCATATAAATCAATAAACAGATAGAAGGAGGAAAATTAGAATGATAAGAAAGAAAATGTCACTGTTCATCGCAGCAATTTTGATGGTTACTGCTCCTGCAAATGTGGTTATGGCGAGTGATTTGGATGATGATATCATTATAGCCATTGACGAGGAAACAACAACAACAGAAGAAACGGATCTCGATACAGCTTTGGAGGATGAAGCTGCAAAGGAAGAAGTGGTGGATGAAATTCTGTCGGTTGAAGAATCTGCCGATGTTGAAGAAGGGGAAGAAGCAACGGTTAATAATTCAGAAGTGCAGATTGTATCCATAGAGGATGCTGAGATGACGAATGCAGTTGCTGACGCAACAACTGTTTCAGGAAGTTGTGGTGACGAGGTGTCTTGGAAATTCAATACTGAAACAGGCGTGTTGACTATTACTGGAATAGGCGACATGGAGGACTATTATGACGAATCATCAATGCCATGGTATGATTATATTGAACTTATTGAAGAAGTTAATATCGAAGACGGCGTGACAAGTATCGGTGAGCTTGCATTTTGCGGTTGCAGTAACCTTACATTGATAACGATTTCAGATACAGTGATGAGTATTGGAAGTATTGCATTTAGGGATTGCAGTAGTTTAGAGACAATAACAATCCCAGACAGTGTGACAAATATTGGAGTAGGAGCATTTTATCGTTGCAGTAGCCTGACATCTATATTGATTCCGGACAGTGTGACGAGTATTGAAGATGATGTTTTTTATGGCTGTAGTGCTCTGATGTCAATAGCAATTCCGGATGGTGTGACAAGCATCGGTAGCGGCGCATTTGAAGGCTGCAGTAGTTTGGAATCAATAACAATCCCAGATGGTATAACGAAAATTAGCAGTGGCACTTTTTCCTATTGCAGCAATCTGGAATCAATAACGATTCCTGATAGTGTGACGATTATTGGCAGCTCCGCATTTGAAGGCTGCAGTAGTCTGGAGCTAATAACGATTCCTGATAGTGTGACATTTATCAACGCTTCTGCATTTGAAGATTGCAGTAGCTTGATATCCATAACGATTCCAGAAAGTATAACTACGATTGAAATCGCTTTGTTTAGCGGGTGCAGTAGCTTGGAGTCAATAACGATTCCGGATAGCGTGACGAATATCAGAAGCATGGCATTTGAAGGCTGCAGCAGTTTGGAGTCAATAACGATTCCTGACGATGTGACGAGTATTAATGACGATGTGTTTAGAGACTGCAGCAGCCTGACATCAATAGCAATTCCGGATAAAGTGACGAGTATCGGCGTTTCTGCGTTTCAAGGCTGCAGTAGCCTGACTTCAATAATAATTCCAGATAGTGTGACGAGTATCGGTATATCTGCGTTTGCAGATTGTAGTAGTTTATCTTCGATAACTATCCCCGACAGCGTGACGAGTATCGGTAGTTATGCATTTGATGACTGCAGTGGCTTGATTACGATAGTAATCTCAGATAATATAACGTGCATTGAAGAATCTTCGTTTAATTGCTGTAGCAGCCTTACATCTATAACGATTCCAGATGGTGTAACAAGTATTGGTAGTTCTGCGTTTTCAAGTTGTAGTAGTTTGATTTCTATAACAATCCCTAACAGCGTGATAAGCATTGGTGATCAGGTATTTTATGATTGCGACAGCTTGACATCAGTAACACTTCCCGACAGCGTGACGAGTATCGGCGCAGGGGCTTTTTCTGATTGCAGCAGCCTGGTGTCAATAACAATCTCGAATAACTTGACAAATATCGGTAATTGGGCATTTGCAGAATGTAGTAGCTTGACATCCATAACGCTTCCCGACAGCGTGACGAGTATTGGTAGTTACACATTTAGAAATTGTAGCAACTTGTATTCGTTAACGATTTCAGACAGTGTTACAAGTATAGATGAGGGGGCATTTTATAATTGCGGAAGCTTGACAGATGTATACTATGATGGTTCTGAGAACGATTGGGCAGAAATTAATATTGGATCGAGCAATGACTGTCTGACCAATGCTACCATTCATTATGCTATAACTGACTCAGAAGAGAAGTCGGATCAGTCTGTGGTAGCAAGCGCAGTCTACTCCACGATTACAGTGGGCTCTACAACACAGATTACGGTAACCAGACC
The DNA here is from genome assembly GCA_020859985.1 of Clostridiales bacterium. Classification (GTDB taxonomy): domain Bacteria; phylum Bacillota; class Clostridia; order Lachnospirales; family Lachnospiraceae; genus Choladousia. The sequence goes on from JAJBVD010000088.1 coordinate 4,138, forward strand.
GGGAACAGGCACGATTACCTATACATCCAGCAATACTTCAGTGGCAACTGTAAACGCCACAGGTCTTATTACTGGTGTTGGTGAGGGAACAGCTACTATTACCATCGGTGTGGAAGAGGATGATACATATAATTCCGCAACTACAAGTCTTGAGATTACGGTCACTAAAGCAGACCAAACCGTTACTGCCAATGCTGCTGCCTCCTCCATCTATGTGGGGAAAACTACTCAAATTACAGCAAGCACGACTGGAGCAGGAACAATTTCATATACATCTGACAATACATCTGTCGCGACCGTGAGCAGCACCGGCCTTGTGACTGGTGTTGGGGAAGGCACTGCAATCATTACCGTAACAGCGGTGGCCACAGACACTTATAATTCCGCAACTACAAGTCTTGAGATTACCGTCACAAAGGCATCCCAGACGGTCACGGCGAGCGCGGCTGCGTCTTCCATCGAAGTAGGAAAGACCACCCAGATTACAGCAAGCACAACCGGCGCGGGAACGATCACCTACACATCCGGCAATACATCAGTTGCGACAGTGAGCAGCACCGGACTTGTGACCGGCGTAAGTGCGGGGGCAGCGACCATCACGGTGACAGCTGCAGGCACAAACGCTTATAATGCGGCGAGCACCACGGTGACGATCACTGTGACCGCAGCAGCTGAGAGTGAGGATACATCAGGCACAGGAAATACATCAGACAGTGGTACATCAACTGGTAGTGGTTCTACAACCGACAGTGACTCTGCAACCGACAGCGGTTCCACAACCACCAGCGGCACTTCCTCCGATACCAGCAGTTCATCCGTCGCAGCAGTCGGCGCGTCTTTATCTGACGGAACTGCTTCCTATACGGTCACTGCTGCGGGTACGGCCGGGATGTCCGTGACTTATACGGCGCCTAAGAGTAAGACGGTTACCAGCATTACAATTCCGGCAACCGTAACGGTAAATGGAATTACCTACAGCGTGACGGCGATCGCAGACAGTGCTTTTGCAGGCTGCACGAGCCTGAAGACGGTGACGATCGGAGCGAATGTCACATCCATTGGAGCCAGTGCATTCAGTGGATGTACGAGTCTTACATCAGTATCAGTCGGAGCGAATGTTACAACGATTGGGGCGAACGCTTTCTACAAATGTACAGCTTTGAAAACCCTTAGCGGCTGTGCGGCAGTGGCCAGTATTGGGAGCAGCGCATTCCAGGGCTGCACGGCGCTGACTAAGGTGGACGGTATGACAAAGCTGACCACGATTGGCAGCAAGGCATTTTATAATTGTAAGAAGCTGACTACGATTGGCAGCAAAGCATCCACAGTAACGTTAGCGAGTATTCAGACGATTGGAAAGAGTGCATTTCAAGGCTGTAAAGCGCTGAAAAAGGTCAATCTGACATCGAAAGCTTTAACCAGCATTGGCGAATCCGCATTTCAGGGCTGTACGGCGTTGAAGAGCTTTACTGCTAAGTCGACTGTACTGAAGACGATTGGGAAAAAGGCTTTTTATGGGGACAAGAAGCTTGCTACGATTACCTTGAAGACAAAGAAGCTTACCAAATCCAGTGTGAAAACCAACGCGTTTAAGGGAATTAAGAGTACCTGCACGTTTAAGGTTCCTTCCGCGAAAGTATCCGCATATAAGAAGATATTTAAGGCCAGAGGCGCTGGAAGTAAGATAAAGGTGAAAAAGGCATAGCTCATAATAACACAATATAACGTGGCTGCCGAAAAAATCGGCAGCCATTTTGTCTTGCGAAACTGTTTCCTTCATGGTAAGCTATACTATCTGCTTTTTATCGGCTGAATACTTCCTTTTAACACGAAAAGTGCGTATATGAAGGATGCTGCTATGTTTGGCTTTGTTCGAAATGAAAAGGAGAACGTAGTAATATCGAACCGGATTTTTGAAAACGTGCTTTATAATTATTTTATTTCTGAAGAAGTTGTTAACAGTGATAGCTAACTGGCTTCGTATGTTTCCCGTTCCAGAACAACTTTGCATTGTTTTTTATAGCAGGCAAATCCGTATTTGAGGATACGGTGCATATCATCTTCTTTCAATTCAGCAGTATAATTATTCCTGTTGATCTGATCCAACGCTTCCTGACAAGACGTATCAAGATCCCCGCCTTCCGCGTATTTTACTACGATGACAATGCCGATTTCTTCATCCTCAATTTCAATCTGGATATCATAATAACCATTGCCGGCTTCTCTGTTCGATGAAACGCCCCAGTCGTTTTTAAAGAACAGGATTCCCAGAATCAGACCATGATAGAAGTTTTCTTTGAATTCTTTTTTTACAGCAGTATCGCGAATACTGATTGTTTTCTCCATTCCTTTTTCGAAAACACGTTTCACTTCGGCTGTGTCGCCATTTTTCAAAGCTGTGCAGAATTCTGTCACCAGAGTGCCATCTTCGGCGACCTTTTCTTCAAACAGTTGCAGAATAAAAGCACTGAAGATGTCGCGAACTTCGTTGTTCGGAATTTTCAGACGAACAAGATTGCCGTCCGGCATATCAGCCGGAGTCAGGTAACCGGTCGCAAACAGCAGGCTCCATAGATTCTCTATATTGTCGTATATGGTATTATAAGTAAGCTGTTCTTCGATTCTTTTCTGGACACTTTCTCCAGAAATCAGTCGTTCTATCTGAGCCTTTGTTACCCCGTTTCCCATCTTGCTGAGGAATCGCTTTACTTCCTCATTGCTGCTGGAGTTTTTCCAGTAGCTTTTTGGCCTTTTATCTGTACTTGTCAGCAATTGATCGCACCAGTTAATGACATCCCAGGGGTTATAGACATAAGCATTGGATATTCTGTAACCATCATACCATTCTTTTGTAATATCATAATATTCGGATAATTCGTAATAATCCAGGATCTGACGGACTTCCGCATCCGTAAATCCAAACCGTTCCTCGCATCTGGCGTCCAGAAGAGAATAAATCTTCGGATTATTCAGACCGGTAAAAATACTCTCTTTTGAAACTCTCAGGCAGCCTGTCATGACCGCAAAATAGAGGCTGCGGTTTGTTTTTAATGCGGCATCCAGCATATTTCGGATCAGGTCGATCATTTTATCATAGTATCCACGCGAATTTGCCTTTGCCAGCGGGACATCGTACTCATCGATCAGAATGATCACTTTTTGCCCATAATATTTTTCCAGAAGCTGCGACAGGGTGTTCAGACTGCTGGTGATTGTGGACTCTGACATGGCAAAAGTGCCGTTCAAAGAATTATCGACTTTGATGATCTGGCGATACTGTTCTTTTTCTTCCTCATAAAGCTTATTACTGTCCAGAATGAAGCGGAATCTCATCGCTTCTTTTGCAATGATCGTGCAAAGCTCATTTTTGGCAAATTCATAGCTGCTTCCATGGGCAGTCTTCAGACTGATGGAAATAACAGGAAAACGCCCCATGTAGGTATCACAAAGCTTTGTTTCTCTGGAAATGGCCAGCCCCTCAAACAATTTTTCATCAGCACCTGTTTCAAAAAAGCATCTCAGCATACTCATGTTCAGGCTTTTTCCAAAGCGCCTCGGGCGTGTAAACAGATTTACTTCTCCTCTGTTTAATAACAGGTCTTTGATAAAGCCGGTCTTATCTACGTAATAATAATTTTCCGTTCGAAGCTTTTCAAAGTCGTCAACCCCGATCGGGAGCATTTTTTTGTCCACACTGCCACCTCCTTTGAAAACCGTAAAACGTAATAGTTAACGACGTAAATTGTTTTACTTTAATATATCTGTGTTTGAAAAAAGCATAGCACAAATGAGCATGATTATCAAGGAAACTTTGACCTTTCAGCACTTTTTATAAATTTCGTAGATCAGCTTTTCAGATTTTTCCCATCCGAGGCACGGATCGGTGATGGACTTGCCGTAAACGTGCGGTTCGCAGCCAATCTTCTGAGCGCCGTCCTCGAGGTAGCTTTCAATCATAAAGCCTTTGACCAGCTTTTTCAGCTCCGGAGAATAGCTGCGGCTGTGCAGGACCTCCTGAACAATGCGGATCTGCTCCAGATATTTTTTGCCGGAATTGGAGTGGTTCGTGTCTACGATGACTGCCGGATTGGCGAGGTCGCGCTTTTCGTACAGCTCGTGAAGCAGGATCAGGTCTTCGTAGTGGTAGTTCGGGATAGCATTTCCGTGTTTGTTGGTCGCGCCGCGCAGGACAACATGAGCCAGCGGATTACCGTTTGTGTTGACTTCCCAGCCGCGGTAGATGAAAGTGTGCTCCGCATGTGCGGCTACGACGGAATTTAAGAGGACGGAAAGATCGCCGCTGGTAGGATTCTTCATGCCGGCCGGCACATCCATGCCGCTTACAGTCATACGGTGGTGCTGATCCTCGACGGAACGTGCTCCGATCGCCACGTAGGAGAGCAGATCGTCCAGATAGCGGTAGTTTTCCGGATAGAGCATCTCGTCCGCTGACGTCAGGCCAGTCTCCTCGATGACTCTTGTGTGGAGGGAACGTACGGCTACCAGCCCTGCGAATACATCCGGCTGTTTTTCCGGGTCAGGCTGATGAATCATGCCCTTGTAGCCCTCGCCGGTCGTGCGCGGCTTATTCGTGTAAATACGCGGAATCAGGATCAGACGGTCACCGACCTTGTCCTGCACTTTTGCCAGCCGGTGCACGTAATCCATCACGGGTTCCGGACTGTCCGCGGAGCAGGGGCCGATGATGACGAGAAATTTATCGGATTTTCCGGTGATGACATCACGAATCTCAGCGTCGCGCCGCTGTTTGGCTTCCACAACCTTCTGCGGAAGCGGATATTCTTTTTTGACCTCCGCCGGAATCAGGAGTTTTTTTACAAAATTCATGGACATATCTGTGTACCTCTTCTTAAATAAAATTCGTCTGGTTCAGGTCTTGTTTTCGAAAATACCTGTTGATTCTTTGAGATGCATCTGAAAAATAATAGTAACTGTGAGGGTGCTGAAGAGTTACCAAAAATAAATGATAAACAGATGCAATGGCACTGCCTTATAAGAATCCGACAGCCTTTACAGTATAGTATAATTAGAAAAAAATGTCGACACAATTTTTTGATTTGATTGTGTTTCAGTCAAAAGTCTGATATACTTTGTTCCAAATGAAATCTAGTGCAGGGATACGGTGAAATGCATGGATAAGAAGAACAAGAAATACTTTCCGATCTTTGTGGATCTTATGGACAGAAAAATCGTGGTGGTGGGAGCCGGTACGATCGCCAAGCGGCGAATCCGCGCGCTGGTCGACTTTACCGCCCATCTTTTTGTGATCGCGCCGGAGGTGAATCCGGAGCTGCGCGAGCTGGGAACGGCCGGCCGGCTGACGATTGTTCGCAGAAAATATGTGAAAGAAGATATCTGCGACGCCTCTCTTGTGATCGCAGCGACGAATGACAATCGGCTCAATCAGGAAATTTATGCGGACTGTAAGGAAGCCGGAGTGCCGGTTAATGTCTGCAATGACAAGACTCGCTGTGATTTTTATTTTCCGGTGCTTGCGTATGACGATACAATTGTCGCTGGTGTGAGCTCAGCGGGGCGTGACGCTGCAGGCTCTAAGCGGACTGCCAACATGATACGGCAGATGCTGCAGGAGAGAGAGGAATCTGCTGAGGCAGCCGAACCAGCCACAGGACAATCAGGGAGTCCGGCTCGGTATGATGACGTGCCTGAATTGGTAAAAGCAGAGATGCCGCAAAAACCCAACAGTAAGGTTTTCATTTACACAGATGGAGCGGCACGCGGCAATCCGGACGGGCCGGGCGGTTACGGTGTGGTTCTGCAGTATACAGATGCTGCCGGAGAGCTGCATGAAAGAGAGTTCTCACAGGGGTATGTGAAGACGACGAATAACCGTATGGAGCTGATGGCGGCAATCATTGGTCTGGAGGCGCTGAAACGTCCCTGTGAGGTGGAGCTTTATTCAGATTCGCAGTATCTGATAAAAGCATTCAATGAGCACTGGCTGGATGGCTGGATCAAAAAGAACTGGATGCGCAATAAGACGGACCCGGTCAAAAACGTGGATTTATGGAAACGTCTGCTGGCGGCGGCCGGTCCGCATCGGATCACCTGGAACTGGGTGAAGGGGCATGACGGCCATCCGGAAAATGAGCGCTGCGACCAGCTGGCTACCGGCGCTGCGGATGGGGAAGATCTGATCGAAGATATTGTGCAGTCAATCTGATATTTAATATTGAAATCAAAAATACACTGTGCTATCATGATTCACGGTGTTTGACTTTAGAAAAACGGAGGCGTAGTCGTGAAGAAATATGGAGTAAATGAGTTAAGAAAAATGTATCTGGACTTTTTCAAAAGCAAAGGGCATCTGGTGATGAACAGCTTTTCGCTGGTGCCGCACAATGACAACAGTCTGCTTTTGATCAATGCGGGCATGGCACCTTTGAAGCCTTATTTTACGGGAGCGGAGATTCCGCCGTGCAAGAGAGTGGCGACCTGCCAGAAGTGCATCCGCACGGGTGATATTGAGAACGTCGGCAAGACCGCGCGTCACGGTACCTTTTTTGAAATGCTCGGCAACTTTTCTTTTGGCGATTATTTCAAAAAAGAGGCGATCGGCTGGTCATGGGAATTCCTGACTGAGGTGATCGGGCTGGATCCGGATCGCCTGTATCCGTCTGTGTATCAGGACGACGACGAGGCCTGGAACATCTGGCATGAGCAGATCGGCATCGCGCCGGAACGGATTTTCCGTTTTGGCAAGGAGGACAACTTCTGGGAGCATGGCGCGGGTCCGTGCGGACCGTGCTCGGAGATTTATTATGACCGCGGAGAGAAATATGGCTGCGGGAAGCCGGGCTGTACGGTCGGCTGCGACTGCGACCGCTATATCGAGATCTGGAACAATGTCTTTACCCAGTTTGAGAATGACGGCAACGGCAATTATGAGACATTAAAGCAGAAAAATATCGACACCGGTATGGGTCTGGAACGTCTGGCGGTGGTCGTGCAGGACGTGGATTCCATTTTTGATGTAGACACGATCCAGGCACTGCGGGATAAGGTATGTGAGGTGGCGAAGACCGTGTACAAGACGGACGAGAAGAAGGATATCTCGATTCGTCTGATCGTTGATCATATCCGTTCCGCAACATTTATGATCTCAGATGGCATTATGCCGTCGAACGAAGGCAGAGGCTATGTGCTTCGCCGTCTGATCCGCCGTGCTGCGAGACATGGCCGTATGCTCGGTATCGAGGGCAGCTTCCTTTCAAAGCTTTCTGAGACGGTAATCGAGGGCTCGAAGGCCGGTTATCCGGAGCTGGAGGAGAAAAAGGAGTTTATCTTCAAGGTTCTCTCTCAGGAGGAGGAGAAGTTCAGCCGCACGATCGATCAGGGACTTTCGATATTGAATGACCTTGAGGCGAAACTTTCTTCAGAAGGAAAGACAACTCTGGAAGGAAAAGACGCGTTTGTGCTCTATGACACCTATGGATTCCCGCTCGATCTGACAAAAGAGATTCTGGAAGAGAAGGGCTATACGATTGATGAGGAAGGCTTTACGGCCTGCATGGAGGAACAGCGAAAGATGGCCCGCGCTGCGCGTGCGACGACAAACTATATGGGAGCAGACGCAACGGTCTATGATCAGATTCCGGCGGCGATCACCACGGAGTTTGTCGGCTATGATACATTAAGCTGTGATTCGAAGATTACCGTTCTTACGACGGATACTGAGCTTACAGAGGCGCTCACTGAGGGCGTGCGCGGCACCGTGATCACGGAGCAGACGCCGTTCTACGGTACCATGGGCGGACAGGAAGGCGACAAGGGCGTGATCTCCTGTGCGGACGGACGTTTTGTGGTTGAGGATACGATCCATCTGCTCGGCGGGAAATACGGTCATGTCGGCTATATGGCAGAGGGCATGATTAAGACCGGCGATACGGTGACACTTGCCGTGGATGAGGCGGGGCGGACAAATACCTGCCGGAACCACAGTGCGACGCATCTTCTCCAGAAAGCATTGAAGACGGTGCTCGGCTCACATGTAGAGCAGAAGGGCTCCCTCGTGACGCCGGATCGCCTGCGCTTTGACTTCGCGCATTTCCAGGCGATGACCGCAGAGGAGATCGCGCAGACGGAAGAACTGGTGAACCGTGAGATCGCTGCGGCACTTCCGGTAGTGACGGAAGTGATGAGCATTGAGGACGCGAAGAAGACCGGCGCGATGGCGCTGTTTGGCGAGAAATACGGCGACGAGGTGCGCGTGGTTTCAATGGGCGATTTCTCAAAGGAGCTTTGCGGCGGTACCCATGTGTCCAATACCTCTGTGATCACGAGATTCAAGATCGTTTCCGAGGCGGGCGTTGCCGCTGGCGTACGGCGTATTGAGGCGCTGACCGGCGAAGGTGTGTTCGCTTATTATAAGAAAATGGAGCAGGAGCTTGCTGATGCGGCAAAGCTGCTGAAAACAACTCCTGCCGGTATCCATGAGAAAATCACTGCACTGCAGGCGGAACTCAAAGCAGTCAACAGTGAGAACGAGTCCCTGAAGAGTAAGCTGGCGAAGGACGCGCTCGGCGACGTGATGGATCAGGTCTGCGAGGTGAACGGTGTGAAGCTGCTTGCAACGAAGCTTTCCGGCGTTGACATGAATGGTCTGCGTGAGCTGGGCGACCAGCTGCGCGAGAAGCTTGGCGAGGGCGTGGTGCTCCTTGCTTCCGTATCCGATGGAAAGGTCAGCCTCATGGCGGCAGCGACGGACGGTGCGATGAAGAAGGGCGCGCATGCGGGCAATCTGATTAAAGGCATTGCCGCTCTGGTCGGCGGCGGCGGCGGCGGACGTCCGAACATGGCGCAGGCCGGCGGCAAGAATCCGGATGGCGTAGATGCGGCGCTTGAGAAAGCCAAAGAGGTGCTGGGAGCACAGGTGAAGTAAACGTCAGGCTACAGATCTGCCAAAATACTGTAGAACAAAAAAACAGGTTGACGAAAAGCAAAAATATGGTATACTGATTGCAGTGCAACAACACACCGGCGCAGTTTTTATCTGAATCTGCAAAGGGAGAGACCAGTAACGATGTCTTGCACAATCTGCAACTGGAGGGAGGTTAGGTGTGAGACAATGTCAAATGTGATCGTAAAAGAAAACGAAACTCTGGACAGTGCTCTGCGTCGTTTCAAGAGGAATTGCGCAAAGGCTGGTATCCAGCAGGAGATTCGCAAAAGAGAGCATTATGAGAAGCCGAGCGTACGCCGGAAGAAAAAGTCGGAAGCTGCTCGCAAGAGGAAATACAATTAAATGATACACCATGTTCCGATTCGCTAAGAAATCGAGGACAACAATCCCTGATCGCTTATGGTCAGGGATTTTCTTGTTAGGGCATGGCCCTGTTCTCCATTGTGGAGTTTTTCGTCGTTCCGTAAAACGGAGCTTTGGAGAACAAATAAACCACCTGCTATGCGGGTGGTTGGAATAGCTTCAGCGTTGTGTAAAAAACCTCCATTGATATAATAAAAACAGGTTCGCCAACCGTTTTATTAATCAAAGGAGGTAGTCCAAATGGACAATAATACTTTATCACATACTACATGGAATTGTAAGTACCATATCGTCTTTGCACCGAAATTTAGAAGGAAAATAATATATGGTGAATTGAGGCAGGATATTGCCAATATTATAAGTATGCTATGTAAGCGCAAAGAGGTAAACATTATCGAAGCGGAGATATGTCCAGATCATGTGCATATGTTAGTAGAGATTCCGCCTAAGATGAGTGTATCAGAATTTGTAGGGTACTTAAAAGGTAAAAGCACGCTTATGATATTTGAACGGCATGCAAATCTCAAATATAAGTATGGAAATAGGTATTTCTGGTGCAGAGGTTATTATGTAGACACTGTAGGGAAAAATGCAAAAAAGATTGAAGAGTATATTCGAAATCAGCTGAAAGAAGATTTGAAATATGATCAGATGTCTATAAAAGGGTACATTGACCCGTTTACGGGTGAGCCGGTAATCAAAAGCAATAAAAAATAAGCCCAGGGGGCTTAGCAAGTAACTGATGTTGCGGCTGGCGAACTATTCGATGGGTCTTTAGACCCTTGTGCCGGGAACGAGCCCTTATAGGGCGGAAATCAAACCACCGGCTTAGCCGGTGGTACTGATTTCATATGCGGGCTGGGCTAGGCGTTTTGCAGCGAAAGCAGCGTAAACTGAGCAGACTGTGAAAATGCCAGACAGTTACGGATAAAAGCGGATCGATCAGTATGATTATTCGCTGAAAATGAATTTTGCATGGATCAGTGCCTGTCACTGTGAAGGCACTGAACAGTTAAAGAAAGAGATTATAGGACGGATGAGATTGGCAGAAAAGCATGAGAAATTAATGAAAAAAACAACGGCGAATACGATTGGCCGTATTGTTTTGTTTGCGCTCGCTGTGATCATACAGGTGCTCTGGATCGTGTTTGCAGTACTTGTGCTGAATTCAAAATACAGCTTTATCACGGGAATTATCAACGCTCTCAGTATTCTGGCAGTACTCTGGCTTGTCAGCCGGGATATGAATCCCGCGTACAAGCTGGCCTGGACGATATTGATTCTTGCTGTGCCGATCGCCGGCGCGGTGATCTATCTGCTGTTTGGGAAATCCTGGCTTGGCACAAGGCTGGAGGCCAGGCTGAATCATGTGGAGGAGCAGGCAAAGGGATGCTTAAAGGAAGACCCAGACGCCCGAAAAGCGTTGGAGCAGGAAAGCAGCTCCGCTATATGCCAGTCGGATTATATCTGGAAGAATGCCGGGTATCCGGTTTACAGTCATACACAGACCCGTTATTTCCACTCCGGGGAGGATTTTTTCCCGGTTTTTCTGGAGGAACTGGAAAAGGCGGAGCATTTCATTTTCATGGAATATTTTATCATTGATGACGGTGAGATGTGGCAGAGCGTCCTTAAGGTTCTGGAGAAAAAAGCAAAGCTGGGGCTGGATGTTCGTCTTATCTATGACGATTGGGGATGTGCGAGCAAGATGCCCCAGACATTCGAGTGGCAGCTGAAAAGCATGGGCATCCGCTGTGAGGTATTCAACCCGCTGATTCCTGTGGCGGAGATCGTTCTGAACAACCGGGACCATCGCAAGATCACTGTGATTGACGGACACACTGCTTTTACCGGAGGCATCAATCTTGCCGATGAGTATATCAACCGGATCGAACGCTTCGGTTACTGGAAGGATACCGCGGTGATGCTGCACGGGGAGGGCGTCTGGAGCTTTACGATGATGTTCCTGAAGATGTGGAGCGTTCTCGCCCGCGAGAATGTTGCGTATGACAGATATACTCCGCATCGCTGGCATGAGGAGCCGTTTGAAGGTACCGGATATGTGCAGCCATATTGCGATACGCCTCTGGATCATGAAACGGTCGGGGAGAATGTTTATCTGAACATCATCAACCGTGCGGAGAAATATGTCTATATCTTTACTCCGTATCTGATCATCGATAATGAGATGCAGACAGCGCTGCTGCTGGCGGCAAAAAGCGGAATTGATATCCGTATCGTCACACCGGGCATTCCGGATAAAAAGGCAGTTTTTTTGCTTACTCAGTCCTACTATGAGCCACTGATCCGCGGAGGCGTCCGTATTTATGAGTATACGCCCGGCTTTATCCACGCGAAAAGTTTTGTCTGCGATGACAAAATCGCTACGGTCGGCTCGATCAATCTGGATTACCGCAGCCTGTACCTGCACTTTGAGTGCGGTGTCTGGATGTATGATACGGATGCGGTCATGCAGGTAAAAGAAGACACGGAAGCGGTCTTTGCGGAGAGCAAAGAGATTACAGTGGAAGACTGTGAAAAGAGAAATCTGGTGCAGCGCTTCGGGCAGAGCATTCTGCGGCTGTTCGCGCCGCTGCTGTAGCTTTATGAGAGCTGCGTATAAAGCCGCGGCAGAGTAACGGTAAAAGAGCTGAACATGCTGAACTGTTACTCTGTGAAGCAAAGCGGGGACGGATATAGGTCATAAGCCGGAATTCGAGCGCATATAGTAGGAAGCGAGAAGATGCTTCGGAGCGTGTTATATGCGAAACCGGATCCTGTGGATACTGTCATTTTTTCTTTTATTTTTCAATTGTTTTTCTTTCCCTGTAACCGTGTACGCCGAGCCGGAGATTGAAACGCCGCATGCGGCGGTGATGGAGGTGTCGACCGGAACGCTTCTGTATGAAAAAGATGCGGACACCCCGGTTCATCCGGCCAGTGTGACTAAGGTGATGACAATTCTCCTTATTTTTGAGGCAATTGAAAAGGGCGAGATCAGTCTGACCGATGAGGTGACGACCAGCGCATATGCCAAATCCATGGGCGGTTCGCAGGTTTTTCTGGAGACTGGAGAGGTGCAGACGGTAGAAACTCTGCTGAAATGCATTATTATCGCCTCGGGCAACGATGCTGCCGTCACGATGGCCGAAGCAATTTCCGGCACAGAAGAAGCATTTGTAGAGCGCATGAACGCGAAAGCGGCTGAGCTGGGTATGGAAAACACGCATTTTGTTGATTGCTGCGGCCTGACAGAAGCTTCGGAGCACTATACCTCGGCGCGCGATGTCGCAATCATGTCGCGCGAGCTTTTGTACCGATATCCGGAAGTGACGGAGTATTCTGACATCTGGATGGAGGATATCACTCATGTGACGTCACAGGGCAGCAGTGTTTTTACTCTGTCCAACACGAATAAGCTGCTCCGCTCTTATGATGGCTGCGACGGGCTGAAGACCGGAAGTACGAGCTATGCGAAATACTGTCTCTCGGCGACCGCGAGACGCGACGGTATTCGTCTGGTCAGCGTGGTTCTGACGGCGCCGGATACGAAGACGCGGTTTGCCGAGGCTGCTGAGCTTTTGAGCTATGGCTTTTCCCTGTGCTCAATGTATTATGATGAAGAGACTCCGGAGCTTTCTAAGATAGTGGTCAAGGGGACCATTCAGAATGAATTTGCCGTCACCGTGGATGGTGAGTTTTCTTATTTAAGTACGACCGGTGAGGATTTTTCCCTGATTGAAAAAAGCGTGGAATATATGGACGATCTGCAGGCTCCTCTGGAAAAGGGCGATACGGTGGGAAATTATGTGTATACGATTGACGGCAGAGAGATAGGCCGGATGCCCATTGTGATGGCGGAAGCTGCTCCCAGGGCTGGATATGCTGACTACCTGAATCAGGCGTGGGAAAAGTGGATGCTGTAGAAAACTGGTAACTGTGGAAGGTACTGAACAGTTACGAAAACTGTTTTCATATCATGTGAATTATGTTATAATCCCAGTAATTGTTTCGCTTGAGAGAACTGTTATTGGGAGGAATAAAAAGGCTATGCCTGATTTTAAGGTCACAAGATACCGGATACGAACGGCTCAGGAACAGCCGGGGCCATTTTCCCCGTTTTCTGCCGTTCTTTTGGCAGATCTGCATAATCTTTCTTATGGCAGGAACAATAACCGTCTGATTCAGGAAATTCGTAATGTGAATCCAGAGGTTATTTTCGTTGCCGGAGATATGCTGATTTCTTCAAAGGAGCCACAGCTGGATGCGGCCGTATCTCTGATGAACGAGCTGACCAGACAATATCCGGTTTATTATGTGAACGGCAATCATGAAAGCCGCCTGAAAGAATATCCTGCCAGATACGGCGACCAGTACGAGAATTACATTTCTGCAATCTGCAGCTTTGGTGTACATTTTCTGGAAAATACAGTGGAACATCTGGTCATCCGGAAAATGCAGATCAATGTATGGGGGCTGGAGCTTCCGCTCATATATTACAGGCGATTTCAGAAGGAAGAATTAACGGTATCGCAGATGGAAGCGTTTCTTGGAAAGCCGGACAAGCCCGGTTACCAGATTTTACTGGCCCATCATCCGTCTTATTTTGATACGTATTCAGCCTGGGGCGCGGATCTGACGCTTTCCGGTCATCTGCACGGAGGCATGGTACGGCTGCCGCTGCTTGGAGGAGTGGTCAGCCCTCAGTTTACTCTGTTTCCGAAGTACGACAAAGGGCTGTATACACAGGGCTCCGGTAAAATGGTGGTGAGCGCAGGACTCGGCAGTCACTCGATCCCTATTCGCGTGAATAATCCGCCGGAGCTGGTGGTGCTGGACTTTTGTTAAATAATGATACAAGGGACGAAAGGTCAGAAATGGAACGCTTGCGTTCTGATTTCTGACCTTGGGGACCGCAACAACATGAGGAAGTAGCCATTTTGGACAATTTTTGGCCAAAATGAGCGGATTCCGAAGGTTGTTAAAATTGCGAAAGTGCGAAGCACGGAGCAATTTGTAGTATCATATTTTATATAGTAGTATATATAAGGAGCACATATGGGCATACCTGTAAAGCTGGAGCAGTTTGAAGGACCTCTGGATCTGCTTCTGCATCTGATAGAAAAAAATAAAGTCAGCATCTATGACATCCCGATCGCGTTGATCACAGATCAGTATATGGAGTACATTGCGCAGCTGTCGGATGGAACGCTGGATGTGATGAGTGAGTTTCTTGTGATGGCGGCTACGCTGCTGGACATCAAGTCGCGGATGCTCCTGCCTCCGGAAGAGACAGAGGAAGGGGAAGAGGTTGATCCGCGTGAAGAACTTGTTCAGAAGCTGCTCGAATACAAAATGTACAAATATATGTCCTTCGAGCTGCGTGACCGCATGGAGGACGCGGCAGGGCATTATTATAAGGATCCGGATATACCGGAGGAAGTCGAAGCCTACCGTGAGCCGGTGGATGTGGACGAGCTTCTCTCTGATGTCACTCTTCAAAGCCTTTACAGTGTATTTCTGGACATTATGAAGCGCCAGGAGAACCGTGTGGACCCGATCCGGAGCCGTTTTGGCAGTCTGAAGCGGGAATCGGTCAATTTGGGCGAGACCATGCGCTTCGTAGGACGGTATATTTTTGAAAAAAAGAACTGTATGTTTTTTGATATTTTAAGCCTGCGGCCTGGAAAACAGTATCAAGTGGTAACGTTTCTGACCCTGCTGGAGCTGATGAAGGAAGGCCGGGTTGAGGTTGAGCAGCCGGAGACCTTTTCCGATATCTGCCTTACCTGGGTTGGAGGAGAGTCGGAGAGCGAGCTGGACGAGCTTGCGGTGGATTATGAATGACATTTCCCGGTGCGATAGAGGACGACTGATAAACAGATGCTATAAAGATTTGTGAGGACGAAAAAATGGACAGAAGAAAAGCGGAAGCCGCTCTTGAAGCGATTCTTTTCGCTATGGGAGATTCTGTAGAACTCTCAAAGCTGGCGGCAGCGATCGAACAGGATGCGGATACAACGGAGAAGCTGCTGCAGCATATGGCGGATCGCTATCGGGAAGAGGAGCGGGGAATTGAACTGACTGAGCTTGAAGGGGCATGGCAGCTCTGCACGAAGAAGGAATATTATGAATACCTGATCCGGCTTGCAAAGCAGCCAAGAAAAATTGTACTCACGGATGTCGTTATGGAGACTCTCTCCATTGTCGCCTATAAGCAGCCGATCACCCGTCTGGAGATTGAAAAGATACGCGGGGTCAAAAGCGATCACGCGGTAAACCGTCTGGTCGAATACAATCTGATTAAAGAGATGGGGCGTCTGGATGCGCCCGGCCGTCCGATCCTCTTTGGTACGACGGAGGACTTTTTAAGACATTTTGGACTGCATTCGCTGGATGATCTGCCTGAGATCGACACGGTACAGATGGAGGATTTTAAGGCCGAGGCAGAAGAAGAGATAGAGACCAGAGTAGAGGTATGACCTATTTATTTGCTGCATAGGATAGCTGTAAGAACAGTAACTGTAAAAGTATCAAACAACAGTTACCAAGAACTCAGTTGACAGTCTGGGGGCAGCTATATGAACGGATTCAGATCTGCGCAGCAATTTCGGACATATCCGTCTTATCGGAACATCCTGTCTGTGCTTTTGTTTCTCTCTTCTGGAATTTTGCTTGGATGCGCTTTTCCAAAGCTTTTTTCCATGGATAATGGAGTCTATGCGTCTCTTGCGAGCCGGTACAGCTTTGGAGTATATGAAATTACTTCCCGGAATGGCAGGGCTCTCTTCCTTTACATAATATCCATGCGGATGCCGGTACTGTTGTTTTTGTGGATGAGCAGCTTTACGACTGCGGGCTGGCTCTTTCATCTGGGGTATGCCTGGTGGCTTGCCTCGTCCGGGGCGATGCTGCTGTCACTCTTTGGGCTGCGAAGCGGAGTCTATGGTATTCTGCTTTTTGGATGCTGTATTTTTCCGCAGTGGATCCTATACGGACTGATGTGGAAGCAGGAGATGACGGCGTGGATGAAAAGAGAGCATGGCTTTCGGGAAGCGGCTGGCAGCAATGTGAAAAACATTCGCCGTCAGGATATTGCGGAATTGTTTCGTCTTATGGGACTCTGTGTTTTGGGATGCGCCTGTGAAGCATTTCTCGGGACATGGACGCTGGATCTCTATCTGCGGCTGTGAGATGCTGTGGAGGCTGGTCGGATCATTCGGATTGGAAAACGGAGTATTGCACTCGCTGCCAAAGCCATATGAAAGTATCTGGTATACAGAAAAATCCTATGGATATTGAGGAGGACAGGAAATGTTCGGAAGAAGGAAAAACAAAAACCCGGACTCAAAACCGGGGAAAACAGCATATGATCCCTCCATTTACAAGCCGGTGCTTCACTGCAGCATCTGCAACGGCGAGCAGGTGGCCGGCTTCAAAAACAGACAGACCGGGAAATTCGAGGAGATCAGGTATATCCGGAATGAGGCGGAGCTGGCGGAATTTTTAAAACAGTACGGACTGGACAGTATTGAAAAAGAATATTAAGATCGGATGTAACTGTGAAGGTACTGAACAGTTACGATCGGATTTCGTACAGATGGAGAAGGCAATCCGCATTTGTGTGCCTGAACTTTACTCAGCGGTATAGTTATAGGAAACGATATTAGTTGTTTTCAGAAATGGAGCGCAGCCAATGAACAGAAATGAAATTTTGAAAATATACGGAACTGACTATCGGGAGATGACACTGGAACTTTTGAAGCGTGCCGCTCTGTGCGAAATGCTTCCGGAGAATAAGAAGTGCCGGATTGGCATCAAGCCCAATCTGGTATCCGCCTCAGAAGCGTCCTTTGGAGCGACGACGCATCCGGAGATCATTGCAGGAATCATCGAATACCTGCAGCAGCATGGCTACCGTAATCTGGTGATCGCGGAGGGCTCCTGGGTGGGTGGTAAAACGTCGGAGGCCATACAGGTGTGCGGCTATGACCGTCTGGTACAGAAGTATAATGTGGAATTCCTCGACGCACAAAAGGATAAATCTTTTGAAAAAGACTGTGCCGGGATGAAGCTGAACCTCTGTGAGTGCGTGAAAACGATAGATTTTCTGATCAATGTGCCGGTGCTGAAGGGGCATTGTCAGACAAAGATTACCTGTGCCCTGAAAAATATGAAGGGACTGATCCCGAATAAGGAGAAACGCCGTTTTCATTCAATGGGGCTTCATAAGCCGATTGCGCATCTGAATGCGGGCATTCATCAGGATTTCATCGTTGTCGACCATATCTGCGGCGATCTTGACTTTGAGGACGGTGGGAATCCGGTCGTACGCAACTGCATCATGGCTGCGGCTGACCCGGTGCTGATCGACGCCCATGTCTGCCAGCTTCTGCATTATACAGTGGATGACGTTCCTTACATACGTCTGGCAGAAGAGCTTGGCATTGGCTGCGCTGACATTTCCAGAGCACAGATCACAACCTGCGGATCACAGCCGGAGATGGAAGAGCTTCCCAGAGAACACAAGATCATCGAACTGCAGGATGCGGTAAGCGAGGTCGATTCCTGCAGCGCCTGCTATGGGTATCTGATTCCGGCACTGGAGATGCTGCGTCAGGATGGATTGCTGGAGCAGCTGGATGAGAAAATCTGCATCGGGCAAGGATATCAGGGAAAGACTGGGAAGCTTGGCGTCGGAAGATGCACCGCCGGTTTTACCTGCAGCCTGAAGGGTTGTCCGCCGACAGAAAATCAGATTTATGAGTTTTTGAAAGAGTATATCAGGTCGAATTGTTGATTTGTTTTCTTCTTACGGAAGATATCTGCTTTTCATGAAATTATTTTCTTTTCAGGGGCGTATATTTTTCTAATCCAGACTTGCCTTTTTATATCGTTTCTGGTAAAGTGTGCATGGCAGCGGCTATCAATGGACTTTTCCCCTCGTAGGGGCATCCCGCTCAGGGCGCAGGATAAGCCTCACAGCTGTGAAAATGCGGAACAGTTACAACACAGCCGCGGAAAACAATCAGAAAAATACGAATCAGGAATCAGGAAAGGAATTCAACATGAGTGATTTTGAAAACTGCAGCGGAAACTGCGCCGGATGTGGAGAAGAATGTGATGGCGGCGCTACGATCACACTGACTCTGGATAATGACGAGGTCATTGAGTGCCAGGTGCTGACGACCTACACGGCCGCAGGGAAAGACTACATCGCGCTCCTGCCTTTGAATGAGCAGGGGATCAACACGGATGGCGAAGTGTTTATTTACCGCTATCATGAGGAGAACGGCACCCCTGTCCTTGAAAATATTGAGAGTGACGAGGAGTATGAAGCTGCATCCGATGGCTTTGACGAGTGGCTGGACAGCCTCGAATATGACGAGCTCGTATCTGAGGAGGATGTGCAGTAAGCAGGTTGCCTGGCATAGTATCGGACGTGGACGGAGCCTACGGCAGAAGTTCGTCCAGAAATTCGGATGGCTCCATCACCTTGCCGTAGCGTTCTTTGATGTAAAACAGATGCAGGCGGTCTTTTGCCCGTGTCATGCCGACATAAAACAGACGGCGCTCTTCCTCCAGATCCGCTTCCAGAGCGGCACGGTGGTGCGGAAGAATGCCCTCATTGATATCCGGGAGAAAGACCTCCGGGTATTCCAGACCCTTAGAGGCGTGGAAGGTGGCGATTGTCACTGCTTCCTCGCCTTTTTGTTTTGCTTTTCTACGGTTTTCTTCGAGCGCAGCCCGGTATTCATCAATATGGGTATACCATTCCGTCAGCGAGGAGTAAGGCTTCGCGCTCTCCTGCAGCTCATCCAGCACATCGAGCAATTCTTCCGGCTTCATGCGCCTGGCGGCTGCGTATTCCCGCAAAAATTCTTCGTACTGCATTCCATAACGGATGTAGTTGATCGCCGCAAAAGGCTTCAGAGAGGGCAGAAGACGAAGATCCGCTTCAAGCCGGATCAGACGGTCCTGCATCCAGTCTTTGTCCCGATAAAAGGCTTTCAGTGCGTCGAAAGAAATCTGGTGGCTGTCTCTTGGTGCGGAAGAAGTGCCCGATTGCGGATTTACGGCCAATGCGGCGGGAAGATTCCGGGAAGCGCCCGCCACCGCGTCCCTGCTGATATAGCGTTTCGGACGGTTCATGACCTGCAGAAATTCGGCTCGGTCCGTTCCCTCATATGCCAGATGAAGGTACGCGAAGATATCCTTGGCAATCCAGTGGTCATACACACCTGGCATCGATTCGCGCATTACAAACGGAATGCCAAACTCCAGCAGACGTTCGGCAAAAGGTCCTGCACCCTGGTTGGTGCGCACAAGAATTGCGAGATTCCGGTAGGGGATGCCCGATTCGAAGCGTTCCCGGATCAGTTTTACGAGATACAGACTCTCATGGTCCTGATTCTGAAATTCGCGGACCTCAATCGGCGCCCCATCCTCCCGGACGTGGCAGATGTCTTTGGCAAAACGATGTGTATTTTTGCCGATCACGCGCGCGGCACCATCAATCACCGCTTTTGTGGAACGGAAATTTTTATCAAGCAGGATGGTCTCTGCCTTCGGATAATCTTTGGGAAAATTCAGCATGATTTCCGGCTTCGCACCGCGGAAGCGGTAGATGGACTGATCGTCATCTCCGACGATAAAAAGGTTGTCCCGCGGCGCGGCCAGAAGCCTTACAATCTCATACTGCAGCAGATTGATGTCCTGAAACTCGTCAACCAGAATATAATGCCAGCGTTCCTGCCAGGCATGCAGAATGTCAGGCCGCTGTGTCAGAAGCTCCCAGGTACAGGTGAGCATATCGTCAAAATCCAGCAGTCCCTCGCGCCGATGCATGTCCTCATAGTCGCGGCACACCAGCCGGAACACGTCCTCAGGACAGGAACGCGAGTAATAATGCTCCAGCGGAATGCATTCGTTTTTTACCATACTGATCTCTGCGGCAAGCTCGGCGATGCTTTCCTGCTCCGCGTCCGCGCGTGCGCCATATCCCTGTGAGGAAGCATCGTGATATTTTTGCAGAAGATTGCGGAGCATCCCGATCTTTGTATCCTCGCTCATAATGTTTGCGGATGTGAAATGATACGCGTTTTTCAGAATACCAAAGAAGACCGCGTGAAAAGTACCGAATGTCACGCCGCCCTTCGGACAGATGGCCGAAAAGCGTGCCTGCATTTCCTGCGCGGCTGCTTTGGTAAATGTAATGACCAGAATCTCCCTTGGATTGATTCCATATGTATCAATCAGATATCTGGTTCTCTGTGTGATAACGAGAGTTTTACCGGAACCCGGCCCGGCCAGTATCATGGCCGGGCCGTCTTTGTGGGCGATCGCCCGGGTTTGAGCTTTACTGAATCCCATGTTTCTCCCAAAAATCAAGACGCGTGTGCTTTCACAATTACACGCAAAAATCCATACAAAATTTGCTCTCAGCGAATGGGATGGCAATCATACTTCGGCTTCCAGTTTCAAAATAGCGGCGCGGATTCTGGAAAGAGATTCCTCTTTTCCCAGCACATCCATGATCTCCGTCGCACCGGCCGGCGTCATGGCCTTACCGGATACAGCGATACGTACCGGCCACATGACAAAATTCACCTTGCAGCCCTTTTCATCCACATAGGCTTTTAAGAGAGTAAACAACGCATCGTTTGAGAAGTTGTCCTGCGCCTCCAGCTTCGGCAGAAGGTCTTTCAAAACCTCCAGACTTGAGGCCTCTGTGGATTTGGATTTTTTATTTGTATAAAGAGAGACGTCATAATCCGGCATCGTTTCAAAGAAATCCACCATATCGGCAATGTCAGGATAGACCTCAATGCGGGTCTTGACCATTGCGGCGATCCTGCGCAGGTCCTGCCCCTTCGTCAGAGACTTTTCCAGATAGGGCAACGCATTCTGATAAAATACCTCATCGTCCATCGCCTTTAAGTATTCGCCGTTCATCCAGCGGAGCTTCTGAATATCAAACACAGCCGGAGACTTGCTCATATGACGATAATCAAACGCTTCCACCAGCTCGGGCAGGGAGAAAATCTCACGATTGTCATCCGGGCACCAGCCGAGCAGCGCTACGTAGTTGATGATCGCCTCGGAGACGAAGCCCTGATCCAGCAGATCCTCGAAAGAGGAGTGGCCGGAACGCTTGCTGAGCTTTTTGTGCTCTGCGTCTGTGATCAGCGGGCAGTGCACATACACCGGCACCTCCCAGCCAAACGCTTCATAAAGACGGTTGTATTTTGGAGCAGAAGACAGGTATTCATTTCCGCGCACCACATGCGTAATCCCCATCAGGTGGTCGTCCACCACATTTGCGAAGTTGTAGGTAGGGAAGCCATCTGATTTGATCAGGATCATATCATCAAGTTCTTCATTCGGCACCTCAATCGTGCCATATATCTCATCCTCAAACTTCGTGGTGCCTTCCCGCGGCACATTCTGACGGATGACCCACGGGATACCGGAGGCAAGCTTTTCCTCGACTTCTTCCTTTGAAAGCTGCAGGCAGTGCTTGTCGTAGACAGAAATCTCTTTGCCTGCGACCTCCTGCTTTAAGGACTCCAGACGTTCCTTTGTACAGAAGCAGTAATAGGCTTCGCCCTTTTCCACCAGCTCCTTCGCGTATTTCATATAGATGCCGGCTTTTTGGCGGTCGCTTTGTACATACGGACCACAGCCGCCGTCCTTATCCGGCCCCTCATCGTGTTTCAGACCGGTCTTTTCCAGTGTCCGGTAAATAATATCCACCGCGCCTTCTACGAGACGTTCCTGATCGGTATCCTCAATACGCAGCATAAATGTTCCGCCTGCGTGTTTTGCGATGAGATACGCGTAAAGTGCTGTCCGAAGATTTCCCACATGCATCCGGCCGGTTGGGCTCGGCGCAAATCTTGTCTTTACATTTTCCATAACATTCTCCTTCTTTTCCAAATTTCTTTTATTTTATACGAATCTGTCTCGAAACTCCCAGAGCAAGGCCGATCTCAGCCATCAGAAACAGAATCGATGTACCTCCATAGCTGATAAACGGCAGCGTGATACCGGTCGTCGGGATCAGATTCGTGACCACCGCGATATTCAGGACGACCTGCAGTGCAATGTGTACGAAAATCCCGGCTACGATCAGGGATCCTAACAGATCAGGCGCGTTCTGCGCGATGAAAAACAACCGGTAGAGCAAAAATACGAACAGGAGCATGACAAGCATTGCGCCAAAGATGCCAAGCTCTTCACAGATGATTGAGAAAATCATATCGTTCTGGGCTTCCGGAAGAGAACCAAGCTTTTGCGTACTGTTCCCCAGCCCCTTGCCGAAAAAGCCTCCGTTGCCGATGGCGTAGAGCGCCTGCAGGATCTGGTAGCCGCCGGAGCTGGAGTAATCCTCCGGATGCAGCCATACCTGAATACGGGCAATACGGAAACCGCCGCTGACATCACTTGTGATGATCCACGCAACGATGATCGTAACGACAAGTATCCCGAGACCGCCTATTACTAAAAACGGAGCAGTCTTAGGATGAGCGATAAACAGCAGCACCACGGTAATCCCGAGAATAATGATGGCCGTACTCAGGTTATCCGTAAAATAATAGGTGCAGAATGCGGAGACAAAACCAAAAAAGCCGACAATGAGCACCGGCTTCAGGCCTTTCATCTTATATCCCATCTTTACGATCAGAGTGGGCAGCAGCAGAATCACCGCAATCTTGGCCAGCTCAGCAGGCTGAAACGAGAAAGAATTTGTCCCCAGCCAGCGCTTCGCGCCATTTACTTCACGACCGACATACTTTGTGATGATCAGAAGGATTGTAGAAATCCCGTAAATCGGAAAGGAAAACTCCGCAAGCCAGTGGTAATCGATCTGTGATTCGACCAGAGCAAACACAAGCGCGGCAGCACTGATGATCGCCTGCTTGCGAAAATAAACCATATCATCATTATTTTCTACAATCGCTTCATAGGCGCTGGAGCTGTACAGCATCACGAGCCCAAAGCAGGTCAGGAGTATCACGACCGCAAGCAGATTGTAATCAAAATAGTCCCGTTCCATCGTTGATGATCTGCTTACAAAAAGCCCCTTTTTCTTTTTGCGTGCAGATTTTTTCTTTTGAACGGGCCGTAAGCTGTTTGATCTTACCGCCATTTGCATCCCCTCATTTTTTAAACTAAGATAAAGGCTACGGATAGCTTTGTTTTGCACAATCCACAGTATCATATCATATCCTCCAGTCATTTTCCAGTAGTTTGAAAGAATTAAATCCCTGTATTTGGACAAAAACATTTTAGAGGGAAACCTCATATTCTATAGAGAAACTGATATGTAACTGTGAATGTACGAGACAGTTACTCTGTTTTCAGAAAGGAGATAATATGTCAGATATGAAAAATCCGGGCTGTGGATGTCGGGAAGGTAAAAACCTCCGGGTAGACAGTATCTATCATCATTTGACAGAAGCGGATGCCCCGCTGGCAATGGCTTACGTACCTTATCAGCAGTGGGAAACGCCTTACGAACCATGCAGAGCGCTTAAGGTCGGGACTGTTTTCCAGGATCTTTGCAAACCGTTCTGCGGGAAAGGAGGGAAACGCTGTTGAACAGAGAAGGAACCATGTATGGTAACGGAAGAGGTATGCGCACCGGCGCTCCGCAGGGACGCATGATGCCAGACGGCCGCGGAATGCGCAACAGTGCTCCGCAGGGACGTATGATGCAGGATGGCCGAATGTCCGAGGGCTACAGACGGGATATCGAATGTGATTGTATTGTGACAGAGACTACAGAAGAATGCGGCTGCCGGAATACTGTGGATATCCCGGCGGGCAGCAGAATGCAGCTTCTCACTTATATTGATGAAGTGAGCTTCTGTGCCTATGATCTGATGCTGTATCTGGACACTCATCCGGAGGATGACCGCGCTCAGGAATATTTCAGTGAATACAACAAAAAGCGTGACCGTGCCCTGGAGCTTTATGAGGAAAAATATGGTCCGCTTCAGTACGGACAGACCTGTGGATGTAATATGGGAAGTGTAAAATGGGTGACGGAACCCTGGCCATGGGAAGGAGGCGACTGCTAAATGTGGTATTATGAGAAAAGACTGGAATATCCGGTAAAAATCAAAACGCCAAATGCAAAGCTTGCGCAGGTGATTCTTTCACAATATGGCGGTCCCGATGGTGAGATGGGTGCCTCCATGCGATACCTGTCCCAGCGGTATACCTCTCCGAACGGCACAGTTTCTGCAGTCCTGACTGACGTCGGCACCGAGGAGCTCGCACACCTGGAGATCGTGGCGACGATCATCCATCAGCTGACGCGAGGTCTTTCACCGGAAGAGATTGAAAAGGCAGGCTTCGCACCGTACTACGCTGACCACACAATCGGTGTATGGCCGCAGGCTGCGGGCGGTGCTCCGTTCAGTGCCGCTGAATTTCAGTCTACCGGCGACCCGGTCACCGATCTGAACGAGGATCTGGCAGCTGAGATGAAAGCCCGCACCACTTATGACAATATTCTTCGCCTCTGCAAGGACCCGGATGTAACAGACGCGATCCGTTTCCTCCGTGCACGCGAGGTTGTACACTACCAGAGATTTGGCGAAGCACTCCGCAGCGTACAGGATCAGCTGGATGCGAGAAACTTCTACGCATTTAACCCGGGGTATGACGCACCGATTGCGTGCTTTGCTCCGGATAAACAGTAAAAAATGAATCCAGCGGCGCGCCGTTTTGCAGCAGGTGCGCCGCAAAAGAATGCCGGAGTGTCTGCGGAGCGATATCTGATGAGATCCCGGCCTTTGCAGCATAGGATTTGACCAGCTTCCAAAAGCCCTGACGGCTCATCGCACCTCCCTGACAGTTTACAAAAAGATGATCGCTGGTGTTGCCTTTCAGCAGAGTATCCCGGCTGTCCTTCAGATAGCGGGTCAGTGCCTGTTTCGCAGAATCGCCAAAGGGGATGACCCGTTCTCTGTCACCATCTGCGAAGGACACGTAATTGAGGTTCAGATGAACCGCATCCAGAGGAAGAGAAATTAATTCGGTCACGCGCATTCCGGTTTCATACAAAAGCTCCAGCATTGCGCGGTCACGCACTTCTTTTGGCGTATCTCCGGAAGGCTGTTCAAGCAGGCGGGTGGTCTCGTCTACGCTTAAGATACCGGGCAGCTTTTTTTCAATGTGCGGAGCTTTGATATCCTCTGTTGGATCATCCACGATCTCATGCTTTCGGTATATGTAATGAAAGAATGCTTTCATAGAGGCTACATTCCGCGATACAGTAGCGGTTGAAAGCCCCTGTTTTTCAAGATATAGTATGTAGGAATTCAGATTCGTGGCTGTTACATTTCTGATTTCGTGGATACCGTGATCGACGAGATATGTTTCCAGCTTGCGCAGATCTCTCTGGTAGGAATCGACGGTATTGTCTGACGCGTTCTTCTGCTCCTTTAAATAATCAATAAATAATGGCAGCTCCAGGCTCATTTATCTGTTCCTCAACCTTCGATAAATTCTCCCCTGTCCGCGTAAAAACTCAATCACCGGATACCCCATTCCGAATTGTAGAGAAAAACGTAACTGTGCAGATATGAAACTGTTACGAAAAGCAATCCCGGCCTGTTCCCCTTAAAGGCCTGAAAGGAATTGTTAATAATTCAGCGGATAGAAAGGATTATACTCAATCTTTCTCTTAAAATCAATCGCATTTTTGTCTGCAAAAGGCCCGAAACAGGCTGTTTTCAAGGCATTTTACCAGATTTCGCCGCGTGAATTTTGGATTCTACCAGATGTTGTTCTGCCAAAAAATTATCAAATTAAAGAAAAATGCTCATTTTTCTGAAAATTTGCACATAAATGCGAAATTTCAACTTGTTTTATAGAAGTAGTCATGTTAAGATAAACGAAAGATTTCGCTTTTGAAAGGTACAGCCGGAAAGCAAAAGAAAAACAGTAACAGGAGAAAATACACTTATGAAACTGATTTCCTGGAATGTGAACGGCCTGCGGGCCTGTGTACAGAAAGGGTTTACAGACTATTTTATGGAGGCGGACGCGGATTTTTTCTGTCTGCAGGAGACGAAGCTGCAGGAAGGGCAGATTGAGCTTTTGCTGCGTCCGTACCAGTATTGGAATTATGCTGAGAAAAAGGGATATTCCGGGACAGCGATTTTTGCGAAAAGAGAGCCGATTTCCGTGGCCTACGGAATTGGAATCGAAGAGCATGACCACGAGGGGCGTGTGATCACGCTCGAATACGATACGTTTTATCTGGTGACGGTCTACACGCCAAATTCAAAGGATGGTCTGGCACGGCTTCCCTATCGAATGGAGTGGGAAGATGCTTTCCTTGCTTATCTGAAACAGCTGGAAGGGAAAAAGCCGGTTGTTTTCTGCGGGGATCTGAATGTCGCGCATGAGGAGATCGATCTGAAGAATCCGAAGACGAATCATAAGAATGCAGGCTTTACGGATGAGGAACGAGGCAAGTTTTCGAATCTGCTTGCTGCCGGTTTTACAGATACGTTTCGCTATTTTTATCCTCAACAGGAGGGGATTTACAGCTGGTGGTCCTATCGGTTCCACGCACGGGAGAAGAATGCAGGATGGCGGATTGATTATTTCTGCGTCTCAGACTGTCTGCGGGACAAGCTGCGGGATGCTGTGATCCATACGGAGATTTTCGGCTCGGACCATTGTCCGGTTGAGCTGGATATAGATTTATAAGACGGAGGGCTTTTAATGGGGGATAACGGGTTTCAGATTTTGAAGGATGACATCAACACCCCTGGCGCTGTTGTTTGTAAGGATGGGGTGCATTTTGGGTTTTACGCGTCGGAGGCGGGACGTCCGGCATTGCTGCTTTATAAAAAAGGCACGGAGGAGATTGCTGCAGAGTTGCCGTTTCCGGAGCCGTCTGTTCCGGGCAATTTTTATTCCATGAAAGTGAAGCTGTCCGCGGAAGATTATGAGTATAATTTTCGTGACGGCGATACGGTAGTGACCGATCCTTATGCTGGAAGGATCGCAGGGCGTGAGGCTTACGGACAGGTTCCCTCGCTTTCTCCGCACGGGCTGCGCGGGGCCTTTGTGACGGGTACGTATCGCTGGGATGAGGATCAGCTGCCCTCGATTCCTTTTAGTGACGTTATTACGTATCATCTGCATGTGCGCGGCTTTACGATGCACAGGAATTCCGGTGTCAGCCGCGGCCAGAAAGGTACGTTTGCCGGACTGAAAAAGAAGATTCCTTATCTGTTATCCCTCGGGATCAATCAGGTGAAACTGATGCCGGTCTACGAGTTTTCAGAGCTGGAGATACCGGAATATCTGTATACGCATACGATTGCTGATAAGGAACAGAAGAAGGTCAACGCTTCTGCAGACGGAGTTGATAATCATTCCGATCTGGCTTCGGGTACAATGCAGGATGCGGTGGAGCATGCGTTTGATCTGCCCGCTGCATCGTATGAACAGACGCTGAAAACACAGGAGTTTCGGAAAAATTACTGGGGATATGGTCCGGGCTATTATTTCGCACCGAAAGCATCCTATGCGGCTTCAAAGCGCGCAGATGTTGAATTTAAGGACATGGTCCGGGCGTTTCATAAGAATGGGATTGAAGTCATTCTGGAGTTTTCCTTTTCGGCTGAGACGGACATCGGACAGATTATTGCCTGCCTGAATTACTGGGCCTGCGAGTATCATGTGGATGGTTTTTCGATTGTCGGCCGGGAAGAGCTTTCTGCCGTGCTGGCACGTTTGCCATTGTTTACAAGCCGAAAGCTGATCTGCAGCTGCTATCCGGACGACTTTATTTCTGAGAATGGCAGTAAGCTGAAGCGCCATATTGCATGCTCAAATGATGGATTTATGAATGACAGCCGCAGACTTCTGAAGGGAGACGCAGGGACTCTGGAAGCCTTTGGCTGGCGTACACGGTATAATCCCGCAGGATGCGCGCAGATCAATTATATGACGAATCATGATGGGTTTACGCTGATGGATCTCGTCTCGTATAATATGAAATATAACGATGAAAATGGTGAGATGGGCCGGGACGGTTCAGACGCCAATTACAGCTGGAACTGCGGTGAGGAAGGACCGCGCGCGAAGCGGAAGATTACCGCGCTTCGAATGCGGCAGCGCAAAAACGCATATGCCATGATGCTGCTCTCACAGGGGACACCGATGCTTCTGGCCGGGGATGAGTTCGGCAATACGCAGAAAGGAAATAATAATCCCTGGTGCCAGGATGGCGAATTGACCTGGCTGGATTTTAGCCGTACGAAAGGGAACAAAGAGCTGACGGCATTTGTCAGTCAGCTGATCGCCTACCGGAAGGCACATCGGATCCTGCACCTTGACGCGGAGCCTCAATGCGCGGATTATCTTTCCAGCGGCTTTCCGGATCTGTCTTACCACGGAGAGCGCGCCTGGTACGGTGATATGAAGAGCTCCAGCCTGCATATGGGCTGTATGTATTCCGGCCACTATGCCGGAGAAGAAGATTTTCTTTACATTGCCTGGAACTTTCACTGGGAAGAGCAGCAGTTTGCTCTGCCTCTTTTGCCGGATGGATATTCATGGATACGGGTGATGGATACGGGTCTTCCTGAAAGCTTTCCGGCCATGGAAGAGCAGGAAAATCTGGGCGCTCTTCGCATGTTTTCCGTTTCACCCAGGACGGTCGTCCTTCTGGAAGGAAGAACGCAGGAGCGGAATGCCGCATCGGGAAAGCTTTCAAAATAAATCAGAATACTGCAGGCAGATTGGATGAAAAAGATGAGCAGGAATCAATCAAGTGAAATCACGTGGGAAAAAGCAAAAGGACATCTGAAGACCATTACGGAGCACAAAATCTATGTGATGAAGGAGTGCTTCAAAGTTGGACTTTATTGGCAGGGGCTGACGCATGATCTGTCGAAATATATGCCGACGGAGCTTCTGGAAGGCTTCCGCTATTATGATGACGGGAAGAGCAGCCCGAATAACGGGGAACGCCGCGACAAGGGTTATTCCGAGGCCTGGATGCACCACAAGGGGCGCAATCGCCATCACTTCGAGTACTGGCTGGATTACCGGGAGCCGAAAAAAAAGGATGGAAATAATTCTGAATTATTCCCGCTGCAGGCCGTTCAGATGCCGCGCAAATATGTTGCCGAGATGCTGATGGACCGGATTGCTGCGTCTAAAAACTACAACAAAGAGACTTATACGCAGCACGACTCTCTGGCCTATTTTGAGCGGGGGATGGGGCATTATCTGATGCATCCTCAGACCAAAAAGGAGCTGCACGGGATGCTCCGCATCCTCGACGAGAGGGGCGAGGAAGAATTGATGCGGTTCGTTAGGGATTATTATTTAAAGGGATATCCCATCTGAAAATGATGGAAATAATTATAGTAAACGACGTAAGTCGTTTTTAAAACGGGGCAGAACAGGTCAATACATGTTCTGCCCGAAGTATTTTGCTATATGAAAGGCATCACACCGGATAGTTCAGATTCTCCTCCCCGAGCTGTTCCAGGACCTCGCGCAGATAACGGTCGGCGAGATAATTCGCCATTGGAAGGTTCATATCCAGATAATTGCCGCAATCCTGAGCGCGGGCACCGGGTACCTCATCATGAAAATCCCGTATGAAAGTAAACATTTCTTTCATAAGAGGTACAATGTCTCTGGATTCGTAGTCTCCGGCAAGCAGCAGATAGAAGCCGGTGCGGCAGCCCATTGGCCCGAAATAGATCACGCGGGAAGCATATTCTGCATGATTGCGCAGAAATGTCGCGCCGAGATGTTCGATGGTGTGTACTTCAGCAGTGTTCATGACCGGCTCGCGGTTTGGCCGGGTCATGCGAAGGTCAAAGGTTGTGATGACCTCCTTTCCGACATAATCCTTTCTGGAAACGTAAATGCCTGGCAGAAGCCGGATATGATCTACGGTGAAGCTTGCTATTTTTTTCATTTATCCTGTCCTTCCTTTCGGTTTTTAAACTCATTGTATTTTCTGAAACAAAATGATTTCAATGTGACAGCAGTAGTTTTGGTATCCCGCCAGACTTCCATGGGCGAACGCCTCTGGGCGATCGTTTTTTTCTTTGAGGACTCTTCTGACAGATAGACCAGCTGGTTATTTTCATCGATATGGTCGACAGCCACATAAGCCATGGAATCTGTGGGGAGATTCTGGCTGGCAAGCTCCGCTTCTACGATCCGTTTGATGATGTAATAGATCGTGGCAAAGATTGGAACGCCGACGATCATACCGATGACACCAAGAAGCTGACTGAAGATCAGAATCGAGACAATGACCCAGAACGCGGATACGCCGGTCGAGTTGCCGAGGATGCGCGGCCCGATGATATTGCCGTCAATCTGCTGCAGGATCAGGATAAAGATCACGAACACCAGACATTCCCAGGGCTGCACGAACAGCAGCAGGATCGCACAGGGAATCGCGCCAATGAACGGCCCGAATACCGGGATAATGTTGGTGACGCCGATGACAACACTGATCAGCAGCACATAAGGAATATTGAGAATGGACAGGCAGATAAAGCAGATCACGCCGACAATCGCCGAATCGATGATCTTGCCGGTAATAAATCCGCTGAAGATCAGGTTTGCCTGTCTGGCAACGTCCAGAATCCAGGTGGCTGCTTTCCTGTGGTGACAGATTGAGTACAGCAGCTTTTTGGCCTGTCCGATAAAACGCTCTTTCGACATTTGCGCATAGACCAGTACGATCAACGCGACAAAGAGATTTACAATTCCGGAGATCAGATTGATGAAGCTCTGCGTGATGGTATTGAAGGTCTTATCCAGATTTGTATTCACCCAGTCTGTGGCGAAATTAATCGCGTTGAGAATGTAGTCGTATACCTGCGGGTTCCATTCATTGACCTTGTCCAGATAACTGTTGAAGGTGCTCTGCATGCCTGGGAGATCGCTTAAGAGACCATTGATGGTTTCAAAAAGACGCGGAACCAGGCGGTTGAAGATCAAAAACAGAAGCAGCGCGATCAGAGCCAGTACTGCGGCGAGAGTCAGTACGCGGGCAGCAGTCTGCCCAACGTTGTGCTTTCGCAGATACTTCTCACCGGAAACGATGATCGGATCCAGCACATAGGCAAAGCCAAGACCAAGCCAGATCGAGGCCAGCGCGCTGAACATGGAATTGATGCCCTTCATAATGGAAGCGCCATTCTGTAATATAAAATAAAAAGCTATCACAGCCGCCAATGTAAGAAAAATGGTGCTGCACCAGACGATTGCTTTTTTCCAGGTATTTTTCATAAAAGCTGTTCCTGTCCTTTCCGCAGTGATTATAACGCAAGGATTTTTGCTTTGCAATGTATTTTCTGAACAGATGGGGAAATTCTGAACGAGATTTTTCGGGAGTAATGTGGTAAATATCCTTTCCAGACGCTGGAAAATGTGATAGGATAAACAATAAACCGAAAAAATTTCGGATATTTCTAAACTAACAAAAATCAGGAGGATTTCTCATGCCAAAGAGAACAGATATCCACAAAGTATTGATCATTGGATCCGGTCCGATTATCATTGGTCAGGCCTGCGAATTTGATTATTCCGGTACGCAGGCGTGCAAAGCATTGAAAAAACTGGGATACGAGATTGTACTGGTCAACTCTAATCCGGCGACGATCATGACAGATCCGGAGATTGCGGACGTCACCTATATTGAACCGCTGAATGTGACGCGGCTGGAGCAGATCATCGAGAAGGAACGACCGGATGCATTGCTTCCGAACCTCGGAGGACAGTCAGGCCTGAATCTTTGCGCTGAGCTTGCGAATGCAGGTGTTCTGGAAAAATATAACGTACAGGTGATAGGCGTTCAGGTGGATGCAATTGAGCGCGGTGAGGATCGCATTGCGTTTAAAAATACCATGAACGCACTTGGCATCGAGATGGCCAGAAGCCAGGTGTCTTACAGCGTGGAGGAGGCGCTTGCGATTGCGGACGAACTGGGCTACCCTGTTGTTTTGCGTCCGGCTTATACAATGGGCGGAGCCGGCGGCGGCCTCGTCTATAATAAGGAAGAATTAAAGACCGTATGTGCCCGCGGTCTGCAGGCAAGTCTGGTCGGACAGGTGCTCGTAGAGGAGTCTGTTCTGGGCTGGGAAGAGCTGGAGCTTGAGGTGATCCGTGATAAAGATAATAACATGATCACCGTCTGCTTTATCGAAAACATTGACCCGATGGGCGTGCACACCGGAGATTCATTTTGCGCGGCTCCTATGCTGACTATTTCTGAGGAGGTGCAGAAGCGTCTGCAGGAGCAGGCGTACAAGATCGTGGAGTCTGTGCAGGTGATCGGCGGTACAAATGTACAGTTTGCCCATGATCCGAAGACGGACCGGATTGTTGTGATCGAGATCAACCCTCGTACCTCCCGTTCCTCCGCCCTGGCATCAAAAGCAACCGGTTTCCCGATCGCGCTCATTTCCGCGATGCTGGCGAGCGGACTGACACTTTCGGAGATTCCCTGCGGGAAATATGGTACACTGGATAAATATGTGCCGGATGGAGACTATGTCGTCATTAAATTTGCCCGTTGGGCGTTTGAAAAATTTAAGGGTGTGGAAGACAAGCTCGGAACGCAGATGCGTGCGGTCGGAGAGGTCATGAGCATAGGAAAGACATATAAGGAAGCTTTCCAGAAAGCCATTCGTTCTCTGGAGATTGGCCGTTACGGTCTCGGGCACGCGAAGGATTTTGACAAAAAGACGAAAGAGGAATTGCTTTCCATGCTGATCACACCTTCCAGTGAGCGCCATTTCATTATGTATGAGGCGCTGCGCAAGGGAGCGACCGTGGAAGAGATTCATGAGATTACGAAGGTAAAGACTTATTTCATCGAACAGATGAAGGAGCTGGTGGAAGAGGAGGAAGCTCTCAGTGCAGGAAGAGGAAGCCTTCCGTCTGATGAAGCCTTGATTTCCGCGAAAAAAGACGGCTTTTCGGATAAATACCTGAGTCAGCTTCTGGACGTTTCAGAGGACGCTGTCCGCAGCCGCCGTCTGGAGCTTGGTGTGGAGGAAGCCTGGGAGGGCGTACATGTAAGCGGTACGAA
Organism: Clostridiales bacterium; assembly: GCA_020859985.1. Lineage (GTDB taxonomy): Bacteria > Bacillota > Clostridia > Lachnospirales > Lachnospiraceae > Choladousia. The sequence continues at coordinate 37,554 of JAJBVD010000088.1, forward strand.
GGACAGTGCTTACTATTTCTCGACCTACAATGCAGCAGATAAAAATCCGGTCTCACAGGGAAAACCGAAGATTATGATCCTGGGCGGCGGACCGAACCGTATCGGTCAGGGTATCGAGTTTGATTATTGCTGCGTACACGCTTCCTGGGCATTGAAAAAGCTTGGTTTCGAGACTATCATCGTCAACTGCAATCCTGAGACTGTGTCCACAGATTACGACACCTCAGATAAGCTGTATTTTGAGCCGCTGACTCTTGAGGATGTCCTGAGCATCTATCATAAAGAAAAACCGCTCGGCGTTATCGCACAGTTTGGCGGGCAGACACCGCTGAATCTGGCTGCTGATCTGGAACGGAACGGCGTGAAGATCTTAGGGACCGCTCCGGAGGTCATTGATCTGGCGGAAGACCGTGACCGGTTCCGCGCAATGATGGAGAAGCTGGACATTCCGATGCCGGAATCCGGTATGGCGGTCAATGTTGAGGAAGCAAAGGCGATTGCTGCAAAGATTGGTTATCCTGTTATGGTTCGTCCATCCTATGTTCTCGGCGGAAGAGGAATGGAAGTCGTTTACGACGATGAGAGTATGGAGAACTATATGGCGGCTGCAGTCGGTGTGACACCGGACCGACCGATCCTGATCGACCGTTTCCTGAATCACGCACTGGAGTGTGAAGCGGACGCGATCTGTGATGGGACGCATGCTTTTGTGCCGGCAGTGATGGAGCACATTGAGCTTGCCGGAATTCATTCGGGCGACTCTGCGTGTATCCTTCCTTCCGTCCATATTTCAGAAAAAAATGTTCAGACGATTAAGGAATACACGAAAAAAATTGCTCAGGAAATGCACGTCCGGGGCCTGATGAATATGCAGTATGCGATTGAGAACGATCGTGTGTTTGTACTTGAAGCGAATCCGCGTGCATCCCGGACGGTGCCGCTGGTATCAAAGGTGTGCAACATTCGTATGGTGCCGATTGCCACGGATATTATAACCTCCGAACTCACCGGACGGACGTCGCCGGTACCTGCTTTGAAGGAACAGAACATCCCGAATTATGGCGTCAAAGAAGCGGTATTCCCATTCAACATGTTCCCCGAGGTCGATCCGCTGCTCGGACCGGAAATGCGCTCGACCGGAGAAGTATTGGGGCTTTCCAGATCCTATGGTGAAGCTTTTTATAAAGCACAGGAGGCAACGCAGACAAAGCTGCCGCTTGAAGGCACTGTGCTGATCTCTGTCAGTGGAAAAGACAAGCCGGAGGTAGTGGAGATTGCGCATAGCTTTGCGGAAGATGGGTTTAAAATACTGGCGACTGGAACGACATACGATCTGCTGACAGTGAATGGCATTGTCGCTGAAAAGGTAAAGAAGCTGTACGAGGGCAGGCCGAACATTCTTGATCTGATCACAAATGGCGATATCGACCTGATCGTGAATACGCCGGTCGGCAAAGAGAGCGCTCACGACGACAGCTACCTGCGGAAAGCAGCGATCAAAGCGAAAATTCCGTACATGACGACCATGGCAGCTGCACGTGTAACCGCGCAGGGCATCAAATACGTGAAAGAACACGGGAATGGTGAGGTGAAATCCCTGCAGGAAATCCACGGTGAGATCACGGAAGCAACGGATTAATATTTTTGCCGAAAAACCACTCGATCTTTTCTTTCATATCGGCATACTTCAGATATACGATGTTGAACTCGCGGACGATGCGGTCGTCCTGCAGCCGGAATTTGGCCAGCTGCGGATCGCTGTCCGCGAGTACGTTGTATACGAAGGAAATGCCGTAGCCTTCGCGCACCAAATCGAGAATTACCTTGAAGCTGGAAATACAGATGCGGTGTCGGAACCGATTTAATGATTCGTTGTAGCCAAGAAGCTCCTGCTCCAGGATGGCACGCGTGCCGGAACCGTCCTCGCGGTGGATGATGGTCTCACTAAGCAGTTCATCCATGGAGACGTTTTTGCCTGCAAATGGATGATCCCTGCGGCAGATGCCGACAAACGGCTCTTTGCGCAGCAGGATCGAGTCAAAGTGTTCCTTGTCAAAAAATCCTTCCACTACCGCGAAATCGAGGCGGTCTTCCTCCAGCTCACGCAAAAGGTGTTCGGTATTGTCCACGAGAAAGTCCAGTGAATTCTCCGGATTGTCCAGAAAGCGGTGAATGTATTCTGTCAGAAAATAATCGCCTATGGTCTTTGTCGCGCCAACCCGAAGGGCGTGTACGTTACTTTTTTTCTGCAGCTTTTCCCGAAGCATCTGATCCTGATAGCGCACGGCGCGGGCATAGGTCTCCAGCGTGGTGGCAGCTTCCGTCTTTTCCAGTCTGCGGTTGGCATAGGAAAACAGCTTGCAGCCGTATTCCTCCTCCAGATGATGAATCTGCTGCGTGACGGCAGGCTGTGTCAGGTGAAGAAGCTCCGCGGTTTTTCGATAGCTGCCGCATTCGCAAAGAGTCAGAAAGGTTTCCATACGATAATCTAACATATCATTCATTCCTTTATAAAAACAAATTATCATTACATAAATAACATTAAATTGATTTTATCATCGGACAGGCCTATAATCAAGAAAAAAAGTGACTGTGGTAATTAGAACAGACACAAAAAGGAGTCGGACTATGAATGTTGTAGTAATCGGCGGTGTGGCCGCCGGCACGAAGACCGCCGCGAAGCTGAAGCGTCAGGATCGCAGCGCAAGGGTCACTGTTTACACGAAAAGCCGTGACATCTCCTATGCAGGCTGTGGTCTGCCTTATTATGTAGGCGGCAGCATTGAGACACGGGAGGATCTGATCGTCAACACGCCGGAGAGCTTTGCGAAGCTGACAGGCGTAGAGGTGCGCACCGGAATGGAAGCTGTCTGCGTAAACGCAGCCTGTAAGACGGTGACCTTCTCAAATGGAGAGAGCGTTTCTTATGACAAGCTGGTCATTGCCACCGGCGCGGTTCCTTTCGTACCGAATGTACCGGGAAAAGATCTGCCGGGCGTCTTTACCATGCGAACTCCGGACGATGCGATCGGACTTCGCGCATATGCGGAAGAAAACGCATGTAAGAGCGCCGTGGTCGTGGGCGGCGGCTTTATCGGCCTGGAGATTGCGGAGAATCTGATGGCAAAAGGCCTGAAGGTCACGGTTGTCGATATGGCTTCTCAGGTGATGCCGAATCTGTTTGATGCGGAAGTGGCCGCATACATAAAGCGGAAGCTGCAGGCGAAGGGCATGCGGATCGTCACCGGCGCTGGACTGGAAGAGGTGCTGGGACAGGATAAGGCGACGGGTATCCGCACGAGTGTCGGCAGCTTCGAGGGCGATGTGGTCGTTCTGGCAATCGGCGTGCGTCCGGCGACGGAATTCCTTGCGGATTCCGGCTTTGAGATGAACCGCGGAACCTTGGTTGTAGATAAATATCAGCGGACGAATCTTGACGATGTTTACGCAGTCGGCGACTGCGCGCAGGTATTTAACCGCGTGACCGGCAAGGGACAGTGGTCCGCGATGGGTTCCACGGCCAATATTACCGGGCGTATCCTGGCGAAAAACATGACCGGAGCAAATGTTTCCTATGGCGGCTGCCTTGGCACCGGTGTAGTGAAGCTTGCGGACGACCTGAATGCCGGACGCACTGGACTTACGGAAGCGCAGGCAAAGGATGCGGGATACGATGTCATCACAGCAACCTGTGTCACGGACGACAAGGCGCATTATTATCCGGATTCAGATATATTCGTAACAAAACTGATCGCAGATAAAACGACGCATGCGCTGCTGGGTATTCAGGTGCTCGGCTCCGGAGCGGTGGACAAGATGGTTGACATCGCTGTGACCGGCATTTCCGCAGGCCTGAAGCTGGAGGATTTTGATTCGATGGATTTTGCCTATGCACCGCCATTTTCCACGGCGATCCATCCGTTCGTACAGGCCTGCTACATTCTGGAAAATAAGATCAGCGGCGAATACGAGAGCTTTACACCGGCTGAGTACGCGGCAGGAAAAGCGAAAGGATATCAGGTCATCGACGTACATCCGAAGGCCACGATTCCGGGAGCAAAATGGGTCGACCTCACAGCGGTGAGTGAAGCAGCAGGAGTTTCCGCAAATGGCAGCGCAGAAGCAAAAGAAATCAAAGGCTTTGAAGGCATTGCCAAAGACGCAAAGCTGCTTCTGGTCTGTGCGAAGGGCAAGCGCGGCTATTTCCTGCAGAATCGCCTGAAGGCACTGGGCTTTACTAATACGAAAGCACTCGAAGGCGGCGCTTTTGTCAATACGGTAAAGGTAGAATTTAGCGGTACGATTCCGGCAGAAGAGATCAAGCGTGTGAAAGGGCTTGGCTGCCTGCAGGATAAGCGCTATCCGGATGTGTTCAATGTCCGCGTGATCACCCGCAACGGTAAGATCACAGCGGAAGAGCATCGTGTGATCGCAGAGGCATCCGAACGTTTTGGTTCGGGCGCGGTGACCATGACCACCCGTCTGACGCTGGAGATTCAGGGCGTGAAGTACACGAATATCCAGCCGCTGATCGAATTCCTGAATGAGCATGGACTTTCCACCGGCGGAACCGGCTCTCTGGTGCGCCCGGTTGTTTCCTGCAAGGGTACGACCTGCCAGTACGGTCTGATCGATACATTTGGACTTTCTGAGCGCCTGCATGAGAAATTCTATGTGGGTTACCATGGCGTGACGCTGCCGCACAAATTCAAGATCGCGGTCGGCGGCTGCCCGAATAATTGTGTAAAGCCGAACCTGAACGATCTGGGTATCGTCGGTCAGAGAGTACCGACAGTAGACTTCAGCAAATGCCACGGCTGTAAGAAATGTAAGGTAGAAGACGCCTGCCCGATCAAGGTCGCAAAAGTTGAGGATGGAAAGATCCAGATCGATCCGAATGTCTGCAATAACTGCGGACGCTGCAAGGACAAGTGCGTATTCGGCGCGATTGATTATCAGGATGGCTACCGTATCTACATCGGCGGACGCTGGGGCAAGAAGGTGGCGCACGGCGAACCGCTGCCGAAGGTCTTTACCTCCGAGGAAGAGGTCATGAATGTAGTCGAGAACGCGATCCTGCTGTTCCGCGACGAGGGACTCTCCGGAGAACGTTTTGCCGATACCGTGACACGGCTTGGCTTTGATAAGGTCAGCGAGAAGCTTCTGGAAAATAAGATCGACAAGGAAGCAGTTCTGAAGAAGATCGTCAAGGGCGGCGCAACCTGCTAAACAAAGTTCTTAACAGACAAAGCTTTTTAATATGAAATATGTTATGTATGATGGGCCTGACAGCGATGTCAGGCTCATCGTTTTTCCTGCATATGAGCTGCTATTATATGCGGATTGTCATTTTATACTGCTTTTGGATGTTCGTTTAGAGAAGCTCCTTTCAAAATATTACCTGGCTTTTACACGGCCTTCACAAATAAATAAGAAAATAATGCTTCTCTATCACATGAGAGTATGATATAAATGGAAAGAGCATAAGTGGATCTTTTGTAACAGACTGATGAATCAGCGCCTAGATTAGTGAGAATATTTAAAATCCAGGCAATTTACAGATATGCTCAGGGGAGGACGGGTTATGTGCATATGGAACAGAGCAGACTTAAAAGCACGGGCGAAATCAGCGATCAGCCGCAACTATTGGAGATGTGTGGTTGTGGCACTGATACTCGTGCTTTTTGTTGCACAGGAAAACAACAGCAGCAACGACAATACTTCTGACAGCGGAACGTATGGGGAGACGACAGAGTACTGGTCGGATGACTGGTATGAGGAATTTGATTCCGGCCTGGATGCTTTTTACGTAGATGACGAGGAATATGATCTTGAAGATGAGGAATACGGAGAATATGAAGATGTCAGCGGAACCATCGAATATACCTCCGGCATATTTTCCGGTTTCGGATGGGCAAAACTTCCGGTGAGAATCGGAAAATCCATCCTGTATTTTACAATTCCGTTCGCACGAGGGCTTTTGTGGTTTTTCCAGACGAGCACAGGAGTGATCCTTTCCATCGGGCTGATCGCTCTGTCCCTGACATGGGGGATTCTGATTTCACCATTGCTGGAGGTCGGCGGCTGCCGATTCTTCGTGGATAATGCGTATACTACCTATGCGGGGCAGAATTCCGGAATGGAAGAACCGGCACGCTGCGGGCTATTGCTTTCTGCATTTCGCAGCGGAATCTGGTCAAATGCGGTCTGGACGCAGTTTTTGAAAAATCTCTATACGTTTCTGTGGTCACTGCTGTTTGTCATTCCGGGGATCGTGAAATCCTACGAGTACCGCATGATTCCCTGGCTCCTTGCGGATTATCCGGATATGCCTGCAGAAGAAGCATTCCGGATCAGCAAGGAGATGATGTACGGGAATAAATGGGATACCTTCGTACTGGAATTGTCGTTCTTCTTATGGGATATTCTGAACTCTGTGACCTTTGGCATTGTTGGTCTGTTTTTCGTGAATCCCTACAAATACGCGACAAGGGCGGAGCTGTATCTTACGCTGAAGGAGTGGTATTTTACTTTGGAGAACCATCAGGAGTAAAATCGTTCCCCGAGTGCTGCGCTGCAGCGAAACTGTCCCTGATTTTCAGTGATTTACAGTGAAATCCGGGACAACTTCTGCGCCCTGACTCGTGGGATTAAATCCATGAGATCTCAGCAGGAAAACGGCGACAGCTCAAGCCGGATAAAGTATCCCTGATCGTGCTGGCAGACCGGGCAGATAGCCGGAGCTTTTATGCCGGTGTAGATATAGCCGCAGTTCAGGCAGATCCATCCGGTCTGCACATCAGAGACAAATAATTTGTTTTCTTCCATAAACTGCGCGAAACGACCGAATCGGTCTCCGTGGAATTTTTCAATCTGCGCGATCATGTGGAACGAACCGGCGACAGCCAGAAAGCCTTCTTCTTTCGCAATGTCGCCGAAGCTGGTGTAGACAGATTCGGCTTCTTCGTATTCATTGTGCTGGGCTCTGCGCAGCAGATCGCTGATGCTGTCACTGATATCGACCGGGTATCCGCCGTCCACATGGATCGTAGAACCCGATAACTGCTGCAGGTGCTTATAAAAAATCTCCGCGTGTTCACGCTCCTGATTGGCGGTATAGGTGAACACGGCTTCGACGACATGAAGCTTTGCTTCCTTCGCCTGTGCCGCTGCGAAGGTATAACGGTTGCGCGCCTGACTTTCCCCGGCGAACGCACGCATCAGGTTGTCTTTTGTCATACTGTCTTTAAAATCTACTGCCATGACTTTTCCTCCTCGATATACATGAGTTATTCTGGTTATATTGAACGGTATTTCCATTTCATATTCGTCGTACCGTACATATACAAGGAAGTATTACCGGATTTGGAAAAAGTATGCAGGCAGCTGCAGGATATTTGAAAACGCCCAAAAAAGAGCTGCAGGCAGATGGCTCGCATCTGTGTGAGGTTTCCATTCCCAACAGAGAAATCGCTGCAGCTTATAAGAGTGAGATACTGTCTCATCTGTTGCAGATTGGAGCTGTCACAAGAACAACAGCGAATAAGATAATGGATGGAAAAATAAATTATTCTAAAACGGGCGGGGCTTCCTTCGATATCCGCTCGGCGTGATTCCATAGCGCCTTTTAAACTGCCGATTAAAATTGGAAAGATTTTCAAAACCGGCTTTTTCCGCGATCAGGATGATTTTATCATCACTTTTTCTAAGCAGCTCTGCCGCGTAGGCAAGCCTGCGCTCATTCACATACTGTCCAAAGCTGGAGCCAGTCATCTGATGGAACCAGCGCATGAAATGGCTGCTGCTGCATCCGCAGAAGTCTGCCATTTCCTGAACAGTGAACGGATGGGAATAATCCCGTTCTACCTGGCTGACCACTGTTTTCAGGCGTTCTGTGTAGAAGGATTCTTTTCGTATCGTTGCGGGACACAGGGGGATGAGCAGGGACAGAAATTCTAAAATGGCAGCTTTGACACCAAGCTCGTAGCCTCGGAAGCATTTTTTGCACAGGATTTCGGTACGTGATAAACAGGAGGAAAGCGCAGAATAAGAGGGAAATCCTGAAGAATAAATATCGTCTGTGATATCGTCCTCCGAGCCAGGAAACAGAACAGAAAGTCCGGACGAATCTCCGTCTTTGCGCCGCAGCCGCATTCCGGGAAACAACTGTCCGGCACTTAACGGTACAAGATATTCGGCTGCACAGACGTCTGCAGTGGTACTTCCCAAAAATTCCAGATCAAAAATGATATTTTCATAATCCATGGATTTACCGGAATGTTCTTTCATGGCATGGAGAGTACCGGGCGGAACGACAAAAATATCATCCGTTGCGGCCTCCATTGGTTGCATATCAAGCTGGACAATCCCCCATCCTTTTTTGACATAGATAATCTCCATACTATTCTGCCAATGCAGCGCGACGGAGGGAAAATCTCCGGGAATCGTGCATGGGTAGATATTGAATGGAAAAATTGCACTGCCGTGTTTCTTTTTCTCCTGATATTTCTGGTCCTGTTCCGGTTTCATGAGAATTCTCCTCTATATTAATAAGTTTAAATAAGTTCGGAACTTAATTTCCGCAAAGCAGCGCATTGTATGTAAAGCAATCTATACATGAAAATTATATTTTTATGTTATAAATCCGTAAAAATACAGGAAGATATTTTTAAAATAATGATAGGATAGTATCATAAAATGCGCTCATATGGCAAGAATCAAATGACATTTTATGATAAAAACACACCAGGATATAAATAAAAATCAGCATGAAAATCAGTACAGGAAGAATCAGTACTGAAAAAAATAAACACAGGGAACATCGGATATTGGTAACAATTCAGAATAGCAGTTACAGCGATTACAGAAAGGAGCACAGTATGGCAGGCGGAATCTATGAAACACTTACAAAGCTTTGCGGAAAGGATCTGGCAGCGGCAACGAATAAGGAAATCTATGCCGCTCTGATGCTGCTGACAGAGGAAAAAAGCAAGAAGCAGGAAGCGGCCGTTCAGGGAAGAAAGCTGTACTATATTTCAGCGGAGTTCCTGATCGGCAAGTTGTTGTCGAACAATCTGATCAATCTTGGCCTTTATGATGAGGTAAAGGCTGCACTGGCGTGTGCGGGGAAGAATTTGTCAGACATTGAGGAGCTGGAAGATGAGCCCAGCCTTGGTAATGGCGGGCTGGGGCGGCTGGCCGCATGCTTTCTGGACAGCCTTGCCACGATGAACCTTCCGGGCGACGGGATCGGTCTGCGCTATCACTGCGGGCTGTTCCGGCAGCAGTTTACGGATGGCCGGCAGAATGCAGCACCGGACTACTGGCGGACCGAATGGACAAAGCACACGGATAAGGTTTACCCGGTTACCCTTGCCGGTAAGCAATATGAGGCCAGACTGTATAAGCTGGCTGTGACAGGCTATGAAGGCCGGACGAATACGTTGAATCTGTTTGACTTGGACACGATTGATGAATCAGTCATTGGACAGGGGATTGAGTTTGACAAAACAAAAATTGATCAGAATCTGACTTTATTCCTGTATCCTGACGATTCGGATGAGGAGGGCAGGAAGCTTCGCATTTACCAGCAGTATCTGATGGTGTCCGCGGGGGCGCAGCTGATCCTCGAAGAAGCTGCCGCGCGGGGCAGCAACTATCATGATCTGGCAAACTATGCGGCGATCCAGATCAACGATACGCATCCGAGCATGGTAATCCCGGAGCTGATCCGTCTGCTCGGGGAGAAGGGCATTGCATTTGACGAAGCGGTGAAGATCGTGACGGATACCTGCGCGTACACGAATCATACGATTCTGGCGGAAGCTCTGGAAAAATGGCCGCGCCATTATCTTGATGAGATAGTACCGCAGCTGATGCCGATCATCGAAAAGCTGGACGCGTTTTCCCGTGAACGGACGGATGACGCGAGCACATACATCATTGATACGGAAGACCGCGTGCATATGGCGCATATGGATATTCATTTCAGCCATTCCACGAATGGCGTAGCTGCGCTTCACACACAGATTCTGAAGGACACGGAGCTGAAGAATTTTTACAAGTTGTACCCGGAAAAATTCAATAACAAGACGAACGGGATCACCTTCCGGCGCTGGCTGCTCAAATGCAATCCGCAGCTTACGGCTGAAATTGAGCGCCTAATCGGATCTGGATTTAAAAAGAATGCGGACGAACTGGAAAAACTGATGCGCTTTTGTGAGGACGACAGCGTCCTCAACCGGCTGTTCCTCATCAAAAAGGATAACAAAAAGGCACTTTCTGACTGGCTGTACCATACACAGGGAGTGAAGGCGGATCCGGATGCCATGTTCCTGATCCAGTCCAAGCGCCTGCATGAGTACAAACGTCAGCAGCTGAATCTGCTTTTCTTGATTCATCAGTATTTTGAGATCAAAAACGGTCATCTGCCGGCGACAAAGATTGTCAGCATTTTCGGCGCGAAAGCAGCGCCGGCTTATGTGACTGCACAGGATATCATCCACGCCCTGCTCACTTTATCGGACGTGATCGCTGCGGATGAGGAGGTTTCAAAATGGATGCAGGTGGTCTTTGTGGAAAACTATAATGTGACCGCTGCGGAAAAGATGATTCCGGCCTGCGACCTCTCGGAACAGATCAGCCTGGCCTCAAAGGAGGCTTCCGGCACGGGCAATATGAAGTTTATGCTGAACGGAGCTGTTACACTCGGAACCATGGACGGTGCAAATGTCGAGATCGCGGAGCGTGTCGGAGAAGACAATATATATATTTTCGGACGGACCAGCGACCAGGTCATCCGTTCCTATGCGGATGGAAGCTATCATGCGGAAGAGTGGTATGAGGGGGATCCGAATATCCGCCGGGCAATCGATTTCCTGACTTCAGAGACCATGCTGTCGGCCGGCCATGAGGAGAATCTTTCCAGACTGCAGAATGAGCTGCTCCATAAGGACTGGTTCCAGACACTGCCGGACTTCAACGCGTATCTTGTCCGCAAAACTCAGGCAATGCAGGACTATGCCCTGAATCCGAGAGAATGGTCCCGCCGCGCACTGGTCAACATTGCGAAAGCCGGATTTTTCTCCTCTGACCGCACCATCGCGGAGTATAACCGGGATATCTGGCATCTGTAAATGCCTTAAAGTATGCTGCGGCGGGTGAGGCATGAACCGCTGCCGTGAACGTTTTGAAAAGGCAGACTGATATAAGCATTCAGAAAGGTGACTTTCCGGGTGCTTTTTTGCCTGAATGAACAGGTACCTTTTAAGGCAGTCGTAGCCTGTTATAAAAATCTGCCGGAGAAATACGAGAATCCGATTCCTGATGTCTGTGATATGAAAGCGGACATGTTTTTATTACAAAATAGACTTGTATCTGACGGCGACCTTTGGTAAACTGTAAAATTGGAATGAAGCTCATGGATGTTAGAAAGATCAGGTATTACGGGAATTGTGCATTGACTGCATTATATACTGGCGGTCAGAAAAACTGACCGCTCAGTATATTACGATGCGCACAACCGCATCTTAAGAGAACGATCAGGGAGAAAAATCAGATGGAAAACAGAACAATCGGCGTAGCGCTTCTGGGCCTGGGCACGGTAGGCCTTGGCACATATAAGGTGTTGAAAGCACAGCGCGAAGAGATGGTATATAAAATAGGAGCGCAGCTGGAGCTGCGCTGGATTCTTGTCCGGAATAAAGAGCGTGCGGCGGCGAAGGTGGACGAGCCGGAGCTGATCACGGATCGGTTTGAGGATATTATCAACGACGACAAGGTGGAGATCGTGATCGAGCTGATCGGCGGGACGACTAGGGCTGCGGATTTTATTGAAGCTGCCCTGAAAGCCAGAAAACATGTTGTGACTGCCAATAAGGATCTGATCGCTTCGGATCATGGCAGGCTGATGGATCTGGCGAAGGAAAATGGCTGCGATCTGATGTTTGAGGCCGCAGTGGCGGGTGCGATTCCGGTGATCACGCCGCTGAAACAGTCACTGGCGGCGAACCATCTGAGCGAGGTGATGGGGATTGTCAACGGCACGACAAATTATATCCTCACCCGGATGGAACAGGACGGCATGGAGTTTGGCGAAGCTCTTGCGCTTGCGACGAAGCTGGGATATGCGGAGGCAGATCCGACCGCAGATGTAGAAGGATTGGATGCCGCCCGGAAGGTGGCGATCATCGCTTCGATTGCGTTCAACTCCAGAGTATCAGTGGAAGACGTCCGCACGGAAGGAATCACAAAGATTACCCCGGATGATATCCGTTATGCGCAGGAGATGGGCTGCTGCATCAAGCTGATCGGCATGGCGCACAGCGATGGAACTTCCATTGAGGCTTATGTCGCCCCGATGCTGATTCCCAAACGGCATCCGCTTGCCGCTGTAAATGATTCCTACAATGCTGTTTTTGTGCGGGGAGACGCCGTGGACGACGCGATGTTTCAGGGACGCGGCGCGGGTGAGCTGCCTACCGCGAGCGCTGTGGTCGGCGATGTTTTTGATGTAGCGAGAAATATTGTCCATGGCTGCAACGCTAGGATTTCCTGTACCTGCTACCGCCATCTTCCGGTCAAAAAGATGGAAGATGTGCAGAGCCGTTATTTCCTTCGTGTGGAGGTAGAAGACCGGATTGGTGTACTGGCGGAGCTGGCTGATGTGTTTGCGAGACATCAGGTCAGTGTGGATCAGATCATACAGAAGCAGCGGCATATCCCGTTCCATGAGGGAACTGACAGATGCACAGGGGACTGTGCAGATAGGGAACTGCCAAGTGCACAGATCGTGGTGATCACCGATGTGGTCCGTGAGGGAGATTTCCAGAAAGCCGTGCAGTGCATTCGCGATAAAAAAGGGACGAGACAGATCTGCTCGATGATCCGGGTGTATACGGCGGAGTGAAATAGATCATTAAATGCTTCTGAAAGGAACACAGGACAGGATGAGTGAGAGCAATCAGGGAATTCTGGCAGTCAGCTTTGGGACCAGCTACGTTGAAACCAGGGAAAAGACGCTGGATCGAATCGAAGAAAGTATGAGAGAACGTTTTCCTGCCTGCCGGGTTACCCGTGCCTGGACAAGCGGAATGATCCGCAGAAAAATAGCAAAGCGGGACGGGATTTTGATTCCGGATGTGCAGGGCGCGCTGCATGAGATGGCAGCGGATAGGATCACGGATGTCGTCATTCAGCCGACACATGTGATCAATGGCATCGAAAACGATCGGATGCTCGCGGATATCGAGGCATGCCGGCATCTGTTTCAGCGGGTGTCAGTAGGTGCGCCGCTTTTGACGACACAGGAGGATTGCAGGCGGATTGTGCAGGTGATTGCGGATGAGCTTTGCCCGGACAAGGATGAGGCGCTGGTGCTGATGGGACACGGGACCGAGCATTACGCAAATTCCGTCTACGCTGCGCTGGATTATCTGTTTAAGGATATGGGTTATAAAAATATTTTCATGGGTACCGTGGAAGCGTATCCATCGCTGGATGCTCTTATGCGCAGAGTCAATGAGAACCATCCAAAGCGCGTGCTGCTGGCACCGTTTATGATTGTCGCCGGGGATCACGCGGAGAATGATCTGGCCGGTGAAGAGGAGGGCTCCTGGAAGAGTCAGTTTGAAAGGGCAGGATTTGAAGTTTCCTGTATTTTAAAAGGTTTGGGTGAGTATACCGGCGTACATGAGATGTTTCTGGATCATGTGCAGGCTGCGATAAATATGCTTTAACCGGATCAGAGATAGGATGGAGGAATCACGTTGGGAATACTGATGGCGGGGATCGATCACAGCATCGCCCCGATTGATATACGTACCGTTTTTTCATTTACAAAAAAGAATATGGCGGAGGCTCTGGAGTACTTAAAGCAGATCAGAGGCATTGAGGGTTGTGTTTTAATATCTACCTGTAACCGGATGGAGCTTTATTTGAGCACAGGGGGGGAGTTTGCGAGTGATATTTTTGTATTGCTCTGCGAACTGCGTAATCTGCCGGAGAGCCTTTACGGGAAGTATCGCCCGTATTTTCGTTTCCGGGAAGAGCGGGAGGCTGTGCATCATCTGTTCCGGCTCTCGGGAGGGCTGGAATCGCGCATTCTTGGCGACGATCAGATTGTGACGCAGGTGAAGGATGCGCTCGCATTCGCACGCGAGCATTACGCGGCGGATCATGTGTTGGAGACCCTGTTTCGCCAGGCAATCACAGCGGCCAAAAAGGTAAAGACTTACGATGAGCTTTCTCCATCCGATCAGTCTGTGGTCCGTACGGCGATCCGCTCGTTAAAGGAAGAGGGATATACATTCGAAGGCAAAAAGATCATGGTCATTGGCAACGGAGTGATGGGCAAGCTTGCGGCGACTCAGTTTCAGCAGCAGGGTGCGGATGTGACAGTGACCGTCCGGCAGTACCGCAGCGGTGTCGTGGAGATTCCGAAAAACTGTTCGCGCATTGATTACGGACGCCGGATGGAACTGTTCGGTGAGTGCGATTATGTGCTCAGCGCGACAGTCAGCCCAAATTATACGCTGACAAAGGAGCTGGTGGCAGAGTGCCGCAAAGAACAGGCGACAGAGTGCCGCAAAGAACAGGCAGCAGAGTGCACGAATGAACCGGAAGCAATGTGCAGTGAGCCTTTGTTCGGACAGAATATTCCGGCCGCATCGAATTCCGATAAGAAAAAATCTGTTGTATTGATCGATCTTGCCGTTCCCCGCGATATCGAACCCGCTGTGGTAGAACTGGACGGCGTTCGCCTTTATGACATCGACTGTTTCCGCGAGGAGGCAGTGAGTGAAGCACAAAAAAAAGCCATCGCTGATGCGGAAGCATGTTTTGCGGAGCAGATGGAAGACTTTTTTGCATGGTATGAATGTGTGGATGTGATTCCGAAAATCCAGGAGATCAAGGAACTGGCAGCCATCGATCTGGAGAACCGCCTGACGAAAAAGCTGCGAGCCCTTCCAATGGCGGACGAAGAGAAAGCGGCGCTGCGCGACGACATTGAGTCGGCGGCAGAGCGCACCATAAATAAGCTTCTGTTTGGTCTGCGGGACAATGTGAGTAAGGCGGCTTTCCGCGAATGCATCGAAGGGCTGGAGGAAGTGTATCATGATACGGAGCATGAATGATCTTCGACAGTTGTGGTTAAGGTGTTTTGAAATTGTTAAGACTTTCGAGGAAAAAGCCTGCCTACTTTAATTAATGGTCAGGCAGATAGATATCTTTTGACATGAATTTCAGAAAAGGAGATTTTGCATAAAATGTCCGAAAAAATCATCATCGGCAGCAGGGAGAGCCGTCTGGCCGTGATTCAGTCAGAGATGGTGCTGCAGTACATACAGAAGAACAATCCGGGGCTGGAAGTCGAAATTCTAACTATGAAAACTACCGGAGATAAGATTTTGAATCAATCTCTGGAAAAAATCGGCGGCAAGGGGCTTTTTGTCAAAGAGCTGGATGCCGCGCTCATCGATGGCCGCTCGGATTTGTCCGTGCACAGCCTGAAGGATGTGCCGATGGAGCTTCCGGATGAGCTTCCTTTGATTGCATATTCCGCGCGCGAGGACGTGCGGGATGCGCTGATCCTGCCGGAGGGTGCGACAGAGATTGATTTTTCAAAGCCTGTCGGCTGTTCCTCACGGCGCAGGATGCTGCAGTTTGCGCAGTTGTATCCGCAGGCCACATTTGCACCGATCCGTGGAAATGTTCAAACTCGTCTGAGGAAACTGGACAGTGGAGAATTCAGTGCGACAATACTGGCCGCTGCCGGCTTAAAAAGGCTGGAGCTGGAGCACAGGATCAGCCGCTATTTTACGATAGAGGAAATGATACCGGCTGCCGGGCAGGGGATTCTGGCTGTACAGGGACGTGCGGGTGAAGATTACAGTTATTTGTGCGGATATTCGGATGAAACTGCTGCAATCTGCGCGAAAGCGGAGCGGGCGTTCGTCCGTGCACTTGGTGGAAACTGCAGTACGCCGGTGGCGGCGTATGCGCAGGTGATTGCACAATCGGTTTTGCGTCTGGATGCGTTTTATTTTGATGAAGTGACAGGAAAAGTCTATCGGGGAAGCAGGACAGGCAGCTCAAATGATCCTGAAAAGATCGGAGAAACTTTAGCTCACTCTTTTATGTAAAAGGACAGGTGTATTGTGATGAATCAACAGGAGAAAACTGGCAAGGTGTTTTTGGTAGGGGCGGGGCCTTCTGATCCCGGACTTTTTACGTTAAAGGGAAAGCAGGTGCTGGAATCTGCGGAAGTCGTGGTCTATGACGCCCTTGCAGGGCAGGGAATTCTCAATATGATCCCCGATACGGCGGAAGTAATCAACGTAGGAAAACGCGCGAATCATCATATCATGCCGCAGGAGCAGATCAGCAGACTCCTTGTCCGGAAAGCGCAGGAAGGAAAACGCGTGGTGCGCTTAAAAGGCGGCGATCCATTCCTTTTTGGGCGCGGCGGCGAAGAGATTGAGGAACTGATCCGTGCCGGGATTCCCTTTGAAGTGGTGCCCGGCGTGACATCTGCGTTCGCGGTTCCGGCGTATCAGGGTATCCCCGTGACCCACAGGGATTTCTGTTCTTCCGTGCATATTATAACGGGACATAAACGCGCAGACAGAACCGGCAAAGATAGCTCCGAATCCACCATTATTTCTAACCACAGAATGTTGCAGGATGGAAAGGTTTTAAATATTGATTTTGAGGCTCTTGTCCGCACAAAAGGGACCCTCGTTTTCCTTATGGGCGTCAGCGCACTTGGCGATATCTGTCAGGGGCTGCTTTCAGCAGGGATGAACCCCGATACCCCGGCTGCGCTGCTTATGCAGGGGACGACCGCACACCAGCGTCGTATCGTAGCGACAGTGTCAACTCTGGAAGAGGAAGTAAGACGGCAGGGGTCCTGTACGCCGGCCATTATTGTAGTTGGTGAAGTCTGTACTCTTGCGGAGCAGTTTTCCTGGGCGGATGCCGCCCATCAGCCGCTTGGCGGTGTGAAGGTGCTGCTGACACGGCCGAAAGAACTGATCAGCGAGACAGCGGCAAAGCTGCGGGCGAAAGGAGCGGAGGTGCTGGAGCTTCCCGCAATTCGCACGGAGCGAGTTCCACATAATGAGCGGCTATCGCAGGCGCTTTTCGAACTGGATTCTTATCAGTGGATCGTGTTTACAAGCCCGACCGGCGTGCGTATCTTTTTTGAGGAAATGGCGGAGCGCGGCATCGACTGCCGTGCGCTTAGAAATGTGAAATTTGCTGTAATTGGCAACGGTACGAAAAAAGCGCTTGCAGAGCTTGGATTTTACGCGGACTTGATGCCGGACGTTTATGATGCTCAGCATTTAGGGCAGGCGCTTCGGGAAACCATTGATTTCGGTTGCTCATCTAACAGTGAAAACAAAGGTGGAAATGGTAATAGCAACTGTGTGAATCGGCCGCGCATCCTGATTCCCCGCGCCGCACTTGGCTCCCCGGAACTGCTCGGGGAGCTCGGAGATGGATTTCAGGTTGACGATATCTCGACCTATGAGACCAGATATGAGACGAGTCGTTTTGTAGATCTGCAGAAAGAATTTTCGGATAGAACGATTGATTACGTGATGTTTACCAGCGCTTCCACTGTCCGGGGATTTGCTGGCACTGTGCGGGATATCGATTATGCGAAGGTAAATGCCGTCTGCATTGGAAAGCAGACGGAAGCTGCAGCAAAAGAATTGGGTATGAAGACTTATGTGGCGAAAAAGGCATCAATTGACAGTTTGATAGAGTGCCTTTGTGAGATCAGGCAAAATACGTGATGGTATATTATAGATGATGCTGTATACTTGTGTTTTTTGTTTTTCATATTTCACTTGACTTCATTTTTGCATACCGATACAATTATAAAAGGAGGAAAAAACTATGCTGGAATTTAAGTATGACACACAATTATTGATCGAGGGCGAGAACCTGGATGAGGATGTGATCAGTGATTATTTCACTGAAAATTTTAAGGGCGACTGCCTTTTGGCGGTCGGCGATGAGGAACTGATCAAGATCCATTTCCACACCAACGAGCCGTGGAAGGTGTTGGAATACTGCGCTTCCCTTGGCGAGATCTATGATATCGTGGTGGAAGACATGGATCGACAGTCCCGTGGGTTGAAGGGCTGAAGGGAGTGACCGATATGGATATGACAATCCGCCCGAGGCGGCTGCGCGGCAATGAGTTACTGCGCAAAATGGTACGGGAGACGCGTGTGGATGCGTCGTCTCTGATCTACCCGATTTTTATCAAAGAAGGGTCGGATATCAAAGAAGAGATTCCGACGATGCCGGGACAGTATCGCTACAGTGTGGACCGCATGGGGGAGAAGCTGCAGTCGCTTCTTGATGCGGGCGTAAAAAGCGTGATGTTTTTCGGCATTCCGGATCAGAAGGATGAAGTCGGAAGCGGTGCTTATGCGGAAAATGGCATTATTCAGAAAGCGCTGCGTCAGGCAAAGCGAGATTTTCCGGGCATGTATCTGATCACAGATGTGTGCATGTGTGAATATACCTCACATGGGCATTGCGGTATACTTGCCAAATCACCGCAAGAGACGGTTGACAATGACCGGACGCTGGAGCTGCTTGCGAAGACGGCGGTTTCCCATGCAAGAGCGGGAGCGGATATGGTGGCTCCGTCGGATATGATGGATGGCCGTGTGGCTGCAATTCGCGCCGCGCTCGATGAGGAAGGCTTTTTGAATGTGCCGATCATGTCCTACGCGGTGAAATACGCGTCTGCTTTTTACGGACCATTCCGTGATGCGGCGGGCAGCGCTCCGGCGTTCGGCGACCGCAGAAGCTATCAGATGGATTACCACAACAGCCGTGAAGGTATCAAGGAAGCGCTTCTCGATGTGGAAGAGGGCGCGGATATCATTATGGTAAAACCGGCGATGTCCTATCTCGACATGGTGACAAAGATCAAAGAAGTGACGGATGTGCCGATTGCTTCTTACAGTGTAAGCGGCGAATACGCGATGATCAAGGCGGGCGCGCAGCTGGGTTATATAGATGAAGAAAAAATCATCTGTGAGACAGCCATCTCTGCGTTTCGTGCAGGCTGCGATATCTACCTGACCTATTTCGCAGAGGAGATTGCGAAGTATATCCGTGAGGGGAGAATTGGCTGATATATAATCCGTCGATGAAGCGTTTATATTGTTTGATAAGTGTTTGAGATTACAGAGCATACGTAACTATGCATGCAGCAGTCTGTTTCGGATATCTGCATGCAGAATTCAGAAAGGCAGATGAACGGAATGACAAAATCGGAAGAATTATTTCAGAGAGCCTGCAAGGTGATCCCGGGCGGGGTCAATAGCCCGGTGCGCGCATTTGGCTCTGTGGGCCAGACACCGCGGATGATCGCTTCCGCGCATGGCGCGTATATGACAGATGAGGATGGCAACCGCTATCTTGATTTTGTCAGCTCATGGGGGCCGATGATCTTAGGTCACGATGATCCAACGGTGCGTGAGGTGGTGATTTCGGCCTGTGCGGACGGTTTAAGCTTTGGCGCGGCGACCAGACGGGAAGTCGAGATGGCGGAGCTGATCTGTGGTTCCGTACCGAATGTGGACATGGTGCGCATGGTAAATTCCGGAACGGAAGCTGTGATGAGCGCGATCCGCGCGGCGCGCGGCTTTACCGGACGTGACAGGATTGTCAAGTTTATGGGATGCTATCACGGGCATTCGGATGCGCTGCTGGTGCAGGCAGGTTCCGGTGTGATGACGGCAGGAATCCCCGACAGCGCAGGTGTGCCGCAGGGCTGCACGAAGGATACACTTTCCGCCACCTACAACGATCTGTCGAGCGTGGAGCAGCTTTTTGAAAAATTCCCGGACGGGATTGCCGCGGTGATCGTGGAGCCGGTCGGCGCGAATATGGGTGTTGTGCCGCCGGTGGAAGGATTTCTGGAAGGTCTGCGCAGCCTTTGCACAAAATACGGCGCAGTGCTGATCTTTGATGAGGTCATTACCGGTTTCCGTCTTGGCTTTACCGGCGCGCAGGGCTATTTTGGTGTGGACGCTGATCTGGTCACGTATGGAAAAATCATCGGCGCAGGCATGCCGGTCGGTGCCTATGGCGGGAAACGCGAGATCATGGAGCGTGTCGCTCCGGTCGGTCCGGTCTATCAGGCGGGTACCTTAAGCGGCAATCCGGTGGCAATGGCTGCCGGGCTGGCTCAGCTGACCATCTTAAAGGAACAGCCGGAGATTTATGATGAATTGAATAAGAAGGGGCAGTGGTTCTATGGCTCCTTAAAACAGATCGTGGAGGAGAACGGCGCGGATGTGCAGGTCAATTCCTGCGGTTCTCTCGGCTGCATGTTTTTCACTGCGGAACCGGTCGTAGATTACGCGTCTGCAAAGACCTCAGATACTTCCAGATACACAGAGTATTTTTCTCATATGCTCTCGAATGGTATTTATCTTGCCCCGTCACAGTTTGAGGCCATGTTCCTTTCGGCGGCGCATACGAGGGAAGAACTGGCGGATGTGCTGGAGCTGGTAAGGAGTTTTATGCACAGCTAACGTATGTAATTTTTGAAGAACTCTGTGTGCATATAGCATGCCTTTATTGGCAACAGTTCTGGGCCAGATGTGCTTTTTTCGGTTATTGTGTCTGCCTTGAAGCTGGCAGGAAAACAAGATAGTATCAGGACTCAGGCAGGGAAAGAACTATGGCAAAGAATACGAATTACGCAGACTTGCATCTGATCACCGGCGGCAGCGGCAGCGGAAAGTCCGCATATGCTGAAAGCCGCGTTATGGATGTTTCGGGATCCGCTGATTTTCAAAAAATTTATATTGCCACAATGATTCCATATGGTGAGGAAGGACGGCGGCGGGTAGATCGCCACCGGAAGCTCCGCGCGGAGAAACAGTTTGAAACGGTAGAATGCTATACGGGGCTGGAGCGGCTGGAACTGAATACAGTACTTTTTGATTCGGGAATGCATGTGGCAGAGGATATTTTGTCAGAAAAAAATCACCGGGATCGTTCGAAAACCGGAAAGTATGAAACAGACATGCTCAGACCAAAGGTGATTTTACTCGAATGTATGTCCAATCTTGTTGCAAATGAGATGTTTGAGCCGGACGGCGCGGGAGAAGATGCGGTTAACGCAATCCTGCGGGGAATCGCAGAATTGCGGCGGCAGGCAAACTATATTTTTGTGGTTACAAATGAAGTCTTTTCCGATGGAATCCGCTATGACGCGGACACGATGCGCTACCTTTCTTACCTCGGCGCGGTGAATCAGGCGCTGGCGTCACAGGCGAATCGCGTGACTGAAGTTGTGTACGGGATTCCAACCGCTTTGAAATAGTATGATAGCGAGGAAACACCATGCGAATACTAAAACGCTGCTGGAGCAGCATGAATATTGCGTTTTCCATGTATTCAAAAATACCGGCTGCGCAATGCGACTGGTCGGAAGAAAATATGAAATATGTCATGTGTTTTTTCCCGTGGGTTGGCATTGTGATCGGACTTCTGGTGTTTGGATGGAACATTCTGGCCGCTTATCTGAATGTGCGGGATGCGCTTAGAAATGTTGTGCTTCTGGTGCTTCCGGTCGCGCTGACAGGCGGGATTCATCTGGATGGTTTTCTTGACACTTCAGACGCGATGAGCTCCTGGAGACCGACGGAAAAACGTCTGGAGATTCTGAAGGATTCTCACGCCGGTGCATTTGCCATTATTTGCGGAATTGTTTACTTTTTTCTTCTGTATGGAGTACTCGATTCGATTCGCGGTGATCTGGTCGCGGTTTATTCATGCAGCTTTGTCATTTCCCGCTCTTTAAGCGCGTTCTCAGTTGTCACATTTCCAAAAGCCTCATCGAAAGGCACCGTTGCCGGTTTTTCCAGAAATGCTGAAACGCGGGTAATACAGACGACTTCCATTTGTTATATCTTTTTGACGGGAGTGGCCATGTTTTACCTGAATCCGGCCTATGCTGCTGCGGCTCTTGCGGGAGCGGCGCTGACCTTTGTCTGGTATTACCATCGGGCAATGAAATATTTCGGCGGCATCAACGGAGACCTCGCAGGATATTTTCTCACTGTCTGTGAACTGATCATGCCGGCAGCGATGATTGTGGTTTCCCTTTTTTAGTTATGTTATCTTTGGATGGCAGTCTTTTTCTAAAAGGACAGTCTCTTACGTCAGTAAATAGATTCATCTTAACTTTTATATTGATTAAAAACATGAAATAAGTTATAATACAAATAAAAGTTAAGAATGGAGGGAAGGCTGCGTTGGAATATTTAAATCATGTACTTGGCATTCGCGTGATGTATAAAGATGATAAGATTGGATCTATGCCCAATTTTATTCATGCCCGGTACCGGATGCAGGTGGTCGCTCTTGATGGAAAAGAAGCAATATTTCTTTATCCAAAGACAGAACTTGATGCTGTGAGCGCAATCCGGAA
Source organism: Clostridiales bacterium (assembly GCA_020859985.1). Lineage (GTDB taxonomy): Bacteria > Bacillota > Clostridia > Lachnospirales > Lachnospiraceae > Choladousia. The sequence continues at coordinate 60,031 of JAJBVD010000088.1, forward strand.
ACAGATTGACCGCATTCAAAGGACGGCAGGGATGCCGGTTGTTCTTGTGCCGGAATATCTTACGTACCGTCAGAAGGAATATCTATTGCGTGAGCAGATACCGTTTATCGTAGATGGTAAGCAGATTTATCTTCCGTTCATGGCAGTATATCTTCAGGAACGGTGCAATGGGGAGCGACCGGTTGTAGAAGCGATGCTTCCATCCGCGCAGCTTTTGCTGCTTTATTATATTTATCATGGCTGCGGGGAGATGCTGACAAGTGAAGCGGCTGATAAACTGCGGTTTACGCCTACCTCTGTTTCACGTGCATCGAGACAGTTGGAAGAAATGGACTTGCTTCGTACGGAAAAGAGAGGTGTGCAGAAAGTCATATTTTCCGAGAAGAAACCGGAGGAAATGTTTGCGGCAGCAAAGGATTATTTTCGGAACCCGGTGAAACGGGTAATTTATGTACCAAAAGCAGAAATAAAAGAAAATCTTCTGTTAAGCGGTTATCATGCGCTTTCGGAATATTCTATGCTGAATCCGCCGTCTGTTACTGCACTGGCCGCGGACAGCATCGCAAAGTGGGAGGGAGTTTCTTCAAAACAACTGCAAAGCTCTGAAGATCAGTGTGCATTGGAATTCTGGAGATATGATCCGAAGAAACTGTCAGACGGTGCGTACGTGGATAAACTTTCTCTGGCAATTTCCCTTCGGGAAGATCGGGATGAAAGAATTGAAGAAGCAGTAGAGGAGATGCTGACACAGGTGTGGAGGGATATTGATGGTAAGAGGGATTGAAAGTTTCAGACAATGGTTTCAGGGATATGAAGATCATTATGCGATTATTGGAGGGACAGCCTGCGACCTGCTAATGACGGACGAGGGCATGGACTTTCGAGCTACAAAAGATATTGACCTTGTCCTGATTGTGGAAGCAATAGATGCTTCGTTTGGAAAGCGCTTTTGGGAATATGTGCTGAACGCAGGATATGAGCATCGAAATAAAAGCACAGGAGAACCACAGTTTTACCGGTTTACAAATCCCGTGTCAAAAAAATATCCGATGATGATTGAGTTGTTTACAAGAAAAACGGATGTGGTCGCATTGCCGGAAGAAGCGGTTCTTTCACCGCTGCCGATTGATGAAAATGTTTCCAGCCTTTCAGCTATTCTGTTGGACGATGATATTATGAGTTGTTAAAACAGGGTCGGACTCGTGTGGCTGGTGTTACTGTTCTGGATGCACCGTATCTGATTTTATTCAAAATAAAGGCATGGTTGGACCTGACAGCCAGAAGGGCGGCTGGAGAACAGATAGACAGCAAAAACATCCGTAAGCATAAGAATGATGTTTTCCGTTTGACAGAATTGCTTGATTATGAGCAGGAAATATCTTTGCGTGTGCCAGATTCGGTTTTTGCTGATGTGAGTGAATTTATACGAAAAATGGAGTCGGAAGAAGTGGATTTGAAGCAATTGGGAATTAAAGGAAAAATGAAAAAAGCTATTTTAGAGGAATTGAGTTCTTTATATAGCTTAGCGTAAACCTCATTTATGTTAAAACTAAATTTACACACATTCTAATGGAATGGAAATACATATTTTAGAGAAATGCAAAATACTGTTTCTTGCATTTTAGCCTTGTTTCGCTCTATGATGTGTGATAAATTAGAACAACAGACGAGAACTATGACAGAGCAGAGGAAGAATAAATGGTAAAAATATTATTCGTTTGTTGGGGAAACATCTGCCGGTCGCCGATGGCCGAGTTTATAATGAAAGATATGGTGACAAAACGGCATCTCGAAGATCAGTTTTTGATTGAATCCGCAGCGCATACGCGTGAGGAGATTGGGAATCCGGTTTATCCGCCTGCTCGCCGGGAGCTGGAAAAGCATGGGATCAGCTGTAAGGGGAAGAAGGCGCGCCTGCTAACCCGTGACGATTATGAGCGATTTGACTGGATTCTTGGCATGGAAGAACTGAATCTTCGCTATATGCTCCGCATACTTGGCGGCGATCCGGAGCATAAAGTTCGCCGTCTTCTTGATTTTTCGGATCGTGCGAGAGATATTGCGGATCCATGGTATACCGGTGAGTTTGACAGGACTTACGAAGACATCGTCGAAGGCTGTGATGCATTATTGAGGTATGTGTCGCACATTTCTTAAGAAATAATTGAAATTAAATTAGAAATAATGGAAAAATCATATTCCTTTTTTTACCAATGTGTGTTACAATCTTGCACGGGTTGTGTGGGACTTATCTGATCCACGCGCTGACGGAAACCTTACTGCTAAAAAGAGAACGACTGACATACGATTAGATTTCTGCTGCTGCACGTGCTGAGCGGATAAGGAACCACTCCTGAACATTCACATCAGGGAATCAGAAAGGATTCCGCTTGAAGAAAGGAGTATGGTAATGAAAAGAAACTTTTTAAAGCACTCTCTTGCTCTTTTTGTAGCGGCTGCTATCACGGTTTCCTCCGTTCCGACCAGTCTTGTTTTTGCGGAAGAGGCTGCGGTTGAGACCGTTGCGGAAGAAGCGACAGAGGTGGCTGCTGTCTCCGAGGAGGCTGCGGTGGAAACTGAGGCAGAGACTGCAGCAGTGACCGAGGCCCAGACTGCAGCAGCAACCGAGGCTGAGACTACAGCAGTGACCGAGGCAGAGACAGTAGTTGAGACCGAGGCCGAGACCGTGGTCGAGACAGAGGCAGAAACTGTAGTCGAGACAGAGGCGGAAACTGCAGCTGAAACAGCTGCTGAGACTGAGGCTGCTGTTGCAACGGCTTCTGAGGAAACGGTAGCATCTACTGCATCTGGCTACAATACAAAGGCTGCGGATGTGACAGACCTTCAGTTTCAGTCTGAGTATAACTATGAAGAGGAAAGCATTCAAAGCATTATACTTCGCTGGAATCAGGTAGAGACAGCTTATCGTTATGAGATTCTTGTGACAGATGCGGCCGGAAATATTTATGCTAATTATTATTCAAACGGCGAATTTGGGTACTATCGTGTGTACACTTCCACGTATCCGTCCGTGTATCTGTCCAATCTTGTGGATTTATATGGGTATACGTCGGCAGGAACTGCTGCTACTGATGCAAATGGCAACAGGTTGAAGACATTTGTTTCTGGTACAACCTACAAGATTTATGTTCGCGCAGTAAACAGGTATTATGATGGCTCTTCGTATTCATACTATCCGGGAAATTGGTCATCAGCGATTTCCTATACTGCGCCTGCTGTTGAAACACTTACCAACCTTTCTTATTCTAAAGAAGAAAATGGTTATTACTATTTCACTTACAGCGGAACACGATCCAACAATGCATATTTGTATTATCAGATTGCGACAGATTCCGCATTCACAAATATAGTTATCGACAGTAGTGTTGCGGATGACAGCTATTACAAATTGAGCATCAATGGTGGGAGTCTGACTGCTGGCAAAACCTACTATATTCGCGCATGGTTTTCGAATACTGACTTGTCCGATTCTGAGATTGCGGCACTGAACCCGTCCTCAACTTCATTTACCACGAAATCTAAGACTACTACTGATACAGTAAAGCAAATCACAGGCCTGGAAGTTTATAATATTACTTCTAACTACGTATATTTTCATTTTAATCCAGTGTTCGATGATGATGATAACGACTGCTATTATATAATTCAGTATGCGACATCGGAAAATGCTGCGGAGAGTGACTGGAAGGTATATGGTGGTTCTTATTATGACGAGGACGATGAAGATTACTACTATAATTATCAGTTCTATCCAAGCTATTCGACAAGTGACACATATCTGTATTCAGGGTATTTCACTGCGGGTACGACTTATTATATCCGTGCTAAAGTAATTTCATCAATTAACAGTTCGGTAACGTCTGTATCAAATGTAGCAAAGTTTACGATTCCAGTGACGACGACCCCGACCGCGATCAGTGGGCTGACTTTGAAAGAGTACAATTCTGATGGCTATCGCTTTACGGTATCTGGTACGCTGAACGAGTCGGAGTACATTCAGTACAGCTTCTCTACGAGATCTGATTTCTCGACCAGCTATACGACAACAATGCTGACTCAGTTTGAAACGGCAAGCCGTGGAAAGTCTGAGTTTACCATTTACTATTATGAGTTGACTCCGGGTACTACATATTATGTACGTGCGCGTGTGTACAACCCGAATGCGACTACAACATCAAAATACAGCTCTTATACGAGCGCAGTGACGGTAACGGCCACCATTCCGTCCATCACACTTTCGACCAAGGCAGTAACCTCGAATAGTGTTACGCTGAAGATGTCCGTTGATTCCGGTACTTCCTCCTATGTGACCGGTTATCAGGCACAGAGAAAGATCGGCAGCAGCTACAAGACGATCGCGAAGACCACGGATAACTCCGTCAAGGACAGCGGTCTGTCTGCAAATAAGAGTTACACCTATCGTGTAAGACCGTACTATTACAACAGCAAGACCGGTACGACGGCCTATGGTAATTGGGAATATGTACAGGCGATGACCTGGGGCGGTTCTATCAAGCTGAAAGCATCTACAACATCTAAGACGTCCATCAAGCTGAGCTGGAATAAAGTCAGCGGTGCGACCGGCTATGAAGTGTATCGTACGGTTACCTCTTCTGATGAATCACAGACGACCGGATCGGTAAGCAACTCGTATTCGAAATATACGCTTGTCAAGACGATCAAGAAGGCTTCTACTGTTACTTATACAAACAAGAAGCTGAACAGCAATCTTTCCTATACCTATTATGTGAGAGCTTACAAGACGGTAAATGGAAAGAAGTACTATATTGACTCGAATTCAAAGACAGTCAACCTGAATTATCTGAAATTCGGTTCATTGAACATCAACACAGAAACTACTACGAGCACCGGTGCAGTGACATTGACCTGGACCCGCGTGTACTCGGCTTCCGGATACCTCATTGAGAAGTATGATAATGACACCTATACCTGGAAGACGTACAAGACGCTCTCCAATACGACGAGCAGCTATACATTCCCGGCGGTTACGGACGGTGATTACGATCGGTATCGTATCCGTGCTTACAACGGTAAAAATTACTCAAACGCTTATCCTGTGTATGTATATCCGTACATCTCAGCACCGACTGGCGTGACAGCGACCGCGAACTCGACGACCGGCGCGATCACGGTATCCTGGAAGGCAGTATCCGGTGCGGCATATTACAGAGTATATCGCACGACCTCCGCGTCCTATTCTTATGATACGTCTACCAAGACCTATAGCTATGAATCAGGTACTTCTGTACCGGTCTACACAGCGGATGCGACGAAGATTTCCGGATACACCAATAAGGGCTATGAGGTAAACGGCACATCCATCGTGGATCGGCCGATCACCTACACCTACAATGGAACCACCAATACGATCTACTCCGGCCCGCAGGCAGGTGTGAAGTATTACTATTATGTAGTTGCTTATGGTACCACAGGTTACAACAATACAACCTCCACCAACCGTTCCAGCGGCTACAGCGCAGCTGCAAGCGCGACTGTAACCACAACGACGGTAGCGAAGCCGACCCTGAAGTCCGTAAAGGCAACCTCCAAGAAGGTTACTCTGAAATGGGCGAAGGTAAGCGGTGCTGAAGGTTACATTATCTATCGTTCAACCAAGAAGAGCAGCGGCTATTCGGTAGTTGGTTCTGTGACCAGTGGTTCAACTGTGAAGTATGTCGATACGACAGCGACTAAGGGCAAGACCTACTACTACAAGATCTGCGCTTATAAGACGAATGAGGCAGGTGCTTTCGTACTTTCCTCTTACTCGGCTGTAAAGAAGGTTAAAGCGAAATAAGATTATGTAGAGGCAGTGATTTTACATCATGACACATGATACGGTCATGATACAGAGAACCGGGGCATGAAAATGTCCCGGTTTGTCAATTTTAAAATGTCATTTTAACATAAACCAGGTGACATTTTTTTGTTGAAACCGGGTTGACGCTTTTTTGATTCTATGCTATAGTTTTGGAGTGTAATTCAATATTGCCGCGTCAAGTGCAGACCCTATAGGGCCTGAAGAGGGAATCAGGTGTGAAGCCTGAGCGATCCGGTCACTGTATACAGGGAGTGAGATCTCATTGATTCCATTGCGCACCCGATACGTTTACATACGTAAAGCGTGAGAAGGAGAGATCGAGTGTTGATCTGTGAGCCAGGAAACCTGCTTGGTGTGAGAGAAGAGCTTCCGAGTAAAGCTGTACACTCCGCCGATTGTCCTGTGTTGTAAAGGGCAGTCGTTGTCTGCGATGGGGAAGCAGACATGCCCCCGATCTGTTTGAGGATCGGGAGATTATTTAAAAAGGAATGTTGTCTCGAGGCAATGAGCAATACACAGCATACCTCCTTGTGTCAGGATGGTTTTCGGCTGATGGCACAGCCGGAGATTTTTTCTGAGACGCGTACAGATGACGTTCCGCAAGCTGATCTGTACGATATGCACAATCTTCAAAGGACAGTCCGCAATGTCCGATGGAGATTGTGCTTTTTATTTTTATCAGGATATTTGTATGTAGATAAATTACTTTGTCAGATCAACCGATTCCTTATTGTATTTTCTTTATCATAATTGTGAACCCCCTTGCATATATTGGATTAGTGCCAGATATTTATGCAGGGGGTCTTTTATGGAACAGTTTGATTTATACAGAGATATCCGCACGCGGACGAACGGAGAAATCTATGTGGGTATTGTCGGCCCCGTGCGGACTGGAAAGTCTACTTTTGCCCGAAAATTCATTGAACAGATTGTGCTTCCGGCGTTGGAAGAACCAATGAAAACAGCTGCCCGGGATGAAATGCCTGCAAGCGCATCCGGAAAAACGATTACCACGGTAGAGCCTAAGTTTATCCCTCAGAAGGCTGTGACAATGCCGGTTGCTGACGGGAGTACAATGGCGGTGCGGCTGGTGGACTGCGTCGGCTTCCCGGTACCTGGTGCAGAGGGGACGACGGAGGATGGCAGTCCCCGCATGGTAAAAACGCCCTGGAGGGAGGAACCTATCCCGTTGGCGCAGGCAGCCAGGATCGGAACAGAGCGTGTGATTGAAGAACATGCAACAATCGGGATCGTGGTTACTACGGATGGAAGCTTTGGTGAGTTGTCCGGAGAACAGTTTCTGGAAGCGGAGAAACAGGCCATCACGCAGCTTAAACAGATTGGGAAGCCATTTCTGGTGATCGTGAATTCCTCCAGACCGGATTCTGACGCAGCAAAATCTGCGGTGCAGCGCATCTCAGCGGCCTATGGCGTCAGCGCCAGAGCATATGATTGTGAGCGGCTTACGGCAGAAGAACTTCGGCAGATTTTAGCGGAATGCCTTCTGGAATTTCCTCTTGTCCGTGTTGCCTTTCGAATCCCGGGATGGATTGAAATGCTCTCTTCGGAACATTGGCTGAAACAGTCTCTTTTTGATACGGTAAAGAAAGCTATGAGCGGACTTCATACGGTCCGGGATATTGAGAAGGCCGATTTTGCGGGAGGAAATCCGAATGTGAAACGTGTGAAAACAGATCACACTGATCTGTCCGACGGAAGCGCTGAAGTCATTCTTACGTTTCAGGATTCCCTGTATTATGAGATTTTAAGCGAAATGACAGGCGCAGATATTCACAGTGAATACCAGCTGATCTCGTTGATTGGTGAGATTTCTGCAAAGAAAAAGGAGTATGATAGTATTGCGGAAGCTTTGCATGCGGCAAGGCAGACTGGTTATGGTGTGATTTCTCCGCAAACGGATGAGATTACGATCAGGGAACCATCTGTAATCCGACAGGGTAACCGTTATGGCGTAAGAATTACTGCTGAAGCTCCATCTATTCATTTGCTGCGGACGGAAGTGATCACAGAGCTTTCACCGATCGTCGGAAGCGAAGTACAGGCAAAAGATCTGATCGCTTATATTAAAGAAAATGAAAATACTGAGGATGGCGCATGGAGCACTCTGATTTTCGGGAAATCCATAGAACAGATGGTGGAAGACGGGATACGCCTGAAGCTTGATTCTGTCAGTGAGGAGTGTCAGTCGAAGCTGCAAAATGCGATGAAGCGGATTGTGAACGAATCGAAGGGCAGGTTGTATATTTTTGTATTCTGAGACCGTTGCTCATTGCGGGTTTTTGCAGCATGCATGAACCTGTACCTTGAATTATTGAAATAATTGATGAAACACAGGAAATAATTGTGATTACAAAATGAAAGAATGCTTCTATTTGAATGATTGACATTTTAAGAAACATGACATATAATGTGAAAAAAGTATTACAAGTTATTACCTTGTGATTTCGAAAAAGTTGCCATTGCCATATGGTATAAAATGCGAGGGAGAAGTATGGAAATACACAGTATGTGCAGAAAACGCTTTTTATTCATGGGCCTGCTGTTCATCTTTTTGTTCTTATCAGTACATACCGATGCGGACGCCGCCTGGAAACAGAATTCCAACGGCACCTATTCGTGGTATACAAGCAGCGGCAAGCTGGCGAAAAGTAAGTGGATCAATGGGACGTATTATGTAAACTCCAAGGGCGTCCGCGTGACCGGCCTTCAGAAGATCAGCGGGAAGTACTACTTTTTCAACAAAAAGACCGGAAAGCTGGTCTGCGGTACCTGGATCAAGTCAGGCAGCAATTATTATTACGCACAGAAGAACGGAGTGCTTTATAAGAACGGCATCAAAAAGATCAATGGCTCTTCTTATTATTTTAATTCCAAAGCGGTTCGCAAGACCGGTAAACGAACCGTGAATAAAAAGACCTATTATTTCGATAAAACGACTGCGGCCATGGTTAAAAGTGAGTGGGTCTGCATCAGCAAGAAATACTACTACTTTGGCAGTAACGGTGTTATGAAGAAGAACTGCTGGGTTGGCCTGTATTATGTGAATAAGAATGGGGCGCGCGTCACTAATACATGGAAAGGCAGTAAATACCTGGGCAGTGACGGGAAATGCGTCTCCGGACTCTGCGTGATCAGCGGCAAGACCTATTACTTCGATCCGGAAACATATAAAAAGGTTACCAGCACGACCATAGCTGTAGGAGATTACATATATTCTTTTAACTCCAGCGGTGTCGGCACTGTCGTCAGTGCGAATGATCGTGCCGTTGCGTCGGTTTCCGTGGAATCGACCTACTATACGGATGTAGTGGTTGACGATGTGGACCTGCTTGCAGCTATCATCTACTTAGAGGCGGGCAATCAGTCTTATACCGGACAGCTTGCAGTAGGGCAGGTGATCCTGAACAGGGTAAACAGTTCGAAGTTTGCGGCTTCGACATTGAGTGAAGTGATTTATTCGAAATCACAGTTTACACCGGCTAAAAATGGCACTTTGGGCAAGGTGCTTTCCGGTACGATCACTGTTACGGACTCCTGTAAGGCAGCAGCGGAAGAGCTTATGGCAAAAAATGCAGCGTACGAGGATGGGACTACGCCGACATTAGTAGTAGAAGATGTGGAGATAGAATTCCCATATCTGTATTTTATGACGCTGTCTTCTTATAACAGTCTGGGCCTGAGCGCATCATATATTACGATTGGCTCGCATGTATTCTTTTCTGTATGGAAGTAAGCAGCGTTATTGCCTGTCCAATTCGGGTTTTTGATGGATATAACCCGCAACCATAACACCAGAGATTAAAGAGGATGAAATCGAACACATGGTTGATTTTATCCTTTTTTTATGCTATATTCTTGTCTTTGACAGTTGAAGTGTTAAAAAAGGCTTGGAAATGGCTTAAATCCGC
>JAJBVD010000047.1:0-60690 GCA_020859985.1 Clostridiales bacterium
ATAATGAGATTGTCACTACGGAAACGATAGACAAGCTATGCGAATATTTCCAGTGTCAGCCGGATGAGATATTAGAATTTATACCGAATGAACATGAAAAAGAGCGGCTGCAGTAGTCGCTCTTAGATATTAAATGAGTTGAGTTTAATCTGAAAAGCTGGAAGTTATCACTATTCATCATTTCCCGAATGGTACGCTAACAGCCACTTCACAAAAGCTGCAATCCATATTAAAGCAGTAATAACATTCAATATAAAGAAACCAGTGGAGTGATCATATTCTTTATCCATAAAACCGACTATTACTCTGAGCGACCAAATAACTGCGCATAATCCGTAACTTACTAAAGTGATTCGTTTTGGCTTTTTCATAGTATTCATCTCAGTTTCAAAATTTCCGATTCTTCGTTCTGCACAATTCTCCAATAAACTGGAAGTTGCATTATTCCTCGTTCTTCATTTCCTCGCTTTTATTCTCTTTACTGCGTCTTATCAATCCACCGATCAAGTCAATGATTCCCGAACACAACCATGTGATACCAATTACAGTTTTATCTACCCATAACATTAATAGCGACCCGAGAATAAATATTGCCGCCAAAAAAAATAGTACCTTGCTGTTTCCTTTTCTGTTCATAATTATCCCTCATAAATTCCGATTTGTAAGCACCTGACTCATCGCAACCGACAAAGCATGATATATTCTTCCTCATTTTCATCGACGATTTCAAAACCGACATTGAGGTACATTTTCACAGCATAATTCGCTTTTTGTACGGATAGTGAAGCTTGCTTATACCCTCGTTCTCTTAGAATATTAAGAATTTCATTCATCATGGAAGTACCAATTCCCCTGCCACGATATTCTTTGTATAAAGATATGGCAATGGACGGAGTGTCGTTATCTATATGACCATAGTCATTCATAATGCGCGCCCAAACAGAACCGACAACTGTATTATCAACTTCCGCGGCTAAACCTATATCGTCTTTTTTCTTGCCAAAATCGGCTATGTATACCTGTAATTCTGGCTGATTGATAATTGATTTTGGCGGTGCAGGCACTCCCTCCGGCACAAAGATAGCTTCGTACAAAAAATCTTGAAGCAAGCTATATTCTCCCTTTGATAGTGTTCTAATGTTATAATTCATAAGTTCCTCTTGTAACTTCCGATCTGTCGCTTTGTTTTAATCTTTCTGTAAAGCTAGAATTTATCAAGTGATATGCTTTGATAAAAAATACTTGCATAGTTTTGGATTTTTATCTTCTCGAATGAATTCAACAGTATACCCAAGTTTCTTATAGAATTCAGGTGCTTGAAATCCGAAAGTCGTGAGTGTGATCTTATCATATCCTGCATTTTGAAAAGCTTCCTCAACTGCTGAAACGAGCTTGCTTCCCAATCCGCATTTTCTATGAGCTTTATGTATGATCAAATCACCTATATGCACCTCATTGTAATATGCACGACCTGTAATAACGCCTAATATTTCACCATCATCGCTTTCGGCGATAAAACAGAATTCATTAAAATTCAAATCAACATTGTTCTGCTCGCCATAAGCTGAGAATTCTTCGTTGATAAAGTTGCCTATTCTGCTATCTTCTTCATTTACACGTTTTATATTCATTATTAATCACCCTATAAATGAAATATCGAAATTCATCATGCAAATCCCGATTTTTTACTTTACTTAGCATCCACGACAAATGAGAATATAGGCTGCCTTTTCTCATTTAATAAAACTCCAGATTGATGCTGGAATCGGATATAGCAGCCAGAGCTTATTTATTTTTCAAAAAATCCGGCAATTGCAAAGCCTAAACCGAGTGCGCCGAGCAGCAGTGTTATCATTTCCATTCCGGTTGATGAAAGTGCAAACACAATGGCAAAAAGTAAAATTGCAATTCCAAGTCCGATCTTTTTCATAGCAGTTCCCTCCATTCGATTCTGTCACGAATCAAACATCTCGTTTATTCTATACAATTTCATGATAACATATCGGATTTTTTCTGACAATACAGGGATTTCTTAAGATTTTCGGATGGTCTTTTCGTGACTTACAGGTACCTATTCTTTCCGCCTGCAGTACAGCGTCAGGTCAGCCTTGTACCCCTCGAACGTGTCAATGCGGATGATCTCATATAGCTGCCCACGGAAACTTATCACATGATCTGTTGTCACGTCCGTGCGGTAGCTGATCTGGAATAATACCTGTTCCTCAACCTGCGTTGTTACGCCGTACAGTTCCTTCATAGACAGCTGCCGGAAATACGCCCACACCGGGGCGGCTATGGCCTCATAGGAAACGATGCTGTTCCCGTTTTCATCGTGAGTATAGGTTTTTGCAAGGATTTCAATTTTCTTGTCTTTCAGCTTCATGCTAAATCGCCCCCGTATATTCATTATAGTGTTCATAAAGCCCCACATAGCAGTCAAGCAGAGCAGCCGCGCCGTCTATGCGCTGTTTGGGACTCTGGTTTTTAATCGGTACAATGTTGCCGTTCCGGTCGGTCTGTATGCCGGTATTTGTCAGGCACCACTTCAGGATTGGATTGTTGTTATAAATAACTTTGTGTGCTTTCAGGTCAGCCCCTAACATCTGCATGGGCAGGGACAGCGTTTTTGCTCCCTGGATACAGCGCACCATCGTAAAACCCTGCATCTGCATCTCTTCCACAAAATACCGCGCGGAATAGCTGTCATAATAAACCCATGCCGGGAAAAGATCATATTTCTTTACCGTTTCCACAAACCATGCCGTCACGTCGCTGTAGTTGATGGAATTCCCGGCGCACAGGCGCAAAAGGCCGCGTGCCGCCCATTTGTCATAAGGTATCTTGTCCTGTGTGACGCGCTCCTGGAGACTGTCAGCGGGCAGCCAATACATTTGCGTAATATATTTTTTGTCGCTTCCGCGCTTCATCAGTAGCAGGCTTGCGCAGGTCAGGTCTGTCGTGATGGACAGGTCAGCGCCGCCGATGCAGTACGCGCCCCTGAAATTTTCAAGGTCGAACGTATCGGTGTTATTGATGGCGTCAAAGGACAGCCACGCCGAATGCACGGTCTCCCGGATATTGAATTCCTTACAGAGCACGCCGGACAGGTCGTTTGGGCTTTGCTTTGCCCGTTCCACCTTTAGCTGTAAATCGTCCGGCTTTTTGATATGCCCCAAAGATGGATTGGCTTTCATCCATGCGCCGGGGTCGCTCCATTCCGTCCGCCGGTCCAGTTCATACAGCACGGGCAGGAAGCTGTCATCTGTGATCACGCCGTCCGCCACTTCGCAGGCGTGGTTATACATATCGTCAAAGATGCATTCGCGCACTGTTCCCGCCGTTGTTATCATGACAAGCAGCGGCTGCCGCCGTGCTGATTGGCTCTGGCGCATGACTTCATAAAGTTTTCTGTCCTTTATGCCGTGCAGTTCATCCATGATGACAAAGCTTGCGTTCAGTCCGTCCAGGCTGTCAGAGTTGCGGGAAAGCGGCTGCAGCTTGCTCATGGTCGGGATAAAATACAGGTCGGATTTGCGCTTTCTGATATGCTTTGAAAGCTCCAGTGACTGCTTTACCATATTGTGGCACTCATCGAATAAAAGCCGCGCCTGCGCGTACTTTGTCGCCGTGCTGTAAACCTCTGCGCCGCCCTCGCCATCCGCAATCAGCATATACAGGGCAAGCCCCGCAAGCAGGGTGCTTTTCCCGTTCTTTCGCCCCACAAGGAAGAATGCTTCCCGGTAGCGGCGCAGGCCTGTTTCCGGGTCGATAAACCCGAAAAGTGCCTGGATGAATGCTTTCTGGAACAGTTCCAGCCGGACAGGTCGCCCCGCCCATTCGCCTTTTGAGTGGCGGCAAAAACGCTCTATAAAATCAATCGGGCGGGTTGCCCGCGCCTCATCGAACACATAACACCCCGGCGTTTGGCTCTCTGCGGCCAGCCGCGAATATACCTCTTTGATACGCCGACAGGCGGGGATTTCTCCCCGCATAATCAGACTGTTGTACTCTGTGATATAGTTCATGCTTATTCTCCCAGGTTGGCAAAGGCAAGCAGCGGGTCGCTGTCGTCTGGCGCTTCTTCTTTTGCGCAAAGGCTGTTGTATTCCTTCACGGCGGCAAGGTAGAGCCGCATAAGGCTTGCATATTCTTTGCTGTCATCGTCTCCGCTGCATGCGTTTATGCGGCCCTGCAGCAAGGTGATCTGCGCTTTCAGGAAGTCAAGCTGTTCGTTCATCCGCATCTTCCTCACTTTCCTCTTTTAAAAGCTGGAGCAGGGCAAGCTGCGCCGGGACATATGCGGCTGACAGCTGTGCGATTTCATCCTCCCCGCCTGAATAGGGCAGATACTCATTAAGGCATTTTCTCAGCCGCATGGTGATATTCATCAGGTTTGTGATAGCGTTGGTTCTCTCTGCAAGGTAAGTTTTTCTGCTTCTGTTCTTATTCATGGCAATTTTTCCTTTCTTTGATTAAGTTTCCTTCTGCGTCAAACGCAAGCCCTTCTGTGACAGCGCCGCCGGTACCAAAATGTTCCCGGTTATGGCATTCCATGCACAGGGCTTCCAGGTTCTCCGCATTCAGGGTGATTTCCGGGTTATTGATATTTGCGGACGTGATATACCGCTTGTGGTGGGCGATCTCTGCGGGGCCGCCGCACCGCTCACAGATATAATTTTTTGAAAGCAGGTATGTCCGCGACAGCCGCCTCCATTGTCTGGAATGGTAGAATTCTTTTTGCGTCATGACAGCTCCCTCTCCGCGCTTAACGCCTTTAACAGGCAGTCAATGACGCGCTGAAGTTTGTCTGTGTCTGCATTCTCCCCATAGTACCATTGCCAGAGGATGAACCGCCCGGCGGTCAGGGCGACGGGGGAATAGTCCCCGTCTGTCCTGTAGCCCGTCGTATGGTAGAGATAATCCGGCAATGCTGCAATCAGGGCTTCGATTTCGCTGTCATTGTCTGTTCCGTCAATTCGCAGGATGTTTCTTGCTTCGTCAATTTCAAACATTGCCGTTTCCCCCGCTTTCCTTACGCTGCGGTAACTTCGATTTTCACGAATGCGCCGGGGACGATGGGCTTGCCGTCCGCGATGCACAGCGCCCGGAAATCAATCAGGCCGCTGGTAAAGCCGCTTTCCCTGCTTACCTCTACGGCTACGCCCTGCGGGATATTCACGCCATAGTGGCGGAAATTCCCGAAAATCACGGTGCCTGCAGGGATATTATCGTCAAGGACGATAGGAAAGCCGAACAGACGGCGCACACTGCCGCTTTCCGTGTCAGTAAAGATATACCGCCCGTCATTGTCCTTGAGCGGGTATACCTGCCCGAACAGGGTAGCCGTACTCATGGCAAATTTCGCGCCGCCCGCATACCCGGCGGGCAGCAGGGCGATAGCAGAAAGCAGGTTGTCAGCGGCCAGGGCCGTTGTGGAAATGGTATTGTCATCCGTCCAGTCAATGCCGGATAAGATTCCGACGGGCTGCCCTTCGCCGCTTCCTTCGACGATGGCCGCACCGATCGCATCCGCGATGGAGCTGCGCAGTTCCTGCGTGATATAGCTTTCAAAGGCTGCGATATCCATGCGGCGGGCGGCGGCACTCATGGAAATCACTTTGATAAGTTCAAGGCCGCTGAACGTCACGGCGGTAGTCGTCACGTTGGTTCGGTCAACCGCAGTGCCCTCAACGTGCCAGCTTGCCGCATCGGTCGGGGTACCGACAGGTACGGACAGGTTGGACGGCACGTTGAAAATGCGCACTTCATTGTAAAGGCCGTTGATGTTACGCGCCTGTTTTACAACCTCATTCAGGGTCTGCGTGGGGATGACGGCGGCGCTGTTCGACAGGGTGTTGAAGCTGTCCGCGCGTTTTTCTGCCTGTGCCGCTGTAAAAGCGCGGTTTTCGCTTTCGGTCAGTTCGCGCCCCAGCAGCTTCTTGAAGAATGCACTGCGGTATTCCGGGGTTGCGTGGGTGTCAGGGTTTGCCTGTGCCGCATTCAGCACGGCGCTTTCAATGGGATTAAAATTGTTCATAACATGTTCCTTTCCGGCGTTTCTCGCCTGTACGTTGGTTTGTGGATATGCTGCCCGGTTTACGATGGAAATTTCATAAACCGCTGCGATCTGTGTGATTGTGCGCTCCCGCGCCTGTTCGTCATAGGCCTGTGCTCCGATGTCAAAGGCGAATGACATTTCTGACAGGTCGCCGCGCCTTACTGCTTCATAAACGCTGCGCCCCTGTTCGGTGTCGGGCAGTTCCGCCCGCATTTCAAGCCCGGTTTCCGTCACGGTCAGGGACAGTGTTTTCGGGCTTTTCGCAAGGGGGATTCCGCGCCCGTCGTGGTTGATTAACAGAGCGATATTTTCAAGGTTTACGCCGTCCAGCGCATCCCTTGTTATCCGCTCCGTATAGCCTCCCATGTCGGCGGGGCTGTCAAATACAATGGCTGTCCCCTCTACGATCAGCGGCTTTTGTGCCGCCCGGACGTTATATGCCCGTGTCTGTGTCTGGTTCTGCATTTTGTTTTACCTCGCTTTCTTCCAGCTGGTATGCGTCCGCCTTGTCCGCGGCCACATAGTTTAGGGATTGCAGGCGTTTTTCCCCGTCCTTTACTTCGGGCAGGGCAAGCAGCCTGCGTGCTTCATTTATTGAGATCACGCCGAATGGCAGTAACTCACGCAACAGTGAGATACGGGTCGCCGCGCTGGAGAATTCCAGCCGCTCCGCCGTAAATTTGATTTCCGCCCCGCATTTGCGGGAGAATTCAAGGCTTGCCTGTATTGCAAACGGCTCTACCATGCTTTCATAGAACGCCGCGAATTCATCTTCTGTGTATTCCCCGGCGACGATTTTCGGGGAAATCCCCAGGTAAGCACAGATTTGTCTGTTTATACTTTCCGTCACGTCAGACGGCACGCTGTAGGCGCTTTGTGCCGTCGGCACGAATTCAAACCGCTGGTCGGTGGCCGCAATGCCACCATTGTTCGCGGGGTTGAAATAGTCAGAAACAAACTGTTCCTTTTCCGCTTTTACCTGCGCCGGGTTGACAAGGCTTGTGAATTTCAGCACGCCCCGGATGTTCGTTGCGTTTTTTACCGCCGCCCCGGTCGCTTCGGTCAGCGTGTGTGCCGTGTCAATCAGCGGGTACAGCGGCGCATTGTCGCTGCCCAGCAGTTCATTTGTGGAATAATGACGGCGCAGGTGGATAAGGTCGGAGTATGGCAGCAGCACGTCTTTCCCATCCGTGAAAATCATGCGCGTGTAGATTGTGCCGTCCTGCGCCCCGATAAACTCCACGCTTGCCGGGGTCAGAGGGTAGAATGCCGCAATGCCCCGTTCGCGCTGTATGAGGATAAAGGCGTTGTTTGTGGAATAATACGCCGTCGCCGACTTATACAGCAGGTCATAGGCCGTCATATAAGGGTTAGGCGTATTTTGAAGCAGGTTTTCCACATCGGCCCGGCTGCAATGCGCCTGCAGCTTTGCCGTGTGCCGCGCGATCGCGTCAACCGCTCCCCGGAATGCCGCGTTCCCGTATGCCGTCCCGGAAAAAGCGGTAAAGCCGCTCTGTATTTCTATGGATATCCCATGCGGTGGTTCCTGTTTTCTTTTGAACAGCTTTTGTAATGCGTTCATGGTTTTGCTCCTCTCTGAAAATTAATTTCCCGTGTGGGGGAAAAATGAACTCCGGCACCGGTGTCTGGCGGCCGGCTTTTTCATGCGCCGGTGGGGGAGTGACGGGCAGTGACGGCTGTAAGAAACTTTCCCTCGTAAAACCGCTTTTTTCATTTGGAAAAGTTTCCTGTTAAACGTCACTTGCCGTCACTTTTTCGCGCTCACCCCACAAGCGGCGGCACGCAGTCAAAAGGCGTCGGCTCGCAGCACGGCTCAAAATCCGTCACTTTCAGACGCAGGCCATAGACTTTCATGCCTTTGTTTGTTTTGTGGTAGACAAAGCCTGCGCCCTGCATTGCTTTTTTGAAGTCATCCGCCCGGCGTGTATAATCCCTTACGGTGGCACTGTAGGACGTATAGGCGCTGTACAGATCGCCGCTCATGATTTCATAATCCTGTGATACTTCACAGTTTTCGGCCAGGAAATTATGCAGCCAGTCATTCGCCGCACGGTATTCCTCACAGGCGGCTGTGACGCACTCCGGCACCTCAATATGCCCCTGGTGCTCAATAAAGCGTTTTGCGCCTTTTATAATCCATAACAGGACAGCGCCCCCGGCACGTTCAAACAGGTAGTCTGCATAATTGTAGATTTCGCCTTTAACGCCGCGCAGGTTTGCTTTGAACGGTACGACGATAAGCCGGTCCCAGGTTCCCTTGTCGATGGTTCCGACTTTTGGGAGATGGTTTGTATACAGCACAATGTTGTGGGACGGAATGAAGTCAAACGGCGATTTGTATTTCTTTTCGCCCCGTATCGGGTCGGTGCTGCACAGCTTCTTGACAGTAGCGGTATCAAGTCGCACGCCTTCTTCCAGTTCCGCCGCAATCACAAGCCGCCGCCCGCGCAGTTCCGCATATTCCGGCTTCTTATTGTTACGGTTGTTTGTAATCAGCACATCAGAGGACAGGCCGCCTGAATAGTCACCCATAACGCGGGACAGCAGGTTGAACAGGGTGCTTTTGCCATTGCCGCCCCCGCCGTATGCGATAATCAGGTTTTCCCTGAGGACCTTGCCGACGGCACACATCCCGGCGATTTCCTGCAGGTAATTTTCAAGTGCGCTGTCATTGCAGGTCACACGGCGCAGGAAGTCGGAAAACAGGTCCGCGCCTTCTGTCCCCGGCCCTACAGCGGTTATTTTCGTGCAGTAGTCAGCGGGGTCATGCTTTTTGATTTTTCCCGTCTGCAGGTTGACCGTCCCGGCTGGCGTGTTCAGCAGATAGGGGTCTCTGTCCAGCAGGTCAACCGCAATCTGCAAAGCTGGCCTTGCCTCGGTCAGTGCTGCGGCAATGCGTGATGTTTTCCGCTCCGCAAGCGCGAATGAGCGAAAAGTCCTTGCAAAATGTATTTTCTTTTTTGCCTTGTCTTGGGCTTCATTGTCCCCGGATTCAGCGGCGGCGTTTTCCTCCGCCTGTGCTTTCATAAGCAGCCTGGATGCAAGGTCAAGCTGATTTGCGGTCAGTCTCTGCACAAGGCCCTGTGCCCGGATTTCATCTTCACGCCACGTGGTACCGTCGTATACAATCCACTTTGTAGCCTCGGAATATTTTGCTTTCTCCCCGTATACCGCCGCAAACATATCTGCCTGGCCTACATCGGTATAGTCAGAGGGGATAAGGCTCTGCACAAAATCCTGTGCTACATATTCTGATGGCGGTATGTAGCCCGGTCCCTTGCTTGTTTTTTGCTCATAGTGCCTGCAGGCATCCCGCCAGATTCTGGCAATTTCATCATCCGGCTTTGGCTCCTCACACTGTGCCACGCGCTGCATAAACGCTTCATGTGCCTTATCGCATACGCCGTATTTTGTCAGCACGGTTGCAGCAAAGCTTACAAGGGTACCGTGCCGTTGCCCGGTTGGAATGATCTGGCCGAATTTCGGCTTGTCCGCTTTGAGCGCTGTATTCTGTTCTGTCAGCGCCTGGATGGCGTCTTTGTATGCGTCGGCAAATGTCAGCAGGTCAGATTTGCTGCATACCGCATCAAAATCGGTATAGCCTTCAATCAGTCCCTTGTCAGTCCCGAAAAAGATGCGGTCCGCATTTATGCAGGTCTGATCAGACTGTGGAAACGCCGCAATCAGCGCCGCCTGCACCCGGTCGCGCTCTGCGCGGTCTGTAAAATCCTCATCTGCAACCAGGGCAATTCGGAACCGTTGAAGCTCCGCCGTGCTGCTAAAGGTTTCATACATGAAAGCCGGTTTTAGGCCGTATTGTGCAAGCAGTTCCGCGATATGTGCCGGGGTCTCAGCGGGTAAGTCCGCGCGTTTGTTGTCGATATCGCTCATAAAAACAATCTGCCTGCTGAAATCCTCATCCTTTGTGCCTTTTGCCCCGCTCTTCCGGCTTTCCTCCGAAAAAGGGGTAATGCCCGGCTGCACAGTCCTTCCGGCAGTCAGGGCAGCCGCAAGCTGTTTTGTGCTGATGTCCTTAATGCTTGCCGATCTTGTGAAACGGGATTTTATGCCGCCGATTTCCTGGCCGGTGGGTTTTATCTTGAATTTCACATTGTCAACGTGCAGCAACATAGGTTTCTCCCCCTTTTTCTAAATACGCTTCAAAAACGGTGCGGACGATATAACAGCGGTTCCCGGTCTGGATTACAGGGAATGCCCCACGCTTTACAAGTGTGCGGATGGCATATTCCGGGATTCCGTATTCCCGTGATGTTTCTCGGATTGTCAAGGCTGCTTTCTGTTCCATGCGTAAAGCCCCCCTTTCTTTTTATGATAATTCGTTTTTCTTGCGTCTAATTATTGACAACTGCGCTTTTCTTGTGTATACTCACATTATAGCAAATGGAAAAGCAAAGTCAAGTTTCCTTGAATTAGTTTTATTAAGTTCAAGGAAACCGCAATCGGAAAGGAGAAAAGGATGTCAGATTCAAGCAAACAACCGCCGGTAAACCGGTATAACTCGCATTTTGCGGAAACGCTGCGCAGCCTTATGGAAAGTCACGGCACGACGCAGAAAGAGCTTGCAGCTTTCATGAATATCCGTCCGCAGTCGCTTTCCCTGTACTGCACAGGGGAAACACAGCCAAACGGCGACAAGCTTTTAAAAATCGCGGAATTTTACGGCGTGACGGTTGATTACCTTCTTACAGGTACAATTATTGAAGATATTCCTGTACGTGAAACGCTGGGGCTTTCACAGAGAACTGTGGAGAATATGCGGCTGATAAAGGACGGGTATTTTGAGGACAGCCCCTATATGCTCCCCATGCTCGACATGATGTTGGGGGATAAGGATTTTTATTCCGCATTAGAGCGGGCGGCATACTGGCTGCAGAACGGTAATGAAGACATGGAAGAAAAGCGCGACTATTACGAATTCAAGGCGGAAAAGGTATTAGAGGATTATCTGTTTGATTTCGTTGGCCGTAACTTCCAGCGATAAGCATTAATAAAGGAAGGAGTGTTAGAATGGCAAGTATCAGAAAACGTGGTGACACGTTCACGATTACCGCATACATGGGATATGACGAACAAGGAAAGCAGCGCAAGAAAACGACGACATACCGTCCGCCCGACGGCGTGACAGCAGGCAAGGCGGAAAAGTTGGCAAAGCAGTACGCGGCGGTATGGGAAGAAAAAATCAGGGGATATGTAGCCCTGGACGAAAACCGTACATTTGCGGAACTGGAAAAGTGGTATTATGAGACGGTTGCGCCGTCTGTTTTAAAACCGCAGACCTTGAAGAATTACCGGGGAGAGATTGAACGGCACATCATGCCTGTGTTAGGGCGTGAAAAGCTGAAAAATATCACCCCGCCCATGCTCGACAGCCTTTTTGCCGAATTACAGAAAAGCGGCAACGTGGAAACGCATTACCGCCTGAAAGATAAGGCGCTTTTGGATGGCTATAAACGTCAGGAACTTGCGGATAAGGCCGGGATTGAAAAATCTACGCTCTATAATGTCATGCGCGGCACCACAAGCAGGAAGACAGCGGAAAAAATCGCGGCGGCGATTGGAATGCCCCTCGACAAAGCATTTGATAATGTAGGAAGTCCGGCGCTGACCGGCGCAAGTGTAAACAAGATTAAGCTGAACCTGTCGGCAATTTTTACGGCGGCGGTCAAGAAAGAGATCATGCGCCGCAACCCCTGTAAGCTGGCGACGCCGCCCAAAGTAGATACGCCGCCTGCTGCATTCTTTGATGAAGAACAGAGCCGCCGGTTACTTGATACACTGCATGAGCAGCCGGATTTCCAGTTTGAAGTGATTGGCAACCTGTTCCTTGCGACGGGCATCCGCTCCGGCGAACTGTGCGCCCTGCATTGGGATGACATCGACTTCCAGACGGGCGTTTTATATATCAGCCACACAATGGTGCGCCTGGACGGGAAGTTTGTTAGGGACACGCCGAAAACCGATGAAAGCGAACGGCGGATTGTCCTGCCGGAATATGTCCTTGATCTGCTGAAAGAGCACAAGCATAAGCAGGCGCTGGAACGTTTTAAAAAGGCGGATATCTGGAAAGTCCCGGAAGCGGTTTTCACTAATCTGGTCGGCAACTACCTGATTGGCTCCAACCTGAATGTGAAGCTGAAAAAGGTGTGCAGACAGGCAGGCCTGCCGGAACTCCATCTGCATTCGCTCCGTCACACGCACGCTTCTTTGCTGATTAACGGCGACGTAGCGGCAAGGGTGATCGCAGACCGGCTTGGGCACTCTACCACGAAAACCACGCTCGACACATACAGCCACGTTTTCGCGGCAAGCGAAGCAAGGGCTATGAAAGCAATCGACATGGCACTTTTCCGCAAAGCAGAGTGAAAAAGGCAAAAAGAAACCGCTAGGGGCGGTTAAAATTTGTCGCTTATTTGTCGCTTAAACAGGCAAAAGTCGCTTAGATTCACTCAACGATACTACAACATCTAGTCAAAATACTCAATTCTATACACTATATCTTGTGTTATTAAAAGAAATTCCATATAATATTTACTCTGAGAAGAAATCATATCTTCGTGCTTCCATGAAGCTGAATTACGCGCCGTCGACTCTGGCAGAGCACATACTGTCACTGGAAAATGAGCTGGGCGTCAAGCTGGTGGAGAGCCGCGGAAAGCGTACGGTACTGACAAAGGGCGGGGAGCGATTCCTGCCCTATGCCAGAAAACTGATGGAGACCTACAACACGGCCTGCCGGGATATGTCGTCCATGAATGCCATAAAAGGGAATCTCCGCGTGATGACGGTGGAATCTTTGGGACTGTACAGCATGGCAATGGTCTTCACAAAATTTATGGCAGGCTATCCGGATATCACGCTTTCGGTCAGCATCGGGAACTGCAACGCGATCTACGACCGCCTGCGCGCGGATGAGATCGACGTGGCGTTTCTTTATGATATGGAACCGGTAAAAGAGCCGGATCTGGAAACGACTGTTCTTTTCCGCGAGCCGCTGTGCTTTACGGTATCTCCGAAGCACCCGCTGGCGAAAAAAGAACATGTTAGTCCGAAGGATTTTCAGCGCCAGGTGTTTGTTCTGGCGCAAAAGGACTGCTACTATTACCGGCAGCTGGAGGAGATGCTGGAGCATCATCACATCGCCCTTCAGAATCAGATCCGTCTTGACAGCGGAAGCCTGATCAAAAAATACGTTTCCTCGGGGTATGGGATTAGCCTGCTTCCTTACAGTGTTGTGCGCGAGGACGCGGAGGCTGGAACGCTTAAGATCCTCAACTGGATCGGGGAACCCTGGGAAGCCTGCGCACAGGTGCTGAATATGAAAAAAGAGTGGATCATGCCTTCGATTCCGGCATTGATCCGGACAGCGAAAGAAGCGGCGGCTGTTTACGGATAAGCAGCCGCTTTTCCATGTGCGTTGCTGGCATTGCATAACGGATATTCAGGGAGTTGCGGCTCGTGATATCACGGAAAAACAAAATAGCGTTCCCGGAATTTCCGTAATCACAGAAAATCATTTCTGCTATACTGACGACATCAGGAAACAGGAGGCGGTACAGCCTTCGTGATCTGTACATCCGAAAGATTTCGGATGTGCGTCAGAAGCAAAGGAGTGATTTTTTTATGAGCGAGAAAAAGTATAACCCGTATGAGAATATGCTTGCCGTATTAAAACAGTCCGCGGAAGCGCTGGGGCTTGCATATGAAGACTATGTGACGCTGTGCTATCCGGAAAGAGAGTTGAAGGTGTCGATCCCGATCAAAATGGACGACGGCAGCATTCAGGTGTTTGAAGGCTACCGCGTACAGCATTCCAGTGCCAGAGGTCCGTGCAAGGGCGGTATCCGCTATCATCAGAACGCCAATATGGACGAGGTAAAAGCACTGGCGGCATGGATGTCCTTTAAATGCGCGGTCGTGAATATCCCTTATGGCGGCGCGAAGGGCGGGATCAAGGTCGACCCGTCGAAGCTGTCCAGAGATGAGCTGATCCGTCTGACCAGACGCTATACAACGCGAATCCTTCCGATCATCGGACCGGATAAGGACATTCCGGCTCCTGACGTAAACACCAACGGAGAAGTGATGGCATGGATCATGGATACCTACAGCATGTTCCAGGGACACTGTGTACCCGGCGTCGTTACCGGCAAGCCGGTAGAGATCGGCGGCTCGGTAGGTCGTGTGGAAGCGACCGGCCGCGGCGTAACGATTATCACGTATGAGTGCCTGAAGACCTATGGGATGGATAAATCCACCGCAGCCATTGCAATTCAGGGCATGGGAAATGTCGGCGGGACTGCCGCAGAGATTTTCTATGAGAACGGACAGAAGGTAGTGGCAGTCAGCGACTACACCGGCGGCCTGTACAGCAAAGACGGCCTGAACATTCCGGCCATCCGCAAATTCATCGCCGCAGGGAACACTCTGGATCAGTACACGGAGGATGGTGTGAAACACATCACAAATGATGAACTGATCACCTGCAAGTGCGACGTGCTGATCCCGGCAGCTCTGGAGAATCAAATCACAGAGGATAACGCGGACAGGATCCAGGCGAAGCTGATCATCGAGGCGGCAAACGGCCCGACGACCGTCGGCGCGGACGAGATCCTCAACAAAAAGAACATCATCCTCTGCCCGGACATTCTTTCAAATGCGGGTGGTGTGGTTGTTTCCTATTTCGAGTGGGTACAGAACATCCAGAACCTGACCTGGGATCTGGACGAAGTAAATAAGATGCTGAACAAGATCATGCTGAAAGCCTACAAAGAAGTGTTAGACCTCAGCAAAGAAAAACAGGTAACACTCCGCATGGCCGCATACATGGTAGCCATCCGCAGGATTACCACAGCAGGCAAACTGCGCGGCGGCCCGATCTCCATGGGATAAGGCGACCCGCCGGGTAATTCCTCACTAATTATACAGCCATGATATAAAGCCTTGATATAAAGCCTTGATATAAAGCCTTGATATAAAGCCATGAGATAAAACCATGAGATAAAATCATTTAGCAAAAACCATATAACAAATTAGCCCCTTGCACCGGCGGCTCCACGGCGACGATTTCCTGTCGCTATGGAGCTGCCGGTTTTATCTTGTTTGACTTGGAAGAGTATGTTATACTAAAACTCACGCAGCTAAGAGGCGCGGGTATGTGCCCGAACGATTCGATTTTATACTTTTGTGAAAGGATAACGACTGATAGAACCATGAATACAGCAGAAGAGAGAACATCCTCCAAATCGACAGACGTAAACGCAATCAATTTAACCTCAATCAATTTAAATGCAATTGATTTGGATTCTATAGATACGGCAAATCCGGCGCCTGCCGAAGAACCGGCGCGCCAGTATTATTTTATGAAAAAATGCAGGGAAATCATCAGGGAGCGTGAGCTGGAAGACGGACGGAGTCAGACCGCTAATGTGACGACCTTCGGCTGCCAGATGAATGCGAAGGATTCCGAGAAGCTTCGCGGCATTCTCGATGAGATCGGCTTTGAGCAGACCGAGAGCGAGGAGGCGGATTTGTGCCTTTACAACACCTGCACGGTCCGCGAGAACGCGAATCTGAAGGTCTATGGGCATCTTGGCTACCTCTCCAATCTGAAAAAGAAAAATCCGCGGATGATCATCGGGCTCTGCGGCTGCATGATGCAGGAGCCGGATGTCGTCGAGAAGCTAAAAAAGAGCTATCGCTTCGTCAATCTGATCTTCGGTACGCACAATATCTTTAAGTTCGCGGAGCTGCTGTATCGGGTGCTGGAGGGACAGCGGATGGCGGAGCAGATTAGGCCTGCAGAGGCGTCCGGACTTTCTGATTTGGCAGATAAAACTAAGTTGACGCATAGAAAAGAAGAAATGATCATTGACATATGGCAGGACACGGATAAGATCGTCGAGGATCTGCCTGCGGACCGTACTTACTCTTTCAAATGCGGCGTCAATATCATGTATGGCTGCAACAATTTCTGCACCTACTGCATTGTGCCGTATGTGCGCGGACGTGAGCGCAGCCGCCGCCCGGAGGACATCCTCTGTGAGGTGGAGCGGCTGGCAAAGGACGGTGTGGTCGAGGTCATGCTCCTCGGACAGAACGTCAATTCCTACGGAAAGACGCTGGAAAATCCGATTTCTTTTGCGGAGCTTTTGAGGATGGTGGAGCAGGTGCCCGGTATCGAGAGAATTCGTTTCATGACCTCCCATCCGAAGGATCTCTCGGATGAGCTGATCGCGGTGATGAAGCAGTCCTCCAAAATCTGCTGTCACCTGCATTTGCCGCTGCAGTCCGGCTCAAGCCGCATCTTAAAAAAGATGAACCGCCGTTACGATAAAGAGCAGTATCTTGCTCTGGCGGATAAGCTGCGCCGTGAGATTCCTGACCTTTCTATCACGACCGATATTATAGTCGGTTTTCCGGGAGAGACCGAGGAGGATTTTCAGGAGACCCTCGATGTCGTCAGAAAAGTGCGCTTCGACAGCGCTTTTACCTTTATTTATTCCAAACGCACAGGCACGCCCGCTGCGGCGATGGAGGATCAGGTGCCGGACGACATCGTGAAAGACCGTTTCAACCGCCTGCTTACTCTGGTGCAGACCATCTCACAGGAGATGTCAAAGCGCGTGGAGGGGCAGACGCTTCCGGTACTTGTTGAATCCGTGAATGATCACGATCATACTTTGGTTACCGGCCGCCTCTCGAATAATCTTCTTGTACATTTTCCGGGCAAAGAAGAGTTGATCGGAAAGATCATAGATGTACATTTGACAGAATGCAAAGGATTTTATTACATGGGAGAAGCCATCTTGTGATGACTCCTTTTGGCAGGAAAGGAAGTCCGGTTATGGAAAAGAAGAGAAGACAACTGATAATCTGGAGCTTTGCGTGGGTGATCATCCTCTGTGTTATCGTCTTTGCCTGGCTTTCTACGTTCATGACCGGAAAGACCAGAGAATCCGTCACAGATATCGGGGTTATTTACATCTCTGAGATTAATGAACAGATCCAGCAAAAGTTTCAGACGATTGTCAACCTGTGTCTGGAGCAGGTCGATACCCTGATGAAAACTTCTCTTTCCGAGGCGGAGGGGTATGATGAAGACTTTCTGGAGAACCTGAGAGATGGCGCGGGCTTTACAAGCTTTACGTATCTGGGTTTCTACAAAGAGGACGGAGCTTTAGAGACCATCTATGGGGATGAGATCGTCTTTGAAGGGGAAGATGATGTCGAGACGCTTCTGGATTCATATGGAAGTGTTATCAAGCGCGGCATTGACAGCAATGGCGATATGCTTTTCCTGTTTGGCAGGGCCGCAGAATATGAGCTGGAGGATGGCTCAAAAACGATTGCGCTCCTTGCAGGAGTTCCGATGGAGGATATGAACGACGCGCTCTATCTTTATACGGAAGGCGCGAATGCTTATTCTCACATCATTGATATGGACGGTGACTATGTCATCAGGAATGCGGATTTTGAAGCCGACAATTATTTCGAACGGATTGAGAATGAATTCGAGACACTGGATGGAAAGACAAGCGAGGTCTACGAGGCGGAGCTGCGCGCCGCTATGGAGAATGGTGAGGACTATGGAACGAGGATTTCTGTCGACGGAGAGGAGCGCTATATTTACTGCACCCCGATTGCTACAAAGTCGACCTGGTATCTGATCACAGTGATGCCGGAGGGTGTGATCAAGGAGACGATGACAGAGCTGGATCAGCTGCGGATTACCGTAATCATCGGGGCGATGCTGATCATTCTTGGCAACATGGTGATTGTATTTCTTTTATACGCCCGGATGTCACGGCGCAATCTGCGGGATCTGGATGCAGCGCGAAAAGAAGCGATCCATGCCAATCGTGCGAAGAGTGATTTTCTTTCGAGCATGAGCCACGATATCAGGACGCCAATGAACGCCATCATGGGTATGACCGATATTGCGCTGGACAATCAGCAGGATCCGGCAAGAGTCGAGGATTGCCTGAAAAAGATAAAGCTGTCGGGCAGACACCTGCTGGGGCTTATCAATGACGTACTGGACATGTCAAAGATTGAGAGCGGAAAGATGTCGATCAACTGGGAACATGTGTCACTGCGCGAAACGATAGACGATGTCGTCAGCATTGTTCAGCCGCAGATTCAGACCAAAAAGCAGCACTTTGACGTCGTTGTCCGGGATGTCATTTCAGAGGAAGTGGTTTGCGACGGGACGAGGCTCAGCCAGATTTTGCTGAATCTGCTTTCGAATGCTTTGAAATTCACACCGGAGGGCGGCAGGATCGGCATGCATATGTGGCAGGAAGCTTCTCCTGCGGGAGATGGACTGATCCGTACGCATTTTATTGTAGAGGATACCGGAATCGGAATGTCGAAAGAGTTTCAGGACACTCTTTATGATACCTTTACGAGAGAAAAAACGGATGAGGTGGAGAAAACAGAAGGTTCGGGACTGGGAATGGCGATCACGAAGGCGATTGTGGAGGCTTTCGGGGGTACGATTGAGCTGAAAAGCGAGCAGGGAAAAGGAAGCCGCTTTCACGTTGCACTGGATTTCCGAAGAGCCGGAATAAATACATCTGAGCCGAAACCGGAGAGCGGCAGGACAGATTTTACCGGGAAACGGATCCTTCTGGCGGAGGATATTGAGATCAACCGCGAGGTTGCGGCTGAAATCCTCAAAACATTCGGAATCATTTCTGAATATGCTGAGAACGGAAAAGAGTGCGTGGAACAGTTTGAAAAATCCCCGATCGGCTATTATGACGCGATATTTATGGATTTGCAGATGCCGGTGATGAATGGATATGAAGCTACAAAGGCGATTCGTGCTCTGAATCGTGAGGACCATGATCTGCCTGTCATCGCGATGACAGCCAACGCTTTTTCCAGCGATATTCAGGCCTGTCTGGATGTCGGTATGGACGCGCATCTGGCGAAACCGCTCGACCGGAAAGCGATTTTGGCTGCGCTGCAGAAATATTTATAAAGAATGGAAAGGGCTTTGTGTGTACAGCAAAGCCCTTTTCCCAGTCTTCATAAATTTAACGTTCAGGAGTATTTGTCGTTGTGCCAAGCGCGGCCTGATATTTTTTTGATTCGCGGGATTCCCGGTATGCTTTCGGCGTCGTACCGGTGATCCGCTTGAACAGACGGCTGAAATAATAGATATCCGGGATGCCGCACTGCTGCGCAATGGTCTTGGTCGGAAGATCCGTGCCAAGGAGTAATCCCTGTGCGTGACGGATGCGGCTGCGGTTGACATATTCGGTGAGCGGTACGCCTACTTCTTTTTTGAACAGAGTCGACAGGTAGCTGGCATTGACTGAGAGCAGCTCGGAGAATGATTTCAGGCTTAAGTCTGCGTCAATATCAGTTGAAATGTAGGTGAGCACCTTCTGCGTCAGCGGAGAATAATTGCCAAGCGTGTACCTGCGGACAAGACGGCAGTAATTCTGGACGCACTCTTTTTGGAAAGAGGCGCATTGTTCCGTGCTGGTCAGCGTTTCGATGGTTTTGACGTTCTGGTTGGAGAGGGAATCAATGTGAATTGGATGCACTCCGGCAAGCTCCGCAGCCTTGCGCAGCAGAGTATTCAGCGTAATGCAGTAGTCCATCTGATCCCGCAGCCGGCTGCTTAAGCGCTCCGGTATGATGTGAGAGGACTGTCCGGCGATGATCTCCAAAGCCTTTTTCTCATTCCCTTTCTGAACGGCGGAAAGCAGCTCGTCCTCCGTCTGGTAGCGTGCCTCGATCAGCTGTACGCTCAAAAACGGTTTGTCTTCAACGCGAAAATAATTGTCATAAAGGCGTGGCCACTGCTGCAGCTCCTGAAAGGTTGTTTCTATCATTTCATAATGATCTGCGCCGTAAAGACGCTCCGCGAGCAGGGTAAAAATACTTGTGAGCACGAGAGGGGCCGCCACATATGCGACATTCAGGTAATAATCCCGGAAGGAGTCATGCAGACCTTCGGGGATCTTCAGACTTTCAAGGAACTGATTCAGACGATCCCCCTGCATTCGCTCACTGATGAAGGGACCGCACAGAAACAATTCGTCAGAATCCGGGATACGCAGCCCCATATAGGAACAGAGATAATCATCCGTCACGGAATACAGTTTCCTGGGTCTTAGCTCCTGCAAAAACCGGTTAGTGGAATCTTCAAGTCCTTCCATGTGAAGAATGTCCTGTCTCAGCCCCTGATCGAAGCGCACTGCATCTTCACAGGGAAGAGTAAAGCGGTGTACCGGCAGACGGTTTCTTGTAAGCAATTCGCTGACATAATCCAGAATGATTTCGTGTTCGTTCATAAAATCTCCATTTCTTTATAAAACGTCTGGAACAGGGGCAGAAAACTTTCGTCCTGACATTTGCCACATATATTATTACTCTAACACACTCTCAGAATCCTGAAAAGCTTTTTTTGCTTCCTTTTTTTGCTTCCGGAATAGAAAAAATACAAAAAAAGCAAGAAATTTAACATAGCCAGAATTTTTCTAAGAGTGTAAAATGGTTTATAATGATTTTGACGAAAAACCATGCCCTGATAAATACTTCTATGTGGGAATTTTATAGTACAGGACGGTTTTGACGAAAGAATCGATGAACACATTTCCTATTTTTCGTAATTGTTCAGTATCCACATGGCTACGGGTATCAATTCATGAAAAATCGTAACTGCTCAGTGCCTTCACAGTTACGAAAACCACAGTTTTAATCAAAAGGAGGTATAGCATGAGAAACATCATCAGTCTCAACTGTAACTGGCGCTTCATTCAGGAAAATGCCGGTCTGCCGGAAAAACTTCCGGAGAACTGGCAGCAGGTAAACCTGCCGCATACATGGAACGCCATTGACGGGATGGACGGGAACGGTGCGTATGACCGTGGAACGTACTGGTATGCGAAGGAATTTGCCACACCGAAACAGCCTCTGGCAGGCGGCCGCGTGTATGTGGAGATCCTTGCCGCGGGACAGCAGGCGACTGTCTACGTCAATGGGACGGAGGTTACATACCATGAGGGCGGCTATTCGACCTTCCGCGCAGATATTACAGATTTGTGCAAGGCGGATGGGGAGAACCTTCTCGTGATCGCGTGCAGCAATGAGTACAAGGACAGCGTTTATCCGCAGTCGGCCGATTTTACCTTTTATGGCGGCCTTTACCGCGGTGTGAACCTGATCTCTGTGCCGGATGCGCACTTTGATCTCGACTATTACGGAGGCCCGGGTCTTATGGTGACGCCGAAGCCCTGTGAAGAATGTGGAGGCGCAACCTTTGAAGTCGAGGCCTTTGTGACGAACCCGGATGAGAACTTCACTGTTCTGTATTCGATTAAAGATGCAGATGGCCATGAGGTGGCTTCGGCGGCGAGACCGGCGGACGACACGAAGATGACCATCTATGTGCCGG
The DNA here is from genome assembly GCA_020859985.1 of Clostridiales bacterium. Lineage (GTDB taxonomy): Bacteria > Bacillota > Clostridia > Lachnospirales > Lachnospiraceae > Choladousia. Next base: position 21,513 of record JAJBVD010000047.1, read on the forward strand.
ATGTCACGAGATGGAATCTGGATGATCCGTATCTGTATACGGTGACCGCGACCCTGCAGCGCAGGAACGAGGCGTATGACGAGGTGTCCGCCCGTGTCGGCGTCAGGAGCTTTTCCGTGGATCCGGATAAGGGCTTCATCATCAACGGTGTGGAGACTCCGCTTCGCGGCGTGAGCCGTCATCAGGATCAGCTCTACAAGGGCAACGCGCTTTCGAAGGAAGACCATTATCATGACGCGGAGCTCATCAAGGAGCTTGGCGCGAACACCATCCGTCTGGCACACTATCAGCACAACCAATATTTCTATGACGCGTGCGATGAGCTGGGCTTTGCGGTGTGGGCGGAGATTCCGTTTATCAGCGTGTTCAACGCGGATCCGGCGGCGCATCAGAACTGTATCAGCCAGATGAAAGAGCTGATCATCCAGAATTACAACCATCCGTCGATCATGTTCTGGGGTGTGTCGAATGAAATCCTCATCGGCGGCATCTCTGAGCAGCTGGTAGAGAATCACAAAGAGCTGAATGACCTTTGCCATCAGCTTGATCCGACAAGACTTACGACGATTGCGCATGTGACGATGACTCCGGTGGAGAGCCCGATCCACAACATCACCGACATCGAGAGCTACAACCATTACTTTGGCTGGTACGGCGGCAAGATGGAGGACAACGGTCCGTGGCTTGACAATTTCCATAAGGTGCATCCGGAGATCTGCCTTGGCCTTTCCGAATACGGCTGCGAGGGTATCATTACCTATCATGGCCCGAATCCGGCCTGCAAGGATTACAGTGAGGAATATCAGGCGCTTTACCATGAGCATATGGCAAAGGTGCTCGATGAGAGGCCGTGGATGTGGTCCAGCCATGTGTGGAATATGTTTGATTTCGGCTGTGCGGCGCGTGATGAGGGCGGCGTAGCGGGCAGAAACAACAAAGGCCTGATGACCATGGACCGAAAGACGAAGAAGGACAGCTACTTTATCTATCAGGCGTACTGGACCACGAAGCCGATGGTGCATGTCTGCGGCAGACGCTACGCGCAGCGCGCGGGCGAGACGACCGAGATCCGTGTGTACTCGAATCAGCCGACCGTCGCTCTGTATCTGAACGGCAAGCTGGTGGAAGAGAAGTCTGCTGAGAAGGTGTTCGTGTTCACCGTTGCTCTGGCAGAGGGCTCCAACATTGTTCTCGCGGTGGCGGGCGATGTGAAGGACTCTATCACGCTGGAAAAGGTGGAAAAAGAGCCGTCGATCTACGTACTTCCGGAAGTGAACGAGCGCAACGAGGGCGTGGCGAACTGGTTTAAGCTGGCGGGCGACCTGGATCTGAGCGCGCCGATGGAATTCCCGGAGGGTAAGTACAGCATTAAGGATACGTTTGAGGAGCTGGCAAAGTGTCCGGAGGCGCTGGAAGCGGCGGCCGAGGCGTTTAGTCTGGCGATGAATATGAAGATGGCTCCTGGCGAAGGCATGTGGGATATGATGAAAGCCATGACGGTGGAGGCTTCCCTTGAGATGGCAGGCTCTCTGTGTCCGGAAGGCTTTGCCGAGAGCGTCAACGCGAAACTGATTAAATTTGATAAAGTATGAAATCATGATGAACTGTGCCTGGACGCGCCGGGACAATGATTCCCGGTGCGCGCCCGGTGCAATGGATAATTGCATAAAGGTGGCTGTAAAGGTATTGAACAGTCACGCATAAGTATGATTATGCATGCATGAACAACAGGAAGGGGATTTACAACAATGGCAAAGACAGGTACAAAGGTGAAGCCGTTTGGCTGGGCCGACAAGATCGGTTACGCGATGGGCGACTTCGGAAACGATTTTACATTTATTCTTTCCTCCAGCTTTTTGCTGAAGTTTTACACGGACGTCATGGGCGTCTCCGCCGGACTGGTCGGCGTGATGATGATGCTTGCCCGTTTTGTGGACGCGTTCACGGATACGGCGATGGGGCAGATTGTGGACCGCTCCAAGCCAACTGATAAAGGAAAATTTACCCCCTGGATCCGCCGTTTCATGGGTCCTGTGGCCGTGGCTTCGTTCCTGATGTACGCGAGCTGGTTCAAGGGCATGCCGATGGCGTTTAAGATCGTCTGGATGTTTGCGACCTATCTGCTCTGGGGCAGCGTCTGCTACACTGGCGTCAACATTCCTTACGGCTCTATGGCTTCCGCAATCTCGGATAAGCCGGAAGACCGTGTACAGCTCTCCAGCTGGAGAAATATCGGCGCTACGTTAGCCGGCACCGTGATCGGCGTGGTTCTGCCGCTGGTAGTTTACTATAAGGACGCGGAAGGTCTTACCCGTCTGTCCGGCACAAAACTCAGCGTTGCGGCTCTTGTCTGCTCAATCGGCGCGGTGGTCTGCTATCTGCTTTGCACGAGCCTGACTACAGAGCGTGTGAAGATTGAGACCAAGACAGAAAAGTTCAGCTTCAGCGCTCTGATCAAACAGCTGTTTTCCAGCCGCGCACTGATCAGTATCATCGTGGCGGCGATCGTCCTTCTGCTGGCGCAGCTGACCATGCAGGGTATGAATGCTTACATCTTCCCGAATTACTTTAACAGCGCGTCCGGTGCTTCCATCGCTTCCCTTGTCGGCAGCGTGCTGATGATCGTTCTCGCATTGTTTGTGATCCCGCCGATGTCAAAGAAATACGGCAAAAAAGAGATTGCAATCGCGGGAAATGTTGTGGCAGTTGTCGGCTATCTGGCAGCATTCTTACTGCGTACCACGAATATGTATGTGTACATTCTTCTGTACACGCTCGGCTATTTTGGTATCGCTTTCTTTAACACCTGTATCTGGGCGATGATCACGGACGTGATCGATGAGGATGAGGTCCGCCGTGGCAGCCGTTCGGATGGTACGATCTACTCGCTGTACTCCTTCGCGAGAAAGATTGGCCAGGCACTGTCCTCAGGTCTGACCGGCGCTCTGCTGACGATGATCGGCTATACGGACGCAACCGCGTTTGACCCGGACGTGCTGAGCGGTATCTATACGGTAGGAACACTGATTCCGGCCATCGGATTTGGGCTGCTGATCATTGTACTTGCTTTCTGGTACCCGCTGGGTAAGAAACAGGTGGAGGCGAACTCTGCAACGCTTGCGGCAAGAAAAAATGGTAAGAAATAATAAGCAATAAGTAATATTTGTAAAAAGCGGGCGGCTGTTCATGCCGCCTGCTGCAGAAAGGAGCCGGCAATGGCAGATAGTCTGACAGAATTTACGAAACAGCATGAATATCTCATCTGCGTTGACAGCGACGGGTGTGCGATGGACACCATGGACATCAAGCACATCCGCTGCTTCGGCCCGTGCATGGTGGGTGAGTGGGGATTGGGAGAATGGAGAGAAGAGATTCTGGCGCGCTGGAATGAGATCAATCTCTATACCATGACCCGCGGCATCAACCGCTTCAAGGGGCTTGCGATGGCGCTTCGTGAGATAAACGGAAAATATCGGAAGATTGACGATCTGGAAGCGCTGGAAGTCTGGGCGGATACCGCGCCGGAGCTTTCGAATGACGCATTGAAAAAAAAGATCGAAGAAAATCAGGCAGCGGGAGATCCGCATATCTCTCTGGAGAAGGCCCTCTCCTGGAGCAATGCGGTGAATCACTCCATCTCGAAGCTGGCACAGGATGAAAGAAAACCGTTTGAAGGCGTGGACATGGCACTTACACTGGCGCATCGCCAGGCGGATGTTGTTATCGTTTCCAGCGCGAATCTGGGAGCTGTTCTGGAGGAATGGGATCTGTACGGGCTTCTGGAGCACACAGACGTTGTGCTGGCGCAGGATTCCGGCAGCAAGGCGTTCTGCATCGGCGAGATGCTCAAAAAGGGCTATGAAAAGGATCACGTGCTGATGTGCGGCGACGCGCCGGGAGATCTTGACGCGGCGCAGCAGAACGGCGTATTTTATTTTCCAATCCTCGTAAAGCGTGAGGCGGAAAGCTGGGCGGAATTTACGGACGAAGCATTCACCCGCCTGATCGAAGGCACCTATGGGGGCGCGTATCAGGAGGAGCGGATACAGGCATTTAAGGAAAATCTTGGAGGCTGATGATACTATGGTTGATATGAAAGCAAAACCGTTTTATCTCTCGGATGAGGACTGCGCCTGGGTGGAGCAGACCATCGCCGGGATGACGGACGAGGAGAAGGTCGGTCAGCTGTTTTTCCAGCTGACGGAATCTCAGGATGAGAGCTATTTGAAAAACCTGATGGAGAAATACCATCTCGGCGGCTGCCGTTACAACGGCATGCCGGGAATCAAGGTACAGGATCAGAACCGCGTCCTGCAGAAATACGCGAAGGTACCAATCTTTATTGCCTGCAACACAGAAGCGGGCGGCGACGGCGCCTGTGCGGACGGCACGGCGATCGGCTCCGGTGTAAAGATCGGCGCGACCGACAAGACCGAGTATGCTTATGCGCTCGGTAAAATGTCGAACGAGGAGGCGGCTGCAATCGGCTGCAATATGGCGTTTGCACCAGTCTGCGATATCGTGTATAATTGGGAGAACACCGAGGTCATCACCCGTGCGTTCGGCAGCGACCCGGAACGCGTGGCAAGGATGAGCGCAGCCTATGTACAGGGCGCGCACACGATACCTGGTTTTGCCTGCGCGGCGAAGCATTTCCCGGGCAACGGGCAGGATTTCCGTGACGCACATCTCTCCAATAACGTCAATTATTTTGATCCGGAGAAATGGGACGCGACTTATGGCCTGGTGTACCGCACATTGATCGATGAGGGACTGGACGCCATCATGGCCGGACACATCATGCTTCCGAAGTACGCGAAAGCGATCAATCCGGATCTCAAAGATGAGGATATGATGCCGGCGACCCTAAGCCCGGAGATCATGCAGGGACTGCTGCGCGACCGGCTCGGCTTCAACGGCATGGTCGTGACGGACGCGTCGCACATGGTAGGCATGACAGACCGTATGACGAGAAAAGAGATGCTTCCGCGCTGCATCATGGCCGGATGCGATATGTTCCTGTTCTTCAACGATCCGGACGAGGACTTCGGGACCATGCTGGCTGCCTATAAAGACGGCACGATCACCGAGGAGCGGATGACCGAGGCCCTGACGCGCATCCTGGCGCTGAAGGCGCATCTGGGACTGAACAAAAAGGCTCCTGAAGAGCGTGTCCCGGCACCGGAGATTCTGGAGAGCGCGCTTGGCAAAGCAGAATATAAGCAGATGCACAAGGCCATCAGCGATGACTGTATCACGTTGGTGAAGTACAAAGATAAGGATGTACTGCCGCTGACACCGGAGCGCTATAAGAGGATCATGATCGTCCACATTAAGGCGGCAGAGAGCGGTATGGCTCCCCTGATGAAGATGATGGGCATGGGCGGCGGCAAGAGCGCCGCGGAGCTCTTAAAAGAAAAACTCTGCGTGAAAGGCTTTGACGCATTTATCTACGAGAGCCCGCTTGATAAGATGAAGAAGCAGATTGAAGCGGGTGAGACGCCGAGCTTGAACGTGTATTTTGCGGGAAAGAATGCCATCGCGGATTTCACGAGCGGTATGGATCTGGTCATCACACTGTGCGATGTCTCCAGTGGAAGACCGGTATTCGGTATGTCCAAGGGCGGCGGCGAGATCCCGTGGTATGTATTCGAGGTGCCGGTAGTCGTAGTAGGCTGCGGACAGCCGACGATGCTGGCGGACATCCCGCAGGCGCGCACCTACATCAACACCTACGACGCGAAGGACGACACCTTTGACGCACTCATCGAGGACCTGATGGCCGGGCCGGAGGCATTTAAGGGCACGGATCCGATCGACAGCTTCTGCGGGCTGTTTGATGCAAGACTGTAGTAAACAGACAACTTCCGGGATTCATCCGGAAAAAGGCATTATAAGCCGCATGCATCCGCAAGCAGAAATCGTAACTATTCAGAACAGCAGGCCACAGACCGCCTTCTTTGAAGGCTATATGCCGCTGACGCGTCATATGTCTGAGGCTTGATGGGCGTTCCGCCCATCCCGAAATGAAAATACAGCCTTTAGCAGGTAAACCTGCATAGTCTGTCTTTTCATTTCGATGCTGTTCTGAACTGTTACCCAAAATCAACGTGTCTGCGGTGGATGCTGCGGCTGATATGACAGGAAGGAGGAGAAACGTATGCAGATGACATTTCGCTGGTACGGTGAAGGCAATGACAGCATCACGCAGGAGATGATCAAACAGATCCCCGGCGTGACCGGCCTGGTATGGGCGCTGCATAACAAACAGGCGGGCGAAGTGTGGGAGATCGATGAGATCGAAGAAGCACGCCGCCAGATTGAGGGCTGGGGCTTCAACATGGACGTGGTAGAGAGCGTGAATGTCCATGACGACATCAAAATCGGCCTGCCGACCCGTGACCAGTATATTGAGAATTACAAGCAGACGCTGCGCAACCTCTCGAAATTTGGCGTGAAGGTAGTGACCTATAACTTCATGCCGATCTTTGACTGGACGCGTACCGATCTGTTCCATCCGATGGGGGATGGTTCGACGGCTCTTTATTATGAGAAAGACCGGATTCAGGACGACTATAAGGAAATGGCGAACTACATCCTCAACAACCTGCATGGCATGACGTTCCCCGGCTGGGAGCCGGAACGCATGGCGAAGCTGGATGAGCTGTTCGAGGCGTATAAGCCGGTCACCAAGGAAAAACTCTGGGAGAATCTGAAATATTTCCTGGAAGCAATCATGCCGACCTGCCATGAGACCGGCATCAAGATGGCGATTCATCCGGATGATCCGCCATGGGATATCTTTGGCCTGCCGCGCCTTCTGGTAGACAAGGAATCCATCGGGCGTTTTCTGTCCATGGTAGACGATCCGTACAATGACCTGTGCCTGTGCTCGGGCTCGCTGGGCGCGAATCCGGACAATGATATTCCGGACATCATCCGCACCTATTGCGACCGCATCGCGTTCGCGCATGTGCGCAACGTGAAGCATTTCCCGAACGGGGACTTTACCGAGGCTTCCCACAGGGACTGCGACGGTGATGTGCGGATTCTGGATATTATGAAGGCATATCACGACTGCGGATTCAAGGGTTATATGCGCCCGGATCACGGCCGCCATATCTGGAACGAGCAGTGCCGCCCGGGCTACGGCCTCTATGACCGCGCACTTGGCATTATGTACCTGCTGGGCTGCTGGGATATGCTGGAGAAAGCGGACGGACCTGTTAAATGATTGAATTGCTGGGGCGCTCGATGGGTGCCCCATAACCGTTTCATGCGCATACCGCATAACAGGTTTCCGGCTGCTGCGGGACGCGGATATGCGCGGACAGGCAGAAAAAATCTACTGTTTGATTGATAAGAAAAGAGGAATGCAATATGATAAAGAACGTAATTGATACCGATCTTACCGGCAAGGTAGCGGTAGTCACAGGCGCGGGCGGCGTGCTTTGCAGTGATCTGGCAAAGACATTGGCGCGCGCAGGAGCAAAGGTCGCGCTTCTGAACCGGAGCACGGACGCCATTGAGCGCTTTGCGGCTGAGATCAACGAGGAAGGCGGAGTCGCGAAAGCATATAAATGCAATGTTCTGGAAAAAGACACCTGCCTTGCTGTGGCGGAGCAGGTATTACAGGATCTGGGTCCGTGTGATATACTGGTGAACGGTGCCGGAGGCAACAATCCGAAAGCACAGACCGAAAAGGAATACTATGAAGCGGGCGACATTGACGCGGACACGCAGAGCTTTTTTGATCTTTCAGAGGATGGTGTGGATGCGGTGTTCAGTCTGAACTTTATCGGCACGCTGCTTCCGACGCAGGCATTCGCGCGTCAGATGCTCGGCCGGAGCGGCTGCAATATCATCAACATCAGCTCCATGAACGCATTTACCCCGCTGACGAAGATTCCGGCTTACTCAGGTGCAAAAGCAGCCGTGTCCAATTTCACACAGTGGCTTGCAGTGCATTTTTCCAAAGAAGGGATCCGTGTCAACGCGATTGCGCCGGGCTTTTTCTCCACAAAGCAAAACGCGAAGCTTCTCTTCAACGAGGACGGCTCTCCGACAGCGCGTACCGGGAAAATTCTTGCCGCTACGCCAATGGGGCGTTTTGGGGAAGCCAGGGAGCTGGAGGGTGCGCTCCTGTTTCTGGTGAATAACGATGCGGCTGGATTTATCACCGGTGTTGTGCTTCCAATCGATGGCGGATTTCAGGCCTATTCGGGAGTCTGAGAAAACAGAATCCAGATTTGAATCTGGCTGTCGGGACTGTGTGGAAACGCGCAGTCCTTTTTAGACTCTTGTAAAAACAGAAAAGCGGCGTTATACTACGCATATATCAATAAAAAAGTGGACAGGCTCGGCCTGCGTCCGCGATTCTCTTCACGAATCGGGTCAATATTCAGAAAGGGTGAAATCTTATGGCACATGTGAAATATATGGCTGCGAACTGGCTTTATTGTCCGAAATGTGCGCTTTTGTCGGCAGGACCATTGCCGCGCACCTGGACCTGCCCGCACTGCGGATATGAGGAATGCAAAGAAATCGATCCCTCGTATGGGATCACCAGTACAAAGCGGGAGGAACTTCAGGCAAAACAGGAGAATGGAGAGATTTCGGCGGAGGAGTTTTTTCACCAGTGGGAGGATTTTTGTCAGCCGTTTATCGACGAGGTGATAAAGCAGGATCCGGCATTTGATCCGGACGCTTACCGGACGACATCTATCTATGAGGAGGAGACCAGACGGCTGCTGGGGCAGTATCCGTCAATGCCGCCGGTTGTCCGCTGCCCGTGGTGCGGCTCTTATGGGACAAAAAAGATTCGCCGGAAGCTTTTTTCCAGACAGGATAAGAGCCGGAAATATCATTGTGAGAACTGTGAAAAAGACTTTTAAATTTCCTTTACAGAAATCAAAAAGGACTTTATAATAATTCCAAAGAATCTGTAAATAAAAACCAGATACCCATGGATTGAGAGGAAGTATGAAAGCACGAAAGAAAATATTAATCGTAGAGGACAACAGGCTGAACCGGGAACTGCTTTGCGTGATTCTGGAGCAGGACTACGAGATTCTGGAGGCGGAGAACGGACTGGAGGCCTTAAAGCTTCTGGAAGAGAATAAGGACAAGCTTTCCCTGATCCTGCTGGATATCGTGATGCCGGTGATGGATGGCTATACATTTCTGGGGATCATGCGGGAGAACGAAGAGTATTCGGCAATCCCTGTGATCGTGGTGACGCAGAGTGAGGATGACACCGATGAAGTTACGGCTCTGTCACGGGGAGCCACGGATTTTGTGATGAAGCCTTACAATGCGCAGGTGATCCGGCACAGAGTGGAGAGCATTATCCGTCTGAGAGAGACGGCTTCCATGATGAATCTGTTCCAGTATGACCGGCTGACCGGTATCTACAGTAAGGAATATTTTTATCAGTGCGCGAGGGAACTTCTCACAGATAATCCGGATAAGGAATACGATATCATCTGTTCGGATTTTGAAAATTTCAAGTTGGTGAACGACATGTATGGCGTAAAGGTCGGCGACCGTCTTCTTCGAAAAACAGCCGAGCTTCTTCTTCGAGCTATATACGGCAAGGGGCTGTGTGCCCGGCTGGACTCCGACCAGTTTGTCTGTATGATGGTGCATAGGGAAGAACCGTATTCTGATGATATGTTTCAGCGTATCACGGACTCGGTCAACCGGCAGACGATAGCCAGCAATGTTTCGATTAAATGGGGCATCTATGTGGTCAGAGACCGCAAGACGGAGATTGAGCAGATGTGCGCCTGGGCTCTGGAGACGGCCAGAAGCATTAAAGGGCGTTATGGCAAATATGTCGCTTATTATGATGACGAGATGCGCAGCCGCCTTTTGCACGAGCAGGAGATCACGGCCTGCATGGAGCAGGCTCTTGCGGAAAGACAGTTTCACGTCTGGCTGCAGCCGAAATACCGGTTGGACGGATCACCGCTGGCAGATGCGGAGGCACTTGTGCGCTGGTTTCATCCGGAATGGGGAATGCAGTCGCCGGGCGTTTTCATCCCGTTATTTGAGCGGAATGGGTTTATCACAAAGCTGGATCTTTTTGTCTGGGAGGAAGCATGCCGGATGATCCGCGATTTTGATGCGCAGGGCCTGGGTCCTTTTAATATTTCCGTCAACGTCTCACGTGCGGACATCTATAATCTGGACCTGCTTGAGACATTGACCGGGCTGGTTAAAAAATACGGGATTGCCCCGGAGCGCCTTCACATCGAGATCACGGAATCGGTGATCACGGAGAATATGGAGATGATCATTCATACGGTGAAGAAGCTTCGAAAGAACGGATTTGTGATCGAGATGGATGATTTCGGCAGCGGATATTCATCCCTGAATATGCTGAACCGGATGCCGATGGATATCTTAAAGCTGGATATGCAGTTTATCCGCAGTGAGATGGAGAAGCCGGCCCGTCAGGGGATTCTGCGATATATCATCGGTCTTGCGCACTGGCTGAAGCTTGATGTGGTAGCGGAAGGCGTGGAGACGAAAAGCCAGATGGAGCGGCTGAAGAATCTGGACTGTGACTATATCCAGGGATATTATATGGCGAAGCCGATGGAGCCGGCAGATCTGGAAGGACTTCTTCAGAAGCAGAAGGACGCTGCAGGAAAGAAGCGAAAATCGTCAGGAACACGCAGAAATGAAAAGGAACCGGAGCGGGTGCTGCTGCTGATTGATGAGGATAAAACAATTTTTCAGAGGATCCGCGATATCTTTCAGGATGACTATCAGGTGGAGGAAGCATCCGATGAGGATGGGACAGTGACAAAGCTGGCGCTGTATGGCGACAGGATTGACGTGATACTGCTGACAGTCTCCCTTGCAAAGCAAAATCAGAACGCATTGTGGAACCTTGCGGTACGCGAAAAGAAGGTCTGGAATACGCCGGTTATTTTGCTCGGAGAGTCAGACGCTGTCAGTGAGGAGGAAGCGCTTCTGATGGGGGCTGACGATTTTGAAGGATTGCCGTGCCGGGATCAGAGCCTTAAAATGCGTGTGTTAAAGGCAGCGGAAAAAGGACGGGCCTCACGGCAGTGAATGATCAAAGAAAAGTCAGACTGCGGACAATATTGGTGGCAGGATCATCTGTTTGTTCCGGGAAAGATTTAATGAAGGGAAATATAAGATGACAGCAAAGCAATTTTATGAACAGATTGGCCAGGAATATATGGAAATCTATGAGCGTATGACTGGCAGCGAAGCTCTGATCAGACGTTTTCTGAAGCAGTTTTGTGAGGATGGGACGTTTTCTGCTCTGGAGAAGGCAGTGGAAGAGGGAGATATAAAGCAGATCTTTCTTGAGGCGCATACGCTGAAAGGCCTGAGTGCAAATCTCGGATTAAAGCCGCTGAGTGAAAAAACAGGTGTACTGGTGGAACTCACCAGGAATAACGATCGCGAGGAAAACATTCTGAGTCAGGACTATACCAGAGCAGAAGAGAAGTGTGCCGAAAACAGTGCGGGCATGAATAGTGAAGACTATGAGAAAATTACAGGAGCATTTGCAGAAATCCGCGATGCTTATCAGAAAATAGTGAAGCTGATAGGAGAAGTACATGAAACTGATCATACAGATACCATGCTACAATGAGGCTGAGACTCTGGAAGTGGCATTAAACGACCTGCCCCGCCATATCGACGGCATTGATGAGATCGAATATCTGATCATCAACGACGGCAGCCGCGACAACACCGTTGAGGTAGCAAAAAAATGGGGCGTGAACTATGTCGTCAATTTCAAGCGCAACAAGGGCCTGGCAAAAGGTTTTATGGCCGGGCTGGACGCCTGCCTGCGCAACGGTGCGGACATCATTGTGAATACGGACGCGGATGACCAGTATGTCGGCGCGGACATTGAAAAGCTCATTGCGCCGATCTTAAAGGGTGAGGCAGATATTGTTGTCGGAGAACGTCCCATTGACCAGACGGAGCATTTTTCCCCGTTGAAAAAGAAATTGCAGCATTTTGGAAGCTGGGTGGTCCGCGTGGCGTCAAAGACGGATATTCCGGACGCGCCGAGCGGGTTCCGCGCATTCAGCCGGGAAGCCGCAATGCACATGAACGTGATCAACGAGTACACCTACACGCTGGAGACCATCGTGCAGGCGGGGCGCAATAAGATGGCGATCACCTCCGTGCCGATCCGCACGAATGGGGAGCTTCGCCCTTCGCGACTGTTCTCCAGTATGTTCGGCTATATCAAAAAATCAATCCTGACGATCTTCCGCGCATTTCTCATGTATCGTCCCCTGATGGTTTTTACAACCCTTGGCGCTGTCATGAGCGCGATTGGTGTGGGCATTGGCGTGCGCTTTCTCATCTATATCGCGCACGGCTCAGGGTCGGGGCATGTGCAGTCCCTGATACTGGCCGCTATGATGATCATACTCGGCGTGCTGACATTTGTGGTCGGACTGCAGGCGGACGTCATCTCGGCGAACCGTAAGCTGCTGGAGGATATCCAGTATCATGTGAGAAAGCTGGATTATGAAAATGAGACGCTGAGAAAAGAGAAGGAAGAGCGGGAAAAACAGGAGCTACGGCAGGAGCAGAAAATGCAGCCGAAGCAGCCGGATCATCATATAAAAGAGAAGAAGTAAAACAGGATATGGACAGAAAACAGATTCTGGAGACAGCTAAGAGAAATGTTCGAAAGCAAATAACAGGGAAAAAGGTCCTTTTTATCACGACGAAGGAATTGAGCTATATCCGTAACTCGCAGGAGATTGGCATACTTGAGAATTCCACGAAAAAGCTGACGATCATCGGTTCGAACAGCCGTAAGTATCCGGTCAGGCTTTTGAAGGTATACTGGGAATTGTTAAGAACCCGGACGTCGGATTTTGATCTTATATTTATTGGCTTCGCTCCGCAGCTGGTGCTGCCATTCTGGAATTTTAAATTTAAGAAGAATCGTGTAATGATTGATTTTTTCATATCTATGTATGACACGTTTGTGAATGACCGAAAGCGTTTTAGCGATACGTCAATGGCGGGGAAACTCTTAAAAAAGCTTGATCAGAGCACATTAAAAAAAGCGGATCAGATCCTTTGTGATACCAACGCTCATGGAACCTATTTCACTGATGAACTGGGAGCGGCAAAAGAGAAACTGATGACGCTGTATCTGGAGGCGGACAAAACGATATATGCTTCGAAAAATACTTCCGGATCGGGACAACGCGTCAGGCCGGTTCCGCTTCAGGACAAATTCGTAATCCTTTATTTTGGCAGTGTCCTGCCGCTTCAGGGGATAGAAGTGATCCTTGACGCGTTTGACAGGCTAAAGGACGATGAACGGTTTTACTTTTACATGATCGGGCCGGTTGATGATCATTATGCGCGTCCTGAAAGTAAGAATATCGAGTATATTCCCTGGCTGTCTCAGAGAGAACTGGCAGATCATATCGCCATGGCGGATCTTTGCCTGGCCGGACATTTTAATGCGAAGATTGATAAAGCGAAGCGGACAATTCCCGGAAAAGCTTATATTTATCAGGCAATGGAGAAGCCCATGATCCTCGGGAATAATCCTGCCAACCGGGAGCTGTTTTCCGAGGAAGATGAACATATTTATTTTGTGCGTATGGGCAGCGGGAGAGCATTAAAAGAAAAGATACTGGACGCATATGACAAGATGAATGCGGGCAGAAATACGGGAAACAGTGAGCGCAGAAGCAAGGATGAAAGTACAGAAACAATGACAAAATCAATCATAGAAAAAGGCATTGAGACTCCATGATCAATCAGATAAAAAAATTTGCAGGGAAAAATCGATTTTGCGAAAGAATGATCTATGTGGCATACAGAATCTGTATGGCACTTTATTCTCTGGTTTTTCTGGTATGCCGCATTTTCCCTGTACAGGAAAATAAGATTGTATGCTGTAATATGAAAGGAAAACGATACGGTGACAATCCCAAGTATATTCTGGATGAGATCATCCGGCAGGGGTTGGACTATGAGCTTGTCTGGCTGATGAAAAGCAAGGATGATGAGGATATGCCGCGGCAGGTGAAGCGTGCGGCCTACAATCCTTTTTCCATAGCCTATCATCTTTCTACAGCGAAGGTATGGATTGACTCCAACATGAAATCCTGTGGTGTGCTGAAAAGGAAAAATCAGTACTACATTCAGACCTGGCATGGAAGCTATGGTTTAAAGAAAATTGCCTGCGACATCAATGGAGGAAAAAGTCTGATTGATACGTATTCCGCTGTTTATAACGCAAAGCTGGAGGACGTGATGGTCTCCAACAGCCGGAAAACGACAGAAATTTACAGAGATGCATTTCGCTATCCAGGGTATGTACTGGAATGCGGCAGCCCCAGAAATGATATCTTTTTTGAAGAACAAAAAAAATACAGAGACAGGATAGACCGTGCGTTTGGGACAGCAGATAAGCGGATTGTGTTGTATGCGCCGACATTTCGCGCCGATTTCAATACGGATTGTATGCACATGGATTTTGATGGACTGCTTTGTGCTCTCGAACAACGCTTCGGCGGAGAATGGGTTGCTCTTGTGCGTCTCCATCCAAACAATATGCAAAATGCGAAATCCTTTATTCCCTATTCCGAACGGATTCTGAACGCGACCAATTACAATGTCATGCAGGAGCTCCTTGTGGCAAGTGAATTGCTCATTACTGACTATTCCAGCTGTATGTTTGACTTTGTCACAACACGCAAGCCATGCTTTCTCTATGCGACAGACATCGACAGGTATAAAGGAGAGCGGGATTTTTATTTTGATATCTTTGAGCTTCCATTTCCTGTGGCGCAGAATAATGAGGAAATGGTGCGTAATATCAGGGACTTTGACCAGCAGTTATATCAGGAAAAGCTTGAGCGTCTGTTTGAACAGGTTGGATTGTGTGACAAAGGAACGGCTTGCAGACAGGTGGTGGAGTATATTGAAAAACAGAGAGGAAAAGCAAAATGAGCGACATAGATTTTGTGCTGACCTATCTTGACCCGAACGATGTGGAATGGCAAAAAGAAAAGAACAAATACAGCCCGGATAAATTCGCTGACGTGAATCCAAACCGGTATCGGGACTGGAATAATTTACAGTATTTTTTTAGAGGTGTAGAGAAATACGCTCCCTGGGTCCGAAAAATGCATTTCGTTACGTGCGGCCACCTGCCAAAGTGGCTGAATACAGATCACCCCAAGCTGAACATCGTAAAACATGAGGATTATATTCCAAAAGAGTGGCTGCCTACGTTCAGCAGCCGATGCATTGATATGAATCTTCACCGCATTGCAGGGTTATCGGAGCATTTTGTATACTTTAACGACGACATGTTCCTGACCGCGCCAGTGAAAGAAGAAGTGTTTTTTAAAAACGGGCTTCCGTGTGATTCTGCAATCCTGAATCCTGCTTCTGTGACTGAGGATGGGCAGACGCAGATTTTTTTGTCGCCGTTTATTGACCTGTCTTTGATCAATCATTACTTTGACAGAAAGAGTGTGATGCGTTCATATCCGGCAAAATGGATTAATCTGAAATACGGTCCGGAGCTGTTTCGGACTCTGAATATGCTTCCGTATCCCAGATTTCGAGGCTTTCTTCCCATTCATTTACCATATTCGTACAATAAGAACGTATATGAGAAAGTCTGGGAGCTTGAAAAAGATCGTCTGGAGGAAGTATCTTCCCATAAATTTAGGGAGCTGACGGATCCGAACCACTGGTTGTTTTCTTATTGGCAATATGCTTCTGGAAAATTCACCCCCAGGAATCCAAATCTGGGACATGCTTATCAGCTTCGGGATGAACAAATGGCCAGGAAGGCAGGAGAGGCTATTGTAAAACATCGCTATAAAATGGTCTGCTTGAATGACGCGATTCGTGATGTGGAGGAATTTGAAAAAATAATAGCTATTGTGAATACTTCGTTAGAACAGATTCTGCCAGAAAAAAGCCTATATGAAAAATAAAGATATCTGGAGCTGGTTGGTAAATTGAAATTGGCTCCAGAGATTACAAAATTGTTACGATGGTGCAATTTTATGAAAAAGCAGCGGACGTTATTGTTTGCTGTTTTTTTCTTGGAGAAAACCGATAATTAAAACAAATTTTTTTGCAGTTAGGTACCATAATCCTGGGTAATATATTTAAGATTATCTGATGGTTATGTATGATCTAAAACATTGGAAATAATTTATATTGAATTTTTCAATAATAAGATACAGATCAAACCTTGTGAAATCAATGTAAAAGTGTTATAGAAATATTATAGAATATTAAAGAGATGTGTATTTATAACTTAAAAAATGGAATTAATTTTTAATATTTCGTAAGATTAAGCATGCTCCTGACATATTTTATGAATTTGATAGCACAATAAATAACACAGGATAATTGAAACAACAGGTGATTGAAAGAATTCGTATGAAAACACTGTATCTTCACATAGGAACCCCAAAAACGGCGACGTCCTCCATACAAATGTTTTGCAGAGTAAATCGGCACCGGTTCAGAGAGTATGGTTATGAGTTTCCAATGCCGCTACATAAATATCCCTTTGTCGGACATAATCGTAATGCCCATTTTTTGGTAGACTCGTCCCCTAAGCTTGACGCCTCCGGCCATATTGAAAACAGTGCAGATGAAACCTTAGAGAGAAGTAAAGAGCGTCAAAAGCATCTGGCTGGTGGAATGAAGATAATTCATAAAGCATTTGAAAAGTACAATAATGTAATCTTATCAGATGAAGGCCTCTGGCTGTCCCTGAATTATAACCAGCGCAATCCCTTAGATATATTGTGTGAGAATGCAAGAGAGTATGGCTATCAAATAAAGGTGATTGTGTATTTGCGCAGACAGGATCTTTTTGTGACTTCCCGTTGGAATCAACTTGTAAAAGAAGGGGCAATTAGTCAGACATTCCAAGAATATTTGGATGATTTATTATTTAGACGTTCTTTGATTGTGGATTATGCAGAGTCACTTGATCGAATTGCTGCAAAACTAAGCAAAGAGAATGTTATTGTACGCCGTTTTGAATCATCAAGCTGGGTAGGTGGCTCTATATATACGGATTTTCTGGATGCTGTAGGACTTGCACCTGATGTGTCAATGAAATCGTTAAAAATGGATATGAACACCAGTCTGACCCTGAATTTTGTTGAGCTTCAGAGACAAATTAATGCCAGTGCTGATATTTCAAATAACCAGAAGGAATTCTTCAGCTACTTTTTGCGAAAAGCTTCCGGAAAAGGGAAGGAACATTCGAAATATGGAGAATTATCCACAGAGGAAATACAGGAATTTCTTGCTCAATATGAGGAAGGAAATGCTCGCATTGCAAAAGAATATCTGGGAGAAGATGGAAGCCTGTTTTCTCCGGTAATTAAAGATGCTCAAAAGTGGATTCCCGACAATGAATATATGGATCAGGATAGGATTCTTTATCTGTTAGAAGTATCGAAGGCTGCACATGGACTGCCTTTGTGGGAATATAGGTGTAAACATTTTATTAAAGCAATCATTCAAAAGTTTCTGTCCCGCTTTTAAAAAGCGGGATTTGTTTTTTCATTTGAAGAAAACGTGGACAATTATCTGCTTGGGTGTTATACTTTTCCGAATGAAAGATTAAAAATCTGTTTTTAGGATGAGGCTTGACATGGCTAGCAGAGAAAAGAATTTTGCTAAAAATACATTTATTATTTCTTTAGGTACGATTTTGCCTAAATTTACTTCATTAATCACACTTCCGATACTCACAGGACGGCTGACAACAGCAGAGTATGGAACCTATGATCTGATAAATACTCTGGTGTCTCTCTTTCTTCCTCTGGCGACCCTGCAGATTCAGGCTGCGGCTTTTCGTTTTCTGATAGACAGACGGGATAATAAAAAAGAAGCAGATCGGGTAGTGACGAACATTGTCGCATTCGTGCTTCCGGTTTCTATTCTTGCACTTACGGTACTTTTCTTTGCTTTGAGAAATCTCACTGCTACGATCCGGGCATTGATTTGTGTCTATTTCTTTGTGGATATTCTTTTGAAGGCGACGCAGCAGATCGTAAGGGGATTCTCCAATAACAAGCTTTATTCGTTAAGTTCCATTGTTCATTCTGTGCTGAATATGGTCTTGCTTGTTCTTCTGGTTTCTGTCGGTGACCAGGGATTGGCAGGCGTACTGATAGCGATGACTGCTTCTCAGTTGGCGGGCCTTTTGCTTTTGATTTTTCGGGGAGGAATCCTGAAGCATATCAATTTCCGGCTTGTTTCCGTAGATATGTGGAAGGAAATGCTTGGCTATTCCTGGCCGTTGGTGCCGAATGCGCTTTCTCATTGGGTGCTCAGAGTTTCGGATCGGTTTGTTATCACCCTTTTCCTTGGCGTGGAAGCAAATGCTATGTATGCGGTTGCAAATAAGATACCGTCTCTGCTGGACACGTTTCAGAGTACATTTTCACTGGCTTGGCAGGAGAATGCTGCACTTGCGGCAAGAGATGATGATTCATCCGCCTATTATACGCATATGTTTGATGAGATGTTTGGCGTTTTTGCGGGAATCACGGCTCTGCTCATTGCAGCGACTCCGCTTTTGTTCTGGTTACTGATTAATAGCAAATACAGCGGCGCATACAATCAGATGCCGATTCTGTTCATGGGAATGTTCTTTGCGTGTCTTGCTACTTTTATAAACGGTATTTATATAGCACATAAAAAAACGAAAAGCGTAGGTATTATGACAGTAGCAGCTGGCGGAATCAATCTGGTAATAGACCTTCTTTTTGTAAATGTGATCGGTATTTATGCGGGTTCTATATCTACGCTTGTCGCATATTTTTTTCTGATGATTGAGCGTATGGTGGGGGCAACGAAGCTGGAGGAGGTCCATTATAATCTGAAAAAGATATTGCTGTATCTGGCAATTCTCTGTCTGATGTGTGTGTTGTGCTGGAAAAATTCTCTGGTGAGCAATAGTTTAAATATGTTGATTGGCGTGGCTTTTGCAGCTGTTGTGAATAGAGAAATATTAAAAACCTCTGTTCAGATGATTTCTGGCCGTGTATTTCATCATAGAAAATAGGCGGTGAGCCGCAGAAATAAATAGTATGAATAAAAGAAAGCACAGGCGCGAAGGAACAGCGCCTGTGTCTAAAATGTTTACTGCGCCAGAAGACCGCCAATCAGGCGTTTCACTGATTTTCGGAAACAGTCATATTTATATTTCCAAAAGCATCGGCCTTCCGACATTTCAGCAAGCAGAGATAAGTAGTAGCAGAGGTCTTTTTCCGTATGTTCATTATACGGTTCCCATTTTTTTGTTCCTTTTATATTGCCGGAGAACAGGGGAGCATCCTCTTTCAGATATTCTTTGACGATTCGGTTATTTCCATCGTTATAGCGCGCAAGGAATTCCTGCGTTTCCGCCATAGAAAGTATACTGTACTCTTTATGCTGTGGACCTTGGCTGGATGCTTTTCTCAAATAATACTCCAGATACTGTTTTTGATTCTTATTCAGGCCATCATAGAGATTAAGCTGTCTTTGAATTTCTACGTAATTGAGAGTCAGACTCGTGTTTGAATCCTCCTTAGGAAGCTTGAACGCAATGTTTGGATCAAGCCCAAGCGCAGTCAGGAAATCCTTATAGACTGAGCCGTCTATCCAAGAGGATGATTCAAAACGGCGTATAATAAGATTTTCTTTGCCGATTTTCCGGGCAATATTGTCCAATGCTCCGGCATAATCTGCAACCAGAGGCCATCTTAAAAGCACATCGTCTAAATATTCCGGAAAAGTCTGCGTTAATTGCCGGGTGGTTGAGTGCTTAACAAATTGGTTCCAGCGGGAGCTTAAGAACTGATCCTGCCGGCGGAGATAAACGATCACCTTGATACCGTAATGCCATATATTTCCGTCTTCAAGCAGTATATCCAGAGGATTGCGCTTACCATAGCTAAGAGAAAGCCATAAATCTTCGTCAGTGAGAATTACGTTATCATATTTTTTAAAGGCTTTGTGGACTGCTTTAAGCCCCGTAGATAAACGCTTTTCGCGGAGAGCCTGTTTGTCCGGAGTGTTGTCATTTTCAACCTCAATACATCCGGTTGCGTCATAATTAGGAGAAGCATCAGCAAGAAAATGAGCGTTGCGTCTGATCGGCGCCTGCGGATGTCGTGGAAATATAACAGGGAACGAGTAATTATATTTATGGAACTGTTGCTGATTGATCATACAAAAATTCTGCAGAGATGTAGTTGCCGTCTTTTGTGTGCCTATGTGAAGATACAATGTTTTCATCGGGAATATCCTCCGTAATAAAGAATCAGATGGTTCTAGGGAGCCATAAGATAATAATCTGCTATATCATATCATTCTTGTGTTTTTTTGTCACGTGTTTTATTCTGACTGCTAATATTTTGAAACAGGGATTGCAAAGACAAAATATTTATGCTATAAATAAAAGTAAGTATATAAATATGGAGAATGCAAATGACGTATTATTCTGTGGATGGAAAGATTTATGGCACGAAGAAAGCTGGAAGGTGAGGGCGGAAATCAGGTACGATGTTGTGTGTATAGCTTAAGGGACAGAATTTGTAGAACAACCTAAAAAACATATATAATTGCGAGAGGCAACAAAAAATATATTGACAATCACAGAATATTAATGTAGACTATATGGGTGTTTTGTGAATCTGCTGAGACTATCTTTTGCCGGAAAAAAATATGAATACATGAAACAAAGTAAAAATTGCATGGCTGCCTCTGCCGCGCTAGATGAAAAGCAGGTATCACCTCCATCAGGAAAGATTGATGGACAGGGGAAGCCGAAAGACTCGGCAACATCTTCGATATTTAAAAAGAATCACAATTTTGCGGAGGTTTTTAATCGTACACTTTTTACGGAATGTCCGGTTTTGGAAGAAGAACTGGTCGAACAGGATATTAAGGAGACAACACTTCTTCGAGTAACTGAAGATGCCCACACGACTTTAACTCAGTATCGTGATGTGGTAAAGGGCGTGAAGCGAGAACAGATACTCGCCATTTTGGGAATCGAAAATCAGGAATTACAGGATTACCAGATGGCCTTTCGGGCATTAGAGATGGATTTCATCAACTACGCCCGTCAGATTCGTGAGATTTCCGAGCAGCATACGAAAGAATACCGCAGAAGAAAGCAGATGCGGCAATCTGAAACAGAAAAGGATCCGTTGTCTGCAGCGGAAGAGGAAGTATCGCATATGTCCCTACCGGATGCAGCTGGTTACCTTGGTCGTTTTTACAAAGAAGACAGGATTGTGCCCTGTATTACACTTGTGATTTACTGGGGAGAAGAACCATGGCAGGGTCCAAGAAAACTGTCAGACCTGTTTGTCGAAAGCAAATGGTCGGCTCTCGCGTCGGATTATCAGATGCATCTGCTGGAAGTGAAAAATATTTCGGAGAAATCTTTGGCAGAATACAGTCCGGAGCTTCGTGCAATATTTGGGTTTGTGAAATACGCCAATGATAAAAAACTTTTGCATAGATTTATGGATAAAAACAGGGATGATTTTAAAACGGTTTCCGAAACTGTGTTAGATGCGATTGAAGTTTTGACACATTCAAAAGATTTAAAGAATGCGAGAGAAAAAAAGTTGGAAGAGATTCATTCAGATAGAGGGTTGGTACTATCTGGTGAAAATAGTATGGATAAAGCAGGAGGTACAAATATGGCAAATGCAATTGATGAATTATTTAATGATTTGCGCAAGGAAGGAATAGAACAAGGAATAGAACAAGGAAGGGAAGAGCAACGTGTCTTTACGGAACGTGAACGACAAAGAGCGGAAGCGGCGGAGCAAAGAGTAAGTGCTGCAGAACGAATGGCTGAGGCTGCGGAGCGTAAAGCGGCTCAGGCGGAACAGATTATCTTTGAACTTCAGGCAAGACTGGCGCTCTATGAGGCGTCAGATCAGACTGCTGTTTCGAGAAATTAAGTAAATATAGATAATAGCTGTTTTTGCCTGTGGTGATTATGTTAAGTATCATCTGAGGATGGATACAGAAGATTCTGATTGTAAAAGACAGACTTTTTATTCAATTCAGCGTATAAATATTCATATCCGTATTCTTCTGATAGCGTATCAGTTTCGGAGAAAAGATTGGTTCCGAGACCAAGCCGATCGCCCTCAATCGTCACGCCAAGACTGGCGAGGGCGGTCGGGAAGAAGTCCATTGTTGTGAAAAGACGATTCTTCTCTGTAGCTTTATCTTCTACAGATTTGTCCACATTGATAAAGACATTGTATACCTTACGGACAGTTTCACCATTATGCTTATCGTAGGTATATTCTCCATAGAACGTCGGAGTCATGCTGCAGTGATCGCCGGTGATGATAATGGTCGTATTTTCGTAGAAGTCCTGCTCTTGAATCCAGCTGACAAATTCTGATATCTGCTTTGATGCACAGGCCCATACATTTGCATACTGGCTATTGTACGTATTTTCACATAAATCACAGGAATATCCGTTTGGCTGATGTGTATCGACCGTTATCATTGAAAAGTTGAATGGCTCATCTTCATCAGCGAGATCAAGCAATTTTTCTTTTGCAAAAGCATACAGCTTCTCGTCCTCATAGCCCCACCATACATAATAATCGGAGGAAATCTTTTCTTCATCAATGGCCCACAGATAATCAAAGATCGCATAGTCACCGTGCTGTGTAAAGTAGTTAGTTCGCCCGCCGTATGAGAACTTTGAACCTGCCATAAAATAATTGTTGTAGCCATTTGCTTCGAGAATATCACCAAGAGTTGTTGCGCCGGGCAGGAATGAGGAATACTGGTTCATGGAGTTATCTACGGATTTTTCTGAATAAGCATACAGCTTTAGCGGAAGCCCGGCAGTTTGTGCTACCAGTCCGGCGATCGTCCATCCGCAGGCCGGAGCTACGGAAGCACCTTCGATCAGATCTGACTGTGAGAAGCTGATGTTATCTTTTGCAAGCTGTGTCATCTCTGGTATGTAATTCACATCAAAAAGACCGCCGTTTTCTTTATCCTGTGTGGAAGATTCGGCCGATTCCATATAGATCCAGATCAGATTGCGCTTTTCCTCCGGAAATTCGATGGAGACATTGTTTGGATCGATGTAATTTTCTTCAATGAACGAAGAACTGTGAATCATGCTGTTGATGTAGGAAGACACGCCAAAGCTTTCATTCGCAAGAATTGCCAGCACCATAAGACAGGCTATGATCCCTGCGGAGCAGAATCCTGCATGAAAACGGAAAGGAAAGAGCAAAATAGAGCGCGTCCTTTTGGAAGTGCGAATTGTGAGCCGGTAGGTATAGGTGTAGCCGAAGGGAATATGTAAAATCACCAGAAAAACAGCAAAAATAATTATAGCCGGAAGCAGTGCGGTCAGCAGGTAATTGCGGATGTAAGACTCCGCGGCGCCATCCAGAGACATACTTAAAGTAAATATGATCTCATCCATTCCGATATTGCCATAGTTTGCTCTGCACCAGCGATAGCTGAAGCAAAGAAGAATTGTAAGAAACGCGAAAAAGTATACGAAAATATGCGGGATTAGTTTACTTCGATTCTGTTGCGTTTTCGCCTGCTCCGGATTGTTTTCTGATTTTCTTCTCATGAGGTTCCTCTTTCGTAATCTCCAGTTGAATGTCTGTCCGCTTTTCAATGGCGGATATTACAACTCCTGCTATGACAGATAGGAGCAATGACAGGAGAAAAGCGGTAATTCCATAACGAAGATCGCGGATACCGGAATCATACATGACAAATTCTACCCGTCCGAACGGCAGCAACAGCAGTGTCGTCAATGCGGCATCGATCGCCGCATAAGCAATAAGTTCAATGACAGCCGTAACTGCGTTTCCTGCAGATTTGCCGGTAATCTTTCTGACGACAAGAAATGTGAGGGCCGCCGGCCCGAAAATATAGAGGAACTGGAACATAAAAGCCTCCTGAATGATTTCTTTGAATCGTTTCCATATGTAAATCGTATTATCTGAACTGTGTCAGCGAAAACGGCAAAATATTGATTTTACCGGGAATTTACAACTGAGAGTATAAAGCCCGGATTTTTAAATGTCAATGACATTTCTGGATTATTTCCGCCAGAAATAAGAAATCATGGACAATCTTTTGCCATGGTGTTATATTTTTCCCGGAGTTTTTTGCCGGCATAGCTTAGGACAACAGATAATGCACAGCCTGAGAGCATCGACCACCTGTCTGTTCCGGCCGGGCAGGGGAAGATGCAGCAAAGAACCTGCTGAAATGTTGGAGGGAGAAGAGTAGTGGATGGTATGAAAAGAGAATGGAAGATAAATTCTGGCAGAGGGCGTACTGCGTTGTGCAATGGTTTGCTTTCAGTTTTTATTGTTGTAGTATTGTGTATTATCTGCAGTACAAAAGCCGGTTATAACGTGGATGAACTCTATTCCTTCGGATTAGCCAATCATCAGTATGAAGGCGACATTTCTCCGAGTATCGAGGAAGGTGTCATTTACAGCGGCTGGCAGCTCTGGCAGGAATACCTTACGGTGAGCGAAGAACACGCGTTTGACTATGAGAATGTTTGGGAGAATCAGGCGGCTGACGTCCATCCGCCGCTTTACTATGCTCTGATCCATACGATCTGTTCTTTTTTTCCATCTTCCTACAGCATCTGGATGGGGCTGACTTTGAACATTGCACTGGCGGTGATTGTGTTCTGGCAGATGGTATGGTTGTTTGATTATTTTATTCATGATAGAAGGCTGGCAATTGCTTTTGCTCTGCTGCTTCTTTTTTCTATGGGATTTGTCAATAACGTGGCTTTCATCCGCATGTATGTGCTGCTGACGGTATGGACGAATGCGCTTGTCATGCTGTTTTGCAGATACAGTCCCCGGGATGAGGGCAGATGCTATTACTCCCTGTTGATTGTGATACTCTCCGGCGGCATGATGACGCAATATTATTTTCTGATTTTCGCCTGTTTCCTCTGCCTTGCGTATGGGATTTTGCTTATAAAAGAAAAAAGATGGAAAAAACTGCTGCTTTCCGTTTGCTCTGCTTTTGTAAGCTTCTGTATAGCTACAGCACTTTTTGGACCCATGTGGAGCCAGATTTTCAGCGGTTATCGGGGAACGCAGTCCTTTGACAATCTGACGGAAAAGAATCTTTGGGAATCCCTGCAGATTTTTTTGGAAAAGATTAATCTGGAAGTATATGGAAATCTGTTTCTGATCCTTGTGCTTCTTGCGGTTCTGCTGCGTGTGATAATCTGGGCGTTGTCGAGAAAAGAGAATGCGGGAAGGATCGTTGCTCAAAATGCCGGTTGTGCTGATAAAAACATCAGTGAGATGGTCAGTATTGATTTGGGAACAAAGGCTGAAACTTGTAGTGGGAGATATATGGAGTTGTCTGGTGAGAGGCCTGCAGTCATATATTGGACCTTGTTGCTTCCGACACTTTGTTATATTATACTGATCGCGAAGATCTCTCCTTATGACAATGACCGCTATGTGATGAACGTGATGGGGATTTTATATCTTTTGATGTTTGTCCCCCTGATTCGGCTGGCCGGAACGCTTTCGAAGAAGGCTACAACAGGAATTCTGTTGGCAGCTGTGTTGGTGCTGGTCTGCAGCTATCAGAATGGCGTACCATATCTGTATCGTTCGGAAGAAGAGAAGATCACTGTGTTAGAAGGTTTTGACGAGGATATACCCTGCCTTTACCTGTATAATGAGAGATGGCAGATACTGCCAAATTATCAGGAATTGATAAGTCTGGAACAGATTGAGTTCGTGCAGAAGGACAATCTGGAGGTACTAAGTGGTGAAAACTATCAGACTTATGATGAACTTGTGGTTTTTGTTGGCCGGAATCTGAAAGCAGAGAATGTGCTTGAGACGCTCATAGAGCAGAATCCGGGACTGGATACTTACACGAAATTATTTAAGAGCTCTTATGCAACCGTATATTTTCTGGAGTGAGGATGAAAGACGAAGTTGTACTTGTCAGAATTCGCTTTTTGTGCTAGGCTTCAAATAGAAATCAGAAGGAAAAGAGGATCATCAGCATGAACAACAAAAGAATTGCGGTTGCGGGTACCGGATATGTGGGATTGAGCTTGGCGGTGCTGCTATCTCAGCACAACGAGGTGACGGCAGTGGATATCGTGCCGGAGAAGGTGGAGATGATTAATAATCGTAAGTCCCCGATTCAGGATGATTATATTGAAAAGTATCTGGCTGAGAAGGAGCTGCATCTGACGGCGACGATGGACGCGAAGATGGCGTATTCGAACGCAGATTTTGTCTTGATCTGCGCACCTACGAACTATGATTCCCGTACGCAGAAGTTTGACACTTCGGCGGTGGAGGCAGTGATCTCACTGGTGATGGAATACAACCCGGATGCGGTCATGATCATCAAGTCGACGATTCCGGTGGGATATACGGAAGGAATCCGGGAGAAGACCGGCAGCAGGAATATCCTTTTTAGTCCTGAATTTCTGCGGGAATCGAAAGCGCTTTATGACAATCTTTATCCGTCGCGCATCATTGTCGGTACGGATATGGAGGATGAGCGTCTTGTAGAGGCGGCGCATACATTTGCAGGACTGCTTCAGGAAGGTGCGATCAAAGAAGACATCGAGACATTGTACATGGGATTTACAGAGGCCGAGGCGGTCAAGCTTTTTGCCAATACCTATCTGGCGCTGCGTGTCGCTTACTTCAATGAGCTGGATACCTATGCGGAGATGAAAGGACTGGACACGCAGGCGATTATCGACGGCGTTTGCCTGGATCCGCGTATCGGTTCGCATTACAACAATCCGAGCTTCGGCTACGGCGGATACTGCCTGCCGAAGGATACCAAGCAGCTTCTGGCAAATTACGCTGATGTGCCGGAGAATCTGATCGAAGCGATTGTGGAAAGCAACCGCACCAGAAAAGACTTCATTGCGGATCGTGTGCTGAAGCTGGCCGGTTATTATGATTACTACAACCGAGGCGACTACAGCGCGGCGGACGAGCGCTCCTGTGTAGTAGGCGTGTACCGCCTGACAATGAAGAGCAATTCGGACAATTTCCGTCAGAGCAGCATCCAGGGTGTAATGAAGAGAGTTAAGGCGAAAGGAGCGACGGTGATCATTTACGAGCCGACGCTCCTGGACGGCAGTACATTCTTCGGCAGTCTCGTAGTGAACGATCTGGCCGCTTTCAAGGAACAGTGCGACGCGGTGATCGCGAACCGCTATGATTCCTGTCTGGATGACGTGCAGGAAAAAGTGTATACAAGAGATATTTTCAGGCGGGACTGACCGCTATTCTACGGTGTTTCGCAGCCATCATTTCTTTGGGGAAATGGTGGCTTTTCTTCTGTATTCCAGCGGTGTCATTCCGGTGATCTTCCGGAACTGCCGGTTGAAATGCTCGACCGTGTGATAGCCGCATTCCGAGGCGATTTCCGCGGAGCTCTTGCGGGTGTGCTCCAGAAGATGGCGGGCGCGGCGGATGCGGCTGTTGATGACGTCTTCAATGCAGGAGACCTGAAACTGCTGTTTATAAAGCGCCTGCAGATAGCTTGGGCTGATATTGAGACGCTCCGCCATATTTTTTACCGTCCAGTTCTGTGAGGGATCCATCTGGATGGACTTATGCAATCCCCAGAGACTGTGCGCGTATGGCGTAGTTTCACGGATCACAGTGTCGTCGTAAAGGCGGTTAAACAGGATCTGTACCAGTTCAGAAAGAATTTCTTCACTTCCTCCTCTGTCTGAATAAAGCTCCCAGCTGATTAACTGCTGCAGGTTGTAGCAGTATTCCGGATCCGAGATCGGAAACGGCCGGTTTCGGCACGGAAAATCCAGAATCGTTTTTTCATTTGTCGAAAAATACAGCCAGTCGTCGCTGTAGTCTTCCCCGTCTGCCCGATAAAAGACTTTTGAGTCCGGTTCATAGAGGATCGCGGTATCGGCCGGATACCTTTCTTCATCTTCCCCGCAGCGAAAAATGGCGGGAGAGTGTGTCATGACCAGAAGATGCTGTTCTGGGGGGTATCATATACGAAATCAGCCGGATGGATCGAAGAATATCCGGCCGAATAGACCTTGTTCATAGTAGTTTCCTTCTTTCATCATATTAGAGAATAAGTCAATCCTTTACGAGTATAAATCATTGTATAAAAAATTGCAATATTGTAGAATAAAAAAGGTTTCATTTGTGTAAAATGCCGAAAACTGCGGGCAAAAAATCGAAATTACGTGGTTCTTGGCGAAATCTTTTATATGTAAAGGAGGACATGAGTAATGAAAAAGAGCATGAGAAGGCTTCTGGCAATGGCGACGTCCGGCGCGATGGTTCTTTCAGGAGCAATTCCGGGAGGGATGACAGCTCTGGCTGCGGATGACACAGTTGCCTATCTGACTTTTGCCGACAGCGCATGGACGACACAGTACTGGTATGACGGCAATGAGTATGAGGGCGTGACCGCAACGACTGCGGTGGTAGATGGATATGGTCAGTACACAGTGGGTCTTGAGTTTGCGACGGCTGCGGCTGATATCACATTCTTTGACGTCGAGATCGCGAACGGCGAGGCTGCTTATCCGGATAGCTTTATGACAATTGATTCTGTAGTGATCAATGGCGAGGAAGTGGAAGTGGGCGCGACCTATACCAGTTCCGACAATGGCACGGATACCCGTACAAACCTTTACAATTCATGGGTGAGCGAAGTGACCGAAGGCCGCACGGCAGACGGCGAGGCTGGTGATGCGACAGCGACTCCGGTTGACGCGACCGCTTACACAGATATTACTTCTATCGAAGTGACCTTTACACTTGGCGACGGCGTCGCGTTTGGCGGAGCGTCCGAGGATGGCGTTGTAGAGGCGGAGGAACTTCCGGAGGAAGGCACGACCGCTTATCTTTCTTTCGCGGACAGTGCGTGGGGGGATGCCCAGTACTGGTTTGATGGCAATGAATATGCAGTAGCGGCGACAAATGCGACAGTTACCGGCTATGGTCAGTATACGGTATCTCTTGATTTCTCGGGCACCGAGGCAGGGGCTGCTGCAGATATTGCGTTCTTTGATGTAGAGATCGCGGGTGGCGAGCGTTATTTCCCGAACTGCTTTATGACGATCGACTCTGTAGTGGTTAATGGCGAAGAAGTAGAAGTGGGCGCGACCTATACTTCATCTGATGACGGAGAGGCGACCAGAACGAACCTTTACAATTCATGGGTGAGCGAAGTGACGGAAGGCCGCACGGCAGATGGCGAAGTCGGCGACGCGACACCGACTCCGGTTGACGCGACGGTTCTTACGGATATTGTGACGCTTGAAGTGACCTTTACGCTTGGTGACGGCATTGCGTTTGGTGCTTCCGATGAGGAGACAGAGGTTCCGACTGAGTTTACGGCATTCCTGATGTTCTCGGACGGCAACAACTGGGAGAATTATGATCAGGGTGTTGGCACAGAATGCGAAGTTTACGGCGATGGTATCTATGAGGTAAGCCTTACAGCCGAGCAGTGCGGTGCGGCCGCTCAGGCTGACCCGGATGAGACCGCAGTTGTATTCCTGGTGGACATCACGGATCTTGGCACGGCAATGGTAGCAGCCGGTACGCTGACTGAGGCGGACGACGAGAGCCTGACCGTGACGGATGCGGTTGCGAAGGTTGCGGTTTATGTGGATGGCGAGCGAGTAGCGTCCAAGAGCGACAACATTGTTCTTGGAGATATCGAGGGCAATGGCCGTCTGCGTATTGACCTGCTGAATGTGTATGATGGTTCAGGCACGGATGCGAATCCGGTCGTTCAGGCAGCGCTTCTGACACCGGCTGAGGAGATCAAGGTTGTCTTCTCACTGTCCGGCACAGGACTGAATTCTGACGCGGATACCGATCTGGAGGCATATCTGACAGAAGCCGGATATTGATGAATTCCGATATTGTCTGAAATAAATGCATAAATAAAAATGTGAAAGCCGGAGGGCATTCCGATGCATTCCGGCTTT
Source organism: Clostridiales bacterium (assembly GCA_020859985.1). Taxonomy (GTDB): domain Bacteria; phylum Bacillota; class Clostridia; order Lachnospirales; family Lachnospiraceae; genus Choladousia. Next base: position 51,568 of record JAJBVD010000047.1, read on the forward strand.
CCTTTTTAAAAAGGGATGGAAAGATTATGGAAGAGAGTTTGGTGAAATCGCAGGAGGCGGAGAAAAGGGACATTTTGTCAATGACATCCCGGATTGTGACGCTGCTTGCGGTTTTTCTTTTGTTTATTCCCGGAGCAAATCCGACAAAGATCAACGGCCTGATCAGCAGGAACATCTCTCTGTTTACGGCAGGTGCATCTTATTCGAGCCTCACAAATGGTTCGGAACGGGCTATCCGTATGGAATGGGTGAATGAGAGCACCTATCAGATTCTGTATGTCATGGCGCTTCTGATGCTGATCGGCATTGCACTGGTCGGCGCCGGTGCGTGTATGTCACTGGGGAACCGGAAACTGAAAAATATTGGCTCCCTGTTTTCTGTTATCGGTTCAGCTGTCGCGGTAGCGGCGAACCTTGGCATTTATCCCTGCTATCAGCAGTTTTGTGCCTCTGAACGTCTGGAAAAGGTAGAGCCTTCGTTTCCAATGGGGTTTTACATTTTTCTGGTGATGGATATTATCCTGCTGGTTTTGTCTGTGGTGATCCTGATCCGGCAGCCAAAGGCTGAAAAAGGTGAAAAATGTGCGATGGAAGCAAAGTACAGACTGTTCCTGCTTCTTTTGCCGTTCCTGATGCTGGCGTTTGTGTTCAGCTATCTTCCGCTGTGGGGCTGGCGCTACGCATTTTTTGATTACAATTCTGGCGAGACGCTTTCCATGGACAAGTTTGTAGGCTTTAAGTGGTTCACGTATCTGTTCCAGAACGCCGCGACGAGAAGAGACATCATTCAGGTGATGCGCAACACGCTGGTCATGAGCGGTCTGAATATCGCGACTAGCTGGGTGCCAATGTTTTTTGCTATTTTCTTAAATGAGATTGGAAGTAAAAAATTCAGAAGATTCGTCCAGACTGTGACGACCATCCCGAACTTCATCAGCTGGGTTCTGGTGTATGCGATCGCGTTGGCCATCTTCTCAACAGACGGCTTTATCAATACCTTTGCCATGAGCATGGGCTGGATCACAGAGGGGACGAATTACCTGATGGGGAATTCCTTCACCTGGCTGAAAATGCTGGCCTGGGGTATGTGGAAAGGCGTCGGCTGGAGCGCGATCATCTACATAGCGGGCATTTCCGGCATCGACCAACAGCTTTATGAGGCGGCGATCGTGGACGGAGCCGGCCGGTTCCAGAAGATGCGTTATGTGACGCTGCCCGGACTGCTGCCGACCTACTGTGTTATGCTTTTGATGGCTGTGGCGGGTATCCTTAGCAACGGTATGGATCAGTATCTGGTATTCTCCAACGCGACGAACAGCTCGACCATCCGCGTCCTTGATCTGTATGTATACCAGCTGGGTATCGTCAGCGGCAGTATCCCGCTTTCCACCGTTGTGAGTATGGCGAAATCCATTATCAGTGTCATTCTGCTATTCAGCGCCAATGGCATCTCGAAAGCCATCCGCGGCGAAAGCATCGTATAGAAAGGAGGGACGGTTATGGCAATGACAGAACAGGAAAAGCTGGACGCGAAAGCGGAAAAAGCTTACTATAAAAAACGGGCACATCATAAGAAAGTTAAAATGAAGCCGGGTGATATCCTATTTGAGATTGTTGACCACCTGTTCTTTCTGGTGTTTTCCTTTACGTGTATTTTTCCGTTTTACTATATTTTCATCAATACAATCTCGGACAACACACTGGTACAGAAAGGTCTGATTAATTTTTTCCCGCGCGGGATTAATATCCAGAATTACCTTGCGCTGCGTAATGTCGGTGAGCTGGGAACCGCGTTTATCGTCTCGGTGAGCAGGACTGTGATTGGTACGACTCTGATGGTTCTGGCTTCCGCGCTGGTGGGCTATCTGGTGACGAAAGAGGAGTTGTGGCACAGAAAATTCTGGTATCGCGCTCTGGTGATCACCATGTATTTTAACGCGGGTACAATACCAATCTACATGAACATGGTTATGCTTGGCCTGACCAACAATTACCTGGTCTATATCATTCCGGCGATTGTTCAGCCGTATAACATCATTCTGGTAAAGACCTATATTGAATCAATCCCGGCGGAGCTGGAGGAGAGTGCATTTATCGATGGCACTTCCTTTATGAAGGTGTTCCGCACGATCATCTGGCCATTGAGCAGGCCGATCCTTGCCACGATCGCCATCTTTGGCGCGGTGGGCCACTGGAATTCCTTTACGGATTCCCTGATGTACATGCAGAATGCGCCTGAGCTGTTTACCCTGCAGCACAGACTGTATACGTATCTGAATACGGCCTCGAATCTGCAGTCCCTTATGAACACGAGCGGCACAGCCGCGGCCTCTGCCATGGCCACCGTGCTGAATTCGAAGGTGATCAAGTATACGATCTCGATGGTGACGATCATTCCAATTCTGATCGTATATCCGTTCATGCAGCGGTATTTTGAGGAAGGCATCATGCTCGGGGCTGTGAAGGGATAGACAGCAGCAATGGAAATCATACAGAAGATAATTGTAAAATATAAATGCAAAAATATAACTGCAATGAGATAACTATAGTAATGCGGCTGCGAATACGAAACGGCTGCGTAAAAACAAGAAAAGGAGGGTAACTGATGAGAAAGAAAACACTTGCAAAAAAGGCTGCGGCCGCATTGCTCGCGGCGGCGATGGTGATGGCATCTCTGACCGGCTGCGGCGGTTCATCGAACAATTCTTCGAGTGACTCGACGACGGAAGCAGCGACGGAAGCAGCGACGGAAGCGGTAACGGAGGCGGCGACAGAGGCCGGAACGGATGCTGCTGAAGAGACAGAAGCTGAGACGGATGCTGCAGAGGAGACCGAAGCCGCAGAAGAAGAAACAGAAGCGGCGGAAGAAGAGACTGAAGCTGCAGAAGCGGAAACAGACGCTGCGGATGAAGGGATAGAAGAGGAGACAGATGCGAAAGCGGAGGCAGAGACGGATGCAGATGAAGACGCTGATGCGACGGCAGAGGCGGCCGCTGATGCGGACGTAGATGAAGGAGCAGCCGCTGCGGCCAGCACCGGTACCACAGATTCCGCACCGGAAGGTTATGAACTGACGGATGTTTCCGAGTATTCGAATGAATTTTATGTACCGGACGAGACGGTGACCCTGACAGTCTACAGCCAGACGGCAAACTATTCTGGCATCATGACAGGCTGGATGGCAGATCTGCTGAAAGAAAAATTCAATGTAGAGTTGAACATTATCCCGGATTCGGACGGTGTGTTTGATACCCGTATGCAGAGCGGCGAGCTGGGCGATATCCTGATCCTGGGAAGCTCCGACGATTATTCCCGTGCGGTTGAGAACGGTCTGCTCTTTGACTGGGAAGAGGACGATATCCTGGCAGATTACGGTACTTACATTCAGGAGCATATGTCTGACGCTCTGGAGCAAAACCGCAGCTTGAACGAGGATGGAGCGATTCACGGCTATGGACATGATGTAGCAACATCCAGTGAGGATCACGCAAGCTTTTTCTATTCCTGGGATATCCGCTGGGATCTGTATGCGGAGCTTGGCTATCCGGAGATCAACGATCTGGATGACCTTGTTGCTCTGTTTATCGCTATGAAAGAAATCTGCCCGACCGACGATAACGGAAACCAGACCTACGCGGTTTCTCTGTGGCCGGACTGGGACGGCGACATGGTGATGTATGTGAAGTCCATGGCGACCGCTTACTATGGATATGATGAACTGGGCATCGGTCTGTATGATCCGGAGACCGGCGATTACTATGACTGCCTTGATACCGATGGCCCGTATCTGGAGATGCTGCAGTTCTTCAATACGCTGTATCGCGAAGGACTTCTGGATCCAGACTCCATGACTCAGACCTATGAGACGATGATCGCGAAAGTACAGAACGGAGGTACGTTCTTCTCCATTTTCAATTATTCCGGTTCTCTCGGATACAATTCCGAGGAGCATCAGGCGGAGAACAAGCTGATGATGTCTCTGGTGCCGACCGAAGCCAGCCCGATCGTGTACGGTCTGTCCACACTCGGCAGCACGAGAATCTGGGCCATCGGCGCGGATGCGGAATATCCGGAGCTCTGCATGGAGATCATCAATTACTTCTCGACTCCGGAAGGCAGAATGACGATGGAATATGGTCCGGAAGGCCTGATGTGGTACTATGATGAGGACGGCTATACACACTTTACGACGCTGGGCCTGTCCTGCTACTATGATAAGACGACTGAGATCGGTAACGGCTATTCAGGAAGCTTCCAGGACGGCACACTGCAGATCAACAACACGACATGGGCTCTGGACGCGGAGAACCTGGATTCCAACGGCGAGACCTTCAACTGCCTGAACTGGGCAAGCTTCTCCGAGGATCCGACCTGCGATACCGAGGCGGACTGGCGTGAGTACACCGGATTCACCACGACGGATAATTATATGGAATCCGGCAATTATACCTTAAGCCCGGCCAGCACCTATGTGGCGAGCGCGAAGTCGACTGAGCTGAAGACAACCTGGGCGCAGGTGACCACCTGTATTACCGAGGGCAGCTGGAACGCGATCTACGCAGAGAGCGATGAGGAATACAACTCTATCGTCAGCCAGATGATCGTGCAGGCGAGAAGCTACGGCTACGCAGACTGCCTCGAGTGGTCTCAGAATGAGGCTGCGCTTCGCAAGGCGGCTGAGGATGAGGCTACCGGCGCAGCAGAGTAAAATCTGACAGGAACAATTATAACCTGAACGGAAAGAAAATTCCGCTGCTTGCAATAGAAAATCACAAGGTTCAGTAAGCAGCTCTGCTGCGAGTGACAATGAAAACAGGAAAGGCTGTGGGACTTCTCTCATGGCCTTTCTTGCCGAAAGCCGGAAAATGGAAGGATTAAGGATGGGATAACATGAAAATTTTCAGCACGGAGGGCGGACTGTATCAGTTCATGAGCCGCCTGTTTCAGATCATAAAACTGAATTTACTCTGGCTGCTGTGCAGCATACCGATTGTGACGATGGGAGCCGCTTCCATCGCGGTCTACAGCATCACCCTGAAGATGGTAGATGAGCGCGAGGGCTATATCGCAAAACCATTTTTTAAAGCATTCCGGGAAAATCTGAAACAGGGGGTGATACTCGAGGTGATCACGATTGTCTGCTTCTATGCGGTTTATCTGGATTTTCAGCTGTTTAACGCAGTGGAGGGCAATCCAATCATATTTCTGATGATAGGGATCCTGTCGGCAATCGTCTGCTTCCTTGCTCTGATTTACGCGTATCCTCTCGCGGCGCGGTACGAAAATAAGATTTCGAAAATCCTGCGAAATTCGTTTGATATATCGGTTCGCTTTCCGGTGAGGACGCTGGCTCTGGTGCTGGTGCTGGCCGTGGAATTTGTCATTATGTTCTGGAACACAACGACTCTGTTTTTTGCGATTCTGATCGGGCCGGTCTGCATCATGTTTACGGTCAGCGGATTTGCGCGCTACTTTTTCCGTGTGCTGGAGAAGGAACCAGGCGCTGTGAGCAATCCGGAGGATCTGGAAGACTAAAGGGAGGAAAGATGAGATGAACAAAGAAAATTGTGTACCGGAGAAAAAAATACGTCTGCTGTTTGCGCTGTTTGCGATCCTAACGCTGTTATGCGGATTCAGAACGCAGGTAATGGCGTTGGAGGAAGTCGCTTCCCATCCCATGCGCTCCCTGACCGCGGATGAGATTGTGGCGGAGATGGGTACCGGATGGAATCTGGGCAACACCATGGACGGCCATACCGGCTTTACACCCGGCGAGACGACCTGGCAGAGTGTGATTACGACAAAAGAACTGATCACGGCAGTCCATGATATGGGATTTAATACCATTCGCATTCCTGTGACCTGGGGCACAATGATTGACGATGAGAACGGATATGCGATTGATGAAAAATGGATGAGCCGCGTACAGGATATCGTAGATTATGCGATCACACAGGATATGTATGTAATCATCAATATTCACCACGACGGGGCCGAGCAGACCGGATGGCTGCGGGTCGCTTCGGAGGATGTGGATTATGTCAATGCAAAATTCGCCGCTGTATGGGAGCATATAGCGGAAACCTTCCGGGATTATGATGAGCATCTGATCTTTGAGTCCATGAATGAGGTAAAAGGAGATGATGATACTTCCGCGGGCATTTTGCGGGATTATGAACGGATCAATGAACTGAATCAGATTTTTGTAGATACCGTGCGCGCGACCGGAGGCAACAATGCTGAACGGTGGCTTTCCGTTCCGGGCCGCTATACAAATATTGATTCCACGACAAATGAAAGCAATGGCTTTACTCTTCCTTCTGACAGCGCCGAGGGGCGCCTGTTTGTTTCGGTTCACTATTATGACTATTCGTTCGGACTGGTCGAGTCGACCGGTAAGACGACTTTTTCTTTGGAAAACGCGGAGGATCTGGCAAAGGATATCGCAAAGGTTTATGAAAAATTTACCTCGCAGGGAATCCCGGTGATCATGGGAGAGTACGGCTGCATCAACAAGGACAATTCCTCCGAACGTGCCTATCATCTGGAAGTCGTAAACTATCTTTGCAGCCAGAACGGCATCGTGCCGGTCTATTGGGATCAGGGATGGTACGACCGCAGCGAATCTCCGGATTACAGCTTTGCATTGATTGACCGGGAGACACTGGAGATCATCGACAAAGATGTGACGGACGCGATTTTCCGTGGATTTTATGCGGATGGAGCTCTGGAACTTTCGCAGGTAGAAAAAACACCTGAGATTATAGAGATTACGGAGATCACTTCGAATATGCATGGGGTTTCGCTTGCGGTGGGAGATGAAATTACGGCTGCCGTGCAGACGTTACCGTCTGATACCAATGATGTGGTACTCTGGAAAACCGCCGATGCCTCTGTGGCGACGGTCTCCAACGGGCATATCATTGCGCGCAGCATCGGACAGACGACAGTGACGGCCTTTAGCCAGAGTGGTTCCGCACAATTTGAGATTTTTGTGACGGTGACTGCGGCCGGGGATGCGTCCGGAACGATCGACATTTCGCTGGAACAGCTGCAGATGGAACTTTATGAGCAGGAGAAGTCCGGGTCGGAGGAAACGGATATGGCCGGAATCAGCATTCTGGTGGATGAGTCTGTCTTCCTTGCGGATTATGTCACCATTGGTGAAGAGGCTTCTGAAAGTGGAGAAACGATTGAGGCTGCGGGCATTTATGAGAACGATGAGTCTGTTGAGAACGCAGTTGCTTCTAGAGCTGAGGAGTATGTGAGCTGGCAATCAGGTGATGAATCGGTAGTGACGGTTTCTACTATAGGAAAGCTGGTAGCGGTCGGCGCCGGTACCACTGAGATAACGGTTTCTATGTCCGGCGGTTCGATCATATCTTTTCCCGTCACCGTGGAAGAGCGGGTCGCTGAAAAAGTGTTGACACTTGCGCTGAACGTATATTACAATGACGATGTGCTTGGCTATTACAGCAATGAATATGGCAGTGCGATCGAGATCGAGGAAGACGGACAGTATACTCTGCTCTTTGACTGTGCTGAAGATTTGTCGGATGCGGCGAAAGAAGCTGGGGTTACCGGACTGAATAATCTGACGGCAGTTTATATTAAGGATCATGATGTGACACTTGGAAATGCTTCGATAACGCCGGTGAGCTCCTGTGATATTTACTTTGACTCTGTTGTAGTCGATGGGATACCATTGACGATCACGCAGACAGAAAGTAAATCGGCGATCAAGAGTTCCGGTATTCTGGACACGAACGACCCGCTGAATTCCTGGGATGGTTCACAGGTGGAGGAAGTGACGGTGACAGATCATGTGCTGAACATCGTCGGTATCGAGGATCCGCAGAGAATTGAAGTGACGTTCACGATTTCGAATCTTGTATTTGACGAGTAGGAATTCGAAGCACGGAGAAATCTATGGTATCATCATTCAGGAATGTGAGTTGAAGGGATTTTCGCTGCTTGCAGCAGAAGATCACGAAGCCGGGCGGGCAGCTGTGCTGCGAGTAAAAATCACAGGAATACGGAGGATGGCTCGAAATGAAAATATTAGTAACAGGCGTGGGCGGGCAGCTTGGCCATGATGTAATGAATGAGCTGGCAGCACGCGGCCATGAGGGCATTGGCTCAGACATTGCGGAAAAATACAGCGGGATTGCGGATGGCACGGCTGTGACGACGATGCCATATGTGCAGATGGATATCACGGATCAGGAGGCAGTGAGCCGGCTTCTTATGGAGATCAGACCGGATGCAGTGATTCATTGTGCGGCCTGGACGGCCGTGGATCTGGCTGAGGACGATGACAAGGTGGAAAAGGTGCGCCTTGTGAATGCGAAGGGTACGGAGAATATAGCGAAAGCCTGTCGGGAAATTGATGCAAAGATGATGTATATTTCTACCGATTATGTGTTTGATGGCATGGGAGAGACGCCGTGGGAGCCGGACTGCAGGGATTATAAGCCGCTGAACATCTATGGACAGACCAAGCTGGAAGGGGAGCTGGCGGTTTCCGGTACGCTTGAGAAGTTTTTTATTGTGCGTATAGCCTGGGTGTTCGGCGTGAATGGAAAGAATTTTATCCGAACGATGCTGAATATCGGTAAAAATCACGACGTGCTTCGCGTGGTAAACGATCAGATCGGAACACCGACGTATACGGAGGATCTGGCCCGGCTGTTGGCAGACATGATTCAAACAGAGAAATATGGCTACTATCATGCGACAAACGAAGGCGGTTATATCAGTTGGTATGAATTTGCCGCTGAGATATTCCGGCAGGCGGCAGCGCTTGGAAGAGAAGAGTACGATACAGAACATTTGCAGGTAATACCGGTGACAACTGCCGAATATGGGGAGTCTAAGGCAAAACGTCCATTTAACTCCCGTCTGGATAAGAGCAAGCTTATTGCGAACGGGTTTGAGCCGCTGCCTGTGTGGCAGGATGCGCTGGCGCGTTATCTGAAAGCAATTGACGCAGATTTTTGACCATCCATCACAGATGAAGGAAGTTCCCTGTGCAGCGTGCAGAAAAATAAGAGAGCAGGATGGCAGGGAAAGATAAAGAAAGATAAAGAAAGATAAAGAAAGATAAAGAAAGATAAAGAAAGA
>JAJBVD010000047.1:60790-68655 GCA_020859985.1 Clostridiales bacterium
AGTCTCGGTCTGAACAGCTTCGGTCTCAGTCTGTGCCGCAGTCTCGGTCTGGACAGCTTCGGTCTCGGTCTGCGCCGTAGTTTCAGTCTGAACTGCTTCCGTTTCCACTACAGTTTCGTATTGAACGGCTTCCGTCTCAGCCCATGTCTCTTCATAGACAGTATCATCCGTTTCTACATAGACATCCTGAGCAGCCTCAGTCTGTACAGCAGCTTCAGTCTCCACACTTGTTTCCGTCTCAGCGGATGGAATATCTGTACCCAGACGGGCCGCTTCTTCTTCGAGAGTTTCCCCGACCGGATAATAGGTAATGTACTCGACATAATCTGCATTTACATATCCATAAACATCATTGCCGAGTGCTACTTTCATCCAGTCATCTCCGTAAAGCACGACCTCAATTTCTGCACCGGCAGTAGCAACATCAATGACTTCGCTGTCTGTTGATGCATCTGCACGGATATTTAATTCATCCGCGTACACCCTTGCAACATTGTAAGCAACTTCACTGGCGATCGCTTCCGCTTCTTCGCCTGTGGCGAAATATTCCGCTTTTACATATCCGCAGGCATTGCCGGATGCCACGATATACCACTCCTGATCCTCCGTAACAGCAATAACCGTAGCGGAGTCATTATTGTAAATCTTAGCGGTAACCGGACTGTCCGTGTTAGCCATGGTGCGGACATTTATGTAGTCCTCACACTGTGCAAAGATCAGTTCACCTACTACAGAGTCCTCTTCTTCTGTTGCAGCTGTTTCCTCGACCGTCTCCCCGGTCGTTTCTGTGGCTGTCTCGCTGCCAGAAGCGTTGGTAAGCTCTGTATCGGCAGCCGTATCAGAAACTGTTTCCCCACCAGCTTCCGCTACCGCTTCTGTTTCTGCCGCATAGACGGGGAACCCCTGCGCGCCCGGTACAATCAGCCCGGCCAGTAGGCACAGAGAAACCGCCTGCGGTACCCTTCTTCTCATCTCGATACAAACGCCTCCTTATCTGAATGCGACTCATAAATCTGTAACAGAACGCATTTTGACTGTGTTACGAACTATTACAAATTTATTAAATATAGTTACAGCCGCATCATAACAAAATATTCCTGCCACGTCAATGGATTGAGAATTTCTTAGAAAAGTCTTAACAATACATATGTTCGCCGCTTCCGGATGACGGGGGGTTATAAAGAAGCGGAAGGGAAAGGTCTTAAATAAAAATGAAATTTTGATTCTACTGTTGAAGCAGTGCTAAATTCATGGTAAAATCGAATAGAAAAAGGGACAAAATCCTTTTGGGATTGTGCAAAATAGCTGATACGAAAGAGGCTATGAGCCATGTCTCAGGAGTGATCAATGAGGCAAAGAAATTTTTAGAAAGAAGTCAGGCAATTGCCTGAGAGGTAGATCCGGGAGATTTATTTTATGAATATACTGTTTTATCTGCTGCCCAAAAGCGATGTAATATATGTATATGATGACGATACGCTTCGACAGGCCGTCGAGAAGATGGAGTATCACAAATACAGCGCGGTTCCTATTATTACCCGTGCCGGTACCTATGCCGGAACATTGACGGAAGGCGATATCCTCTGGGAGATAAAAAGGATGCGGAAGGCGGATTTTCATGAGCTTGAGAACGTCCGGGTGCGCAGCATGAACCGTAAGCGGGACAATCAGCCGGTCAATATTAACTGTGAGATTGAGGATTTGGTCATGACAGCTATGAATCAGAATTTTATTCCGGTCATTGACGATAATGGGACTTTTATCGGGATTGTCACGAGAAAAAGTATCATTGAATATTGTTATAACCGCTGCAAAAAAACTGTGACGATGAGCAGAAGAAGCTGTAATGCATTGAAAGACAGCTGTAACATTCTCTGTAAAAGCTGTAATATTCCTGATAAAAAGCTTGTCGGATGGGAAAGAGTGTGTTAGAATAATACGCATCACGTAACCGTTTCCCGGCTCAATGCTGGGTGCGGCGGCTTTCACAGGACAGGTCTATACCTGTGATATACAGGAATGGGGAGATTCTCAATGAGAAAAGTTACAAAGGTTTTCGTGCTTGCAGCTTTGGTTATGCTGGGAGCATTATTTTGTGCCCAGAGTGCGTCTGCCGCGTCTGCGGGATGGAAGACGAAGAGCGGTTATACATACTATTATTCAAAGGGAGTTATGAAGACCGGCTGGCTGAAGGTGAGCGGGAAGTATTATTACCTTCGGACAGAGGAAGATACGGATGGACCTGAAGGAAGCCGTGTGACGGGTTTTTATACCATCGGCGACTATACGTATTATTTTTCATCTCAGGGAGTGCGCCAGACCGGATGGAAGAAGATCAAGGGCAGTCTTTACTATTTTAGTAAAAAGAGCCCGGCGGGGGCGATGCTTGTTGGAAGACAGAAGATTGGCAGTTATCATTATTATTTCACCGCCGCAGGAAAGCTGAAGACCGGCTGGGTGACGCTTGAGGATGGAAAGCACTATTATAAGAAAAATGGCAAGACCGGTGTAAAGGGAAGGGAATATACCGGCTGGCATAAGATTGGCAATTATTACTATTATTTCAGCTCCGGCGGCGTGATGCAGACGGACAAGTGGATTAACGGCAAGTATTATGTGGACAGTTCGGGACACAGGCTTGTGAATACAGTTACGCCGGATGGCTATAAGGTGAATTCCAAGGGCGTGAAGTCCGGAAAGGCAAAGGGCTGGTATAAGATCAGCGGCAAGTATTACTACTATAAGTCCGGTGTGAAGGTTACCGGCTGGCTGAAGGTCAGCGGAAAATATTATTATCTGGATCCGGATACCGGCGCACGTCAGACTGGCTGGCTGACGATTGACGAGAACACCTACTATCTGAATTCGAACGGTGTACGTCAGACCGGCTGGACCAAGGTGAATTCAAAGCGTTACTATTTTGATTCGAACGGCATCATGCAGAAGAACACGACCATTAATGGTGTCAATATAGATGAAAACGGCGTGGCTACGACTGTGCGCGTATTGATTGTGGCCGGTCACGGACAGGGAGACGTGGGGGCATGCGCGACGATCAGTGGTACGACCTACTATGAATCGAAGCTGACGCGGGAATTCTCCAAGCTGATTTACAATGACCTGACTTCATCCGAAAAGGATATTTCAGTTACAATGTACAATCAAAGCTACAACCTGTATAAGACCATGTATAACCTGACTTACTATAATAAGACCACGGGTCCTTCAGTCACCTGGACAGATTACGATTATGTGCTGGAGATTCATTTTAACAGTGGTGTATCCAATACGGGCGGCGACGGCAAGTATACAGGAACGGCGATGCTGGTGCATAAGTCCAAGTCGGATACTTCGATTGACAAAGCAATCTCCAAGGCGATTAAGAATACCGGCTTTTCCTACTGGTCGAGCGGATTGGTGCGCAGAAGCGATCTGCTGAATATGAATCTCTGCTATAAAGCCGGGGTTTCCTATGGCTTGCTGGAAACAGCGTTTGTTGACGACAAGGATGACATGACGTATTATCAGAAGAACAAGAGTAAGATGGCTAAAGCAGCCGCAGAGGCTATACTTTCTTCGTTTGGCCTGGACGACTGACGAATTGCCTGACTCTGCTTTCTGACAATGCAGGTATCTTACTGCATAGACAGTATATTGAGTAAAAGGGCTGCTATGGTTATAGAATATAACAGATTAGAGCCGGTAAGGGAGTGAACATCATGAAAAGACGAGTTTTATCATTGCTGGTGGATAATACCGCCGGTGTGCTGAGCCATGTGGCAGGACTGTTCAGCCGAAGAGGCTACAACATTGACAGCCTGACAGTGGGAGAGACGATGGATCCGCTGTATTCACGGATGACGATTGTGGTGAGCGGGGATGAGCAGACACTTGACCAGATTTCAAAGCAGCTTGCGAAGCTGATCGATGTGGTAGATATCAAAATTCTGGAAGAAGATACCAGCGTCAGCCGGGAGCTGATTCTGGTGAAGGTTCGTGTAGATGTACATGAACGTCAGGATATTATCACGATGGCGAACGTATTTCGCGGCAGGGTTGTTGATGTTGGCGCGGACTCCCTGATCATTGAGCTGACCGGTCAGCAGTCGAAGCTTGATGCTTTTCTCAGACTTCTGGAAGGTCATGAGATTCTGGAGCTTGCCCGTACTGGTATTACAGGACTGTCTCGCGGTTCAGATGATGTGCGGTATCTTTGATCATCAGATTAAGGCGCAGAAGAAGGAAAGACAACAGAGGCGTCTGCAAAGGGCTTTGGTCCGTATATGAAAAAGAGCAATAGAGGGGAACCTTTATTCATAAACAGTCAGATTTTGCTTTTCGGCTGAGTCTGGCAAGGCAAACGATACACATCGTTTACAGTACTTATTTTAATAGAAATGTGAGGAGACGAAAATGGCAGCAAGAATTTTTTACCAGAAAGACTGTAACCTCTCTCTTCTGGAGGGAAAAACGATCGCGATCATTGGCTATGGCAGCCAGGGACACGCGCATGCATTGAACGCGAAGGAGTCGGGATGCAACGTTATCATTGGTCTGTATGAAGGCAGCCGTTCCTGGAGCAGGGCTGTGGAGCAGGGCTTTGAAGTTTATACAGCTGCAGAAGCTGCGAAAAAAGCGGACATTATCATGATTCTGATCAATGATGAGAAGCAGGCAGCGATGTACAAGAAGGATATCGAGCCGAACCTTGAGGAAGGCAATATGCTGATGTTTGCACATGGCTTCAATATCCATTATGGATGCATCGTTCCGCCGAAGAATGTCGATGTGACGATGATCGCGCCGAAAGGACCGGGACATACGGTTCGCAGTGAGTATCAGGCAGGTAAGGGAGTTCCGTGTCTGGTGGCAGTGGAGCAGGATGCAACAGGCAAGGCTCTGGATATTGCGCTTGCGTATGCCCTGGCGATTGGTGGTGCGAGAGCGGGCGTTCTGGAGACCACGTTCCGTACCGAGACAGAGACCGACCTGTTTGGTGAGCAGGCTGTCCTTTGCGGCGGTGTCTGCGCGCTGATGCAGGCAGGCTTTGAGACTCTGGTAGAGGCGGGGTACGATCCGAGAAATGCTTATTTCGAGTGCATTCATGAGATGAAGCTGATCGTAGATCTGATTTATCAGTCCGGCTTTGCGGGCATGCGCTATTCGATTTCCAATACGGCTGAGTACGGCGACTATGTGACCGGACCGAAGCTGATCACCGAAGAGACGAAGAAGACGATGAAGAAGATTCTTTCTGACATTCAGGACGGCACGTTTGCAAAGGATTTCTTGCTGGATATGTCCTCTGCCGGCGGACAGGTTCACTTCAAGGCGATGCGTAAGAAAGCTGCGGAGCATCCGTCAGAGATTGTTGGTGCAGAGGTTCGCAAGCTTTACAGCTGGAGCGACGAGGACAAGCTGATCAACAACTGATCATTCGCAGAGCGAATCTATGACATATGAGAAGCTGGAGGGGCTGTGGTCATGATACAGCCCCTTTCTCATCATATAGGAACGTCCTCCGCCCTTTCCTGTTTGGCAAGAACGAGTGCGTACGATGTTTTATTGCTTTGCAATATGCATCAGGCGCAAATAATCTGGCGGAGATGGAAGAAAGGAGAAAACAGTAATGGGAATGACTATGACGCAGAAGATTCTCGCAGCAGCGGCAGGTCTGGATGTTGTGGAGCCGGGGCAGTTGATTGAAGCAAAGCTTGATCTGGTGCTTGGCAACGATATTACGTCTCCTGTGGCGATTCATGAGATGGATCGCTTAAACGATGAAAAGGTGTTTGATAAGGATAAGATTGCTCTTGTTATGGATCACTTTATTCCCAATAAAGACATCAAATCAGCGGAACACTGCAAGTGTGTGCGGGAGTTTGCATGCAAACATGAGATCACGAATTATTTTGATGTGGGACAAATGGGCATCGAACATGCGCTTCTCCCGGAGCAGGGATTGACTGTCGCCGGAGATGTTATCATCGGGGCGGATTCTCATACCTGTACCTATGGTGCGCTGGGAGCGTTTTCTACCGGTGTCGGCAGCACGGATATGGCGGCAGGCATGGCGACGGGAAAAGCCTGGTTTAAGGTGCCTTCCGCGTTGAAGTTTAATCTGACCGGCCGGCCGGCTGAATGGATCAGCGGTAAAGATATCATCCTTCACATTATTGGTATGATCGGTGTGGACGGCGCACTTTACAAGTCCATGGAATTTGTCGGGGACGGAATTTCTTATCTGTCAATGGACGATCGTTTTACGATTGCCAATATGGCAATCGAAGCAGGCGGTAAGAACGGCATTTTCCCTGTGGACGACGCTGCAATCGCATACATGAAGGAGCATTCGAAGCGCGACTATCGGATTTTTGAGGCGGATGAGGATGCGGAATATGAGGAAGAATACACGATTGACCTTAGTACACTGCGGCCAACGATCTCTTTCCCGCATCTTCCGGAAAATGCGAAGACGATTGACGAGATCCATCAGGAGATACCGGAAGGGCTTGCGATCGACCAGGTGGTGATCGGATCCTGTACGAACGGACGTATCAGCGACCTTCGTATCGCTGCGGATATTCTGAAAGGGCGCAAGGTGAAAAAGAATCTGCGCTGTATTGTGATTCCGGCTACTCAGGCAATTTACCTGCAGGCTATGGAGGAAGGACTTCTGAAAATCTTTATCGAGGCCGGAGCAGCAGTCAGCACGCCGACCTGTGGTCCGTGTCTGGGTGGTTATATGGGAGTTTTAGCAGATAAAGAACGTTGCGTTTCCACAACGAACCGGAACTTTGTTGGCCGGATGGGGCATACAGGCTCAGAGGTCTATCTCGCAAGCCCGGCTGTGGCGGCAGCCAGCGCGGTGACCGGCATGATCTCATCGCCGGAGGAACTGTAAATCAGTAAATCATTCGCCGCTGCCGTGATTTTTGGACGGATTCTGGCAGGCTGTTCAGTAATTTCCGGCAGGGCATGGAGGTTTTTATGAAAGCACAGGGCAGAGTTTTTAAATATGGGGATAATGTAGATACCGATGTCATCATTCCGGCGCGCTATCTGAATTCCTCTGATCCGGCAGAGCTTGCGACGCACTGCATGGAAGACATCGATAAAGAATTTATTCATCAGGTAAAAAAAGGCGACATCATTGTTGCAAATAAAAATTTTGGCTGCGGCTCTTCGAGAGAGCATGCACCGATCGCAATCAAGGCGGCAGGTGTAAGCTGCGTGATCGCTGAGACCTTTGCACGTATTTTCTATCGAAATTCAATTAACATCGGACTTCCGATCATCGAATGTCCTCAAGCAGCACAGGATATTGAGGCCGGCGATGAGGTGGAGATTGATTTTGACAGCGGGATGATCTATGACCGTACCAAAGGCACGGAATACAAGGGGCAGGCTTTCCCGGAATTCATGCAGAAGATTATCCGCGCAGAAGGTCTGATCAATTATATCAACGGTTCAGTATAATATTTGATAGAAACATGGGTGAATTCTGATGAGAGCTGTTAAATTTTTGACTGAATTGATTGCTTTTTGAAAGGGTTGTGCTATAATAGCCCTAACGTTATGGCAAGCGGACAGGCTGATTTCAAGCATTGGCTTTACTGTTTGCTGTGGATTTGAGGAAACGCTGCGATGATCTTAAAGCGGATCCTCTGTAACTGTAACCGGAAGACAGTGTGTGAGAGGAGAATAAGCACTATGAAGAAGGCAACAATGTTTGCGATGGCTGCTGTTCTGACGCTTTCGCTTGCGGGCTGCGGCTCCAGTAATAAGGAGACAGAAGCAACGACTGAGGCAGCGACAGAAGCGGTAACAGAAGCAGCAACTGAGGCGGAGACCGAGGAAGCAAC
>JAJBVD010000067.1 GCA_020859985.1 Clostridiales bacterium
TTTATATCAACCACCTTTCTCGGAATTCCCTATATTTGTATTATACAGGAAGCTTCCTTTCAAAAAAATGAACTACACTGCTGCTATGGAAACATTCTCCGCTTTGTTCGGAACCTTCTGTGTTCACGTTTACAAAGTGATTGTCCCGTCTATGGAAACCTTGCCGGAACCGATATCGGTAACGTTTCCAATTGATAAGTTCAATCTAGCACAAAAAGAAAAAACGCGCAACCCCTTTTTGCGCGTCCTCCATCATTTTCGTCTATTTTACAAAATTTAATGCTTAATTTTTGTGCAACTATGCCAAAACAATGAACCAGCGTACCCCGTTTCGCATTTGGAAAGCCAGGCAAATCGCATCCTCTACACATACACTGCCGCATCAATACACTGTTTCCTGTCCGTATTCGGCTTACCCTTCCGAAACAAACCCCAGTTTCTCTGCCAGCGCCCGCGACGCCAGATTATCTTCCCGTATCCGCAGCCGCACCTCATCTGCATCCAGACGTTCCCGCGCATAAGCAAGCGATGCCCGGCACATTTCCGTGCCGAAGCCCTGCCGATGGTACGCTGGATCCAGCATATACTGCATTTCCAGAATGATCCCCAATGGTGCAGCGGAGGTTTCTCTGAAATGAAGATGATATGAAATTATAGTGTCTGTACAGACCAGTGGCTGATCTGTCTGATCCGGCAGTATATCTGCCAGACTCTGTATCGCGTCCGTTTTCTTTCTTTCTGACACAATCCGCGACGCAGCAGATTCTGCCGGTTCCAATCCTGTATCCCACGGTTCAAATCCGCAGCAACCGATCACTCTGTCCCGATGCAGCACGCTCCACAAGCCGAAGCCCTGCAGCCGGTAGGCTGTCCTTCTGTAAGAATACAGATATTCTTTTGTAAACCGGTTTCCCTGCGCATGCAATTCTTTCTCTTCGCATGTGTTTTTTCCGGCATACAGTATTCCTTCATTTATTTTTTCATTTGTTTCTTTTGTTTCTTTATTTAGCTCTTCATTCGTCTCTTCCTGCGCTTCCGCTTCACCGCACTCTCTCCCGATCCGCTCCAGCTCCGGAATATCTTCGTCCGCAATTTCCCTGATCAGAAGCCGCCCTGTCCGCGTGATCGTGGCCGGCATCCCCTTTGCGCGCAGCATCCACTGCTCCAGATATTCCGCGTCAACCTCCTCAAAGCCCTCCAGCACCAGCGCGGCCCCGTCAAACCAGCCGCTGCCCATGTTCGTATCTGCATCTGTATCCGCATCTACACCCGTCGATTCCATTGCTGATGCCTGATTTCCCTGCACATTCTGAGCATGGCAGCAACCAAAATAAATGATGCCCTCGCGTACAAGCTCCGCGCCAATCTCCGGGGAGCCCGTGAGAACTACAGCATCTTCATTCTTCTTTATCAGCGTCAGCGAACCGTCTGTCTCCGCAAAATCAACACAAAGAATCCCTTCCCGTGCAAGCCTCTCCCTTAGAGCATGTTCTTCCCGTTCCCACTCCCGACTCAGGTTAAAAACTACACACTGCAAAACATTTTTCATTTTCAAATTCCTTTTACAAGGAGCGCGGATATAAACCGTTACGATTCCTTATCACCCTCGTCTTCTTTCGCCAGCCTGATCAGGCAGTCTTTCCCCAGAAACGCCGCGCCATAGCAGAGAACCGTCCGATATCCCTCGATCCTGAGATTCCTTGCATACTGCATCCTCTCAATCTGGTCCAGTGCCTCCTGACATTCGCTCTCCAAAGTGGCATCTTTCTTTTTGCCCGGCCATTTTGCCTCAATGATGATGGCGCGCCTGTGACGGCGTTCCTTTATCGTGATATCTGCTCTTCCTTTTCCCTGCTCCGAGTTGGACTTTACCTCATAACCTGCTCCTGAGAACATTCCGGCAATAAACGCGTGATAAAAGTCTTCTTTATAATCATAATAGCTGATGGTATCAAATAGAATATCCGATACGTCCTCCGTCAGCTTCTCATCCTCTCCGTTCCACCATTCGCTGAAAAGTTCGCTGCGGTCTCTGGCTTTTATGGAGTCCTCAAACCAGGCCTGTACCGTATCCTTGAAAACAAATCTCACTTCTTCATTCGGAATTCGAAGAGACATCTTTCCTTCCTGAGGAGTCATCCCCTCCGGAAGTTCTTCCGGCAATACCTGTGTCAGATAGCCGGTCAGATAAAGAATGCTCCACAGATTTTCTTCCGAAGAATGCGCAATATCATAAGTCAGATCCTCTCTGATCGGCTCCTGGATAACGCCTCCGGAGAGCAGGCTTTCAAATTTTTCTTTTACATACATATCAGGCAAATCAATAAATCGCCGGATGATGCTGTTGTGGCTCGTGTCTATCCAGTGGTTGCCGGGTTTTGCTTTTTCATCCAGACACAAAGCCCGAACATGAAGCAATACATCCCAGGGACAGTAAATCTCCATTTTCCCAAAGCGATAGCCATCGTACCATTGTTTCATCTCGGGCAGTGCATCAGACAACTCCGCGTCTTTGAGCAGCTGTGTCACCTCTGCCTCGGTAAATCCAAAGCAGTCCTGATAGCTGACATCCGAAATAGAGTTGGAGACAAAATTATTCGCGCCGGTAAAAATGCTTTCCTTTGCTACTCTTAAACAACCAGTCACCACGGCAAATTTAAGATTGGGATTAGACTTCCATGACATCCCCAAAAGCACACGGATCACATTCAGCATTTCATCATAATAGCCATTGTCACTCGCTTTCGCGAGAGGAACGTCGTATTCGTCCACAAGCAGGATGACTTCTTTCCCATAGTAGTCATGCATCATGCGAAGAAGGATCTGAATCGCGTTTTTGATGTCAGAAAGTTCACCTTTGCGAAAATACAGTCTTTCAAATGACTGCTGATCTTTTGAAGATACTCTATCGCTTGTCATAAGATAAGAATGATCTCCGTAGAGATTCGAAATGACATATTGCAGCATACCATACGCATCCGGAAAATCTATTCCGCTCACATCTTTCAGCGTCACAAAAAGCACCGGCCACTGGTTCATCCACTGTGCGCAGAGTTCTTTATCCTTTGAAATCTCAAGTCCTTCGAAAAGTTCGCGGCTGTCCTTACGAATATCGAAAAAACTTGCAAGCATACTCATCGCCAATGTCTTTCCAAAGCGTCTGGGACGTGTGATCAGATTCACCTTAAAAGGCGCTTCCATCAATTCGCTGATCAGATAAGTCTTGTCAATATAGTAACAATGATCTTTACGTACCTGTTCAAAAAGATCTATGCCATAAGGCAGAGGAATCATTGCCATGTAATACCGCTCCTTTCCGGCTATGCATTCTAAACAGCCTGTTTTAAGCATTTATTATTGATTTCATTCTATCATGCAAAATCACAAATAACAAGACGTCTCACGCCAAAAATAAATCCTGTCAGATGTGAAATCTATTTATGTATAAACCGCGTTATTTACGTAAATTCAGACTTGTAAAAAAATGCTTTTCATGTCATACTCTCTTACGATAATGGAGCAAACGCAGAACTGAACCAGATGATTTTTAATAACTGAAGGTGCTGCGGAAAATAAATCAATTATAAGGAAAGGAACCAGATTATGGCACAGAACCCAATCGTAACGATCACTATGGAAAACGGCGACGTCATGAAAGCGGAGCTTTACCCGCAGATCGCGCCGAACACAGTCAATAACTTTATCAGCCTTGTAAAAAAAGGCTTCTATGACGGTCTGATCTTTCACCGCGTCATCAGCGGCTTCATGATCCAGGGCGGCTGCCCGGACGGCAACGGCACAGGCGGACCGGGCTACTCCATCAAAGGAGAGTTCGCACAGAACGGCTTTGTCAACCAGCTGAAGCATGAGCCGGGCGTCCTCTCAATGGCACGCGCGATGCACCCGAATTCCGCCGGAAGCCAGTTTTTCCTGATGCACAAGGCCGCTCCGCATCTCGACGGCGCTTACGCAGCATTCGGAAAAGTAACGGAGGGCATGGACGTTGTCAATAAAATCGCCGAGACCCCGACCGACTTCCGCGACCGTCCTCTGACTGAGCAGCGCATCGCGTCAATGACGGTAGAGACCTTCGGCGTGGACTATCCGGAGCCGGAAAAGATGTAAGTGATGTAAAATCCCTTCGCTAAAATAGCCGAAGGGATTTTTTGTCTGAATCAGCCGGGATTGCAGCCGACATGTTTCAATTCTCATCGGAATTGTCTTCCTGCGCACTATCTTCCTGCGCACCATCTTCCTGCGCACTGTCTTCCTGCGCACTATCTTCCTGCGCACTGTCTTCCTGCGCACTTTCTTTCTGCCCGCTGTCTTTTCGCATACTCCGAATGCTGTACCAGATCAGTGCCGCACCCGCAATGACAAAAAGCACAGCAAATATCGCGATGACCGCCTGATTGCCTTCTGATTCGCCCAATCCCTGAAACAGCTGCCATGCCGTGTACAAAAGATACACACCCACAATCGCGTATATCCAGGCTCTTTGCGATTTATCTCCTCTCATTTCGGTCTCCTCCAATCTCACATCATCAGGGCAGCATCTCCAGCAGCACATACACGCGCTCCTTCGTCAGCGCTGCGGCTGTCGTATTCTCCAGGTAAGGCTGCATAGAGCCGCCCTCAAATTCCGCACCCGCTGCTGCCACCTGATTTTCTTTGTCTGTAATCCAGGCAATCTCGTCCTCCGTAAGAGCTGCCATCTCTTCCTCCGACAGGCTTTCTTTCAAATAACCCCAGAGGGTGTTGAGGATATCATCCCAGATCTGATACATCTCATAAGAATACTGGTTCAGCTCGCTCTATGAAAGCGGCTCCGTATCCAGCTTATTTGCAATCTCCTCTGCCTGTTCCAGAGCCGCGGCCACCTCTTCGGCCGCCTGCGTCTTTATGGCGGACTCCGTCTCCGAGCCAGCTATCGCTGATAAATCGCTGCCCGCCCCTGAAACATCTGCAGCGTTCTCTCCAGTCTCAGCTGCAGATTCCGCCAAAGCCAGATAAGGAATCTCCATGTACTCATATCCATCGCAGATTGCGGCTGCCTCCGACTCCGAGATTGGTGTACTGTAATCATCCCAGGTATCCGTGGTACTGTAAAAATATGGATTTTCGCTGTCATAATTGCCGTCATACAGAACAAATGAGAGCACCTCCAGCGCAGAACCATTGAACTGGTAATGTCCGGTGCAGAAATAATTATACCCGCCTGAGCCCTCATATCCGATCGTACCGTCCGTACACAGGTAATACCGGCTCCGCTCTCCGCTAACAGCAACGCAAACCGCATCCTCCGTGTCCGCATCAAGCGTATACATCTCGTAAAACATACCGGTATACGCGTCTTCCGCGTATTCATCGTCCTTCTCTCCTTTTTCTCCGACCAGCAGTTCCTCCGTGCCGTCGCCGTCCAGATCCGTAAGATAATATCCCATCCCGTCCGCACCGGACAAATATGCAGCGAGATAGCACAGACCATACTCATCAAAATCCGCGCTCCCCCAGCCTGCCTCAAAACCGGAAATGTAGTTCTGAATAATCGCATCGTAAGCAGCATATCCGGTAAGAGAAACAGAGGATTCTTCGTCTGTGGAATCTGTCTCTGCTTCCATTTCCTGCACAGCCAGCAGATCCAGCAAATCTTCTATCGTCTCTGCTTTCTCTGCAGTCATCAACTCTTCCTCTGTCTCCTGCACGATCAGCAGATCCTCCGCCTGCACAGAAGAAACACACGCAGGCATAATGAGAGAGCACACGCAAACAACGGCCGCAATGCCGTATTTTACATTCTTTCCTCTTTTCATACGATTATCCCTTTCCTGTTATGTAAAAAATCTATCATATCATCCTGAACTTTGCAACGATAAACCAAAACATTTCTCTGTGAAATTTGTTTGCGCACCTTTCTCTAAGGCCAAATATTTTCTCCAAAAATAGAATTCCGGCAAATACAAGCATTTTAGTTGTGAGGAAGAGTAGGCAGATGCTAACCTTATCACACGATCCCGAACCTTACGAACACCGGATACAGATAATCGTCGGAATCTATCTTCTCTCCCGCCGCCGCTTTCTGATACGTCCTATCCACTGTGTCTTTTGCCACAATCCTATCATTTATCTTCATCTCACTGCCTTTGACCACATACCGGAACCTTACCCCATCAGCTGTGTAAAATGGATATCCCTCAAAGGCCACAATGCAGTTCCACAGATTCTCCATCCCGCCTTCTTCCTTCAGCTTCTCACAGGCCACCTTCCGCTCCTGATACCTTTTGACCCTATCCGCATTCGCACTCACCTCGCCCGCCTTATACGGTACCTTTGTGTACGGCAGATAAGAATTGACGGACGCTTTGGATAAACCTGTGGCGCGCATAATCTCGCCCACGGTCCTGCCTTTTTTCCGCAGCCTGTTCACCTCATCCGCTACATCACTTTCATACACACCAGCCGTAATCAGAAGTTTCCTTACCTTGATCGGATTCAGGCTTAACGCATCCGCTATCTCCCGGAGAGATTTCTTTTCTGTGTATATCTCCATAGCAGCAACCATCAGATTCTGCAGTATTTTACCAGCGTCGTATTCCGGTTTTTTCTTCGGATTCATTTACACTCGTCCTCTCAACTCATGTCTATCTATACAGTCCATCAAAAAGAAAGGGCCTCATTCTTTCCTTTCGGCCCACTCTTCTTGCTTACACCGCCCTTTTATAATACCCTTCCTTTTACGGCAGCATATTCTTCTTCTTACGACACCCTCTCCGTAATCTCCAGCCCGGCCACCAAAACGCTCGTACTGTCCTTTGCGAAGTCCTTGATCACGGCATCGGAATATTTCAGCCACGCCAGGCGCTTGTGCCGGTCAATCCGGATGATCCGGTTATCGTACCCGATGAGCGGTCCCTCCGTGACATGGGCAAGACCATCCCTGATGATCCCTTTCGACATCGGGATGTGGTGCTGTTCGTCACTCAGGTCCTGCAGCACATCCGAAAGCTCGGCAGGTATCAGAACAATCGGCAGCTGCTGTTTGATCTCCTTATCCCGGTTCAGTTGTTCTTCCAATTTTCCTTTTGCTTCCTCTACTGCTTCTTTTTCACAGTCGAAGAAAAGATAATCCGGGAAAAGAACCGCCGTCACCGAGTGCCACGCCCCCATATAATGACGCATCCGCTCAATCGTAAACTGGAACGGTTGAGCGGATGTATGTGGGTATATAATATTTTCCGGCTTTATCGCCTGTGGGTAATATAGTGCGTACAACAATCACACTCCCTCCTCTCCAACTGTTTCAACTACTTCCTCCAAACCTGCCTCCGGCTCTCCAACTACTACTTCTTCCGGTGTTTCTTTTATCCATCTCCGGAACGTGCCCCTGCTGATATCAAGCTTATCCGCTGCCGCGGT
This sequence comes from Clostridiales bacterium, assembly GCA_020859985.1. GTDB lineage: Bacteria > Bacillota > Clostridia > Lachnospirales > Lachnospiraceae > Choladousia. The sequence goes on from JAJBVD010000067.1 coordinate 7,417, forward strand.
AACCGTCAGCTCGCCGCGCTCGTAGGCATCTTTTACTTTCTGAAACTCCCGGATATCCATCTTTGTCCTCCGGCCGAACTTCACACCTCTCGATTGCGCTGCTGAAATACCTTCCCTCTGCCTCTGGCGGCGGAACTCCCTCCTGCTCTTTTCGACATAATTCAGCACATCCAGTACAAGCTCGGAGACAAACTGCCCATTTAATGCCTTCGCCGTATCCGGGAGCTGCATATCCAAAAGGACAATCGCCGTCTCATGTTCTTTCGTAATATTCTCCCATCGGTCTATGACATCCTCGTAACTGTTTCCAAGGCAATCTATGCTTGCCAAAATGACGCTGTCGCCAGACTGAATTTTGTCGAGAAGCACATGGTATGCTTCCGATTCATTTCGCCTGTCCTTATAGATGCAGGAATCGTCTATTCCGTATTCCTGTATCGCAAGAAGCTGGTTGTCCTCGCTTAGATTTTCTGATTCCCTTACGTATCCGTAAATATGATTCATAAATTTGTGTCAGTCCTCGTAATTCCCACGAAAATAAGAGCCCCGTGATAAGGCTCTTATTTCAAATACCATTATTCGTCATCACAAAAATGCTTTGGTCACTGTTCTGTCAACGTCAGTCACCGTACACACATTAAATGGCTCTATTCTCTCACCATCGTTTACACAAATAATCTTTTCTTTGATGCCGCTCAAAAATTCCAATCCTACAATCATAAACAATACTCCGTTTATTTCAGCTCATTGTTAACGAAATCATCCAGAGATTCTGCTATTGCATCCTGTCCGAAATCAGCCCCTCTCTTGCTATCAGTACCTTCGCCAACAAGAAGTGCTGTCCGGCACCTAGCGTTATTCCCAGCTTTGATATCATTCTCACTATCGCCAACCATCCAGGATTGAGACAAATCAATATTAAAATCCTCCGCAGCTTTCAACAGCATTCCCGACTTTGGTTTCCTGCAATCACAGTCAACCTTTAGCTCCTTTATTTCCCCTTCGAAGCCGCCAACTGGATGATGAGGGCAATAATAAATGCCATCAAGATAAGCACCTTCTAATCCAAGCAAAGTCTCCATTTTATTATGAATCTCTTCTAGTTCATCAAAACTCACCTCGCCTCTTGCTACTACAGGCTGGTTAGTAACCACAATTGTTAGATAGCCGCTTTCGTTAATCTTCTTTATAGCTCTTGCAACATCGGGAATCAGTTCAAAATTGTCAATGCTTCTCAGAAAGCCAACATATTTGTTAATTACCCCATCCCGGTCAAGAAATATTGCTTTTTGCTTGTTCCGTAGGTTCTTGCTAGCCACCCTTCCCATTTTAAAGTCTTTGATAACGGAATAATATCGCTCTGGTGTTCCCATATCCTTCACATACTCAGGCGAATCATAGCAAAACATCTTTCCGGTTCCTGCCAATGGTTTCAAAATTTGCCGATCAAGATCCACCTTTTCAGTGTTTACATCCATATCAAGTATTTTCGGACTAATCACATGAAGTCCAGCATTTACCCTATTTTTGTAATACTGCGGTCGCTCATCCTCTTTCGCCAGCCATTTTTTTACTGTACCATCATCAGAAGAAATAATTAAACCACTATCATAGGGATGGGAATTCGGATGTGTAAATAATGTTACCAAACCACCCTTCTCTCTATGATACTTAACCATACGATTAAAGTTGATTTCAAATACAGCATCAGCATTCAGTAGTAAAAAATCCTCTTTGAGTTCTTCCTTTAATTGAAACAAGGCTCCAGCATTCCCAAGCGGGGTTTTTTCAATAAAATATGCAATGCTTACGCCGAACGTTTTTCCTGTCGCTGGAGATATTTTACTTCCGTTACCAAAATAATTAATAATATGCTCTTTCTTATAACCCACCGTGATGATAATATCAGTGAAACCCTGATCACGAAGGCAGTAAATCTCTCGTTCAAGGACAGGCATCCCATCTATTTTAATCATTGGTTTGGGTACGCCATTTGTTACGGATGCAATTCGTGTACCTTTACCTCCGGCCATTATTACTGTTTTCATCACAACTCTCTACCTTTATTTCTTACCAAAGAAATGTTCTTCCAACATCATGCACCAACAATGATATACCGGAAGATGCAGTTCCTGAACTCTATATGTCTCTATTTCAGGAACTCTGACAGCAACATCTGCTACATCTGCTAATTCCCCGCCATCAGAGCCTGTTAGGCCAATCACTTTAATACCTAAAGCTCTCGCAACAACAGTAGCATTCATGATATTTTTACTATTTCCTGATGTGGAAATTCCGAGAAAAACATCACCGGTTCTGCCGTAGCCATATAACTGCTGTGCAAAAACGCCGAGACCATCAACATCATTTATGTATGCCGTGGTCAAAGCCTCGTGTGCAACGAGCGGTATTGCCATAAGTCCACATTCAAGAGTCTCAGCGAGTTTTGGGCCTCTTTCCGAATCAACAGAATTTAATTTTTCAGAAAACTCCACTGGAACAGGACGAGGTATTTTAAATCGCTTCATCAATTCTCCCGCAATATGCTCCGAGTCAGCGGCTGAACCGCCGTTTCCCGCAATAAGCAGTTTGCCACCATTCTCATAGGAGTCTTCCATAAGTAAATATGCTTTTCCCAAGCTTTGTCTGCATGGTTTTAAAACCGGGTAGCGTGAAATAAGCGTATCAATATGCTCGCAAAGCATAGAATCAACTTCATTTATTGTCTTCATTTCTTTTTCCTCAAGTTATCCATATATCAAGCCTTATTTCAACACTATTGTGTTCATTAGATACTGTTTCTTTGATATTTTACATAACTTGCTAAAAAACTAATCTTTGGGTTCATAGGTTTCAGGCGTATAATGTATCACCCTCGTTCCACCATTTTCAAATTTAAATGGAATATACATCAACTCACGTAATGCAATCCTCACTTGTTCCTGATTTTCAGGCTGTACATAAAAAAGCAGGAATCCTCCGCCTCCTGCGCCAAGCAGTTTGCCGCCCAAAGCGCCAGCTTCCATTCCAATTTTGTAATAATAATCTATATGACCCGTAGAAATTTTGCTGCCAGTTTGCTTCTTCAGTTTCCATGAATAATCTAGCAGTTTCCCAAATTCGTCGAGGTTTGTGTTATTATCAGTCAGTATATGCTCCGCCTGATCTACAAGTGATGCCATTTCTAGCAGCTGCGTTTTCTTATCTTCCGAAGAAACATTATTAATACCTTGAACTTCCGAGGAAAATCGTGTAAAACCGGTAAAGAAAAGCAATAAATTCCTGTTCAATTCTTCTTTCCGCTCAGGTGATATAATGACAGGTAGCACCTCATATCCGTCCGCGCCAAAATTAATACGGTTAAAACCACCATAGGATGCAGCAATCTGATCCTGCCACCCCCCATTTTCCTTACAAAGTATCCTTTCAAGATATATAGCTTCATCAGCGAGTTTTCTTTTATCAGCGTATTTTCCTTTTAAAGCATAAAATGCATTTAACATTCCCACAGCAAATGAGCTACTCGTTCCTAATCCAGATCGAGCCGGAAGATCAGCCTCATACGTAAGACGAAGTTCATGCATATCCAACATTTTCATTGCATTACGTATAGCAGGATGTTCTATATCATCAACATTCGTTACCCGTTCTCTCTTAGAATAAGAAAGCTCTGTGCTGTAGTCAAAGAATCGAGGCAAATGCCTAACCGTAACATAGCAGTACTTATCAAATGTCGTAGACAACACAGCACCACCATTTTCTTTGAAAAAACACTCCATATCCGTTCCGCCACCAAAAAAAGACATACGAAACGGTGTCTTTGTAATTATCATATATAGTCCATCTTTCTGCGAAAGGTACCAATGAGGTCATGAAACCCCGCTAGTTTTTCGCTATCTAAATTTGTTTCCTTGGGTGACTCTTTCTCATTCTGAAAAATTATTTATATAGGATTCCGTATGTATTTGCTTTGCAAGAAGTAGATCTTCTAAGGAGTCAACCTCTGTCTATTCATAATCTCTCGCGTGTCATCATAATATAAACAAAAAATTAAAAATCATTTTTACCAATGCGTTCTCATATCACTGATCGTACATACCAGAATTAACCATCTGTTCCACAGAAGCCTTAAGCTTTTTTGCTGAATTAGAACCCAATTTCGTTATTCCTACATACTCACCATAGTATGTTTCCAAGTTCTTGCTCATCACTAGAATTCTATCATTATTTACCTGCACATTATAATCGCCATTGCAACAAATACTGCTATCAATACAGACCCTTGGTATATTCGTTTTTTGCAAATGATTTCCTCAACCATTCGTTTCAAGATTTATTACCATAATAACAAACCAACCCTCTTCATTTCCTTTTCTGGAGGAAAAGTTATATCAAGGTCACATTTTTTTTGCAGTTTTCAAAATATTTATGCCTAACGCTTCTACAGACGTTCTTGCTTTATAGGGATTTGCACATTTTGTAGGAGCAAAGCCTGATTTACATAATTTACATGAGCCTCCAATAAAAGATAACGCAGTAGAATTATTATGCTGATAAAGCCACTTCTCACACTCCAGCAAGGCAAGATGAAGTTTTGTCCAAACAGTCGCGTAATCTTTTTCTTCTAACGAAAGTAATACATATATCATGGCTATATTATCAAACTCTGAAAACATTTTCTTATAATCCAATTCAAGAATTCTGGGAAAGCACTTCCATATCGAGTTTCCCCCCTCAAAAGCCACTCAGATATTCCATAAACTTCTCTTTATTTCCCCGCGCTGTTGTAGTCGGTCTCCCCAGATCAGCCCTTGCTCCGATTGAGGACTTCACTTCAA
>JAJBVD010000089.1 GCA_020859985.1 Clostridiales bacterium
GCAACAAAAAACCTTGAATTTAAGCGAAAAAACGCTTGACTATATGAGGAGGAGAAACAGAGGCATTTGATTATGGAAGAAAATAAAAACTGCCGCGCCTCCATCGGCGTGTTTGATTCCGGTGTGGGCGGACTGACCGTGGCACGGGAAATTATGAGAAATCTGCCAAAAGAACACATCGTCTATTTTGGAGACACGGCGCGTGTACCCTACGGCAGCAAATCGAAGGATACGATCGTGCGGTATTCGCGGCAGATCATTCATTTTTTGCGGACACAGGAAGTGAAGGCAATCGTGATCGCCTGCAACACGGCGAGCGCTCTGGCACTGGACACGGTGGAAAAAGAGCTGGATATTCCGATCATCGGCGTGATACGTCCGGGGGCGCGTGTAGCAGTGACTGCGACGAAAAATCATAGAATCGGAGTGATAGGGACAGAAAGCACGATCAACAGCCACATGTATCGGAAGCTGATTGGCGAAGCGGATCCTTCTATTACTGTTTATGAAAAAGCCTGCCCGCTGTTCTGTCCGTTGGTGGAAGAAGGATGGCTGAAGGATCCGGTCACAAAGGAAGTGGCGCGGCGCTATCTGGATGAGCTGCTGGAAAAAGACATTGACAGCCTGATTCTCGGCTGTACGCATTATCCGCTTCTGCGTTCTCTGATCAGGGAACTGGTCGGCGAGGCCGTGACACTGGTGAACCCGGCTTACGAGACAGCGAAGGAGCTGGGAGAGCTTCTGGCTCGTGAACATCTGGAAAATCCGGATGAACCTGCCGATCCGCCGGCGACGGAACCGTACCGCTTTTTTGTCAGCGACATGGCGGACAAATTCGGGCACTTTGCGAATTCGATTCTGCCCTATGATATAGAGACGATCCGGAAAATCAATATTGAAGAATATTAGTAACTATTTAGGACAGTACTTCGCATTTGCTGCGAAGTACGTATGATACGTATATGATGTGGGGGAAAGCCCTCGTCGGAGCGGCATCCCGCACTCTGTGCGGGATAAGCCTCGTAACGGTGAAGGTACTGAACAGTTACAAAATAATAAAAATAATAATGTGACAGAGGTTACAAGAGAAAAATCATGACAAGAGACGTATTGATCAGCATAAAGGGACTGCATACCGTCAGAGAAGAGGAAGGCGATGACCCGGTAGAGGTTTTCAGTCCGGGGAAATACTATTTCCGCAATGGAAAGCATTATGTAGAATATGAGGAGACGGAGGACGACGAAACCATCAAGACCCGTATTACATTGCGCGGGCATCATCTCGAAGTGAACCGTAAGGGTATCGTCAACACCAAAATGGTCTTCGAGGAGGGCGTGAAAAATACCTGCTGGTACGATACGGTCGCCGGAAGTATGCTTATGGGGATTGATGTGAACAAGATGCAGGTTTCCGAGAGCGAGGAATTGATTGAAATTTTTGTGGAGTATGCTTTGGAAGCCAATTATGAGCATCTGACAGACAACAGCATCCGCATCCGGATCATGGCAAAGGACAGCGGGCTGTTCCATTTGGTGTGAGTAATAATAATTTCTTTGTAACTGTGAGGGTACTGAACAGTTCCATTCCTTTAAGGTTTAATCTGAACCTTCTGCAGCAATTCAGAAGAATCTCCGGAGAATTATTATCTGGCTTCAGAATAGATTCCATGGAGAAAAAGTCGAACGATTTTCCTTTGCAAATGCGATTTTTGTGGCTATAATGGCGGCACTTGGGCGAGGGCAGTGAGTGGCGCCGCCGCTGCATCGTCAAAGATTTTTCCCAAAGGGGAGGAGGATGCGTTATGCTACAATTCATCATGGAAAAAAATATTCTGATTTATGCACTCGCAGCGGCCTGTGTGGTCGGCGTGGTCAGCCGGATGGTTTTGCGGCGGATTTACGACGGATTGCTTAAGGACACGGCGAACAGCGGAGAACCGGAAGGGCGGTTTTTGCAGCAGCTGCGGCAACGGTTTCAATATTGCACGCACCTGAATGAGCAGGTAGGGGACGTACGTGCGCTGATTCAAAAAAGTCTGATGGAATATCGTGTGTGGGGCGTCGGCCTGCACGGATGGCAAAGGATCGGAAATGGGTGTCTGGCTGTCAGCCTTCTGTGTGCAGCGGTGGGAACCGCGGTGCGCGTGCAGAATCAGGCGACGGCGATTGTGGGAAATTCGTATTTCTGGATGGGTGCAGGGGCGCTTGTTCTGTCGGTTCTGGCCTGGGCGCTCGCGGATATCGGCTATCGGAGCCGGTCTCTGGAAATCTGCCTTTGTGATTATCTGGAAAACAGCGGCGCTGTGCGTGTGTACAGCGAGGAGGATGAACTGCAGGAGCTGGAATATGAGTCTGTGAATGCGCAGACATCGATTCGTACACCGATTGTATCCGTGGAGGAAGGCCGTCGGGCGAAACAACGGATGAAAGCGGAGACGGCCGCCGGTGCGGCACGCGGACAAGCCGGAAAATCAGGGAAAATGGCACTTTCCCGCGGACGGAAAGAGGCGGATGCCGGCAGTTCGGTGCGAGCGCAAAGGGATAAAAATGAGTTAAAAGAAAGCCTGGCCCGCATGAAAGCCGGGATGCAGGAGAGTGCTGCTTCGGATGCGGATCGCCCCGGTGGTGACCATTCCGGCGGAGACCGGGGCGCAAGGCTGCTGCGGGAGATGGATCCGAAGGAGCAGGAGCGGCTTGTGCGGGAGGTGTTGAATGAATTTCTCTCGCAATAAAGCGACAGAGGCCTGATCATAGAGAATTTCTTTCGCAAATCTTTTGTATTAACACTTGCGAAACGGGGGATGCTCTGCTAGAATGTACAGGAAAAATTGTCGCAATTACGCAGATAAAAAGGAGATGTGGATATGAGCAATAAAGTGACTTTTGATTATTCGAAAGCAGCGGGCTTTGTCGCTGAGAACGAAGTGGCATCCATGAAAAAGCTTGTTGCTGCCGCGAAGGATGAGCTGGTGTCCCGCACGGGAGCGGGCAATGATTTCCTCGGATGGATTGACCTTCCGGTCGATTATGACAAGGAGGAATTCGGACGCATTAAGGAGGCAGCAAAAAAGATCCAGAGCGACAGCGAGGTGCTGCTGGTGATCGGTATCGGCGGTTCTTATCTGGGTGCGCGCGCAGCGATTGAGTTTTTGCGCCACAGCTTCTACAACAACGTTTCCAAAGAGATCCGGAAGACTCCGGAGATTTATTTCGTGGGCAACAGCATCAGCAGCACCTATGTGCAGCACCTGATCGAGGTGATCGGGGACCGCGATTTTTCCGTCAATATTATTTCCAAATCCGGTACGACGACCGAGCCGGCCATCGCGTTCCGCATTTTCAAGAAGATGCTGGAGGATAAATACGGCAAGGCTGAGGCGGCGAAGCGTATTTACGCGACGACGGATAAGGCGAGAGGTGCGCTGAAGAATCTTGCGACAGAGGAGGGCTACGAGAGCTTCGTAGTACCGGACGATGTCGGTGGACGTTTTTCCGTACTGACGGCGGTAGGGCTCCTGCCGATCGCGGTCAGCGGTGCAGATATAGACAAGCTGATGGAGGGCGCTGCTTCCGGAAGAAAGCGCGCGCTGGAGGCGGAGTTTGAAGAGAATGACGCCCTCAAATACGCGGCGATCCGCAATATCCTGCTTCGAAAGGGCAAGTCGGTCGAGGTGCTGGCGAATTACGAGCCGAGCCTGCACTATGTATCCGAATGGTGGAAACAGCTTTACGGCGAGAGTGAAGGAAAAGACCAGAAGGGAATCTTCCCGGCATCGGTGGATCTGACGACAGATCTCCATTCTATGGGTCAGTTTATCCAGGACGGCAGCCGTATCATGTTTGAGACAGTGGTCAATGTAGAGGAATCCAGATGCACGCTCACGATCGGCGAGGAGCCGGTGGATCTGGACGGACTGAACTATCTGGCAGGAAAGACCGTGGACTTTGTAAATAAGAGCGCTATGAACGGAACAATCCTGGCGCATACGGACGGCAACGTGCCGAACCTGATGGTGAGTGTGCCGAAGCAGGATGAATTCTATCTTGGCGAGCTGTTCTATTTCTTTGAGTTTGCCTGCGGTGTGAGCGGGTATGTACTGGGCGTGAACCCGTTCAACCAGCCGGGCGTTGAGAGCTACAAGAAGAATATGTTTGCGCTCCTTGGCAAGCCGGGCTATGAAAAGCAGAGAGAAGCGCTGCTTGAGAGACTGTAATTGAGCAGGAGGAGGCTGGCCGAACTCCTGCCCGCCCGCTTAGGCCGTGAGTGGCAAAGCCGCTGATTTCCTGTTGCGGCCTGAGCATACAATCAGGCGCCGGGCGACCGGCAGAGGGGATGCTGTGAACGTGCGGGAGCGCTTCGCGGTATCCCCTTGATTCTTTTTGTGCGCAGGGCTGCGTAAGGAGTTTTTTCTGCTGACGCAGAACGCAGATCTACGCTCCGCTTTGGCGTATGAAAAAGCTGTTTCTGCAATGTGCGGGAATGGGAAAAAACGTCTCCGCAGTGCACGGGAATAGACGAAAGAACCATATGTGTGGGAGAAATCCGAGGGAATCGAAAGTATCATGTCTTCATTTTTTGAAAAGTTTCATCTGCCGCAAGATAAAAAAACTCTTTTTCGTATCGTGCCGATCCTGATCACGGCAGGATTTCTGATATATTATTGCTCGCATCCGTCGATGTATTCCGCGGATGGGGATAAAACATTACTGACGAGCATCCGGACCTGGGAGATCAGTCTGCTGTCGGTCGCTCTGATCTTTTTGTGGCTTGTAACAAATGAATTAAGTGACCGGATGAACCGCATTCTTTCCTGGATCTGGTTTGCGATTGCACCATTCGCAGTGTATTTTTCACTCCTGTATCTGAACGCAGATAAATACAATATTGATTTTTTTGCGCTGGATAAGATCGCACTGATCCTCACTTTTGTATTTCTCTATCTGGTACAGGGGATCTTGTACGGCCTGACCGGAAGCATCCGGTTCTCTGTGATCATCTATGCGGTGGCGGTGGCGGCACTGGGAATCATCAACTGCTTTGTCATCTCATTCCGCGGCATGGCAATCTCGGCTGCCGATCTGTTTTCCATCGGCACGGCTGCGGCTGTCGCGTCCGAATATGACTATACGCTGGACTGGTATATGGTCATGGAGATCCTGTTTACTCTCCTGATCTGCACAATCAGTCTGAAGCTTCGGGGCGGGCGGATGATGCCGCTTGCGGCGCGCGGGTGCTTTCTGGCTCTTATGGCGGTGCTCGCGGGCGGATATTATTATCTTTGCGGGAAAACGACGTTTTTGGAAGACCATGATATCCGGTCTGAGGGATTTACCCATCAGCTGCGTTATAAAAAATACGATATGCTTTTCACAACACTGACAACCTGCTTTTATCTGGTCGTGGACAAGCCGGAGGGCTATTCTCTGGCGGCGGTGGAGGAGATCGCGGCGGATTATGTGACGGAGGATGAGACATCCGACGGAGCCGGAGATGATGCTGATGATACGTCCGACAGTGTTTCCGCAAGCGATACCGCAGACAAGGACACCGCGGTCGGCAGTACTGCAGAAACTCAGGAAGACACAGATGACATCGCCACGCCCAACCTCATTGTGATCATGAACGAATTCTGGGCTGATTACTCAGATATCGGCAACGGGCTGGAGCTGTCGACAGATTATATGCCGTTTATTCGCAGCCTGACTGAGAATACGATAAAAGGGACTGCTTACTCTTCCGTGTTTGGCGGCAACACGCCGAACTCCGAGTATGAATTTCTGACCGGCAATACGATGGCTTTTCTGCCGACGTCTTCCGTTGGATTTAACCTTTTTGTGAGAGGAAATCTGCCGTCGCTGGCGTCGCAGCTGAGCTCACTCGGCTACTATGCGCTGGCCATGCATCCCTACCGGGGTACGAATTACCGCAGAAATATTGTTTATCCGCAGATTGGATTTGATACATATTATACACGGGATGATTTTTCCAATCCATATAAATTGCGGAATTATATTTCTGACCGAACGCTGTTCGAGCGGATCATCACGGAATACGAGGAAAATCTGGATTCCGGTCAGCCGCTGTTTTCTTACAATGTCACGATACAGAATCACGGCGGCTATTATTCATCCAACACAAAAAATATGTCCCTGTCAATTGATGTACTGAACACAGAGTTTTCCAGAACACGGGCAGAGATTTATGTAAATCTTGTAAAAGCGACAGATGATGCGTTCCAGCTTCTGGTGAACTATTTTGAAGAGGTGGAGGAGCCGACGGTGATCGTCATGTTCGGCGACCATCAGCCAGATCTTGGCGACAGTGCTTATGAATATCTGCTTGGCGGCGATGAAGATACGCTTACAAGTGAGGAGCTGATGGAAAAATACAAGGTTCCCTTTATCGTGTGGGCGAATTATGACATTGAGGAAGAGACTATTGAAGCGACAAGCCTGAACTATCTTTACAGTATCATTGCGGACCGGCTGGGGCTTTCTCTGACCGGCTATCAGGAATATCTTCTTGATTTAAGTGAGGAAATTCCGGTGATCAATTCCGTTGGATACTGGGGTGCGGACGGCGAATTTTATGAACTGGACGACGAGGATTCGCCGTATTATGAGCTGGTAAATGAATACAACATCCTGGAATACAATGATATCTTTGGCGGTGACAACCGATATTATGAATTCTTTACACTCGATACTGCCGAAGAAGCCGAAGAAGCCGGATAAGCGAAAGCGAACCGATGAGGCAGATCGTTACATTCACGGCGCAGCTGTGAATAGTAACGGCGGAATAACGGAGCGGAAGTTTTATGAAAAAATCGCTGGACAAAGGAAAAAAGAAAAAGGTATTTTTGACGAAGACGCTTGCATGCTCAGGTATGGTGCTTGCCGGATTTTTGTGTGCAGGTGAATATGCGGAGGCTGAGGCGGAAAGCGAAGAGATGAGCACGGAGGAAACCGTGCTTAACAGTGACGATGTACTGACGCTGCCGTCGGAGCTGGAGACGCAGATTGCCCGATTGACCGGACTGGATACAGAGGAAGAGACCGAAGCGGAAACGGAGACGGAGTCGGAAACGGAGACTGAGACGGAAGTGCTGGATGAGAATGAACAGGCGCTCCGGGATTTTTTGAAATCGGTGCGTCTGGGAGAGGATTTTCAGATTCCGATGACGATGCCCGGGGAGTGGGGGACGCTTCCGGGACCGCTCACGTATTCCTGCGGGAGACTGAACATTGACCGCGCCGAGCGCATTCATCCGTGGCAGCAGGAAAAGACGATGGAAGAACTGGAGGCTCTGGTGCAGGAGGCAATCAGTGGTTATGACGGTACCTGGTCTGTCTATGTAAAAAATCTCAACACGGATGAAAGCTTTGTCATCAATGACCAGCCCATGAAGTCCGCGAGCGTGATGAAGCTCTTTATTATGGGAACGGTGTATACTGCGTTCGAGGAAGGAGAGCTGGAACGTACGGATGAGATTATGGCGCTGGTGAATGCCATGATCAGCTACAGTGATAATACCTCTTCCAACCAGCTTTTGTATATCCTTGGTGATTCCAGCTATGCGGACGGTATCGCGAAGGTCAACGAATTTATTCAGAGCCATGGGTACAGTGAGATGACCGTGGAGTATAATGGATTCAGCAACTCCGCAACAAACTCGGGCAACGGGATCAATCAGGTGGCTGCGAAGGATGTCGGTCAGATTCTTGAGGACATTTACAGAAGGACCTGGATGAGCCGCGCGGTCAGCAATGAGATGGAGGAGATGCTCCTTGCTCAGAACACCCGTTATAAAATCCCGGCGGGCCTGCCGGACGATGTGCTTTGCGCGAACAAGACGGGTGAAATGAGTGATACACAGAACGACGCGGCAATCATTTATTCGGATGCTTGCGACTATATACTTGTCGTTCTTTCGAACGGCTGGAGCAGCAGTGATACGGCGATCACGAGGATTTCGAATCTGTCGGCACTGGTGTATGAGTACTGGAATTGAGACTGGAGGAATCATGTTTCGTTTGTGGGGAAAACTCTGGAAGGACAACCATATGCTTCGGGATATGGTTTATAAAGAAGAAAGCGGCGACACGCGCACACATAAGATTTTTCGCGGGCTGGATGAGATCTGCCATGATTTTGATCTGGAGAGGCCGATCTGGCTGGATAAGACAGTAACGGAATTTCAGCGTCACAGCAAGGCACGGTTTTATCAGGACAGTTTTATCGAGACGATCCCGTTCGATTATCTGGAGATTCAGGTGATCGAGGAAGGATGAGACCGCGCCGGGGGAGAAAATGAGAAAAATGGAAAACCAGCTCAGCAGGGTAAAAGACATGAAAGACCGCTCGGTCGATAAGGGCAGGCGCGGCATTCATCAGGTGATTTTTGGACGCACGGGGGTGCTGCTCCTCTGCCTTTTGGCGGAGCTCTTTCTCTTGTTTCTGATGCTGCACTATGTGGCGCAGTATATTTATCTGTTTTTCGGCGGTCATATGGTCTTTGCGTTTCTGGTACTTTTGCTGATTATCAATCATGAAGAACACCCTGCGTTCCAGCTGGCATGGGCTTCTCTTGTGTTGCTGTTCCCGATCTTCGGCGGGCTGCTGTATCTTTATCTCAAGCTGCAGCCGGGGATGCGGATACTCGCCGGGAAAATGCAGGAGATGGATAAGGAGAGCCGAAATCTGCTGCCGCAGGATTCTCATATTATGAGGGAGCTGGATCTTCAGAGCCCAAGGGCAGCACAGCTGGCTTACTATGTCGGCTGCCGGCAGGGATATCCGCTCTGCGGCAATACAGAAGTCGTCTATTTTCCGGGCGGCGAAGAAATGTTTGACGAACTGAAAAAGCAGCTGCAGGACGCGAAGCACTTTATTTTTCTGGAATATTTTATTATTTCGGAGGGATATATGTGGGACAGTGTACAGGAGATTCTGGAGCAGAAGGTACGCGAGGGCGTAGAAGTACGTCTCATGTACGACGGGATGAACGAGTTGAATAACCTGCCGCATGATTTTTCAAGAAAAATGAAAAATCTGGGGATACGCTGTAAGGTGTTTTCTCCGGTATATCCCGTGATTTCCACCAGCTATAACAATCGGGATCATCGTAAGATTGCGGTGATCGACGGACACACGGCTTTTACGGGAGGCGTGAATCTCGCAGATGAATACATTAACCGCATAGAGCGTTTCGGACACTGGAAGGATGCGGCAATTATGATGCACGGCGATGCGGCGAAAAGCTTTACCGTGATGTTTCTGAAAATGTGGGATGTTTCGGAAAAACCCGAAAATATTGCGGTGTATCTGAAGAAGTCGTCCGTGTCCTGTGATCCGTGCGGGGGCTTTGTCCTTCCCTACGCGACCAATCCTCTGGCCGAGACGCAGACGGCGGAGCATGTGTATCTGGAAATAATCAACAGTGCCGTACGGTATGTTCATATCATGACGCCGTATCTGGTGCCGGACCATGAACTTATGCAGGCACTCATATACGCGGCACAGCGGGGGATTGACGTCAAACTTATCCTTCCGCATATCCCGGACAAAAAATATGCGTTTGCTCTGGCACATTCTTATTATAAGACACTTGTAGGAGCGGGGGTGCGCATCTTTGAATACACGCCCGGCTTTGTTCATTCCAAAGTAGTGATCAGCGACGATATCTGCGGTGTGGTCGGTGCGATCAATCTGGATTACCGCAGCCTGTACCTGAACTTCGAGTGCGCAGCCTACCTTTATGATGTCCCGGCAATTCGGGATATGGAAGCTGATTTTAAAAGGACGCTCATTGAATGTCAGCTGGTAACCGCATTTGATATCCGCCATGATAAGATAACGCGGAAGCTGGCAGGGCATGTGCTGAAGGTGATAGCGCCGCTCATGTGATTCACCAGTTCAGCGCAGCAGCATAGCAGAAAGTAAGGCTGTGCAGATTTATCCGCGCCAGACAAACAACCCCACAGGAGCAATGTCCTGTGGGGTGATTTTTCGCTTTCGTTATCCGATCTCGCGCAGACTTTGCAGCGCGTGTTCTGCGACAATGGTCTCAAAGTGCTCACTGAAATAGGCATCCATACCGAGTGTGAACTTACATGGTACGGCGTATTCAGAGAGAATGTTGCAGACGCGATTGAACTGCTCTGCCGTGCTCTGGGCCTTTTTAACCATCAGGTAGAAAACGCCGTCCTCCTGGCTCTTGTACAGAGAATTCGGTCCGTCATAGATCGAAGACTCAACAACGCTTGCTGCTCGGATAGCATCATTCAGTGTCTGGAATGAATATGCGCGCATCAGGTTCGGCAGGTCCTCATCTGACGAGTCGGAAGCATTCAGATCCGCGACAGGAGCATTTTTCCCATCTGTAGAAGTCTTCTGAGAAGTCTGTCTGCGGCCTTCTGAAATCCGCCGGATCAGATCAAGGATATCGTCAGCACCCTCTATGTGCTCTTTTAAATCGGCCAGTGAAAGGCCGATATCTGCACCGGCAGCTTCTGGTGAGAACCGTGAAAACCGCGTATCCAGCTCCTCCGGATCTTCGACCTTCGTGATGATCAGAATGATTGTATCCATTGACACCGGAATCGCTTCTATCACAAGCGGAATATTGTCCGCCTCAAATCCGAGATCCTGCTCGGCGACCATCATCATATCCTGAAAAAGCTCCCTCGCCTTGTCAGAGCCGTAAGCCATGTCCTTTACATTAATATTGCGGCTTGCGAGATCTTCACTGGTCAGCGTGCAGCGAATCTGTCGGTCATTAATCTTCTCAATTCTCATTCAATCACATCCTTTATGCCTGATTGGCCTGTGAAAAATTTTTTCAAAATGGTTATACAATATTATACGCATTTGACCGTAGATGTAAAGTGCATAAATTTACGAAAAAAAGGAAAAAAGTACTTGCATAATTCGCACTTATTATCTATAATATACAACAGAAAGGATATGCGAAACGAAAGGAGGGATAAAATCAAAGTCTGATTCTGTACCGATCCGCTGCAAGAACCGGTACAGATGCTGTACTTCCCGTCAGCAATGCATTGCGTATACCCTTTCCGCAACCTCACTTGTAGTATAGTAAAGATTGGCTCAAATTGCAACTGGAAATGAAAGAAAAACAGAGTAACTGAGTAACTGGGGAGGTAATGAACAGTTACGAGACAGGCATAAAATAAAGGAAATATATCACACGCGCCTCCTGCGTTTTCTGTCTGTGTATAAGGAGAGAATTGAATAGAAGGACAAACTCGAAGCCCTGCGGCAATCAGGCTGCGCTGCTGAAAAAAGAGCTGCGCGGATATGAGAGGGCGGGAACCCATCTGTATCTGGATGGGCGGCGCTGTCATGCAGACGAGATTGTCAGTGCCTGCATGTTTGCCGATGGGGGCGGTTATATGAGAGACTTTATCGACAACGATCAGGAAACCATCACCGATATCAATTTTGTGAAAATTCGTTTGTAAAAAAGATGGAAGGAGGAGCGCAGCAAGGCTGCCGTTTCCCCGGACCTGCTGCGGTAGTTCTTAATTTTTATCGAAAATTGGGCTAAAATACTGACGGATTTTGCAGAAGCTGATATACTGACGGGGAAATTACCAAAGACGCGTGGAAGTCATGCCCGGTATGAGTCAGGGATTTATCCTTGTAAAACAGAGAAAAGATTCCGGAAAGACATGGTAATGTGCGTGAAAAACGGAGTACAGATGTGCCGTGATCCTCAGTGTTTCTACGGCATATAAAGGGGGAAGTACAGCAAATGAATTATAAGAATAAGACATTCAGGCGGCTTGCGGCGTTTCTTATCGTGACCGGCCTGTTGTCCATTGTCATTGTAAGTGTTCGAAAATATATGCCGAGCTCGAAATGGATGAGTTCGGATTCTTATTTTGGCTTTGCGGAAGGCACGACGGAGCCGTCGCTCGGTGTGGAAGGGGAGACTGTGGCGGCAGTGATCATTGACGACCACGTAGCGCAGGAGCGTGCCCTGATCGTGAATGGGAATGTTTACATTGATTATACTCTCGTTCAGAGCGAGCTGAATTCCCGGTTTTACTGGGATTCCTCCGAGGCATTGATGCTTTTTACTACGGCGGAGCAGGTCTTTGAGATCGGGGTAAATACCTCTGCCTATACGATAGATGGAGAGAGCTTTGACGCAGGCTACGAGATTGTCAAGACGACCTCTTCCGGGATGTTTCTGGCGATGAATTTCCTGCAGCAGTATTCAGATCTGCATTTTGAGACCTATGAGTCACCGGCACGCGTTGTGATCACGAGCGGGAGCGAGATCGTGACGACGGCCACGGTTAAAAAAGACGCGGTGGTGCGTTACCGCGGAGGGATTAAAAGCGAGATTCTGACGAAAGTGTCCGCCGGGGAGCAGGTGACGGTGATCGAGCAGATGGACCGCTGGTCACAGGTTGTGACGAGCGACGGCTACATCGGTTACATTAAAAACAAATACCTTGCTGATCTGGAAGAGACGCAGCGTGAAACATACTATCAGGCAGAATACACCAGTATCAGTCTGGACGGACGGGTGAATCTGGTCTTCCACCAGATCAATTACGCTGCCATGAACGACAACCTCACGGAAGATATCTCCGCCATGACCGGCGTGAATGTGATTTCTCCAACCTGGTATTATTTAAGCGACAACAGCGGTGCGATGACGTCTTACGCGAGTGCCGACTATGTGACCGAGGCGCATAATGCAGGCCTGCAGGTGTGGGCGCTTGTCAGCAATTTCAGTGATGATGTCAGTACTTCGACATTGCTGGCGACACGTTCCTCACGTCAGACCATACAGAACTATCTGATCGCACAGGCACTGGAGCTTGGTTTCGACGGCATCAATATTGATTTTGAGAGCATCCCGCAGGAATCCGGCTATGATTATGTACAGTTTCTGCGTGAGCTGTCCATTCTCTGCCGTAAAAACGGCATTATCCTCTCGGTGGATGTACCGGTTCCGATGGATTATTCTACCTATTATAATAGAGAAGAGCTGGGCATTGTCTGCGACTATGTCATTATGATGGGCTACGATGAGCATTATTCCGGGAGTGATGCCGGAAGCGTTGCCTCACTGGAGTTCGAGGAGACCGGCATACAGAATATGCTGCTTGAAGTGTCCGCGGAGAAAATCATCAGCGCGATTCCGTTCTATTCGAGAGTCTGGTACACAGAGACGCTCTCCGATGGTACGACAAATGTTACGAGTGAAGTCGTCACGATGTCGGAAGCGCAGGAGCTTCTTACCAGTCTGGGAGTGACATCCGCTTATGATGAGACCACCGGCCAGCAGTACGCCGAGTGGACGGACGAAGACGGGCTTCTCTGCCAGATCTGGCTGGAGGATGCCGATTCCGTGGCTTCCCGCGCAGCTCTCGTCAGCCAGTACAGCCTCGGAGGCATTGCCTGCTGGCGTCTCGGCTATGAGACGGACGACGTGTGGGCGGCGATAGCGGGGAGCGCTGCGTGAGAAAAAATTTCTGCAATGTGAGAATAGACAGGGATATTGATAATTGTTGGAAATGAAAAACAGGAAGAGATAAAATGATGAATAGTATAACAGATATGCAGCTTGGAACAGTTCTTGAAATGCTTTATATGATACTCGAGGGTTGCAAAGATTTGGACGAAGCAAAGAAAAAAATCCGAAATTTGACAGATGGTATGTCTACAGAGACGTAAGGTAGCGATAGTTCTATGTTCCATACTGTGATCTTTATGAAAGAGAGGGTTGTATGGAAATAGATATTATTATAGATTCATTGACGGAGTGCTTATTAGATAAAAATACTGTGTATATTGATTCTTATGGAGCTGCAGAGTTAATAAAAAGATATTTTGGAAAGGGGACTTGAAAATGTCAACGGCAAAAACAGGGAAAAGGATTACATTTGATAAGTATGATGAATTCGGTGAAATAATGTCAGATGGAAGATTAACGGAACCTTCTGATGAGAAAAATATTTTTTGAGAAAGGCAATTTCTTTAACAAAAACGCTTGGAAGACCGTTAACTCAAGATGAAATGAAAAGGTTTGAGGCTTGAAATGGTTGGCATGTTATAGGCAATATGTATAATATAGTGTGGAGTTAGATAATAATGAGCGGCATGAAAAATATGACTTTGGCGCACATGGCGGAGGCCTGCGGCGGGATTTTATATGGGAGAGAGGAGGACTGGAACCGGGAGGTCTGCGCGATCACGACGGACAGCCGGAAAGCAGAGCCGGGCTGCCTGTTTGCGGCGATTCCGGGCGAACGCGTGGATGGACATGATTTTATCGGGCAGGTCTTTGAAAAGGGTGCGCTGTGTGTGATCACGGAGCGGGAGCCGGGGGATTCCCGGAATTACATAAAGGTAGACTCTACCATCCGCGCACTCGGCGCACTTGCGGCGTACTATCTGGAGCAGCTGGCGATCCCGGTGGTCGGCATTACCGGCAGTGTCGGCAAGACCAGCACAAAAGAGATGATCGCGGCGGTGCTCTCGCAGAAATATCGCACGCTGAAGACGGCGGGAAATTTCAACAATGAGCTTGGATTGCCGCTGACGATATTCCGGCTGCGAGAAGAGGATGAGATCGCGGTGCTGGAGATGGGGATCAATCATTTTGGCGAGATGCACCGGCTGGCTGCGATCGCGAAGCCAGATACCTGCGTCATCACGAATATCGGGCAGTGCCATCTGGAATATCTGGGAGACCGGGACGGCGTTCTGCGGGCGAAAACGGAGATTTTTGATTATCTGCGCCCGGATGCACACATCGTATTAAATGGAGACGACGACAAGCTGGCGACGGTGAAGGAAGTAAAACTACCGGCACAGGTTTCTTCCATTCGCCCGACATTTTTTGGCCTTGGAACAGATAATGATATTTATGCTGATCAGATCGAGAAAAAAGGACTGGATGGAATTGCGTGCCGGATCTGCATAAGGAAGGACAAAGGTCTGTCAGACAGTGCGAAAATCGATAAGGATGCAGGATGCTGCGACAGCTTTGCGGTAACCATACCCATACCCGGTGAACATATGGTGAGAAATGCCCTTGCAGCTACGGCGGTCGGTCTGCACTATGGCTTGACGACGGAAGAGATTCGTGCCGGGATCGAGAGCCTGCAGCCGGTGAGCGGCCGTTTCCATATCATCCGTACGGAGAACTATACGATTATAGACGACTGTTATAATGCGAATCCGATGTCGATGAAAGCATCTCTTGGAGTGCTGCAGGACAGTGGAATGGCACAAGTTTCCCGCAAAGTCGCGATTCTCGGAGACATGGGAGAACTTGGCGAGGACGAAGTACAGATGCACCGCAGTGTCGGCGAATATGCGGGCGGACTGGATATTAATCTGTGTATCTGTGTGGGGGCTTTGAGTGCGCACATCGCGGAGGGGATAAATACAGCGAATGAGAGCAGTTTGCTCCATGCGGGCGGTTCGGTCAATGCGAATGATTCTGTTAATGCAGACAATCCTTTTGACAGGATTGACACACACAAAATCAGGATAGAAACAGTTGTCCTGCCGGATCTTTCGACTTTACTTGAGCAGCTTCCCAATCTGGTACGCAAGGGCGACACGATATTGGTGAAGGCGTCGCATTTCATGCATTTTGAGAAGGTGGTCGCACAGTTGGAAAGCATGGATGTGTCATAATGTGTGTACCTGATAATGCTTTTATAGAAATCAGTGAAGTCCACGGGTATGCGGAACCGTGGACTTTTTCGTAATTATTATATTGTATTACTTTCTGATTTGGAAACCACATAGTCATAAAACAGCTTCCCGACAGAGGAGAACGGTTTGTTTTTCATATAGAGCATGTAGGTTTCGAATGAAATCACAGGTGATAATCCGACCATGTGGATATGGGCATCTTCTCCGCAGCAGGCACGGGGGAACACTGCAGACGCATAGCCGCTTTCCACAAGCCTCAGCGCTGTCGGTGCATCCTGTGCGTAGAGCTTCACACGAGGCGTGAATCCCTCTTTGGCGCATTCGTTAAAGAACAGATCCTGCAGGTATGCACGGTTGGGAAGAAGCAGAGGCTCTTCGGCAAGCTCGTGGAGCGCGATAGATGATTTCTGAGACAGAGGACTGTTCATGGATGTAATGAGAAGCAGCTCGTCCCGCCGGAATGGATGGTAACCGATATCTTTTGAGGCTCCATTGATGCTGTTGGCAAAGATAAATTCTGCCTGGTTGTCGGTGAACGCTGACTTCTGGGGCGGATCGGAGAGCTCCGAGAGCCGCAGATTGATCTGCGGGTGCGCATCCTTGAAAGCCAGAATCGTGTCAAGAACGCCATACCAGTACATGGGGCTGGTAAAAGCGATCGTCAGGGTATTCGTGGCTTCCGTCGCTTCCATATTCATCTGCATGAGCGCTTCATCGTACAGCGGAAGGATTTTTTCGCATTTTTCCTTCAGAATCTTGCCGACCTCTGTCAGCGTGACTTTACGTGTGGAACGCTCAAACAGCGGGACTCCCAGTTCGGCCTCCATTTTCTGGATATGTTTTGAAAGAGTGGAATTGGTGATATACAATCTTTCGCTCGCATCCTGATAGCTGCAGGTCTCACTTAATTCCATAAATTCCCGGAGAAAATCAATATCCATGACAGGTATCCTTTCTTTTTGTTACACGGTCTCTTACATTAACTTAACACGATTGTAACACATTGAAATATTTCTGTCATTGAAAATTAAACAAAATATTGTTTCTGTTTTGGAATTAATACACAAAATATGCAGGATTTGTAACAGACAAAGTAGACGCAAAAAAACGGTTGACGGCTTCCCTCGTTTCGTAGTATTATATTTTTCAGAACAAAGGCGTTTTGCATACTTGCACTGCGCCTTTTCTTGTGTGATCCTTCCGGGGAAATTTAAGGGTTCTGTGTAGTACAAGAATGCAAAGCAGTAACTATTCATAACAGGTCTTCGCACCTGTTGTGAAGGTGCTGAACTGTGTTACCGCAGGATAAGAGAGGAGAGGGAGTACATGCAGGAAATGGATCTTTACCGCCACACAGATACGGTCAACGAGCTGTTGGCGCGCTATGGCGTCAAATTCGGGATTTATAAGAACAACGAATTCAAAGAGCAGCTGTTCCCGTTTGACGCGATTCCGCGGGTGATTGAGGCGGATGAGTTTGAGTATCTGGAGAAAGGTTTAAAACAGCGCGTGACGGCGCTGAACCTTTTCATCAGGGATGTTTACAGTGAGAAAAAGATTATCCGGGACAAGATTGTGCCGGAAGAATTTATTTACGCGTCGAGCGGCTACCTGGCACAATGCGAGGGAGTGATGCCGCCGAAGGGCGTATATGCGCATATCGCCGGGATCGATCTGGTGCAGGGCAAGGACAAAGAATGGTACATACTGGAGGACAATCTGCGTGTGCCGTCCGGTGCGTCTTATCCGATGATCGCACGCGAGCTCTGCCGCAGGAGCAGCCCGACGACGTTCCAGAAGACACACATTGCGGACAACCGCAATTACGCGGAGCTGCTGCGCAAGACGATGGACTATGTCAATACCGGAGGCCATACGGTGATCCTGACGCCGGGCCGCTATAATTCCGCTTACTTTGAACACTCGTATCTGGCGGAGAAGACGGGAGCGCATCTGGTCACCGGCAGCGAGCTTCTTGTGGAAAATGATCATCTGTATTTTATCGATTATTCCGGGCGCAAGGAGCCGGTCGGCGCGGTTTACCGCCGGATTTCGGACGAGTACCTTGACCCGATGAATTTCTACGAGGGTTCCCTGATCGGCATCCCGCATCTGTACGATATTTTCCGTAAGGGCAATGTCGCGTTGTTGAACGCGCCGGGCAACGGCGTAGCGGATGACAAGGGCATCTATTACTTCGTGCCGAAGATGATCAAATATTATCTCGGCGAGGAGCCGATCCTGCACAATGCGCCGACCTATCTGCCTTTATATAAGGAAGACATGGATTATGTACTGGAGCACTTTGACGATCTGGTGCTCAAAGACGTAGCGGAGGCCGGCGGCTATGGCGTGCAGTTCGGCAATAAGATGACGAAGCAGGAAAAGGAAGACTTCATCGCACTCTTAAAGCGCGAGCCGCGCCGCTTCATCGCGCAGGAGGTCATTGATTTCCTGGATATTGATATTTTTGAAAACGGCGAGTGCGTACCGCGCAAGGCGGATCTGCGTGCGTTCGTGCTGATGGGCGAGGAGCCGATGGTGTGGAAGAGCGGACTGACCCGTTTCTCCCGCAACCCGGATTCCTTTATTGTCAATTCATCTCAGGGAGGAGGATTTAAAGACACATGGGTATTATCTCGGTAGAAAACACAGACCGGCTGTACTGGCTGGGAAGATACAGTGAGCGCGTATATACTACAATTAAACTGTTTGCGGAGAGCTTCGATACCATGATTGACATGGATGAGCTGGGCAGCCTGGATAACTTCTGCAAACGGCTGGAAATCCCGAATATCTACACCTCAGGGGAGGATTTTGTCGGCCGGTACTGCTTTGACCCGGAGGATCCGAACTCCATTTATTCCAATCTGACCCGCGCTTATGACAACTGCATTGTGTTGCGTGAGGAGATTGGAAGCGATACGATTTCCTATATCCAGCTCGCGATGTATGAGATGAACAGGGCGCGAATCTCCGAATCGCCGCTGATCGAGCTGCAGCATGTACTCGACGACATTCTGGCGTTCTGGGGCATTGTGGATGATGAGATCGACAGTGAGAATGTCCGCAATATCATCAAGGTCGGCAAGCGTGTGGAACGGCTCGACCTCTATGCGCGGCTGCATATGTCCCGCGAGGAGTTAAAACGCGAGGTGGACCGTCTCTCCGGCCGCATCTGGCGCACCTGTCTCAAATACCGGCAGAGTTATCTGGACGATCTGAGCCGTCTCGTTGAGGAGACGCGGATCGATTACATTGCAATCGTACAGAAAACTGAGATGCTTCTGGAGGAGTAACGTATGAAGGACCTGCTCTTTGAATACGACATGCAGCTGGATTTTGCACCGCCCGTCGAGGAGCACCGTTTTACTTTGAAATGCATCCCGCAAACCGATGAACGACAACTGATCAATCGACTCGACGTGGAGGTTTATCCGAAGGAGTTTTTGTCAACCGATAAAGACTCCTTTGGCAATCACAGCATTTATGGCTATACCAAAGGAAAACACGACCGTTTTTTTGCGCGTGTGCGCGGACAGGCGCGCACCGGACTCGCCCCGTGCCTTCCGGCAAAAGCGGAGCATCAGGTCGGCCTTTTCAAATACCAGACAGACTATACCCGGCCCGGCCCGGCGATTCTGAAATTCGCGGAGCAATTCGAGGGAGCGATGATGGAATGTCAAAAAACACACGCTAATAACATCTTATTTGATAATTCTGTGTTTGTAGATAATTCTGCGGCTTTGAATGTGGAAGACGACGGGTTCAAGTCCCATCTTCCCGAAGCAGCCCTTGCTATCACGATGATGCACAGTCTGTACGAAACCTTTTCTTACGTGCAGGGCGTCACAAACGTGCAGACCACGGCGGAGGAGGCAATGGCGCTCGGCAAGGGTGTCTGCCAGGATTACTCGCACATCCTGCTTTCATTGTGCCGGATGGCGCGGATCCCCTGCCGCTACGTGGTCGGTATGCTGATTGGGGAAGGATTAAGCCACGCATGGGTGGAGGTCTGCAGCGGCGGACACTGGTACGCGCTCGACCCGACGAACAACTTGATCGTGGACGACGCGCACATCAAGATATCCGCTGGGCGTGATTATCACGACTGCATCGTCAGTCAGGGCGTTTTCGTGGGCCGTACGACCCAGACCCAGACCGTGGCGGTGCGCGTGCGAGAAGAATAACCAAAGGAAGGACATACCTATGTTACACACAATTGCACAATCAAATATGCCGGTGGATGAGGTGCTGCGTATCCGCAAGAACCGGATTATGCCGACGCACTGCCCCGCGCACGATGCGGATTTGAAGCGCATCAGCATTGTCACCGGCATCCATGGCGATGAGTTGGAAGGGCAGTATGTCTGCTATGAGGTCTCGCGCAGGATCAAAGAGCATCCGGAATATCTGAAGGGGATCGTCGATATTTACCCGGCGCTGAACCCGTTCGGGATTGATTCTGTGACGCGCGGCATCCCGGCGTTCGACCTCGATATGAACCGTATTTTTCCGGGAAGCTCGGATGGCGATATGAACGAATACCTCGCCTCAGAGATTATTCGCGATATCAAGGGCTCCGATCTTTGCCTAGATATCCACGCAAGCAATATCTATCTGACGGAGATTCCGCAGATCCGCATCAATGAACTGCACGAAGAGACGCTGCTGCCGTGGGCGATGCTCTCCAATGTAGATTTTATCTGGGTGCATGGCACGAGCACCGTGCTGGAATCGACGCTTGCCTTCAGCCTGAACAGCCGGAACACGCCGACTTTGGTGGTGGAGATGGGAGTTGGTATGCGCATTACTGAAGAATACGGCATCCAGCTGACAGACGGCATTTTCCGTCTGATGAAAGAAATGGGCATCTGGAACGGTCCGGTCAATGAAGTGCGGACGCCGGTCGTCTCACGCAATCCGGATGATGTCGCCTTTTTGAACGCACCGGTCTCCGGCATTTTTATTAAAACCCGTTCTCACGGCAGCATGCTGAAAACCGGGGATGAGATCGGCCGAATTGTCGATCCGCTGCGAGGCGAACTGATCAGCACGATCACTGCGCCAGTGGACGGATGGCTGTTTACCGTGAGGGAATATCCGGTCGTGGATGAGGGATCGCTGCTTGCGCGAATTCTCAGGGCTTCTCAGGCATCGGATTGATTCAGGCAGGATGGTAACTGTGAAGGCCTGAACGGTTACGTATAATTCTGATACAGTAACAGGAGAAAATTCATGAAACAGACAGTTTTATTTGAGATAAAGGCACTTTACCGTGACGATTTCCGTGTCACGGGATTTACGTTTGGGAGCGGAGAGCCGTCCATCTGCATTGTCGGGAGCATGCGCGGCAATGAGAACCAGCAGCTTTTTGCATGTTCGCGTCTGATTCGTAAGCTGACCGAGCTGGAAGAGCAGGGGCGCATCCTGCCGGGGAAACAGATCCTTGTCATTCCCTGCGTGAATCCGTATTCGATGAATATCAAAAAGCGATTTTGGACAATCGACAATACGGATATCAACCGCATGTTCCCCGGTTATGATCAGGGCGAGACCACGCAGCGCATCGCGGCGGGAGTTTTTTCCGCAATTCAGGATTATCAGTACGGCGTCCAGTTCGCGTCCTTCTATATGCCGGGGGCGTTTGTGCCGCATGTTCGCATGATGAAGACCGGAGTTAGCCCTGGCTCACGCGAAGCGTCTTCTGATAGCCAGGGCGTCTTACCGCCGACCGAAGAGAGGGGGTGCTTCCCGAATGATGTGGAGCTGGCGCAGCAGTTCGGACTGCCTTATATTGTCCTGCACGATCCGCGTCCGTTTGACACGACGACCCTGAACTACAACTGGCAGATCTGGGAGACGCATGCGTTTTCCATCTATACGACCAATACGCAGCGGGTTGATAAGGTCAGCGCGAAGCAGGCGATCGAGGCAATCCTGAATTTTATGGAAAAGCAGGAGATCATCCGTTACCGCGGGTACAGCGGCTACCATTCCCGTGTGATTGAAAGCCGCGATTTCATTCCTGTCCGCGCGGAGGATTCCGGATTTTTTGAGACACTGGTACAGCCCGGCGACGAAGTCGATGAGGGGCAGCTGCTCGCGCGGATTTATGATCCTTATCTCGGTACCGTTCGCTGCACACTGCACGCTCCGGCACACAGCACAGTCGCTTTTGTGCACGATGAGGCGATGACCTACCAGAGCACGGCGGTGCTGAAGCTGATTCCGGAGGATCAATAAAGTATGATCTTATATGAAGATGACGATATTATCGTTTGCCATAAACCTGCCGGGGTGCCGGTGCAGAGCGCATCGGTAAGAACGAAGGATATGGTCAGTATCCTGCGGACGCACCTGCAGGAAAGCGTCGGGCAGAATGACCGTGGACAGGCACGCAGCAACCATCGTTCCGACAAATCTGTCGGCAAAAATACTGGAATGAAAAATGCCGAAATAAAAACCGTCGGAACGAAATCTGCTCATGAAGAGTCTCGGGATGTGTATGTGGTTCACCGTCTGGATCAGCCGGTGGAGGGTGTCATGGTCTTTGCGAAGACAAAACGCGCGGCGGCGGATCTTAGCCGACAGGCGGCTGGGGACGGTATGAAAAAGCGCTACTACGCGGTAGTGGAGCTGACAGAGGCTGCGGAATTAAATCAATGGCATACTCTCGTGGATTATCTTGTGAAAGATGGGTGTAACAACCGTTCCTTTGTATCCGAAGCCGGGAAAAAGGACGCGAAGCGGGCCGAGCTGCGCTATCGGATTCTGAAGATGGAAGAGAAGACGGCCCTTGCCCTTGCTGAGATCGAGCTTAAGACCGGTCGGCACCACCAGATCCGGGTGCAGATGGCGCATGCGGGGATGCCGCTCTATGGCGACCGGAAGTACAACCCGGGAAATATGGCACCATCCGGCGCACAGCCGCTTGCGCTCTGTGCGGTGTCCCTGACCTTTCGGCATCCGCTGACCCATAAGGAGATGACGTTTTCTATAGAGCCGAAGGCAGAGATCTTTCGCGAGATGGGATAAGGTAATATTTGTAATTTATTCTGGACAGTTACATAGACTTTTCCATTTCCACGCATACTATACCTGTTAAGCTATGGAGAGCCGCCGCAGGATAATAATGGGAGGTCTGCGTGTATGTCGGAATGGAAGAAGCTGCTGAGTATTGCGGGGATTACACTGGCAGTGTATCTGCTGATAAAATATCTGCTGCCGTATGTTATTCCCTTTTTGATTGCATATATTATGGTGCGTCTACTGAATCCGGTGACGGAAAAAATCTGTCGTCGGATTCTTTGGAAAAAAGAAGTGATCGTCTCTGTCCTTCTGGCGATGCTGCTGGCTGTCTGCTTTTTTGCAATTTATTTGTTCTATGGGTTGGTGATGGAACAGCTGCAGCGTGTCGCGTTGAATTTTGATTCTTATTATACCTGTGTCTGTGGATTTATCGACCGCTGCTGTCTTCTGGCAGAGGAGCGCTTCGGTGTTGAAGTTGAGGCGGTGAAGGAATTTATTTATTCCGGCATTGAATCTGCCACCGATCAGATTAAAGTCTATATTGTTCCCGGTGTCGTAAATTATTCTGTAAAATATCTGAAGAAGCTGGCGAACGCCGGCCTTTTTGTGCTGATGTTGTTTGTGGCGATCGTGCTTCTGATCAAGGATTATGATGAGATAAGGGAAAAACTGGGGACCTGGCAGCTTTACCGGCATTTTCATAACATCACGGAGCGGATGTGGAAGCAGGGTGGGATGTACCTGAAGGCTCAGGCCATCATCATTGGTGTAGTGATCGTGCTGTGCACGGTGGGGCTGTGGCTGCTGGGGAATCCCTACTTTCTGCTGCTTGGTATTGGAATTGGCTTGATGGATGCATTGCCTTTTATCGGTACCGGTACCGTGCTGGTGCCGATGGCTGCCGTGTATCTTTTGCAAAAAAGATTTCGCCTTGCTCTGGGGCACATCGGGCTGTTTTTGCTGACCTATATCGTGCGGGAATTCCTGGAACCGCGTCTGATTGGGAAAAAGCTGGGTGTTTACCCGATCGTGATGGTGATCGTTGTCTATGCGGGGATGTATTTGTTTGGAGCGGCGGGCGTCGTGTACGGTCCGGTTGCGCTGCTTCTGGTCAGGGAAATATGGGAAGAGGTTTCGTAACTGCGAAGAATCCGAACAGCTGCGGAATTTCCTTTACAGAATCCCCAAAATAAATTATGATAGGGTTAATGCACCGTTTTGACAAAGGGGATTGAACATGAAATCAGATACGGACGAGAAGTTGTCGGAAATTGTGGCAGGAATTCTGCTGTCAGGCGGAATCATACAGATACTCTTTTTTGTGGTGGAAGCTTTTTACAGCCAGTTCCAGAGCAGCCGCGCGTCCTTTGCGGCGGGACTCTGGATCGGTGTGGCGGTGGCGGTGGCTCTTGCGCTGCACATGTACCGGTCGATCGATCGGGCTCTGGAGATGGAGCAGGAGGAGGCCGAACGCTATATGCGCAGGGTGTACCTGATCCGGGCCGCTGTGATTGCGGTAATGGCGGCGCTCCTCTGGTATACAAAAGCGGGTTCTGTGATGGCCTCTTTCCTCGGCGTGTTTTGTCTGGCAGGCGGCACATGGCTGCAGCCGCTGATACATAAGCTCATGGCCGGAAGACGGCCGTGAGACTATATGTAACTGTTCCGTGCCTTTGCAGTTACAACTATATTTTCTTTCTCATCATTTCAATATTTGTGCAGTACTGCAGTGCAGTGTCTGCAGTAATCTTTCCCGCCTTATACAACTG
Organism: Clostridiales bacterium; assembly: GCA_020859985.1. Classification (GTDB taxonomy): domain Bacteria; phylum Bacillota; class Clostridia; order Lachnospirales; family Lachnospiraceae; genus Choladousia. Next base: position 24,514 of record JAJBVD010000089.1, read on the forward strand.
AAGCAGACTGTTATCCATGGAGATCATATCCTCTTTCGCTGAGGTGTAGATCACGCCTTCAATCTGGTGAATTTTATTATCGCGGATCATATTGCTGATCGCGGGGGTCATGATCATGATCTCGAATGCGGGAATCAGACTGCCGTCCGTAGCCGGTACCAGCTGCTGGGAGACGACGGCATGCAGCACCATGGAAAGCTGTATCGAAATCTGCCGTTGCTGGGATGGCTCAAAAACATCAATGATGCGGCTGATCGTATTGGCCGCGCCGATGGTATGCAGGCTGGAAAGGACGAGATGTCCGGTCTCTGCTGCGGTCATAGCGGTCTGGATTGTCTCATAGTCGCGCATTTCACCGAGAAGAATGACATCCGGACTCTGACGCAGGGATGCGCGCAGCGCGGTCAGATAATTGTTGGTATCCGTGGAAATCTCGCGCTGACTGACAATACTTTGCTTGTGCCGGTGAAGAAACTCGATCGGATCCTCGAGCGTAATAATGTGATCCGCGCGGGAGGAATTGATGCGGTCGACCAGACAGGCAAGGGTCGTGGATTTTCCGTTTCCGGCCGGACCGGTAACGAGGATGAGCCCCTTTGTCGTATTGGAAAGTGAGAGCACAACAGGCGGAATCCCGAGCTTTTCCGGGTCAGGGAGGTCAAATGCGATCACACGGATGACTGCAGCGAGCGAACCACGCTGTTTGTAGGTGCTGACACGAAAACGGGAAAGGCCCGGTACGGCAAAGGAAAAATCATCGTCGCCGGCAGACAGAAAATGATCCATTGGACGATTCCCGGCCATTTTGTAGATGTCCTGAATGAGCGCCTCCGTATCGGATGGCATCAGACGATCTCCGATATGCTGGAGTGTGCCATTCACCTTATATGTAGCGGGAAGGCCGGCGACAAAAAAGATATCGGATGCTTCGGCGTCCACGGCTGATTTTAAGAAAGATGTAATGTCAATGCTCATGGAAAAATCCCCTTTAAGTCTGTGCATTATAGTTCGGTAACGGATCTGAACAGTTACAATGTCTGTTATTCTATTCGCCTGTGTCGGTCCGGTACAGGTTCTGGCTGGTATCGGCGGACCAGTCCGAGGTGGACAGGATCTGCCAGCTGGTAATCTGATAAAGTGTGTCAGAGTCCGACTTCGGCCATACGACAGAAAGGGCAACGTGCAAAAGCTGATCATCTGTCACGGCGATGTCGTATTGCAATGTGCCAACGGCAGCAGAATCATAATCTTCGGAGCCGCAGGCTTCCCAGGCGAGAGCCACGCCTGATACTGAGATTGTGCTGCAGGCGTCCGCGTACGCAGTCAGAGAAGAATAATCGCTGGTGTCGCTGTCGTCGGCGCCATTTTCCGTCTGCACGTTCTGCAGGGCATTGGCAAGCTGCGCGTCAATCTGACCGAGTATTTCATTGGCCGTGGAGACGGCCGCATAGTATTCGGTAGTCCTGTCTGCTGAATTCTGCGCAAGTCTGGCATCGGCGGTCGCGCCGGAGAGCGAGAGCAGCGAGAATGTGATCAGGCAAAGAGAGAGAAAGATCAGGAGCATCAAAGAGATACCGGCAGTTTTTTTCACGATAACGCCTCCTCTCTCGTCAGGGCCAGATGATAAGACACTGTGAGCTCGTAAAGCGTTTCTCCCGCAGAATCCGTAAAAGTCATGTCAGCTGTCTGCATATGATCCGTGGTATCAAGCTGAAGCACAAGCGTATAGAAAACGGAAGCGCTGTCGCCGGAACACACGGCAAAATCATTGTCCCAGGTCATTTGGTAGCAGCGGGACTGCCCGCTGGAAGTATCTAAGACAGCATCCGGGAAATAGTCTTCGATTGATTCTCCGGCCTCCAGCACCTCCGCGATGGAGGCTGCCGTGGATTGTGCATGCGCGAGTGCGTCCGCGTCGCGCGTTACTTTGTGGGCGGTGACGAATACGCGCAGGCAGATTGTGCCAATGATCAGAAAGAAAAACAGCACGATCAAAAATTCAATAAAAAATGTGCGGGATTTCCCTGAAACCTGTTTTTTCAAGCGCGTATCACACCTCCTTTACAGTCAGATATCCATAAGGACAGAATAAGTAATCTTAAACGGTCTGATTCTCCGCATTCACCGGATGGATCAGCAGGGACATCTCTTCGCCGTCAGGACTGACAGCGGTAACACGCAGAAGCTCACCGGCCTGTTCGATAGTAAAATCTGAGAGCTCGACCAGCGGGGTACCCATCGCTGCCTGCGGAGTTGTCTCTGCGCGTACCAGCAGCTCGCAGAGTGATTCCTCATAAAAATATATATAGGTGCAGGTGGCCGTATCGGCGTCTGCATCAGAGGAAAGACGAAGTGCCGGGATTCCTTCCACTTCGGAGAGAGAAACCAGACCTTCGGAGTTGTACTGCCGGACCTTTTCCGCGACATAGGAGACTGCCGTGCGGGAAGTATAATTCTCATCCAGACTTTCAATGCTGTTCTGATAAACGAGCGCTCCGGTACCGGCCAATACAAGAGCAAACAGCGCGAACGTGATCAGAAGCAGGAAAGAGAACAGAAAATCCGTGCTGTGTTGTTTTTTTCGGTACATCAGGTCTCTCTCCTTTCTGAAAATATAGATACAGGGGGCATACTCAGGATAACGGTATTACCGTGATGGTGGGCATCAGGTTCGCGCCCAGGATTTCGTAGTCCACGACATATTTGTCAGAATCCCAGCTGATCCCGTAATGCTCGCACAGGTAATCCAGACTTTCGGGGTAGGCGCCCTCTGTCGCGTAGCACTGCACCGCGCTGCGCGTGATAGCCGTCTGCAGACTTTTGGCCTGTTCGGCATTTGCGCTCTGGCTGACCAGATCTGCGCCGTAGAGCAGAAAAAACGCTGCGCAGCAGAAGATCACAGCTGTGCTTATAAGCTGGCGCAGCAGGGAATGCTTTTTTTTCTCTCGGGCAAACCGGTTCTCCATAAAAGCCTCCTAACCAATGTTTGTCATAACGCCAAGCAGCGGCAGCATGACTGACACCAGAATCAGACCGGTCAGTATAGACAGAACGGCCGTGATAGCCGGCTCCAACGCTCCGACTGCGGACTGAATGCGTGAGTCGGCTTCCTCCTGACACCGCAGGGAAATCTCTTCCAGCGCCGTCTCGGCGGATCCGGTGCGGAAACCGACGGAGGCCATGCGCGCGTTCAGACCGGAGAAGACCCCGGATTCCCGCAGTGCTTCGCCAAAATCCGCGCCTTCGTCCATGGCGCGGGAGGCATTTTCAAGCCTTGCTCTGGTATGGGGGTCGTCTGCCAGCCCGGCGGCCAGCGAAAAACCTTCTCCCATATCCAGACCGCTGTGAAGGGCAAGGGACAGCGTGTGTGAAAAACGCGAACAGGCCAGCAGGTCGTTGATTGTGCGCATAAACGGCAAATGATTCAGGATACCGAAAATAGAAGCACGGAGCCGGGGCGTTTTCAAAGAAACGAGTACCAGCACCACAGCAGCGACAAACAGGATCAGAATGACGGCGGAAGCACGCTGCATGAGACTGCCCATGCGGAACACGACAGAGGTGACACCCGAGATCTCCATACCAAGCTGCTCGAAGACATCCTCGAAGACCGGCATGACCTGTGTCATCAGGACAGCAAGCACGGCAAACAGCATGGCCAGCAGAATAAGCGGCCAGGTAAGTGCGTCGCGGATGCTGCCAACCAGCGCGTGCTGGCGCTCATAGTAGGATGAAAGAGAACGCATAACATCCTCCAGCTCGCCGGAACGGTCGCCAATCTCTGTCATCTTTATAAAATATTCCGGAAAGCAGCCGGTGCCGCGCAGAGCTTCCGCGAGATCGCCGTTTTCCTCAAGTGAATCGCAGACCTCTCCAAGAATGTCCTGCCCCTCACCTGTGGGAGAATCTTCCTTTAATATAGTGAAGCCTTCCAGAACAGAGATGCCTGAATGCAGGATCATTGCCATCTGTCCGGAAAGAAAGGAAAGCTCACTGTCGTTTAAAACCTGCCGCATAGTATTCCTCCCGTGTAACTGTTTAAAACCTGCCGCGTACGTAACTGTTCAGCATCCTGTAACTGTTTAATACCTTCACAGTTCACAATTGCCTGCATACAGTTTACTGTGCGGCTGTACATAAAATCATTCTGTCCTCGACCGAACCGGAACGCATCTTTTTACAAATACTGCAAAAGGCGGCCGAGTATTATTTACCTTACATATAGCACGGTATAATTATCGCTGTCGTTCATATATTCCCTCACGGCATCCTCGTCGCTGCCGGAGGAAGCCAGTGTCGGATCCAGCAACGACCATTCTTCGCCGCTGAACTGAACCGCGTTCTCCACCCATCCCTTTGATTCAATATAAACGTCCACCCAGGCGTGCCGTACATCATTGACATAGCCGATCTCCAGTCTGGAAGGAATCGACAGCGACCGAAGCATGGCTACCGTCAAGGATGCATAGTCAAAACAGATGCCTGTCCCGGTGGCAAGCGTGTCGTCGATATCAGGGAGATACCCGGTCTCCACCGTTGCCGCCTTTTCATCGTCGTAGGTGATGTGGCTGATAACATATTCATAAATATTGTTCAGCGCGTCAAGATCAGTCCCGGCATCTTCTGAAAGCTCAGCAGCCAGCGCGACAGCATTGCTGTCCTCTGTGAAATTCACGTACTGGTTGGGGTAGAGAAACGGAAGAAACTCACTGTCCAGTTCGACATCCAGTACTGTGTGGAAGAGCGCGGCATACTGATCGTCGCCGATATTTTCATATCCAATAATAATGTAGGAACCGTCGCCGGCCGTCAACGGAAATGCGGTAATCTCATTGGCTGTTTCCACAAAATATTTATAAGTCACGTCATCCGGGCCGGTGATCTGAATATTCACCTTTGTCCCTTCCTCCTTCAGCAGACAGGTGAAATAGCCCTGATCAGAATGAGAAAGATCCACATCCAGAAGGTCCGTGCTCACATCGGCTTTTTCAAATACAGGCTCGAGAACCGTCACCTTACCCGCTTTGTACGAAATTGTATCTGTAGACGTATTCTGCATTTTGCCGCCCTGCCCGCAGCCGGAGCAGATTAGGCTGACAATGAGCAATACGGCGATCAGACATCCGGCCTTGCGGCAAAGGCATAAGGAGCCTTTCCATTTCATAATATCAAAATCTCCTTAATATCATATACAGACAGTATACCAGATTAAAGAAAAAAGGAAAGGAAAAAATCGGAAATAATAGACTTGAAAATATTTGAAAATAAATGAAAATATCTGGAAAAAAAGTGTTGACAAACACCACAAAAAGGAGTAGTGTAAAAACAACAAAAAAGCTGATTCTGATTTAAAGGCAAACCCGCCGAAAGACGGGGACGCAAAGCCAAGGGTCTAAGGTCGAAAGACTATGACAGCCGGTTGCCGCATTTCAAACGATATTTGGAAGAATGTGTATTTTCAGTATCCATTTTTCCCAATGTTGTATGATTGGTGAGACATCAAGGACAAACACAATAAGCTTGAACCAGTATTGAAATGTTTATTTGGCAACCGCTGATTATGAAAATAATCGGGCGGTTTTTTTATGCACAGGGTTGCGTATGGAGTTTTCCGGCTGACGCCGGACGCAGCCCGCGCGGCGAGCAGGGGAAATCACCCTACTCGATTACCAGAAGAGGATAGGCTGTTTGTAACAACCGGAGTAAAGGGGTAAAATTAAGGGAATCAAGTATTACAGGAGGGAATACGTATGAAAGGTGAACAGGTAAAAGAATTATTCCAAAAAACGTCAGTTAAAGTGACAGGAATCGTACTTGCCGCAGCGATTGCGATCGGCGGTGTCTGGGCTGCGAATTATCAGGCGACATCCGTACCGGAGCTGGTATCATACGTGGATACAGAAGAGGTCGTTACCGTTGAGGAGGAGGCAGTACCGCTCGCGGATCAGAAAACGACGACAAGCACATCCACGAAGACCAAAAAGACGACCAAGAAGGTAAAGCTCAGTTCGAAGGCGAAGAAGACCTATACTTCAAAGGGAAAAGCGACGACTAAGACTTCGACCAAGACGGCTACATCCACAGCGTCGACAGCTTCTACGACGACAACGACCAAGACGACGACCAAGACAGCCGTACAGACACAGACTACAAAGAAGTACACGAAGAACTCCAAGGTCTGCAAGCAGACTACAACGACCAAGACAACGGTTACCAAGACCGTGACGACATCCACAGCGACGACATCCGCTACAGCAGCAGCTGCGTCGACGACTTCTTCGTCATCAGGTTCTTCGACACTGACTACCGCACAGGCTCTTGCAACGGTAGATAGCAGAGTCGCTACCGCGTGGAATACTCTTGGCTTTACGTTTAAAGTGAATTCCGGAGTAAGCTATTCAGGATATTTTGATGCGGCGTCCCGGACGATCACTCTTAAGACACTGGATGATACGATATACCACGAGCTTGGACATTTTCTGGCATTCGTAGCGGGTAATGTGGATACCTCTTCTTCCTTTAAGGCTGTCTACAGCGCTGAGAAGAGCCTGTATACCAAGTATAATGCATCTTATGTGACACAGGATGCTTCTGAATACTTTGCAGAGTCCTTCAAGGAGTACACAGAGGATGCAGCATCACTGAAGGCTTCCAGACCGCAGACCTATGCGGCGATCGTGGCTGCACTTGATAAGCTGACGACGGCTCAGATCACAAAGATCGCTACAGTATATGCATCTGTATGGAGCTAAAGTAAGGCTTAAGGCAGTAAGAGGCCGGATAAGAAATTAATAATAAAAAGTCAAATAAAGGCCAAATAAAAAGCGGAGCGCTCACAGCGCTCCGTTTTTGCGGTCGTGTTTTTTGTGCCAGTGTTTTTTGTGTTCGTGCTTTTTTGCATCAGGCATTTTTCGAATCGGTGCTTTCTACATCAGTGTTTTCTGTGTCAGCGATTTCTGCGCCGGAGCTTTCTATGTCTGAAATTTCCGCTTTTATTATTCCCATGTTATCATCATTGTCTTCTTTTCCCATGATCTCATCCACATCCCAGTGATCCGGGTCGCTGTTATCTTCTTCCTTCGGGGCATATTTGCTGAAAATTTTTGCGAGGAAATAAGTGCAGCAGTAGGAGATCGTTGCGAAGCCTATCATGATCCAGAACAGGATTGCCCAGGAAAAAATGGTGGTATTGAAGAAGGAAACCACAATCGCTGCAGCATAGATCAGTACCATCAGGAAGGTCCTCGGAAAATCCGCAATTGCCATGATGAAGGAATTTCGAAGCGTGTTGATGACTGTATTGTCAAAGCGGGAAAGAATCGCGAAAACATACAGAAATACCAGAAGGTATACGATACAGACTATCAGGATGATAACTGTCAGGACACTGGCAAAGGTGCCCTCTGCGCTTCTTAAAATCATCAGATCAAGCACCAGGATAATGCCGGCAAACAGCATGATCGCCCACAATCCTGTAGCCTGCTTGAAATTCTGACGGAAAGACTTGAAAAAGCTTCGGACAACATAGCCCTCCTCTCCATCGTGCATTTTCAGCGTTACATAATTGAGTGCGGTCAGGGAGGCGCCGATGGTAAACACCGGGATACAGCAGATGATGAATACGATATTCAGAACCATCAGATCCGCCAGACGTGAGAGTCCCCGCCAGAGCGCATTGTCCATGTTAAAAAAACTGCTCATTCGTATCACTCTTTCTTTTTTTCGTATTGCGCGGCACGGCAAGGACTGCATATGTGGATGAAGTCCTGCCATGCTGCTGATTTTCAAGGAACGGATCGGTACCCTCGTGTTGATCTCGGGTACTCGTTTACCTGCAGCAGATGAAAGTGATAGGAAACAATACTCTGCCTGCGCGGTATACATGAAAAACAGTATAGTCGATTTCCCCTAAAAAAGCAATGAATATCGCGTATTTTTCACGATTCATAAATTGACAAGGCTGTAAATGGTGGGCTATAATAGGCAAGTATGACATGTCATCCAGTAGAAAGACCTGAGTAACTGTGAAAGTATTGGACAGTTATGAATCTGAATAAAACGACTTATGTCGTTTGCTATATAAAGCGGGTTGAGGTATGACTTGTAATGACGAGTATGGTTTGAGGATGAGGAGGAAGCAGATCATGCTGTATGATAAGGTAGAGACGAATCGGAATTATGTGGAATCCGAGAAGAAGATTGGCGAGTTCTGGAAAGAGAACCGGACCTTCGAGAAAAGCATGAAGATCCGGGAGGGACAGCCGACGTATACGTTTTATGATGGACCGCCTACTGCGAATGGCAAGCCGCATATCGGGCATGTGCTGACGCGTGTGATCAAGGATATGATTCCACGCTATCACACGATGAAGGGTGAGATGGTGCCGAGAAAGGCCGGCTGGGACACACACGGCCTGCCTGTGGAGCTTGAGGTAGAGCGCTCTCTCGGTCTGGACGGCAAGGAGCAGATCGAAGAGTACGGCATGGAGCCGTTCATCGAGCACTGCAAGGAGAGTGTCTGGAAGTATAAGGGGATGTGGGAGGATTTCTCACAGACGGTCGGCTTTTGGGCGGATATGGATGACCCTTATGTGACTTATCATGACGACTTCATCGAGTCTGAGTGGTGGGCACTGAAAGAGATCTGGAATAAAGGACTTCTGTATAAAGGACACAAGATCGTGCCGTACTGCCCGCGCTGCGGGACGCCGCTTTCCAGCCACGAGGTGGCGCAGGGATATAAGGACGTCAAGGAGCGCTCGGCGATCGCGCGTTTTCAGGTAAAGAATCCGGAGAAGACCTGCTTCGCGGATGCGGCTGCAAAGGAAGCGGAAGCTGTCGGCGATCAGATTTATATTCTGGCATGGACGACGACACCGTGGACACTGCCGTCGAACGTGGCGCTGTGCGTGAACCCGCATGAGACCTATGTGGCAGTGCGGTTTACGGATAAGGCCGCTGCAGATGAAGAAGGAAAAACATATATTTACATTCTTGCTCAGGCGCTGTGCGATACAGTACTGGGAGAGGGGAACTATGAGGTGTTTGGCACCTGCGAGGGCAAAGACCTCGAGTTTACCGAATATGAGGCGCTTTACCCGGTAGAATTAAAGAAAAAAGGCTACTATGTTGTCTGCGATGATTATGTGACAATGTCCGATGGTACCGGCGTGGTTCACATCGCTCCGGCATTCGGTGAGGACGACTACAAGGTTGGACAGAAATACGATCTCCCGTTCCTGCAGCTCGTGGACGACAACGGCATGATGACAAAAGAGACCAAATGGGCGGGACACTCCTGCATACTGCGGAAGGATCTGGAGAATGAACCGGGCGTGAACCTGGACGTGATCAAGGATCTGGACGAGCGCGGCCTTCTTTTCTCGGCTCCGAAGTTTGAACACAGCTACCCGCACTGCTGGCGCTGCGACACGCCGCTGATCTACTATGCGCGTGAGTCCTGGTTCATCAAGATGACTGCGGTCCGCGACGACCTGATCCGCAACAACAACACGGTGAACTGGATTCCGGAGAGCATCGGCAAGGGCCGTTTCGGCGACTGGCTGGAGAATGTGCAGGACTGGGGCATTTCGAGGAACCGCTACTGGGGCACACCGCTGAATATCTGGGAGTGCGAGTGTGGCCATATGCATTCGATCGGCAGCAAGGAAGAACTCTTCCGGCTGTGGAGAGAATGGAGAGAAGATGAAGATGATGCTTCTGCTTCCGGCTCGGCGGATGCGCAGGACGGATCGGGAGACATCCCGGATGATATTGAGCTGCACCGCCCGTATATTGATGCGGTGAGGATCCGCTGCCCGAAGTGCGGCGGGACGATGCGCCGTGTGCCGGAGGTGATCGACTGCTGGTTTGATTCCGGATCGATGCCGTTTGCGCAGTATCACTATCCGTTTGAAAATAAAGACTATTTCGAGGCGCATTTCCCGGCGCAGTTCATCTCGGAGGCAGTAGACCAGACGAGAGGATGGTTCTACTCGCTGATGGCAATCTCGACGCTGCTGTTCAACAAAGCGCCGTTTGAGAACGTGATCGTTCTCGGCCATGTGCAGGATGAGAACGGCCAGAAGATGAGCAAGTCCAAGGGGAACGCGGTCGACCCGTTTGACGCGCTGGAGCAGTACGGCGCGGATGCCATCCGCTGGTATTTCTATATCAACAGTGCGCCGTGGCTGCCGAACCGTTTCCACGGCAAAGCCGTGACGGAGGGACAGCGCAAGTTCCTGGGGACACTGTGGAATACCTACGCGTTCTATGTGCTGTACGCGAATATTGACGATTTCAATCCGATGGATTACGTGGATGAGTTCTGTGACGGCTATGCGCTGGAAGGCGAGCGGAATAAGGATGCTTCTGAGAAGGCGGCGCTGTACCTGAAAGCGAATTATGAGGAGCTGCCGGTGATGGATAAGTGGCTGCTCTCCCGTATGAACACGATGGTGAAATCCGTGGATGAGAACCTTGGCGCTTACCGGATTCCGGAGGCCGGACGCGCGCTGCAGGAGTTTGTGGACGACATGAGCAACTGGTATGTCCGCAGAAGCCGCGAGCGTTTCTGGGCGAAAGGCATGGAACAGGATAAGGTCAACGCCTATATGACGCTTTATGTGGCGCTGGTCAACACCTGCAAGACGGCTGCCCCGATGATCCCGTTCATGACAGAAGAGATCTACCGGAATATCGTGGTGAAGATCGACCCGTCCGCGCCGGAGAGCATTCATCTGTGTCTCTTCCCGGAGGCCGATGAGGAGCAAATCAATCCGGAGCTGGAAAGCAATATGGACGAGGTGCTGAAGGTCGTGGTGATGGGGCGTGCCTGCCGCAATGCCGCGAACTTAAAGAACCGCCAGCCGCTGGCGGCGATGTATGTAGCAGTTCCAAAAGCATCCTCTGCAGCACCGTCGGACGCAGAGAATACCTCTTCGGAGGGTGCTCTTGACGGAGAAGCCGCGAATGTCATGCCGCAGTATTTCATCGACATCATCCGCGATGAGCTGAATGTGAAGCAGGTGCAGTTTACCGACGATGTCAGCGCGTTTACTTCTTATACGTTTAAGCCGCAGATGCGCACGGTTGGCCCGAAATATGGCAAGCTGCTCGGGAAGATCCGCCAGATCCTGCCGGAGTTGGACGGCAACAAAGCGATGACTGAACTGAAGACGAACGGCGTTCTGAAGCTGGATATTGATGGCAATGAGGTACTTCTGACCGAGGAAGACCTGCTGATCGACACGGCGCAGGCGGAGGGCTTCGTCTCCGAGAGCGGCGGCGAGATCACGGTGGTGCTCGATACAAAGCTGACACCGGAACTGATTGAAGAAGGCTTTGTGCGCGAGCTTGTCAGCAAGATCCAGACGATGCGCAAGGAAGCCGGCTTTGAGGTGATGGATAAGATCCGCGTATCCGTGACCGGCAACGAGAAGCTGACCGGCATCATGCAGGGCGCTGAGCAGCAGATCCTTTCCGAAGTGATGGCTGTGGAAGCGGTTTATGACGCGGCAGTCGGCTACAGCAAGGAGTGGAGCATCAACGGCGAAACCGCGACTCTGGGTGTGGAGAAGATTTAAAACAATATCGCTGGAAAACGCGATTTTCATATAAATTATGGAAAGGGTAACAAAAGACGGAAAAGAGAAGTTATTTTCACAGTTATGCCGTGGAAATAACAGAGAGGACTTAAATTATGAACAAATTGATTGACAAAGAAGTTTTCAAGGACCGCGTGAAGGACAATGTCCGGACACTTTACCGTAAGACGCTGAAGGAGGCGACGCAGCAGCAGCTGTTCCAGGCAGTATCCTACGCGGTAAAGGATGAGATCATTAACAACTGGCTGGCTTCCCAGAAGCAGTTTGAGATCGACGATCCGAAGATGGTTTATTATATGTCGATGGAGTTCCTGATGGGACGTGCTCTGGGCAACAACCTCATCAACCTGACCGCGTACAAGGACGTCAAAGAAGCACTTGATGAGATGGGCTTCGACCTCAACGTGATCGAAGATCAGGAGCCGGATGCGGCGCTGGGCAACGGCGGTCTCGGCCGTCTGGCAGCCTGCTTCCTGGATTCGCTGGCATCCCTCGGCTACATGGCATACGGTTGCGGTATCCGTTATCATTACGGTATGTTCAAGCAGAAGATTGAGGACGGCTATCAGAAAGAGGTGCCGGACAACTGGCTGAAGGACGGCAACCCGTTTGAGCTCCGCCGTCCGGAGTACGCGAAGATCGTCAAATTCGGCGGTTATGTGCGCGTGGAGTACGATGAGAAGACCAGAAGAAACAATTTCATTCAGGAAGGATATCAGTCCGTCCGTGCGGTACCGTATGACATTCCGGTACTGGGCTACAACAACAACCTTGTAGATACCCTGCGTGTCTGGGACGCGGAGGCGATCACGGACTTCCAGCTGGATTCCTTTGACAAGGGTGATTATCAGAAGGCGGTAGAGCAGGAGAACCTGGCGAAGAACCTTGTAGATGTGCTTTACCCGAACGACAATCACTACGCGGGCAAGGAGCTGCGCTTAAAGCAGCAGTATTTCTTCATCTCCGCGAGCGTACAGACCGCGGTGGAGAAATATAAGAAGAACCACAGCGATATCCGTAAGTTCTACGAGAAGGTGACGTTCCAGCTGAACGATACGCACCCGACCGTAGCGGTAGCAGAGCTGATGCGTATCCTGATTGATGAGGAGCATCTGGAGTGGGAAGAAGCATGGGAGGTTACGACAAAGACCTGCGCGTACACGAACCACACCATCATGGCAGAGGCGCTGGAAAAATGGCCGATCGAGCTGTTCTCCAGACTGCTTCCGCGTATCTATCAGATCGTCGAGGAGATCAACCGCCGCTTTGTGAATGAGATTCAGGCGAAATATCCGGGCAACCAGGAGAAGATCCGCAAGATGGCGATCATCTACGACGGACAGGTAAAGATGGCGCATCTGGCGATCGCGGCCGGCTATTCCGTCAACGGTGTGGCGCGTCTGCATACCGAGATTCTGGAGAAACAGGAGCTGAAGGATTTCTATGAGATGATGCCGTGGAAGTTCAATAATAAGACGAACGGTATCACACAGAGACGTTTCCTGCTTCACGCGAATCCGCTTCTCGCGGACTGGGTGACAGAACACATCGGCGATGAGTGGATCACGGATCTGCCGCAGATCGCGAAGATGAAGGTCTATGTGGACGACAAGAAGGCGCAGCAGGAGTTCATGAACATCAAGTATCAGAACAAGGTGCGTCTGGCAAAATACATCAAAGAGCACAATGGCATTGACGTAGATCCGCGCTCCATCTTCGACGTGCAGGTAAAGCGTCTGCATGAGTACAAGCGTCAGCTGCTGAACATCCTTCATGTGATGTATCTGTACGATCAGATCAAGGATCATCCGGAGATGCCGTTCTACCCGAGGACATTTATTTTCGGCGCGAAGGCGGCCGCAGGCTATCGCCGCGCGAAGCTGACTATTAAGCTGATCAACAACGTGGCGGACGTGATCAACAACGACAAGTCTATCAACGGCAAGCTGAAGGTTGTATTTATTGAGGATTACCGTGTATCGAACGGCGAGCTGATTTTTGCGGCGGCGGATGTATCCGAGCAGATTTCCACCGCGAGCAAAGAGGCGTCCGGTACGGGCAACATGAAGTTCATGCTGAACGGCGCGCCAACACTCGGCACGATGGACGGCGCGAACGTGGAGATCGTTGAGGAGGTCGGTGAGGAGAACGCGTTCATCTTCGGCCTTACCGCGGACGAAGTCATCCGCTACGAGAACGAGGGCGGCTATCATCCGACCGACTACTTCAACAACGATCAGGACATCCGCCGCGTGCTGATGCAGCTGATCAACGGCGAGTTTTCACACAACAATCCGGAGTTGTTCCGCGACATCTACGATTCCCTGCTGAACACCAACAGCTCGGACCGCGCAGATACCTACTTTATCCTGGCGGACTTCAAGTCCTATGCGGAAGCACAGAGAAGAGTCGAGGAAGCATACCGCGACGAGTCCCGCTGGGCGCGGATGGCGATGATGAACATGGCCTGCAGCGGCAAGTTCACCTCCGACCGTACGATCCAGCAGTATGTCGACGAGATCTGGCACCTGGATAAGGTCGAGGTCAAGGTCGATCCGGAATCATTTGAGCAGTAAAACAGATAAAAGGACAATAAAAAGACGAACGCACGGGGGAGACCCCGTGCGTTTTGCAGGTACAGGTAAAACTGTTCCTTGATTATACTGCTGTAGCTGTATCAGCCAGCAGCTTTTTTGCTGATAGATATTTCTCTACCGTGTAGTCCAGAGTGTCACAGGCATCCGCCAAAGAAAGTCCCTGTTTATTTATAAGGGATTCAACGGCATTTACCAGTGTTTCAGCACTGGCTTTATTCAGTCTTCTCGTCAACCAGTCCTCCATTTTCGATACCTTCCTTTCTGCAGCTTCGTTCTGCGCGATTTCAAACCTTCGGTCGCCTGACACAGCGGCCATGAGATTCAGTACCTCTTCTACGTGATTCATGACTTCCGTAGACGGAACATAGTCATGATTTTTTCTCATTTGTACAAAATAATCTGCTACGATGCGGAAGTCGCTCTTAAATTTGGCTACGGTTTCATCATCGAGCCAGGCGATTTCGAACACGTTTGCCTTGTAGTCGTGGATGAATTGGGCGAGCTTTTCATCCGGGGAACCGACCACACTGCAGAGGCTGCGGGATTTTTGCCCCCACCGCTGGTCTGTGCCAAAGTACAGGACGAGGGTCACCACGGGGTATCGTTCTTCGCCCTGATTCAGCTCATCCCGGTATGCGGCACCGTCGTAGCCGATGACCCGCAGTGCAATGTCCGGATCGCGTGAGGATTGATTTTCCAATCCTAGAAGACCAATGCGAACCTGTTTCTTTTTCCAATACTTTGCGACATCGCGTTCCTGACAGTGGATGACATTGGCTGCTTTATACTGGCTGACCGCGCCGGTCACTTCTAGGTCGGCCGCGTTCACCCTGTCCTCACCGTCATAAACAAGAACATTGACGATATCGGCAAAGACATCCGGATAATCTTCCAACAGCTTTTCAGTTACATCTTTTTCTGCCATTCAGTTTCCTCCTTAATTTTACTACCAATGATGTAAATTGAAAACCCTTCGGATGGAAAATTCGCATCCGTTTCTCTTTTGAATGGCTCCCGCTCTGGTGATTTGCAATGATGTCTAATTGCAGAAATGAGGATGCCTGATAATAAGGATAACGCTATAAACCAAATGAGTCAAGCTTTAAATATAATGAAAACAGATAAATGCCGTGTGAATTGAAAATATGGATGGACTGTTAAAAGGTTATTAAAATGCTGATATTCGACGAAAAAAGTTAATTTTTTGATGAAATGTCCTCATTTTTCCTTTCAAATGACCCTGTTCAGGGTGCAATGTTCCTTATAAAATGTAACCATATCAGAATAATCAGAATGCGTGAAGTATGTATGTGCGGGCCGGAAGACGGTGACCCGCGCGGGGAAGGAGGCACTGGATGATTAGCTGATGTGGGCAGCCTGATTAACAGGCCTGCCCGATTTCTTTTTTTCGAAGAAATACAAGGAAAGCTCCTGTCATTAAAAACAGCGAAGGGATAGCGAACAGGACGCGCAGGGAGAATTTCGCTGCGGCGGTCTGCGCCTCAGATGCGATGTCAATTCCTGTAATGTCAATGCCGATACCGGCAACGAAGGAAGCGACGGAGGTGGCGAGCTTGACCATCAGGGTCTGCAAAGAAGAGACGACGCTGTCCTCGCGCTGACCTGTTTTTGATTCGCCATAGTCGACCGCGTCAGCCACGAAGACAGTGGTCAGGACATAGCCGATGCCGTTTGCGAGAGAAATAAAGACGCCCGGGATCATAAGCTTCATCAGGGTCATATGTGTGCCGAAGATCAGGCTGGTCATGCCCAGATAGCCGATGATACCCACGATGCAGGCAACAGAGAAAATCTGTCGGTTGCTGTATTTTTTTCGGAAAAATGGATAGAGGATGGTCATTGTTACAAACTGCACAAGTCCGCTTATGAGCATGAACAGTGTGTACTGACCTTCGTCGCCGACGTCATACTGAAACATGTACAGCAAAAGGTTGGTAGTCATGTAGATCGCCGCGTTAAACAGGATAATGATGACCGCCAGGCTTAGCGCCTGGTCATTTTTGATCAGGGCGTTCAAAAGCTCCCTGACGGAGGTATCCCGCGGCTCTTCTAGTTCGTCATCAGGGAGGTTCCGGACAGTGATAATAGTGGTCGCCACATAGAAGATGGCGATGATCAGAGCCAGCACGCCAAAACCCTTACGGTAGTGCTCAGTATCGGTCCCGCCGCCGATCAGCGGCAGCAGGCTCATGGTAAGGACGGTGGGCAGTACTGCACCAAATCCGGCGCAGGTCCGTGCAAAGACGGTCAGGCTTTCACGCTCAGATCCCGCCCGTGTGATTGCCGGGATGATGGACCAATAGGGGATATCGCTCATTGTGTAGGTAATCCCGCAGAGAAAGTAGGTGACGGCTACATAGGCCTTAAGACCGCCGCCGCTTAAAGCTGCCGGTACTTCGAACATTGCGTAGAGCACCAGCGCATTCAGCACTGCGCCGCTTAAGATCCATGGTTTGTAGCGGCCGTGGCGGCTCTTTGTCTTTGCCACAACCACGCCCATGAACGGATCGTTGAAGGCGTCAAAGATCCGTGCGGCCATCAGCAGGATGCCGACGAAGGAGGCGCTGATACCGAGAACCGTATTGTAATAGTATAGCGTGTAAGAGGCGACAAATCCATATGCGAGATTTTTCCCCATGCCGCCGACGGCGTAAGTGATTTTTGTTTTTGCTGTGATATTCTTCATAGAAGGGTTTCCTCGATTCTGTTCCCTATGGAATTGCCCCTTCGTCAGGGCTCGGCGGCAGGTCGCGATGGCATTCCAGAAACCGCTTCGCGGTTTGCCATCGCCATCGCTGACGATGACAGGACTGCAGTCTGTTTTGTTTATCGGAGCCGCATGTGCACGTTCTCGGAACACATCATGGGCTGAATGATATCTGCAAAAAAGCTGCATTTACACATCATCTGACAGAGTATACCATAAATTTACGCAAAAAACGAACAATAAATGGAATTATTTAGTTGAGTCATCCGGGATTTTGCGATATACTAAAGTTCAGGAAAAACAAATCGTAAAGGAAGTCCGGGGGCGGGTGATTTCCCGGAAGTGGTAACACACAGAAACAGGGCTCAGGAAGATGAGATCTGTGGCAAATAAAAGAAAAGGATGTGAGTCAAATGAAACGAATTGGTCTGTTAACAAGTGGTGGTGACTGTCAGGCGCTGAACGCGACGATGCGCGGCGTGGTGAAAGGCCTCTCGAGCAATCTGGACGAGCTTGAGGTCTATGGTTTTATGAACGGCTACAAGGGGCTGATCTACGGTGATTACCGCCTCCTGACATCAAAGGATTTTTCCGGTATCCTGACGAAGGGCGGCACCATTTTAGGTTCCTCCCGTCAGCCGTTTAAGCTGATGCGCGAGCCGGATGCGAAGGGACTGAACAAGGTCGAGGCAATGAAGCAGAATTATTACAAGCTGCGTCTGGACTGCCTCGTGATCCTGGGCGGCAATGGCACGCAGAAGACAGCGAATCTGCTGCGTGAGGAAGGCCTGAATATCATTCACCTTCCGAAGACGATCGACAATGATATTTTCGGCACCGACATGACTTTCGGCTTCTACAGCGCTGTAAATGTGGCGACGGACGCGATTGACCGCATCCATACGACGGCGGCTTCGCACAACCGCGTGTTTATCGTTGAGGTCATGGGCCACAAGGTTGGTTGGCTGACGCTGTATGCTGGACTTGCGGGCGGCGCGGATATCATTCTGATTCCGGAGATTCCGTACGACATCAAGAAGGTTGTGGCGGCGATCGACAAGAGAACAAAGGCCGGCAAGGGCTTTACCGTGATCGCGGTAGCTGAAGGCGCGATTTCCAAGAAGGACGCGAAGCTCAGCAAGAAAGAGTATGCCGCGAAGCTTGAAAAGAGAGGCAACGCTTCCATCGCTCATGAGCTGGCGGATGAGATCAAGGCGGCGAACGGACCGGAGGTGCGCATTACGATTCCGGGTCATACACAGAGAGGCGGCAGCCCGTGCCCGTATGACCGTGTGCTTTCTACACGGATCGGCCTCAAGTGCGCGGAAATGATCCTCAACGATGAGTATGGCTACATGGTCGGCATCGTGAACAACAAGATGAAGAAGGTGCCGCTCGGTGATGTGGCGGGCAAGCTGAAGACCGTTTCACCGAAGGACGAGATCATCAAAGAGGCGAAGCTGATGGATATTTGCTTTGGAGACTGATGCGGGGCAGATGGTGATGAAAGGCATCCCCATAGGAATGCAGGGTGATGCAGAATGGCAGCAATTCATCTGGAAATAAAAAATATACGGAGCTCCCTGATCATGCACAGGGGGCTTCGATTCTATAAGTAGTTTTTTTATAAGAGGTTCTTTTATAAGCCCCCCTGTTTCTGATGAAGGATGTATTAGGATGCAGGTTTGCTTTATATTTAAAACCATATTGCAGCATGGGACATGATGGGAGAAGAATCAGACATGAGTTACACGGCATTATACCGGAAATTCCGTCCGGCTACCTTTGATGAGGTAAAAGGGCAGGAACATATTGTAAAGACTTTGAGAAATCAGATCCGGGCGGACCGCATGGGGCACGCCTATCTGTTCTGCGGAACGCGGGGTACCGGCAAGACTTCCGTGGCGAAGATTTTTGCGAAAGCGGTGAACTGCGAGCATCCCGTGGACGGCAATCCCTGCGGAGAATGTGCTTCCTGCCGCGCGATCGCGGCGGGAACGGCGATGAACGTGATTGAGATTGACGCCGCTTCCAACAATGGTGTGGACGATGTCCGTCAGATCCGCGAGGAGGTTTCCTATTCGCCGACAGAGGGACGTTTTAAAGTCTATATCATCGACGAGGTGCACATGCTCTCGAATGCTGCGTTCAATGCTCTTTTAAAAACGCTCGAAGAGCCGCCTTCCTATGTCATTTTTATTCTGGCAACGACAGAAGCGCAGAAGATACCGATCACCATCCTTTCCAGATGCCAGCGGTATGATTTCCGCCGGATCTCACAGGAGACGATTCTGGCAAGGCTGCAGGAGCTGATGGCTGAGGAACAGGTCGACGCAGAGGAAAAAGCGTTGCGCTATGTTGCGAGAAAAGGCGACGGCTCGCTCCGAGATTCTTTAAGCCTTCTCGACCAGTGTATTGCCTTTTATATGGGAGAAACACTCACCTACGACCGTGTGCTGGAGGTGCTCGGCGCGGTGGATACCGATGTGTACAGTGACCTGCTGCGCAAAATCCTGCGCGGGGATCTGGCCGGGGCCATCCGCACGCTGGAGCAGCTGATCATGCAGGGCAGCGACCTGACGCAGTTCGTGAACGATTTTACCTGGTATATGCGCAACCTGATGCTGATGAAGGCTTCCGACGACATGGAGGAGGTACTCGATGTCTCTGCCGAGAATCTGGCACAGCTTCGCGAAGAATCTGCCATGATCCGCAGCGACACGTTGATGCGCTACATCCGTATTTTTTCCGAACTGGCAAACTCTCTTCGAAACTCGACAAACAAGCGCGTACAGGTCGAGATGGCACTGATCAAATTGTGTCATCCGGAGACGGAGAGCGATGAGCTGTCGGTGCTTGAGAGGATTCGGAGAATTGAGAGAAAACTGGAAGAAGGAACATTTCTGCCGGATGGCGGCGCCGGCCAGACGGGAATGCCGGGGCCGGGCGCGGCTGGATATGCCTCAAACGGTGCGGCCAGATATGGCACTGACGGTATGGGAGCGGGCGTCGAAGCAGGCGCAATGGGGCATGTCTCCGGGGGCAGAGCGGAAGGCGAAACAGGCTCTGGTGTAGCAAATAATGCTTCAGGCGCTGCAGCGCAGGCATACGGGGCAGCTTCTCTTGCGAAAGCAGCACCCGAAGACCTGAAAAAAGTCTGCGGAATGTGGAAAAACATCATCAGCGGCACAGACGGGATGTTCAAGATCGTCCTTTCTTCAGCAACGCCGAAGTACAATTCGCAGGACGAGAAAGACGCAAAGCTCTATGTGGTCTTTGCAGATTTTCTGGGCGAGCGTTATCTGAATAATGCGGAGCGTAAACAGCAGCTGGAGCAGCTGATCGCGGAGCGGACAGGAAAACAAGTAGAAGTAAAATTTGTGCTGGCTGCGGACCAGGGAATCCAGCGAGGCACCCTTTCAAACATCGAGATTGACGAGATGGTGCGGGAGCAGGTGCATATGGATATTGAGATTGTGGAGGACGAAGAATAATCAGTAACGCAGCAAAAGCATCCCCGTCACAATAGCGCCGATACTCCCGAGAGAGCAGGCCAGATCATACCAGTGGATTTTTGGGACGGAATAATATGTTCGCTCTGCGTCGCCGCAAAAACCTTTGGACTCCATGGCCATGGCAACGCTTTCTGACCAGCGGATGCTGTTGACCAGCATGGTAAAGATCGGCTTCAGGGAGTACCAGTGTACCCGCATCCCTCTGGTGCGAAAGGCCAGCTTTACATTGGAAAATTCGCGCGTCATCGTCGGCATCAGGTGGATAGCGGCAAGAATGCCGTAGGCAAACCGGGGCGGAAGATGGCACTGGTGCATCAGACTGGAGATGAAAAATTCACCGTCTGTGGACAGCGCGAACAGGATTCCCAGTCCCGCATAGGCAAGGAGTCTTGTGGAAAGCTGCATGGCGGTGTACAGGTTCGTGGACATGGCGGCGCGGACCGCATAGGGAACGGCGGAGAGGCTTTCCAGCTCCGTCACGTTGATGCTGCTTCCTCTGGCGTAATAAAGTCCGGTGACAAACAGGCCGAAAGCGGCAATAAAGGCCGGGATCAGAATGGTCAGCACCTGTTTCATCCGCGCATTGGAAAAGAACGTGAGCAGAAACAGGGAGACGAGAAACACTGTGACATTTAAGCTTACCAGATACTGAACCGATAAGAGGATGACGCAGACCAGTACGGTGATCATTTTCACGGATGGATTTAGCTTTTCCAGCTTCATGATGTGCGCCTCCCTTCCACAAGTCTCTGTCCTTGCAATTGATAAATTTTATCTGCCCACACTTCGGCCAGTTCCTGATCATGCGTGATGAAAATGACGGTCAGCCCGTCATCCTTCACCTTCCGGCTCAGCTGATCCATGATAGCCATCGTGGAGCGGTAATCCTGCCCGTAGGTAGGTTCATCCAGAAAGAGGATCTGCTGCTGGCCGGCCAGGATAGAGAGCACGGCCAGACGGCGCTGCTGCCCCTGGCTGAGCATATAGGGAGAGTAGCGGTGGTAGCGCTCCAGTCCGTATTCCTTCAGGAGTGCGAGCGCCTGTTTCTCGCACTGCTCGTCAGAAAGGTCTTTGTTCCAGATACGGATACTGCTTTTTACCTCTTCGGTGACGTTCTGGGTGATGAACTGATTGCCGGGGTTCTGGAAAACAATACCCGCTTTGGCGAACAGTTCTTTTTTCTTTATCCGGGAAAGGTCCGTCCCGTCAATCAGAATGCTTCCCTCGTAGGGATGCTGCTTTAATACAGAAAGAAACGTCGTCGTCTTGCCGCTGCCGCTTGGCCCGAGAACCGCGGTCATGGCTCCCTTCGGGAAGTCTGCGTCCACGTGGGAGAGCAGGTACTGGCGAAAGCGCGAAGCTCGAGCATCGGATGTCCGGAGAATGGACAAATCCCGGAAGGAGACAGCGGCCGGCTTTTGATCCTGCTGTGTGGAAGGCCCAGAATTATAAGAAGCAGCGGTCTCTGACTTATGGCCTGCAGCGGCATCGGCCATGAAAAAGCTTCGCTGCGATGCAGTCCGCCCCGGATAGTACAGCCCTTCCTGCTCAAAAAGAGGATAAAACTTTTCCAGCTGATCCGGGTGGATACTGCGCTGCAGCACCTTTCCGCCTTCACCGAGCACGATGATTTCATCCGCCGCATCCGCCCAGTGCCCGAGCTGATGGTCAATGGCGATGATAGTACGTCCATGTTGTTTTAATTTAAGGAGCAGGGCAATGAGTTCGGTCACGGACCTGCTGTCAATGTTGGCAAAAGCCTCATCTAGAAGAATACATTTGCTTTCCATCACATAGAGGCAGCAGAGGGCTGCCTTCTGTTTTTCCCCGCCGGAGAGAGTGACCAGCTTCTGGTCCAGCAGCGCTTCCATCCCCAGCGTGCGGGCAGCGCTTTCAATCCGGCGGTCCATTTCTTCCTTTGGCACGCAGATGTTTTCCATGCAAAACTGCATCTCGCGGCGCAGCGTGTCCATGCAGAACTGCAGATCCGGATTCTGAAACAGCATTGTCAGGTACGCCGCGCGCTCCTGCTGGTTCATGGCGCTGACCGGATGGCCGTACAGCTCGATCGTGCCGGATTCCAGAAAACCGCCGTTTTCCGGGTAGAGACCAGCAAGAACAGCGGCGAGGGTACTTTTCCCGCAGCCGCTGCTTCCCATCAGGACCGTGATGCCTCCCTCCTCGATATCGAGGGAGACATGGTCCAGAATATTTCGTTTTCCCGATTCGACATAGCGGAACACCACATCGGAAAGGTGTATGGCGATGGAAGGAGTCATCCTTTAATCCTCCAGATCCTGTGCGGTATCCTGGCCGATGGCATATCCCTTTAATACGCCTGCTTTCGCGAGGCGGTCTGCCAGAATCCGGGTCACAAAACCGTCGATGACGATGGCGCTGATGATGCGGACAACAAGCATCAGGGCAAGCACCGGAACCGCGATCAGATTGTAGCCGCTGATGATCAGGTTGTAAATAAGAGTCAGGATGGAGCAGATTACCGCGCCCTCGACCATAGTAGCCGTGTCGAATTTTTTGTATTTTTTCAGGGCAAAGATCAGCTCAAAGCCTACGCCCTGTACGAGACCGGAAAGGATGATGATCGGTCCGAAATAATTGCCGAGCAGGCATTCAATGATGGCTGCCAGCATTTCCGCCACAATGCCCGTGCCAGGCTTTCTCATGACATAGATGCCGAACGCGCCGGCCATAAAGTAGACGCCGTAGAACGGCTCATAGCCCAGGGACGGCATGCCGACCGGGGTGAGGATTCCGTAGAGGATGCCGCCCGCATAGGTGCAGCCCAGGAAAATGATGCCGAATAAGATCGCGCATACCGCGATCATCAGAATGTCTTTTAATTTCCACTGAAAGTCCATATGATTTTTCTCCCTCGTATGTATTGTTGTTTTATGCAGAGCCGGTCAATGTGTTTTGCGGCTGATGCCGCACCCGGTTCGGTTATGTAGTCTGCGGTTTTGCGGCTGATGCCGCACCCAGTTCGGTTATGTAGTCCGCAGTTTTGAGTCGGGGGCTGCGGCAGTGACTGGCGTCATGCCGTCGGACTGTTTACAGACAGCGTGACTTCAAAAATATAGTGGCTGAGATTCTTCCCGCAGTATTCATTTACATAATGAATGTAAGAGAACAGGTCCTGCACATCGCAGCGTAAGATCGTGCAGTAATGGGAAGACGCCTCGTAAATGCCCAGGTCGATTGCATGGTTGACGACCGCGGCGATGTATTCCATATAATTGGGAATGCCCATCGGGTAGAGCGAAATCTTGCAGGCAACCGGAAAATGGATATCCTTCATGGCTGCCTCGTTGACCGGCACGTTGTCCTCCGCCATCAGGCAGTCCGCGTCCGTATCGCCGGGACAGCCTTTAGAAAAAGTGGCCTCCATGGTCATATGTACGCCTTCCCGGTAAGCATGCACGAAGCAGGCCTTCACCGCGTCCTCCACATGGATCTGCCGCCCACGGTAGACCGTAGAGAGACTGTCCGTCATCTTCCACACCTTGCTGGTGTCGACCTTGCCGATGGCGCCAAGAATCACATTGATAAAGTCGTCGCACATGGGAGAGATGGAAAACCGGCAGCCGGTAATGGCGCGGGACGCCTCGGTGCCGCCGCAGCCGCAACCGCAGCCACAGCTTTGTCCATAAGTGACGTATTGCTTTTCAGACATAAAAAAAACCTCCTGTCAAATCAGATTTGTCCAGGAGTTGATCATCAACAGGCGCGTTCCTGCTGCAGGGTAAGTGCAGGTAAATGCGGCATATGTAATTATACAGGTACTTTAAAGGTACGGAACAGTTATATTACACAGTCACTTTCTACGCTGATATTACTCAGATCAGATACAACGGGTCAATCATCTCAGTCTTTCGACACCCCGGGACTGCAATCAGTATAACATGGCAGGTGGTTTTGTCAAGGGACAAATCCCATGCATGAAGATGCATTTAAATGGGGAGGAATCGTTACATTCATTGCGCATCTGTGAATGTAACCGCTGTCGGCGAATGCGTTTTGCCGATAACACATTCATCAGGACAGCAGCCAGTCAATCAGGTATAAGGACTTAATGCCGTCGTAGGAATTAATATAGCTTCGGTCCATCGACAGTATGATTTTCTCATAATTATCCGGTATCATGCGTAGTGGTCTTAACTCACGTTCACGGGTTTCCGGAGACTGCATGCTTTCCGTTACCTGGATATATAGCTTATCGTTCGGCTTTTCCGCGACAAAATCAACCTCTGTTTCTCCGACTTTACCGATATAGACACGATAGTCACGGCGTATCAGCTCCAAAAAAACGATATTTTCAATAATATGTCCCCGGTCAGCGTCACGATAACCGAGCAGCATATTGCGGAAGCCCATATCGACGATGTAGTTTTTGCCCAATGTTTTCAAAAACTGTTTGCCTTTTACATCATATCTGCCTACAGAGTAAAAAACAAAAGCGCTGCGCAGCATGGAAATATATTTTTCTACCGTTTTGCCGGCAACATTTTTTCCCTTACCAGTCCGGATGTCGCCTTCATTGGACAGGACATTGCCAATGCTGTTTGGAGAAGAGATACTGCCAATGTTAGAGCAGAGAAACAGCATGATTTTCTGCAGTATTTCCTGATCGGTCTGGCTGTTGCGCTGAAGAATATCTCTTAATACAACAGTAGAATAAATGCCTTCCAGAGCCTGATTGCTTCTTGCTTCGTTGAAATGGTATTCTCTCAGAACCGGCATACCGCCGAACTGCAGGTATCGCTGGAATTTTTCTTCTAAAGAGACTGAGGATTCGAATTCATAAAAAGCCAGAAACTCTTTAAATGACAGCGGCAGCATGCGTACTTCTACATATCTGCCGGAAAGCAGTGTGGAAAACTCTGTGGAAAGCAAATACGCATTTGAACCGGTGATGTAAATATCCACATCAAAGTCGAGCCGGAACGATTCGATAGCCTTTTCCCAGTGTTCTACAGCCTGAAGTTCATCAAAGATCAGATAGGTCTTTCCTGACTTTGGTATACGCTCGCTGACATAATCATAGAATGCAAGGTAATCAGAAAGTGTCCGATAACGCAGAGATTCCATATTCATATGAAGGATGTTGGTTTCGGCGACTCCAGTATTAGACAAGTATTGATGAAACAGATCCAGCAGTGAGGATTTTCCGCATCGCCGGATACCTGTGACAATTTTTACCAGATCTACATCTTTATTTTGAACGAGCTGTTCTAAATACTCCGGACGGTTGATCAGTTCTGCCATGGTGTACCTCCTGGTATCATAATTCCTGTAACGATTCAGGGATTTTTCAGTTATTAAAGCTTATTTATAAGTTTACTCAAAAATCAGGATAAGTCAATAGTTTTCGACTTGCAAGTCAGAAACTATAAAAAAATCAAAGTTTTCGAAATACAAAGTCGGAAATTTCAGGAAAGAATGGCGGACAGGCATTCGTGAGAAGTGATATGTAAAGGGATGGAATCGCCCATCCCGTTTCTATTCTGAAGCAGCCGGAAAACAGTATTTCACAAAAGAAAAGGTAAAGATTGTGGAAAACCGCCTGCCTGTTATATATTAATATACTCCGCCCGGATTTTTTGGTGCCGGTCTGTATTTCTGGTTTGCTGCTGCCCGAAACTGTTATTCGTAACTGTTCAGTAGCTTCACAGTTACGGGAAAAAGTCCATTTAAAATCGCTGCGCGAAGGGACTTTTTCCTGTAGAATGTACTTTTTCATACGTACCTCGCAGCGAGTGCGAGGTACTGTACTGAATAGTTACGTTTATTCAAGATATAGTACCGGGTCGACCGGCTCCCCGTCCTTCGTCATGGCAAAATAAAGATTGCTGCCCTCCGTGCTGTAGTATTTGGTCGGCTCACTGATATAGGCGAGCAGGTCGCCGGCTTCCACGACGTCACCTTCCGACACGGCTGGTTCCATGAGCTGGCCGTAGATGAGACGGTAGCCGTTCCCGATGTTCAGTACCAGCGTGGTGCCGGTCTCCTCGTCAACGGAGATGGATTCCACGATACCCTTTGCGGCGGCGAGTACCTGATTGCCGGTATCACTGCTGATGACCAGGGCCGGGTTGTATTTGTACTGGTTCAGTGTCGCAAAGTAAACACTCTTATCCATGCTGTAATCAATCGCGATCGTTCCGGCGGAAGGCCAGAGAAGCGACTGCTCATCAGAGAAGCTGATTCCGGCGTCGATCAGAGCCTGCTCGGAGATGATGCTGGCGGAGGAAGCCTCCTCAGAATCAGAGGAAGCATCGTCATCCGGATTACTATTCACCGTGCTTTCCTCTGTGTCAGCGCTGTCGTTTGTATCGGTAATGGAATCATCACCTAATACCAGATCGGTTGAGACATCTGAAACGTTTTCATCGCCATCGGCAGTGCTATCCGTTACTTCTCCATTTGTCGAAACTGCATCGCCGCTGTTATCCGTGGATGAACCATCGGTTGTACTGGGGCTGGCATTACTGCTGTCCACATCAATATCCTCGTCATTCGTATTTTCCCCATCCAGCTCTTCCTCAAGATAGGCAAGCTGTCCCAGCTCAGTTTCCACCTGCGGGGCGTCGTTATTGCGGGAACTGTTGACTGCGGCCATGCTGCCCAGGACGATTGCACCGACCAGACACAGGCTTAATGTCCAGATGGTGCTTCGTTTTGTAAAAAATTCTTTCCATGTCCTTCGATTCATATTCATCACCTCATCCATATAATGTCCTGCTTGCGTAGATAAGTCCTTTTCGGATTACTGATAGGATTGCCAGAATAAAAGGGAATATGCAGGAGAAAAGGAAAATTTTAAAAATCGCGGAAATCATCATGATATACTTGCTTTTGAGAGAACGCGCCGATATAATCTAAAAGAAGAGTGAAAGAAAGAAGCCTGCAGGAATTTTATGGGCGATGCGTCAGTGGGAATTTTGATCAGGAGGCATTCGAAAGGATCTGCCGAAATGAGCCATACAGCGAAGCGGTCTTTGATGAGTAGTATAAGCTTTATTTGCTTAAAAGTACTCCCTAAGTAGGGTAATTAAGGAGCAGGTTTTCCGGACGAAACTCATCTCATCCTAACCTGTTCTATTTTCTCTTTTTCTTTCAACAGGCCAAATTCTACCTCATTATGAGGCCTCTGTCAAGACGAACAAACAAATTTCCTTGATTTTCCGGCTGGCAGGAGTATAAAATCAAAAGAAAAATAATCATCAGTGGTCAAATTCGTGGTCAGGAATTGACCACTTATTACTTTTCCGGAGTCCATATGCGCCGCCCGTGATTATTCGTAATATTTGATCACGAATTATGGAGAGCCGGGCGATGAAAATCGGTATCGTTCTCGATTTGCTACGCAAATCGGAACATTCTGTGCGATGCGCCCGGTCTGCATCATGATTCGCAGTACGAATCATGACAGATCATGGAAAGCGAGGAATTCATAGTGGGTAGACGGGGAGAAAATATCCATAAAAGAGAAGATGGGCGCTGGGAAGCGCGAGTGGTCGCTGGGCGACCGGTATGCGGAAAGACTACATATAAAAGCTTATACGCCCGCAGCTACAAAGCTGCTAAGGCTAAGAAAAAAGACTATCTTGCCGGCCGGGCTGCCGCTGCAGGAATTGCCGCAAATACTGCTGCAGGTACCGCCGCAAATACTGTTGCTGGTATCATTGCAAATCCTGCTGTGCAGGATGATTTGTCTGCTGTCAGTAAGGACGCAGGCTGCGGATTTTTAAGCAGCGTGGAACCTCTGTCCATTCCTGCCGGGACTTCGGACGCCGCGCAGCCGCAGTCCGGTCCGGTCACGTGTTTCAACGAAGTTGCGGCCCGGTGGCTGGCCTCCAAAAAGCTGGCAATCAAAGAATCGTCCTATGCATTTTATTCCATCGTAATTGATAAACATCTTCTTCCAAAATTCGGGAAGCTTGACATAAAAAAAGTGAACACCGAGCGAATCAATACCTTCCTGCTGGAAGAAATGGATCACGGGCGCATCAGAGACGGAGGGCCGCTGTCCGACAAAACCATATCTGAGCTCAAATCCATCCTGAACCGGATCCTCCGGTATGCAAACGCTCACCATCTCATCACTGAAGTGCCGGAATCCATGCCTATTACAGTAAAAAAGAAACCAAAGCCTGTCTTTACCGAGCAGGAAATGATTTCCATAGAAAACAGAGCGCGGGAAGAAGATACCGCATTTGCCATGAGCGTCCTGCTTTGCGGGTATACAGGAATCCGCGAAGGCGAAATCTGCGCCCTCCAATGGTCAGACTTTGACTGGGAAAACAGAACCATTTCCATCCGGAAAACCGTATCCCGCATCAGCAATACAGAAAGCAGATCGGCTGCCAGGACCCGCGTTGTAGTCGGGCTGCCAAAGACCGAATGTTCCATCCGCACGGTGCCCGTCCCTGAAAGTGTCGTGAATTATTTTAAAGAACATTCCGGTCCATCCATGAACTACGTAATCACCGGAACTCCAAAGTACATGGAGCCCCGCGTCTGCCGTGACCGTTTTACCCGTTTTTTAAGGAGAGCGGGCGTAAAGCACCACACATTTCATACCCTGCGTCACAGCTTTGCAACAAACTGTATCGAGCAGGGCATGAACGTAAAAGTACTCAGCGAAATCCTCGGACATTCCGACGTGAGCATCACGCTTGCACGCTATGTACATCCTTCCATGGAATCGAAAAAAGCGCAGATGAACAAGCTGAAGACCTTTGCAAATCGAGAAAATGGATGAGAATAGACAGGTATAGGTCAGTAAAACAGCCTGAAAGCGCGAACAGCCCGAAAATGTATTGGCCAGGCACAGTTTAGGGCAATTTTTAAGATAAAAATTTTCTTTCTATAAAAATGTATAAGGTCTGCTGACAGTTTCTGCGGCAGATCAGGGTGCTTTGCGCCTAAAAACAGAATAAGAAATATGCGCTAAAAAAGCTCATCTGTAAGAAAGGAATCTACGAAAGATGTCTGCCAGAAAGACGGGCTTTTTTCATGCTGCAAAAATGCCCGCTTCATAAAACAATCATTCATATATCAGGAAATAGCAGGAAAACTCGTCGTCAGTGGTCAAAATCGTGGTCAAAAATAATCGTCTTATTCCCAAAAGTCCCTAAATCCAACAAAATCCGCCAGACTGCTCCTTAATTACCCTACTTAGGGAGTACCCTGGTGCACGCTTCCGAAAAGTGCCTGCTCTACAAGCTTTCCGATGCAGGCACCGGATAGTCACATTGTAGGCTGCAAACGCCAGATTGTACAGATGTAAGTAGTGACACCATCCCGACAATTCGCGGAATAGGTGCCATTGATATCCCGGTCGCATTGAAACGCCTGCCAATGGCAGGCAGCACCTGAGAATCGATGGATTTATATTGCCGCCAGGGACCAGAAAGCAACATCCGGATACTGAAAGCGTGTCGCCCCGCCGCCGTGGACAGTGCCGGACTACATAAACAGATCGTAACCGCGCTCAAAAAGCGAAGCCACGTCATTAGAACAGCGCAAATGCGCAAGATGTGGCCTATGTTCTGCAGCAAAAACTGATGCAGGGCAGTTCAAGGGCGGCATGGCGAAGCTATACCCTGACGAGGCTATACCCCAACGAGGCCAGATTACCTAAAAATAAGCCCCTCCCAAACCGGAAAAACGGTTGCGGGGGGGGTATTTGCATGGCCGGATATCCGGAGAATTTAGCGGGAAAAGCAAAAAAAGAAAGAAACGAAAGGCTTTCTGTGCACGAATTATGCGGGAAACGCCAATTGTTTGAAAAGGCTTTGGAGAGGGAAACGGGGATTGGAAATGATGGAAGAAAGAGAAGAAATAAGCTGGCAGGAAGGAGCTCAGGCGGAGACCGCCGCATCCTTAGAAGCCTCTCCGGCGATAGAATTTCCGAATACATTTTCAAATAAGAAAAAAGACGCGGAACTCCATTCACGCGAAACCATAGAAACGCAGAAAACACATAAGCGGTATTTCTATTTGTTTTTCAAACGCGTTTTCGATTTCATATCTTCTCTGTGTGTCCTGATCGTACTCTTTCTTCCTCTGCTTGCCATCAGCCTCGTGGTCAGGCTGACATCAAAAGGCCCTGTCTTCTACTGGGACAACCGTGTCGGTCTGAACGGCAAGGACATCCGCGTACTCAAATACCGCACCATGTATGAAGACGCGGAAGAACACGTGCGGGATTATCTGACGGACGAGCAGTATCAGATCTGGCTCGTCGAGCGAAAAGTCGAGGATGACCCCAGAATCACCCCCATCGGAAGATTCCTGCGCCGGACCTCCATCGACGAACTGCCGCAGCTTGTCAATATCCTGAAAGGCGATATCAGTGTCGTGGGTCCGCGGCCGTTGACCCGGAGCGAAATCGAGACAAACTTCACGCCGGAAGAGCAGGAGATGCTGCTGAGCTGCAAGCCGGGACTGACCGGGAACTGGGGAGTATGCGGGAGAAGCGACGTCACATTTGAGAGCGGAGAACGGCAGAGGTTAGAGCTGGAATACGTGGAGAAGTGCGGTGTGTTGACAGATTTAAAGCTGATATTTGCTACGGTGGGAGTTGTGGTCAAGGGAAAGGGAGCACAATAGAAATCAAATACGTAATAAAGGGGAAACCTTTAAAAATACATTATTAGGAGAGATGAAAAAATGGGTAAAATGAAAATCGCTGTCGCTGGAACTGGATATGTAGGTTTATCTATGGCAACACTTCTGGCGCAGCACAATAAGGTTACAGCAGTGGATATCATTCCGGAAAAAGTGGAGCTGATCAACCAGCACAAATCCCCGATCCGGGATGAGTACATAGAAAAATATCTCGCGGAAAAGGAACTCGACCTGACCGCAACACTTGATGCGGAGGCCGCATATTTGGACGCAGATTTTGTGATCATCTCTGCGCCAACCAACTATGACACTAATAAAAACTTCTTTGATACATCTGCGGTAGAGGCCGTGATCAATCTGGTCATGTCCTGCAATCCCAATGCGATCATGGTGATCAAATCGACCATCCCGGTCGGCTACACCACATCAATTCGTGAAAAGACTGGCAGCAAAAACATCATCTTCAGCCCGGAGTTTCTGCGGGAATCCAAAGCATTATATGACAACCTTTATCCGAGCCGCATTATTGTCGGCACGGATCTGAATGATGAACGTCTGGTAAAGGCCGCAAACACCTTTGCAGGGCTTTTACAGGAAGCGGCCATCAAGAAAGACATAGACACCCTCATTATGGGATTTACCGAAGCAGAGGCGGTAAAGCTGTTTGCTAATACTTACCTTGCGGTGCGTGTGGCTTACTTCAACGAGATTGACAGCTATGCCATTCAGCAGGGCCTGAATGCACGCGACATCATTGACGGCGTCTGCCTCGATCCGCGTATCGGGACGCAGTACAACAACCCAAGCTTTGGTTATGGTGGCTATTGTCTGCCGAAAGACACAAAGCAGCTCAGGGCGAACTTTGCAGAAGCACATGTGCCCGGCAAAGTCATCGATGCGGCAATTGAGAGCAACTACGACCGGAAAGACTTCATCGCAGCGGAAGTTTTGCGAAAAGCAGGCTACAACGGAATCGATGAGGATATCAGCCTCGAAAACAGCACAAAGATCCCGGCGACAATCGGCGTCTATCGTCTGGTCATGAAAAACAACAGCGACAATTTCCGCCGCAGCTCCATCCAGAGCGTCATGAAACGCGTTAAATCAAAGGGCTGCAACGTCATCATCTATGAGCCGACACTTCCGGACGGAGAACTTTTCTACGGAAGCACGGTAGAGAATAATCTGGAAAAATTCAAATCGGAATGCAGTGTCATTATTGCAAACCGCTATGATTCGAGTCTGGATGATGTGAAAGATAAGGTTTACACGCGCGACATTTACAACGAAAACTAAGGGGAAGGTTATGAAACGAATACTTGTGACTGGCGGCGCCGGATTTGTCGGCGCCAACCTCTGCGAACGTCTGGTGGAGGATCCGAACAACTACGTCATCGCACTGGACAACCTGTTTACAGGGCGGTTGCGAAATCTGGAGAAGTGCAGGAAACACGATAATTTTGAATTCATCCGTGCAGATGTTCAGGAGAAAATCGATATTCATGTGGACCAGATCTACAATGCTGCGTGCCCGGCAAGCCCGCCCGCATATCAGGCCAGTCCGACTAATACGACAAAGACCTGCGTGCTCGGCGTTATCAACATGCTGGAGCTGGCGAAACGTTACGACGCAACCATGATGCAGTTCTCCACGAGCGAAGTCTACGGCGACCCAGAGGTACATCCACAGGTCGAAAATTATCGCGGCAGCGTCAATCCGGACGGCATCCGCAGCTGCTACGACGAGGGAAAGCGTGTCTCCGAATCCCTCTGTTTTGACTATAATCGGGAATTCGGAACAAAGATCAAGGTTATCCGCATCTTTAACACATATGGGCGTTATATGGACCCGAATGACGGCCGTGTGATCAGCAACTTCATCATGCAGGCCCTGCGCGGTGAAGACCTCACCATCTATGGTGATGGTTCCCAGACACGCAGCTTCCAGTACGTGGATGACCTTGTTGAAGGGATCATTCGTATGATGAACGACAGTCGTGACGATTTTTATGGTCCGGTCAACCTCGGTAATCCCGGTGAATTTACGATGCTGGAACTGGCAGAAAAAGTACTCGCCATGACGGGCAGCAAAAGCAAGCTGACTTACTGCCCACTGCCGGGAGACGACCCGACCAGACGTAGGGCGAGCATTGAAGTAGCAAAGAAAGAACTTCATGGCTGGGAGCCGAAGATTGCATTGGATGAGGGGCTGGAGAAGAGTATCGAATACTTTCGACAATATATAGAATAAGCGAGGCTGATTGAATAAAGAATCATAAATCACCTTGTTAGTTTGATTAATAAGGTTTTGACGCTTGATGATTATGCGGAGGAGAGGCGTTATGACAAAGATAGTTGTGATAGTAGCAACACATAAAAAATATCGGATGCCAAATGATTCCATGTATCTCCCCGTTCAAGTTGGAGCAGAGAATAAAGCAGACATAGGATATGTAAAAGATAACACGGGTGAAAATATTTCTATAAAAAATCCTAATTTTTGCGAGCTGACGGGGCTTTACTGGCTTTGGAAGAATGTGCCTGCAGAATATATCGGATTAGTACATTACAGGCGATATTTTGTCAGTAAAAGAGGTTTTGATAAATGGAAATGTATAGCAAGTCAAAACGAGATAGAAGATATATTAAGGCATATTGATGTGATATTGCCCCATGAAAGGAACTACTATATTGAAACGACATATAGTCAGTATGCTCATGCACACCATAGAACGGATCTGGATATGACAAGAAAAATTATAGTTGAGAAATATCCCCAATATGTTGATGCCTTCGATTCCTGCATGGAACGTACTTCTGGTCATAAGTTCAATATGTTTATTATGAAAAGAGCGATAGCAGATAAGTATTGTGCATGGTTGTTTGATATTTTATTTGAACTTGATAAACGTTTAGATATATCTGAATACTCCCCAAACGATGCCAGAGCAGTTGCTTTTGTGGCGGAACGATTATTAGATGTATGGATTAAGACAAATGGCGTTTCATACAAGGAGTTGCCCGTATTATTTATGGAAAAACAAAATTGGGTTGTAAAAGGGACAAAATTTCTTGGAAGAAAATTTGAAGGACAGCGTTGTTAGTGTCAGTTTTTTGGCAAGGATAGTTTTGTTAGAAGGAATATCATAATAATAAGAGAGGCAGGATATTAAAGTGGCAATATTGGTTTGCGGCGGAGCTGGTTACATTGGTTCCCATATTAACAAACAATTACATAAAGAAAGCTATGAGACGGTTGTATTTGATAGTCTCATTTATGGTCACAGGGAAGCTGTCAAGTGGGGCAGTTTCATAAAGGGCGACTTGAAAAATGTGAATGATATCGAAGCGGTTTTTCAAAAGTATCCGATTGAAGCGGTATTCCATTTTGCTGCATTTGCCTATGTGGGTGAGAGTGTGACAGAACCGGAAAAGTATTATTACAACAATGTAACAAATACATTGAATCTGCTTTCGGTTATGCGCAAATATGGTTGTAAGAAGATCATATTTTCTTCCACATGCGCAACCTATGGGGAGCCTGAACGTGTACCGATTACGGAGAATATGCGGCAGAGCCCGATCAACCCTTATGGCCGGACAAAGCTGATGATGGAAATAATTCTCGAAGACTACCGCGTAGCATACGGTCTGGAATATGTTATTTTGCGATACTTCAACGCCGCCGGAGCGGACCCAAACGGTGAGATCGGAGAAAGCCATAATCCGGAAACACACATCATCCCTCTGGTGCTGGATGCCGCCAGCGGGAAGCGTGAGGATATCAAAGTATTCGGAACCGATTATGATACGCCAGATGGAAGCTGCATTCGGGACTACATCCACGTGACTGATCTGGCGACAGCACATTTACTCGCCTTGCACCATCTGGAAGCCGGAAAAGGAAGTGACTGCTTCAACCTTGGCAACGCCATAGGCACCTCGGTACTGGAAATCGTGGATTCTGTGAAACGTGTGACGGGTAAAGAATTCAAAGTGTCGCTGACAGACCGCCGCCCAGGCGATCCGGCAAAGCTGGTCGGGAGCAGCGATAAGGCACAAAGTGTGCTTGGATGGAAACCAGTATATGGAGACATTGATACGATTGTGAGTCATGCATGGAAATGGCATGAAAACGCAGAGTACTAGGCAAGAAAGGAATAGAAGAAAATGAGATACGATTATCTGATCGTGGGAGCCGGGCTATTTGGCAGTGTATTTGCCAGAGAAGCAACCGATAGAGGAAAAACCTGTCTGGTAATTGAGAAAAGAAAGCATACCGGTGGAAACATTTACTGTGAACAAATCGAAGGAATTAATGTACATAAGTACGGCCCGCATATTTTTCATACAGACCTTGAAAACGTGTGGGAGTATGTAAACCGTTTTGTCTCATTCAACCGGTTTACATATTGCCCGGTAGCAAATTATAAGGGTGAACTTTATAATCTGCCCTTTAACATGAATACATTCAATCGGATGTGGGGCGTAGTAACCCCGGAAGAAGCCAGACAGAAAATCAGTGAACAGATAAAAGAAGCAGGGATTAAGGAGCCGGCGAATCTTGAAGAGCAGGCTCTTTCACTGGTTGGCCGAGATATCTATGAAAAACTCATAAAAGGCTATACGGAAAAACAGTGGGGACGTGACTGCAAAGACCTGCCCGCATTTATCATCCGGCGACTGCCGGTGCGCTTCACCTATGACAATAATTATTTCAATCATCCACATCAGGGAATACCGATTGGTGGATACAATGCTTTGATTGACGCTCTTTTGGATGGAATCGAGGTTCAGTTAAATACAGATTATCTTGCAGAACAATCTTACTGGGACGAAATGGCGGACAAGGTCATTTATACCGGCCCGATTGATGCGTTTTTTGGATATCAGGAAGGATATCTTGAATATCGTAGTTTGCGTTTTGAAACAGAAATTTTAGATACAGAAAACTTCCAGGGATGTGCCGGTATGAATTACACTGACCGGGAAACACCGTGGACCAGAATAACAGAACACAAGCATTTTGAATATAGGACACAACCGAAAACAGTCATCAGCAAAGAATATTCGGTAGAGTGGAAACCAGGAGATGAACCTTATTATCCAGTAAATGATGAAAAGAATCAGAGTCTGTTTCAACGGTATCAGATGCTGGCTCGGAAGCAATCCAAAGTGATATTTGGCGGACGTCTGGGAGAATATCGTTATTATGACATGGATAAGGTAATTGATTCTGCACTACGGATGGCAAAGCGCCTTCTATGGGAAGAAAGAATGCCCTATTGACAGGAAGGAACTATATATATGGATAAGAAGAAAAAGGTTCTCATTATGTCTGCGAAGTTTGCGCCAGGGCATTTTTCTCATTTACTTGCATACTATTGCTTATTTGAAAGACTAGATTATGAAGTCTCATTGTATTTGGCACAAGAATACGAACCCTTTGTTTTAAGAGAAAAAAAATATAGGTATTCAATAATTGATAAAAGAATTAAAAGGATAGATATATTATTTATTTATAACCTCTCAAAAGATGATATAAAACATATAACAAGGTTAAAAAAAGAAAACCCAGATATAAAAATATATTATGTTTATCATGAACCTTGGTTGGGTTTTAAAAAAGTTATTTATAATATGTTGGCTCAAAAAGAAAGTGTATATGATACGGTTAAGACGGTTGGCAGATATTGTTTCGCGATACCCGTACTGAAAAATTGTGAATATGTATTCTTGCCTTCAAAGAATGCAGAACAAAATTACAAAAAGTATTGCTTACGGTACAACAGTAACTATGGAGTATTTCCATTAATTTTTACTGATGAAGCAATGGAAGAAACAGATATTAAACAGAAAAAATATTTCTCTTTTATATCGACAGCAGAAAATGCAAAAAACTTTCGTGCCTTTTTGGAATATGTAAAGTTTAGATCGAAAAGAAATCCTCAAAGTCTGTTTCAAATTGCAACAAGAACAGATATTACTGAATATTTAGATGATGAATTAGCTCAGATGGTAGAGGAGGAAAAATTAATCCTGAATCATGCACATCCTTTAACTAATGACGAGATAAATGAAGCATACAAAAAGAGTAACTGTGTCTGGTTACTGTATAATAGATCGACACAAAGCGGAGTATTATGTAAATCCTTTATGTTTGGAACGCCTGTTATTGCATCTGATATTGGGAGCTTTGGTGATATTGTAACTGGGGGTAATGGTATTATTCTTAAAACGGAATATAATTTCGATGATATTGATGCAGCATATGAAACAATATTGTCCGATTTAGCATCCTATTCGAAAAATGCGCGGCAAACATTTTTAAATAATTTTTATTGGAAAAAGCATATAAAACAATTCAAGGAAACCATTGAAAAATAGATCTAAGAGATAGGAAAATTAGTTGTGGAGTTTAAGATATGATAATTACAAAAACACCATTCCGTATGTCATTTTTTGGAGGTGGAACAGATATTGAAAGTTTCTTCCGTGAAAATGGTGGTTCGGTTCTTTGCACAACCTTTGATAAATATTGCTATGTAAATGTGCGTCATCTTCCGCGATTTTTTGATTATAGTACCGAATTGTCGTATTCAAAAATAGAACGTGTAATGGATGCTGATGAAATAGAACATCCAGCTATTCGTAATGCTATGAAAATGTTGGATATGCATGAAATTCGCCTTACATA
Source organism: Clostridiales bacterium (assembly GCA_020859985.1). GTDB lineage: Bacteria > Bacillota > Clostridia > Lachnospirales > Lachnospiraceae > Choladousia. The sequence goes on from JAJBVD010000089.1 coordinate 62,310, forward strand.
TGAAGCTGATCTACCGGCTCGATCCGGTTTAGGGACAAGTAGCTCATTTGTAGTAGGAATGTTGAATGCCTTTTATGCTTTAAAGGGAAAGTATGCAGATAAAAAGAGGCTTGCGGAGGAAGCAATTTATCTAGAACGTGTTCTTTGTAATGAAGCAGGCGGATGGCAGGATCAGATCGCAGCATCGTATGGCGGATTTAATAGGATTAATTTTGGAAGTTACGGTTTTGAGGTCTTTCCGTTAATTATTTCACCAGAACGCAAAGAACAATTAAACAATAATTTAATGATGTTTTTTACTGGATTTACACGCTTTTCTTCAGATGTTCAAAAGGCTAATAACGTGTATGGTGAAGAGAAAAAAAGAAATTTGCAAGAGATGTGTATTCTTGTCGATGAAGCTGAAAAGATTTTAATTGACAATAACAAAGACCTTGATGAATTTGGAAAACTTCTGGATTATGCTTGGAAGTTGAAGAAAAAGACTGGTCCCAAAATTTCGACAAGGAGCATTGACACATTGTACGAGAAAGGGATAGCTGCTGGTGCACTTGGAGGGAAATTACTTGGAGCGGGTGGTGGAGGATTTCTGGTGTTTTATGTGCGACCAGAGAGACAGGATTCTTTGAGATTGGCTATGAAAAATCTTATGTATATACCTTTTAAATTTGAAAATAGTGGTACAAGGGTTATTCATTATACTCCAGAGACATATGACCCTCGTTAATTATTATAGAGATTGACTTGATAATTTTAAAAATAAATGCAAAAAACGGGTTTTAAAATATAATGATAAATTTAATCGCAATATTATTTTATTTGTTTTTAGTATGTATAAACAAAAAAATTGGGTTTATGCGTTATCAATTACTAGATGCAACCGTTTATTTGATTTCTCTCTCTTATAATCAGACATTGGATATAACGCTTGTATTGTATATGATATTTGCTGTTTTACCATATATAAAGAATTTTAAAATATATATAGGCATTGGAGCATGCTTATTGTTTTATTTTGCATTGAATATGAGTGTGAGCATGATAATAAATGGTGCTGCAGCGTCAATATCTGTTTTTTGTATTCGGTTAGCAGGATTGTTTATTTATTATTATATCTTTAGAAATATTGATTTTAGAGAAAGACAAGGTAAAAAACTCATAAATTTTAATTTTGTTTGTTTAGCTACAGTATGTGAAATAATTATTTTCTTAATAGGTTATTTCCTAAGCACAGACGAAAGACTGATGTTGAACTATCAATGTACCGTGGGGTGTATTGCTACAGCAACATTGTTATATTTAGCCTATTACTTATATGTTAAAGAAACCCATACCATTGGAACAATGTTATGTATGATTATTATGACTTTAATAGCCTGTATGTCTGGAACAAGAGGTTATATTGTAGTTTCTTTGACGGTTACATTTATGAGCTTTTTCATGAAAGCAAATAAAAAATGGCGAATTTTTTTGATTTTAGTTGGAATATTGGTTTTGTTAATTGCTTTTCGATATTTAGCGGATATTTTTTTGGTTAACCTAAGAATGGGCTCTGGTACAGGACGGCGTCAATCAGAAAATCTATTTGTTATTCAGTTTATGTGGAAACGGCCGCTATATGTATGGTTGATTGGAAATGGCTTTGGCACTGTTGCAGGGAGCTTTTCTATTTCAGAAAGCATTATTTCTGCTGTTTCCAATTCATCCTATACCTATCAGGTTTTGCATACAGCAACAGGATTTCATAATTTTTATATCACGATACTATATTCATCTGGATTAGTAGGACTTGGTTTCGTATTATATATATATATATAAAATTGATTTATGATACAATCAAACTGAAAACGTCACGAGAGATCAAAATTATAATGATTACTTTTTTAATATCCTATATATTCTTACTTTGGTTTAGGTGGACTGCTACAAGTGGTATCCTTGAATTTGCTGTTTTTGCATATGTAATGAAAAATGTTCAATATAGTCTAGGGGGGGTAATTCTTCTATTAACATTTAGTTTACTATTTATAGAATTATTTCGCAGAATATGGGTTAGAGGTGCGATTAAAATTATAAATCATAATAACCTTCTTTTAAAAGGAGGTTTATTGTGAACATTTATTTGTTTTTGTTTTTTTCAATAATTATTCTTGGGTTATTTAAATATAAAACAACATATTATGGCCGATCAATGGATTGTTTTGTAACTAATGTTATTGGAGTGAGCCTATTCTTGGTGGCAGCATTAAGATCATCGAATGTTGGTGCAGATACGTATCAATATTGCAGTCATTTTGCGAAGATTGCAAGCACAAAGATTGCTGATCTTACAACATATAGTAATGGATACTATGGTGACATAGAATTTGGTTATAAAATATACAATAAGATTCTATCTTTAATATTTACATCACCACAAACCATAACCATATTCAATAGCTTGATTTTGGTTGTTCTTATTATGTTGGTAATACGAAGAGATTCCGTGAACCAATGGCTAAGTGTCTTTCTATATTTTACGTTTTGCTTTTATCAAACTGCACTTAATCTAACTCCAAGCTCATTTGTATCATATTTTATGTTTTTATTATACCCATTTATCAAGAATAGAAAATGGTGGAAATTTTTAATACTTACAATGCTTGCTATGAGCTTTCATACGTCTGCTATTTTTTTTATTCCTTTATATTTTTTATCCCAAATTAAGGTTACTCCTAAAAGAATGGGAATCGTAATTATTGTGGGAATTGTTGGAACTATTTTTTATTCGCAAGTACTGCCATTTATTATGATGGTTATACCAACTAAGTATTACAGCTATCTTTCACCAGAAACAGAACATTATCAATTATATGTAGAATTATTGGTTTACGCTGTCCAGTTGGTAGCTATAATTTTTTGTATGTTTATGTGCGGCACAAAGAAAAGTCGGAAATTTATTGATTCTAATCCTACTATGTGTTGGACTTTTATGTGTGAGACTATTTTATATTTTTTTTCAACACAGTCGTCAATGTTTTCAAGAGGAGCATTTTTGTTTGCTCCTTATACAGTTATTATTATTCCAAAACTCTTAAATATGATTGATAGTAAGAATAAGAAAGTTCTAGCAACATTTGCAATTGTTTTATTTGGGGTTTTCGTCTATATTGCTCGTATATCTATTAATAATGTGGGGAAAACGATGCCGTATCAATTTTTTTGGGACTAAAATGCAATAGAAGCGGGAGGGAGATGATACTTTTTGAAATGAAGATGCTGAAGCTGCTGCAAGTTCTATAGATACTGATTTTGTGGGGATTTCGCAAGATTTTTCAGAAACGAAAGATGCAGAACACCACTCCTGTCGCGAAATTTCTCAGAAACAGGAATGATTCTGGTGCATTTAGTTTAGTTGGCAAGTAGGTGGCATCTATGCCATAATTCAATAGTTAAAGGCTAGGTAGGTTTCATGATAGTGCTTATAGCTTTACAACTGGAGAGATTACTGTCGGATGGTTATGGATAGGGCTTTTGACAGGTTTTATTATATTTACTTATTTCCGGGAAGAAAGACACCCTGCAGAAACAGGATGATTTTCTTCCCGGAAATGGCAAGTTTAACAGTTATAGTCCAATATTATGCGGGGAAAGACCTTGGAGTTTTGGGAACATAAAACCTGCGCTGCTGGCAACAGTTCTGTGAAACAATAAGGGGAATCATATGAAATTTCCAACGGAAAAGAATCTTTGAGGGGGAAACCATATCGAAAAACGGACGGTTCCCGATAATAAATGATGAGACCGAAAAATGGAGAGTTAGAAAATGGAATTGATTAGCGTAATTATACCAGTATATAATGTTGAAAAATATCTGCGAAAGTGTTTAGATAGCGTGGTAAACCAGACATATAGAAATCTTGAAATAATTATTGTGGATGATGGCTCACCAGATAATTGTGGCAGCATATGTGATGAATATGCAGAGAAAGACAATAGGATTCAGGTAATACATAAAGCGAATGAAGGATTATCTGCTGCCAGAAATGATGCTTTAAAACGTGTGAAAGGAGATTGGATATCATTTGTTGATTCTGATGACTGGTGTGAATTAAACATGTATGAAAAAGCAATAGAAGCGGCAAGAAAAGAAGATGTAGATATTTTGATTTATAATTTATTCAGAAATTTTGAAAATAAGGAAGTTGTCATTAAAGCATTCTCTAGAGAATTTGTTACAAATGATAGGAAATTGATTTCGGAAATGCAATTATCTGCATTGAATAAAGGGTATACTCCATACGGTGGGAAATGGAGCCAAGGTTATCCATGGGATAAATTATTTAAAGCATCTCTGGTTTTGCAAAACGGGTTGATTTTTGATACTAAAGTTAAAGCTAATGAAGATGTGATTTTTGACCTGCATGCTTTTCAATTTGCAAAAAAAATATCTTATATAGATGAAGAATTGTATCATTATAGGGCTAACCCTAACTCAATAGGAATGAAATATACTCCGGATCGGGTGGACATTGATTTTCAAATTTATCAAGTAATGAATGATATTGGAGAAAAATATCACCTTGAGGGGCTATACTATCAGGCATTGAACGCAAGAATTGTAGAGAATACAGTGTTATGTGGTGTGCGATGTTTTTTTCATAAAAAGAATAAGGAAAATATTATTAAAAAACTTAAATATGCAAATAAAGTACTTCATAAGGAACCGGTTTATACTGCCTTTGATGAAGTAGATAAGAATAAATTAGGGAAGATAGCGAGATTCGTCCTTTTAAGTAGACATCACAATGTGTTATTGTTATTTGTAGGTGTAAAAGTTAAAGAAATATATGAATTTTTTAAGTGAAGAGTGATCATATAAATCTTATGATTCAGACAACAAGAGGTTAAAAGAAAATATATATGCAGAGATGTTTTGGAAGGGAAAGTAAAGTATGAATGCTTTAATTTTAAACTCTGGTATAGGCAGCCGCATGGGCGTCTTGACATCAGAACATCCGAAATGTATGACAGAGATTTCACGCACAGAGACGATATTAAGCCGCCAGCTTACGATGCTGGCACAGGCAGGCATTACTGAAGTCGTGA
>JAJBVD010000007.1:0-38709 GCA_020859985.1 Clostridiales bacterium
AAAAGCCTTTAATTATCGGCATTTCCTTGATTGGTTATATTATTACACATTCGTCCTTCTTTGAAGTGCTCGAAGATAATACCTCCACCACAAGTTCCGGAGCACCGTAAACACGTTCCCGGCGCAGCTTCGACGGGTCACAGATGATCAAAACATCCGGCTGAACAATCGTCTTATCATCACAGTCCAGCTGCACATCCACCGGCGCGGTAAAAGCCATGCAGGAGCCCCGGTTTCCAGCTATGTAATTTGAAAAATGTATAAGAAGTCTTCCGCTAATCGCCTGGTGGATCAGAGTCGGAGCAGCCATATCGTAAAATACACCGTCGATCAGCTCTACTCTCTGATCATCTGGCAGTGCAAGATAATCTTCCAGCGAATACTCTCCCTGATGTTTTGAGGCCGCGTACTCCGCCAGTGCCTCCGACACCTTCATGGGGGCTGCTTCTTCAAACGTATATCCCGTACATTTTCCTTCTGCGCTGTTCTCCGCATTTTCCACCCGGATTTCTTTTCCATCCTTTACAAAAATAATTCGTTCCATAAATATCTCCTTTTCATTGTAAGTTCCGAGCCGAATTACAGGGAAATCGGCCGCATTTTAAATAAACAGACTTTTATAAGTCCATTGGCCTAAGACAATAGATATTTCATTAATTTTTCCGTATGGGATTCTAAAAGGTATTTTGTCCGACGTTCCGTCGGTTTTTCTTTTGTAGAAGTGCTGCCGTGCATTTGCAAATCGGCAATTTAAGAACATTTTATCACATGTTTCTTATAAATGCAATCTTTTTCTCTTATTATTTCAGATCGAAAAATAGTCCACCGGATCACCAGCCTGCTGTGTAAGGTATTCACATACAGGAAGTGCCCCGGTGGACCTGTTATATTTCTGCTTTTATCCGATCAAAAGCGTGACGTTAAAGCAAACCTTTTATATGTCCCCGCCAAACGATACAATATACACCGGATTATGCGCTGTCATCAGATGATAATTGCCAAGAGTGCGGGATTTCGCCGCGGATATCTGTACGACATCGGCATCCGCAAGCTGCAGCTCCCGGATCAGATCCATGACCTCCGCAATGCTCTCCAGTGTGACCGTATTGATAACAATGCGGACAAAAGGATTCTTTTTGAGCAGCACGTCAATGATCTCGCGCATATTTCCGGAACTGCCGCCAATAAATGCATGGGTCGGAACCGGTAAATCCAGCAGCGCTTCCGGCGCAGTACCCTCTATAATGGAAAGGTTGGCAACTCCAAACTCATAGCTGTTTCGCTGAATCAGGTCTGTTCCGTTTGGATTGCGCTCTATCGCATAGACCTGTCCCGCTGTGCAAAGGAGAGCGCATTCGATGGATACCGAACCGGTACCTGCACCGATATCATATACAACTGAATCCTCTTTCAGGCGCAGCTTCGCTACAGAAAGCGCCCGGATTTCCTCTTTGGTCATCGGCACGTCGCCGCGCACAAATTCTTTATCCGGGATGCCCGGTGTGATGATCTGGCCGCCTTTTGCATTTTCAACCATCATGACATACAAAGCTGCAGGAACATGGGGATTTTTCCTTTCTTCTGCTGTCAACGGTTCTGATGTCGGCACAGTTTCTTCCCGATGCTGCTCCACATCCGAGGCATAATCCAGAAAATCCCCGGGTGTTCCCACATCAATCCATTCATCCGGATAGGAAAGATTAGCTCCGATGGTAACCTTCACATTTCCCATCCCGCCGACCACCAGCTGACGGCATAGGCGGGAAATATCTTTTTCTCCGCTGACCAGAAGAATGATCTTGGGGTATTTTTTCACGTAATTGATAAGCGCAAGATCCTTCCCATGCGCGCTTAAAAGCTTTGCATCCTGCCAGGATGTAGGAATCCGCGAAGCAAAATACACGACCGACGAAATACCACAGTAATATCGAACTTCGCCTGCCGGAAATGTCTCAGCAATCTGCCGTGCCCCGCTGTAAAACCCGACGTCGCCGGACATCAGGATCGCAGCGCGCCGTACCTGCGGATGCGCTTCCAGCCAGGCATAGATTTTTGATGCACTGTATTCGGCGACCATCTGCGGAATCCTGCCATTCGATTTTACAGTTTCCGATCCCACAGTTCTCGATTGCAAAATTCTGACAGTCTTCGTCTGTTCTGTCAGAGATGAATCCAGCAGCGTCTGCGCACATTCCAGCATCCGCTTTGCCCCAAAGATCACCTCTGCTTCCCGGATTTCGCGGGCTGCTTCGCGTGTCATCGTGTCGGGCGTACCCATACCGATTCCGATGCAGCTGATGCGGCGGGCAGAGTCTGGCACACCTTTCGCATATTTTCCACATGTCTCCGTGCAAATCTCCGAATTTTTCTCCTCCATCACACTACACTCAGAAGATGCCGTAGATTGCGATATCTTTGCTCGTTCCACATCATTTTTTTCAATTTCTGCCGGTTCCTCATCCGTTTCTGCCAGAACGTCCTCAATTCTCGCCCGCACTTCGTCCCAGCCTGCTCCTGTCTCCTGAGGCCTGCGGATAATAACCGCTGTGATGCCGCACTCCCGCACTGCTTCCAGCTTTTCCGGGAAGCCTCCGGAGATACCTGTGTCCTTTGTCACCAGAAAAGAAGCATGAGTCTGCCGCAGCATCGCGGCGTTGATCTCTGCAGAAAATGGTCCCTGCATGGCGCAGATCTGTTTTCCTTCCAGTCCAAGTGCGCGGCAGGATGCAATCACCTCTGCTGACGGGAGAACCCGCGCGAACAGGCGGCTTTTATCGGAAATGCGTTCCGTAAACACGTGCAGTTCCTTGCTGCCGGTAGTCAGAAAAATGCCGCCTTTTTGTTTTTCCAGATACTCAGCCGCGGCTGTAGTCGAGTTTACATAGACTGTCCAGATACTTTTCTCATCGCCATTTCTTGCTGCATGAACGTTTTCAATCCTATCCTTAACTTCAGCTGCACAGCCACCCGTAGACGCGCCCTCGCCTTCCGGTCTTAAATAACGCACATATGGCACCTGCTCTCTCTCACACGCCTCACGGATATTTTTTGACACCTCTACCGCATACGGATGCGTCGCGTCCACTACCAGCACAAATGGATTGCCGCGCAGAAATTCCCGCATCTGCTCCTTGTCCATTCGCCCCTGATGAATCGTGCGCCATAAAGATATATTTTCCTTACCGGCATCCGGCTGCAGCACTTCTTCTCCGTATTCTGTCGCCACACAGACCGTATGTCTGATATGGCGTCCAACGAGATATTCGGATACCTGACGTCCCTCAATCGTGCCGCCAAAGATTAGAATGTCGTTCATACAACCGCCCCCAAACTGCCGCGATCACGATCGCGGGCAGCATATTAGCCACTTTTAACTTGTGTTCCCAAATCAGGTTGACGCCCACGCAGAAGATCAGCATGGAGCCCACCAGCGAGATGGCATCTAAAGCGCCCTCCGTCATCAGTGGGGAAAGTGCGCTTGCCAGTATCGTAATGGAACCCTGAAAGATGCCGACCGGAATGGCGGAAAAAATGCATCCCTTTCCCATCGAAGCCGACATCACCATGATGATCAGAAAGTCCAGAATGGCTTTCATCATCAGCGTAGTAGGGTCGCCGGACATGCCGTCCTGTATGGAGCCGACGATCGCCATCGCGCCGATGCAGACCGTGAATGAAGCGGTCACAAAAGCATTAACAAAGGAATTGTCGTTGGCATTGCCGCTTTTGCGTTTCAGCCATTCTCCGAATGTTTCAATCCGCTGCTCAATATTCAGTCCTTCTCCGATCAGTGAGCCGAGCGCGAAGCTGACGATCACCATCAGCGAACCGCCGGAGCTTAAAGCACCGTCGCTGATGGTCATCATTTTTTCCAGTGCCCCGGATATGCCGATAAACATCGTGCAGAGGCCTGTAGCCTTCATCAGCGTCTCCTGCAGCCGGTCGTTCATCAGCTTCTTTCCGACAAGGCCAATGAGGCCGCCCGCCACGATTGCCGCGACATTTATCAATGTACCTGTTCCTACCATAGTTTCTGATTCTCTTTCTGCATCTGTCTTTTGTTGTAATTATTCCGTACCTTAACAGTTACAGTATATCTTCTGCCATTCCCGCGCAAACGCGGTCACTTCAGTGACATAATTCTTTGCGTGCGAGTGCCGCTCTGTCCATGCCCACGGATTGCCCCGTGCTTAGCAGTCACGCGCCAGCCGCGTTCTCAATGGAAATTCCTGTCAGGATCGTGCTCTCCTCATCCACATAATACGTGATCGCGACTTCGTCTCCCACATCGTAAGTCACCGCATCCGAATCGTCCGCCGCGGATATCACATAGTATTCTTCCGCTCCGAGAGAGAAATAAAACTTCGTATTGCCGTCCACGACCGCGGAGCGGATATCCGTAATCGTACCCGTGACGGTGTCTGTCTCAGCATCGATGAGCTCTACCGGGTCGGTCACCTTAATCCCGTTCTCGACCAGCAGTTCCTCATAGTTCGACTGGCATTCGGCCACCGAGCTGCCCGTCGCCGTGATCTGGTAATCGGAAACATTTACCATTGCGTACATTTTTACCAGATCCGCCGAATCCTTCAGGGACATGAAATAGGTCGGCTCATCGGAAATATTCAGCAGGATCGGGAACGTCGACGCGTAGCCCAGATGCTGCACCGCGCCCTCCGCGGAAGACATCGCGGAATACTCTGTCGCGCCGGTAATGTTGTAATAGCGCGCTTCCTTCGTGCGCTGATTTACCAGAATAAAGCCCACGTTGGACTCGTCATTTCCCGCCGAAGTCACGCCGGTGTACAGGTACACATCGTCGTTCATTGCGATGTAGTTGTAGCCGTCCGAGGTCGTCGTGATGCCCTTCTGCCCCAGCCAGGAATTGATCCAGCCGTTGACCAGCGTGCCGTGATAGTTATACTGCGCCACAAGCTGATCCGCGGAGTAGACGCGGTCCACCCAGGTCGGGACCTCCGTATAGTAGGTGCTCTCTCCCGTGATCGCATTTACCAGCACCGCACCCTCCGTGTCCTCGCCGCCGAACAGTCCGATCCTGTGCACGGTGCGCGAGCATACCCACCAGGGCGTTCCGTCCTCATCAATCTCAAAATTCACATCGCCGAACATCATGGTCGGATAGCGGAAACGCAGAAGCCGGTAGATGTTTCTGCCAAAATGCTCGCCGGTCGAATATTTCATTCCCTCGTCGAGCTGCACCAGATCCGCCTCCTGCGTCACCATATTGACGATGATGTAGCCCGGCAGGCCATCCGCGCGGTTGTTGAACCATTTGATCAGATTGCCATACAGAAGCGGAGCCACGCGCACCGGATTATTCTGGTAATTGATCTGCGAATACTCCTCATCCGACACCTCAAACTGCGACACCAGACTGCTGTTGCTGCTCAAATTGCCGAGCGCGCGGCTTCCCAGCTGCACGCTGGAATCCTTATCCAGCATCGGGATCTTATCATAGGAAATCTCCGCCACTTCCTCCGTAAAATCGCCGGTCTGCACGTCCAGAAGATTGTAGTAGGCAGTCGCATGGAAAATCTCCGATGAAATAATGCCTCCCACAATCGAACCAAGAAACAGAAGTGCAGCCAGGATCAGAGGAATTTTACAGTTTGCCCACAGCACGCCCTGCGGCAGTGTCACCCCGCTGCGCGTAATGTTAATTCCCGACGATACTACTGTGATCACAATATAGATCACCAGCAGTACAAACAAAAACAGCCAGAATTCCATTGATTTCAGGTTGATCGGGGGCAGCATCACGTAAAAATAGATACCTCCCAGAACCGCTGTGATCAGCAAACGCACGATCAGTTTCAGCAAACCTCCGGTTTCTTTTTTCATACTCATTCCCTTTTCCTTTCCCTTTCCGCCGGCTGACGCGCGGCTTTCCTGTAAATACCCATTTGCACATGACATCATATGCAATATTGTAAAGCCTATGTGAACTCTCCTTTGTCCAAAGCCACCAGGGTTGCAGCCGCCCCTCTCATAACATCTCAAAGCACATGTTTCATGAATTTTGCTGACGGATCAGTCCCATTCCTTCACGATATAACGCCAAAACAGAACCAGCGCAAGGATCGCCGTGAGCAGATCCGCCGCTGCCTGAGCCATCAGGATCCCACTGTAGCCCAGAATTCCGGAGAGCACAAAAAGCACGGCTGCAAAAATGATGCCCTGTCGGCTGAACGACAGCCAGAATGCGCCCATTGCCTTTCCCGCCGACTGGAACGTACAGGTAGTGACCAGAACAATTGCAGCGAAGAGCATGCCTGCCTGCTGCCATCTTAGCATCTCCACGCCTGTCTGTATCAGGCCCTGATCCGCAGTAAACAGCCCCAACAGGGGCCGCGCCGCCGCGGAGAGCAGCACAGCAAACAGCACAGCCAGCGCGCATTCAAATTTATAACAGAACGCCAGAATTTCTTTCAAACGTTTCTGGTTTTTTGCCCCGTAATTGTAGCCTGTAAGAGGCTGCGGTCCAAACGCAAACCCTACCAGAACCAGTACCGCGATCATGTTGACCTTCATCACAATCCCCATCGCCGCCACTTTGTCGTTGCCGTATGGAAGCAGGCTGCGGTTTGTCAGAGTCATGCTTAAGCTGGTCATAAAATTGGTCACAGATGCAGGAATGCCAATCGCAAGGATCTGCCGGATCTCCGCCCCTGTGATGGAAAAACCCCGCGGGTCCATGGAAAGCTTCCTGCTCTTTTTTTGCAGCACCCACACATAATACAGATCCGTACAGATATTTCCAATGACCGTCGCGATAGCTGCTCCCGCCGCTCCAAGACCCAGAGTGGAAATGCAAAGAGGATCCAGGATGATATTCACCACCGTACCCAAAATACTGCCGATCATGGAATGCTTTGCGAGACCTTCCGTCCGCAGCTGATTATTCGGCGTAAAGGTCAGGATGATAAACGGCGCCCCAAGCGCAATGTACGTATAATACTGGGACGCGTACTGCCGCGTATCCTGATCCGCGCCTAACAGATTCAGCATCGGCGTCCGAAACAGAAGCAGAAGCGCCGCCACCAGAATGCCTCCCAGAAAGGAGACATAAAAGCAGAAAATGCTGATCCGTTTGCCGTCCTCATCGCGTTTTTGACCGAACAGTCTGGAAATCACAGAACTGCCGCCCAACCCCAAAATGTCTCCGAGCGCGATCATGCAGGTAAAGATCGGCGCACCGAGCGAAACGCCTGCCACCAGATTCGTGTTTCCCGTCTGCGCAATAAAGTAAGTATCTACCATATTGTAGAGCAGCGAGACCACCATACCCATGACGACCGGCATGGACAGGCTGAAAAAGGCTTTGTGCACCGGCGTCTTTTCAAAAAGTTCGTTTTCCATACAGCCTCACCCGATCCGGTATCCGCGCGGCGTCACCATCCGCCCGTTAATTTCCCTTGTCATTGAGTTCCCGATAAATACGGTCGTGAACATATTGACCTGCGCTTCCCGCAGCTCCTGCAGGGTATACAGCTTTGCCGCTTCCCCCTCGCGTCCGATGTTCTCCACCGTCCCGCAGATGCGTTCCGGCGGCAGCACGCGCAGCAGGATATCACAGGCCCGTTTCAGGTAATCCGGACGTCCTTTGCTGGACGGATTGTAAATGCAGATGGAAAAATCCGCCTCCGCTGCCAGCTCCAGCCGTTTTTCTATCTTTTCCCAGGGAGTCAGCCGGTCGCTTAAGCTGACCACCGCAAAATCATGCGTCAGCGGCGCTCCCAGCACTGCCCCGCCGCTTAAGGCAGCCGTGATCCCCGGGATCACTTCCACCTCGATGTCCGGATAAGCCTCTCCGATCTCCAGCATCAGCCCGCTCATCCCGTAGACGCCGGCGTCCCCACTGCAGACCATGGCAACCTGTTTGCCATTTGCCGCCTCCTCAAACGCCATCTCGCAGCGCTTTGCCTCCTGCGTCATCGGCGTCGTCAGAAATTCTTTTTCCGGATAAGACCCCTTAAGCAGATTCACATAGACCGTATAGCCGATGATCGTGTCGCACGCAGCCAGTACCTCGGCCGCCCTCTGGCACATCAGGCCCGCTTCGCCGGGTCCCATACCTACAACATACAGCTTCTTTTTCACAATCGTTCCTCACTTTCCTTCAAACTCATTCGTAACTCTTCACTACCTTCACAATTACACTCGTTCTATCACGCAGGAATGCTTCTTCATCAAACCTGTTTCAAAATCTTACGCTCCAGCTTTTCTCCGCCACAGCAACGGTTACGCCATCTTCCGCCTGTTTTCTCAGGACAAGCCGTCCGCCTGTTTCTGTCGGATCCGGCTGCCGGTATCCGGCTGCTTCCTCGATTTCTGGCCGGGCAGGCCATTCATCCTTCACAGGTTCTGAATCCGGCTGCCCGTATCCGACTGCCTCACTGAGCTCTGGCCGGACAGGCAATTCATCCGTCTCAGGTTCTGAAGCCGGCTGCTCGGACATCTTCCTCGCCATACAGAGCGCCGCGCGCTCACAGACATTGTCTACGCCGGTCACATGTTTCACAAAAGAAGATGGCGAAAAATTGCCCTCCACCTCGGCAAGTATCTCTGCCGGATACGTTTCAAACTGCAGCTCATTTTTTCTGCAAAATTCCAACAGCCCCGGTTCTTCTTTTTTTAAATCGATTGACGCGACGCCCACGATTTCTTCCATGGTAATCCCCAGCATGTCAATTGCCCACTGCACCGCTTTTGTAATCTCCTGCTCCGGTTTGCCTTTTCGACAGCCAATGCCTAGGATGAAGCTCTTTGGGTAAAGATTTAAAATAACCGGCGGCGTCATAGACGCCCTTTGGACAGGCTCCGTTTGTTCAGAAATCGGATCTGTCGATTTTAGAGTAAAAAAAGGCAGCCCTATGCTTATCAAAGCATCCGTCCGAATCCGCGCATTTCCTTTGGAGCCGCTTTCTGCCGGATTCAAATCAGGCACTGTCTTTTGATTCTGATTTCGCATCAGCACCAACTCCGGCGGCAATTCTCCTTCTATCTTTCCCTCGCATATTACTCCAATCTTTTCACCGCGCAGAATCGCCGCGGAAATCTCTTTTGCCGCTTTCATACTGCCAATCCGAAGATGATTTTCTTTGGCAAATACGTCAACTGCAAATTTCCCATTCACATCCGTCGCGGTCGTGATCACGGGCGTAGCTCCAAGTATCGAGGCCGCCTGCTCCGCCAGGAGATTTGCCCCGCCGAGATGTCCTGACAGCAGAGAAATCACAAACTGTCCTGCTTCGTCGATCACCAGCACCGCCGGGTCCGTCGTCTTGCTTTTTATAAAAGGTGCAATCGTGCGCACCGCGATGCCGCAAGCCCCTACAAAAATAATCCCGTCCGCTCTGGATGAAAACAGGCTGCCGCACCAGTCTTTCAGGTTCAGGCTGCCCGTGCTCTCCGGGCCGGCGGAATGACCGGTCCTGCGTCCGCCGCCTTCATATCGCAAAATATCATACTCATCAGCAAACGCCGCGGCGACAAGTTGCGCTGTCTGCCTGCCCCGCGCGGTAAAATATGCAATCCCAAGTTGTTTCATATAAAACCCATGCGCCTTTCAATCCGTTATACCGCACTTAGATTAACACAGTTTTTCCATAGTGTCGAGGGCTTTGAATGATTTGTTTTCATTCAAAGCCCTCGATAGGTTTACAGTTTCAGTTATTGTGCCCTTCAGTTTTCCAGCGACCGGAAGTCAACATATCCTACTGCCAGTTCCTCCGCATAAATCGGATAAGTTCCCCCTTCCATATTCAGATACAGATATGGCATCTCATCCGCACGGACAATCCACGCGACTGTGACCGTGATGGTCTCTCCTGTCAAAAGGTCGGTAATGTAATTGCTTCCGGCTGTTCCATCTCCACCGGCGGTATAATAATCCATAGTGTAGCCACAGGATGCTGTCATGTAATCCCAGTCTCCCTCCTCGAGCGAGTTTCGGTCATAAATGATCATCATGCCGTTGTCATCCTCTGTCAGGGTTATCAGGTCTGCATTATACAGGACATTGTGCAGGTCGGATGCTCCGTTATTGGTAAACTCGATGTTGGCGCAGATCAGCTTCTGTTCTGCTTCCTCGGTCTTTACCACCGTGTTCAGAGTATCAATACCATCTCCTGTCTTCACGTATTCGATCAGCTCCGGCAGCAGGCTGCCGTCTTCGTCCGTACTCTCCTGCAGAGCATTGGTGTACATTCCGGAATCCAGTATGCTCTTCCAGTCATCGCCGAGCGCATTCATGTTATCTGATACCTGAACATCGCTGACCCGGACACTGACTGTATGGAGAAATTCCTCATCTGCTTCACTTTTCGAATAAGCAGATATCTCAAAGGAATCGCCAATCTGGTGCAGATTATCCTCCACAGCAGATACCTCTACTGTTGTATAAACGCCGTCCTCGGCATCATAGTCCTCCATCTCCGTCTCTTCCTCATAGTCACTAATGGTATAGGCATCCTCCAGCGACATCATCTCATCGCTTCCGATAAGGCTTATGCCCTCCACGACCTTGAGCAGTTCCTCCTTTGTCACTTCCTCGTTCAGAGAATAGATGGTAAGCATACGCCATACTTCCGGATACAGGATATACATCTTTTGCATCGTACTTCCGCTGCCATCGTCCTTATAGTTCAGACTCAGCCAGACAGCATAATGTCCATTGATCTCCAGCACCTCGCTGTCCACCACACTCGTCTCCGTAATCAGGGTTTCCGCCGGATCCTCATCCATAATCTGTACTCCCATACTGAAGTTTCCGCCATAGAGGTCGTCCTCGTAATCTATCTTCCAGCCGTCATCATACTGCACCATCCCCTCCGGAATATAGGAGGCTTCCACGGTCACTTCCGCCGGGATTTCCTCCGGTGCCTCCAGCTCAGAAAGCAGCGCAGCCGCGGAGCTGTCGATATCACCGGATTCCGCCTCCGTCTCTGCCGGACCGATCGTAATGTTTACCCCATAATTTCCTTCCGCTTCGGTAAAAAACCGCTCCCGGATCGCGACACCCGCAAAAACAGTCGTACACATCAGTGCCGCCGCGGCCGCAACGAGCAGAAAGGTCCTGCCGGCCTTCTTTCGCGCCGGTTTTTGCTGTGTGGTGCTTCGCTGTTTCGATTCGCTTTGGGCAGCAAAATCCTGAATCTTTCTGTCGCTTAAAATGTGATCCTGCTGCTGTTCCACTTTTACCTGCGAGGCCACCTCGCGCTCAATCATCGTCCTCATACTTTCCGGCATTTCCGGAAATTCCTGTCTCATATTCTCTAATTTCATATAGATACCTCTCAGTCTGCATATCGTTTTTTAATTCTGGTCCGACCTTCATCCATTCTGTAAAGAATCCCTGTCAGGGCAATTCTCCGGCTCCAGTTCCCTGCGCAGCCTTGCCTTTGCCCTTGATAAGCGACTCTTTACCGTATTCTCATTCACTTCCAGAATCGATGCGATTTCCCGGATGCTGTAGCCTTCCATATAGAAAAGCGTGACGCAGATCCGCATTTCATCCGGCAGCGTCTCCAACGCCTCGTACAGTTCTGAGTAATCCTGCCTTTCTGCTTCCTTCTCCGGCAGGTATCCCTCCTCGATGGAAACCACACGCTTCTGCTTCCGCAGAATGTCATAGCATTCATTGATCAGAATTCTGGTAAGCCACGTTTTGGCAAATTCGTCGCTGCGAAGCGTATGCAGCTTCGTAAATGCGCTGACAATCGCTTCCTGAATCGCGTCCGCGCAGTCCGCATCCTCCCGCAGCAAGGTCTTTGCCACATGATACAGGGAATCTTCCGAAGCAATGATCAGACTCCCTAACTGATCTTTCGTCATAGGTTTTGTTCCTTTCTGTCAATCTGTCCAAAACGGTATGCTTCCCACCGTCCGTACAAATCGTCACTGTTTGTAGTATATTTCATATCTTTATTCTGTCCCGGTCATTCATGAACACCTGTTACACAGCTTACATTCTTTAGACGTGCAAAGAAGTCTAAAAGTTCCCTGCCCGATAAATTTTTTTGCGGCAGGCAGCAACTTTTATATATACAAAAAACAGGACCGACGATTTTCGATCCTGTTATCTTTTTCATTTTTTACAGCGATTCAGAAAAATTTATTTTTCTCATTCTTCCTCTATAAGTTCGTGCTCAATCCCCTCACCTGCGTTTAATGCAGCAACGCCTCTGCGTAAATGTGCCATATTACTGTCAGAATAGAATGGGTCTGCAGAAATCTCAAATGGAATCCTTTTCTCTCTGGTAACCTTTTTTGCAAATATGGTAAAGGCCGTAGTCATAGACATTCCCATCTCTTCACAGATTTTTTCCATGCTGGATTTTAAATCCCCGTCCATTCGAAAATTTACATTTACTGCTTTAGCCACAGTTCATCACCTCTTTTTTCTTCTTATTATAGTATATGTAATGAAAATGTCAATACTTTTCATTACATTTTTAAAATATCCTCTTCACACTCACTCTGAAGACTGTATAAGCCGTCTCTCAATTCCTGTTTCCCTTCATCACCGATAAAATGGAACGAAGGACCGCAAACACCACGCCTGCTACCGGCCAGATGATCCATGAAATATCCCAATTCATGAAAGAAAAACTTATCCCCAAATAAGCAGCAGTAATAATCCCCCAGTATACGCCATCAAAAACTTCCAGGCGCTTATTTTCCCGCTTTTTTTCCAGTGTATAGTCTCCCTGCTGCAGAAGTCGGTCATATCCCCCTTTTCGGATTGCTACCCGCACGATTAAATATACTCCCGCCGCAACGATTACCAGTAACAGAGCACAAAGATATGTAAGAATCCCATCAGCTGCATCAACCGCACCGGCAATTACAATTGGAATGCAGGATATGACACACAAAGCAGCGCCAAAGGCAATCCCCTGATAAAAAACCGGGCGGAACTCTTTTTCTTCTTTTTCTATGATTCCAGCCACTCCATAGGAAAGCCTGAATTCTTCCTTTTCCAGATATTCGTATTCATCTAAACGCAGACCGTTTAAGATAAAGAGAATAACCGCCACTGCAACCATTGCAAGCAGTACACCGACTCCTACGCCAGCCGCGATATCTTCTGTTGGAAACAACAATCCACATTCTGACATCCCGATGAAAGACATCATGGGGAATGGAGAGAGAATGCAAATTCCTACACCCAAAGCGATCCGTTTTCCTGCTTCCTGGATCACTGCCAGATATTCTGTCGCCGTTTCCAGGGATATCTCCCGCACATCCTCCGGATGGTACACATCCGCGACAACCTCTCCCGGCAGTTCCTCCATCTCATCCTTGAGCAGATAATCTGTGCTGATACCATAAATTCTGGAAATCTCCAGTATTTTATCAACCCCCGGTATCGAAGCGCCGCTTTCCCATTTGGAAACCGACTGTCTTGATACATTGAGTTTTTCTGCGAGTTCCTCCTGGCTCAGACCTGACCTGGTGCGAAGTGTGAACAGCTTTTCTGCAAGAATCATAGTATTTTCTCCTTTTCCCCTTTTTTCCCTGATCATTGTACAGCGATTGCATGCCGTCATGACGTTCGCCGAGCAGTGAACGGGTGGTTCGTTGGGAGTACTATATCAAAATCAGCGGTTGCATTCTATCAATTCCGGTTGGAAATCACCGCAACCGGCGGTTGCAATTACTGTAAGGGGCCTGATTTCCCCCTCTCTATGATTCACATTTTATTATTAATAGAATCGATACTATATTTCATAGCAACGATGCAATAAACTCATAATCGTTTTTTGGTCAGAACCTCTGATACCCAAAGACTTCAAATCAATGGTTTCCTTTTCCATTTTGTCTAAGAATCGTTTCATATCGGCTGCAATTTCTTCGCTAAGTTTCTGTCTTGAATCTGCTGTGATTAACTGTCCCAATCGGAATACATCGTTTTTATGCTTTTTGATGTTCTTACTGTCGACAGGCTCGCCACCTGCTTTTCTCTCTGTCAAGTCCAGCCATGCTTTAGCCTTAAACGGAATCAGGCATGTCTCTTTCAGTATCGGAATACCATCTATAACAATCTGTCCGTTTTTCAGCAGATTATAGTAAGCATTATTCAATAGTATTGCTGAAAGACTGGATATTTCATCATCAATCGGCAAAGGTGTTAAAACTGCGTTCGCATCTAAAGCTATATGCTCTGGCTTTCTTGAAAAAATTTCTATCATATAAGGATAATCTTTGCTTTTCGGAGAAGTAAAACGATAGAACTGAGCATTTCCCGTGCTTTTGTTTTTATGTTCGTACTCAGCCTCTTTGATATATTCCCAAAATGCTTTTCCAAATTCTGCAGTAATGGATTCAACGATCAGAACAATATCAATATCCTTTGTTGCGCGAAAACTCCTGTTTTCACTTTCCATTAATAAATCGCAGGCTGTTCCGCCTATAATGACATACTGATCTTCAAAACCCCGAAACTTTTCTTTAAATTTTGTGAATCCAGTTACCATTCAGCCGCCCCACACTCCCTCCAGTAATTCTTCCACTGCTTCTTCTATACGTTCATCTTCGTTCTCCAAAAAGGACAATGCAACAGATATCTTGTCTGCCATATTGTTGCCGGAAAACTGCCTTGGATCATATTCCCACAATTCAACCCTGACCTGTTCATCCGGGTCAACCAATTCATTCATCAGCACTCCTTTGTTAAATGCTTTCGTATAAATAGCATAGGTTGCTGTTCTGCCCGGATTCAGCATTGTTTCTTCTGCCAATACAGTCTCTCCGGCAATAACCATTTCATTAGTTACTTCATTTTTTTTCAGGTAACCAACCTTACGAACCGGAGAAGACAAGTAATCTTTTAGCCTTTCGTAGAGTTCGGGGCGGTCATAATCCGATTCAATAACTTTGTTTACACCATCCTTTGTCACATGAAACATGCCTGCCGCTTCCAGCTGTTTTACAGCCCGGCTCATAGTCATCGCCGTAAAAGGAAGTATTTTTGTTGCCTCGGAAACATATAACTTTTTCTTTTTTTGATAGAGATAAAGCAAAACCAGCTGCTGAGTGGAAAACATAAATTTTTTTAGTTCTTTTTCCTCTCCATTTTCTTTTGCTAAGAATGTTCCCATAAAAGGCAAAAATATCTGTCTGTCCGTGATGAAAGGTATATTGTTCTCTATCATCTTATTCCTTCGGTAATAAGATATTGTCGGAAGCTTTAAAACCACAGGTACATTATCAATCTCCTGAATTTTTTTAATTTCCTTCTTTAGTGCAGGCAGCGTTTCAAGTTCTTCCTTTGGAGTTAATACAATACACTTGCAGCCGTTAAGTGTTACCGCTGCAAAATCATAGCTGCCTGCAATATACAACGGTAATCCATTTTGTTTATTCCAATTTTCGGACTGCACTTGTATTCCAAAAACATTTGTAAGTAAATCCATAGCAATCCCTCTTTTTCACTCAATTTATTAAATTATAACTTTCCAAAAGTTAAATGTCAATGTTTTTGAGTTAAAATAGGTTTTTAAAAATTGTCTCCGCAAATTGGTTCACTCAAATTACCACTTCTCAAAATGCACCCGGTTTTCTTCATAATCCGGATGAGCGCCGTTCTTTTCTTCCGCAGGATATCCAAACGCAATAACAGAGTGTGGAATTACGGTATCCGGCAATGAAAAAAGGGTTCTCTGATTCTCCACACGATCCATCTGCGGCCAGGTTCCAAGCCATACAGAACCAATACCGAGGCCTTCCGCTGCAAGTATCATGTTCTGTCCCGCAATCGCTCCGTCAATCACCCAGTAGTCCTTCGCATACGGAAACGCCCGCTCCAGATCGCCCAGAATAAGGATTCCCAGATCACAGTGACGGAGGGGCTCCGCCGGCCTGCCATTGGCATCCGCCATTTTACTCAGCATTTCTTTATCACGAACAGCAAGAAAACTCCAGTCCCGTGTATTTGCGCAGGTAGGTCCGGTCATCGCTGCCCGAAGTATCGTGTGGAACTCCTCATCCGCGATATGCCTGTCCGTAAATTTGCGAATACTTCTCCTGTTTAATATTCCTTCCACTAATTCCATTGTATAATCTCTCCTTGTATTCTGAATTTAAAAATTAGTAACTGATTCAGAACAGCAGTTCCAGCACCACATTCACCGCTGACCTTAAGACAATTGTCACTTTATGGTCTGTAACGGCAAGCTCCCGGCCGCTTCCGGATTCCCGTACGAACCGGATCCCGTCTGACAGCCGAAGCGTCACTTCAGAAGTATAGTCCAGATCGGAGCGGAGAATGATCCGGTTGTTGTCGTATACGAACATCTGGATCCCTGCAGGCCCTTCAAGCACCACAGGCAGCCCGTGGCATACCGTCCGCCGGATCACGTTCAGCACTTCCGCCGGGTAGTGATAAAGATCTCCCATGTCATCCGGAATTGTGAGGATGCTGATCTTTCCTCTCCCGTAACTGCACTGGAGCACGATTGGAAAGGCGCTTTCTGTGCCATATCCGGCTGCCAGCTCCCAGACATCGTTCGTACAGTATTCCATCTGCGGGATCAGTACCGGTGCGTCTCCGCTGTAGCAGCCGCAGATGTTTATGCCGTTATCCTTGCTGTCTGCGTATCTGCTCACAAGCGCTTTTCTTGCGCTGTATGTCACATTTACAAACTCTCCGAACGCGGGACCGAGCCTGCGGACAAAGCCACTGGTCACGATGACCTGCGCGCCGTTTAACAGGCTCTTTTGCATCTTTTTCACGATTTCTTTATCATCCGCGGAACCCTCGCTTAAGAAAACAACCTCCGCCTGTTCCGGGTAGAAAAGGCAGGGTTCAAACGGAATGCCGCACATGCCGAGATAGTTGTGGATATTGTTTTCCCCGCGCGCGTTTGCCGGGCGATAGGCGGCTGCTCCGGTCGGATTTCCAAGCTTGTCCAGAAGCTCGTCCGCATCCGCAAACATCTGCTCCAGGGCTGCGCAGAATGTCCGGTAAGCCGGATCGTTCAGCAGAGAACCAAGACTGAACAGAGTGACCTCTTTCGCTTTTCCAAACAGCGTCAGATAACCCTGTTCCAGATAAGAGGTCAGATTATAAGTACACTCATATGGGTCAAACCAGCCGCCGAGATTCCGCCCCGGTGCAACGTTTTCAAAATAGCGCATGATAAAATAGCTCAGATACTTCGGAATATGCTGCTGCGTGTATTTCGGATTGCGCGTCTCCGTCCCGGTATAGATCGAGTCAACCATGGCCGGCTCCATTTCCAGGTCGTAGCCTTCCTCATTGAAGCTGTCATACCACTGCGGATATTTTACAATGACATTGACTGCCGGATTGATTTCCTTCGCAGTCTTCATCACGATGTCTTCCGTAATCCTCTTTTTCTCCGCCAGACGAAACTCGGACCAGGTGCGGTTTCCTTTCTTTTCAATGCAGGCCGGGCAGCGGCAGTTCAGAAAATAAAAATCATCAAAAATGAATTCGTCAAAAACCTCCGCGTTGAGGGCAACCGCTTTCCGAAGCGTTTCCTCGTCTTTTGGCGTTGAGTAGCACAGGGAGGCAAATCCCTCCTTACTGCTGTCAGCGCAGGTCGTGATCCCGCCGGATGTGGCAATCCCCCGGCTCTCAAAATAATCCTTTACTTCCAGCAAATGTTCCTTTGTACACCATTCTTCGCTCCGGTAGCATTCCAGATATACCCGTCCGATTTTCACATGATCCGTCAGCAGGCGGAATTTTTTCTCAAATTTTGCAAAATCCGTAATCCGGTTGACGTCTCCCACCGGACAATAAACCGCAACATTAAAATTTCGGTAACTCATACTGTTTCTCATGGTTCCCCTCCTCATACACGTTTCCATATGTATCTACTTCCGGCCGTAAAACTCCGCCACTACCTGCTCCGCGGGTTTCCCATAGATATCGTATTTTTTATCCTTTACCGCCTCCGCAAGGGAATACTGTCTCCAACTCCAGTCCCAGAGCGCGTAGCCTCCGACCCAGTCGCGCCTGTTTCCGGCGGTAAACATGGTGCGGTACCAGTCGGCCTGACCTTCCAGATCCACATCGCCTGACAGATTCCAGTCGTTTGGCACCTGATTGGAGCCCTTCGTGGACATGCATCCGCACTCCGCAAAGAAAAATGGCTTGTCAAATTTCCGAACGACTGCCTCGATTCGGTCCAGCTGGCGTTCCCAATCGTTGATCGGATAATAGCCGCTCGAAGAGATTACATCCACTGCATCCCACCATTTGACGTTGTGTTCCTGGTATTTATCTGTATTGTAGGAAACCAGACCGCCATACTCCTTACGGATATCTGCGATCAGCTGCCGCCATTCCTGCTCCCGGCGCTCGCTCTGTACCATCTCACAGCCTGGAAGGAACATCTCGCATCCCTCCTGCTGGGCAATTTCCGCGTAATGCAGCTGAAAGTCCGTATAAGCCCGGAACCAGTTGCTCCACTTGGGTTCACAGGGGACGTCCTCGTCAAAAAAGTTGATGTGTGCCCGCCAGACGCCGTTGCGGCAGTTTACGGTCGGCTTCAATGCCACGCGCAGCCCAAGACCTTTCGCCATGCGGATTGCCGTGGCCAGCTCCCTGTCACTTACCGTTGCATCTGAACGATAATCTATTTCCTCCGACTGCGGCGTATCCTGCAGCCCCATCGGGACAAGGATAATAAAGTTCGCGTTTGTCCTTTCCGCAAGATTCCGGAGGCTTTGCTCCGCTTCCGGTGTTTCAAGACTGCCCTTCGGGGCAAATGCGGCAAAGGTGATTCCCTTAATAAAATCCATCTGTTCCTTCTCCTTTTCCCCTGATCTCTGTCGCCTTTCGGAATTCCGTCGTAAACGCAGGATGATACAACTCCGAGCGATTGTACCCCGCCTGCGCGACCGTGTCTCCGACAATAATCAGCGCCGTCTTCGTGACATTGTTTTCTTTCGCGCACTGCGCCAGCGTCGACACCGTGCAGATATAGCTGCGCTCGTCCGGCCACGTTGCTTTGTACACAATAGCCGCCGGGGTGTCGGCCTGATAGCCGCCTGCCATCAACCGTTCGCTTAAATTCTCCAGCATTCCGGTGCTTAAGAAAATGACCATCGTCGCACCGTGAGAAGCCAGCTTCGCGATCTCCTCTTTCTCTGGCACCGGCGTCCGGCCCGCCATCCTCGTGATGATCACAGTCTGGGAAATACCCGGCAGCGTATATTCCATATTTAGGGCGGAGGCCGCGCCGCAGAATGCACTCACACCCGGACAGTAATCATAGGCTATCCCGGCCTCGTCCAGCAGATCCATCTGCTCGCGGATCGCTCCGTACACACAGGGATCGCCGGTGTGCAGCCGCACCGTCGTTAAGCCTTTCGCCTCCGCATCGCGCATGACGGCAAACACTTCCTCCAGCGTCATTTTTGCGCTATCGTAAACTGCGCAATCCTCTTTTTTATAATCCAACAGCTGCGGATTCACCAATGAACCCGCGTAAATGATCACGTCCGCTTCGTTTAACAGCCTGCTGCCCCGCACCGTGATCAGATCTGCCGCGCCGCTCCCGGCGCCTACGAAATGTACCATCACTTGACCTCCTTATATCCTTTTCCTTTATTTTTCCTGAATATCTGCTATTGACTGTACCGTATCATCACCCATACTGTTTCATAAATAAATTCAACAGGGCTTTCTATTTTTATTAGCATACCACAAAAGACTGTTTCAGACAATAAACGGAAGACTGTTTGAGAGAAAGATTTTATCCTGCTTCAGAATACCTTAATCGGTACAAAAACTGTTTCAGCAGAAAAGGGAAGCCTGCATTAACAGTCTTCCCCTGAAAAATCCCTGTAACAGTTCTGTACCTTCACAGTTACGAACCCTTTTACTATACAGTATGCTCATACATTTTGCTATGCAGCATACTCATACATGATCTCCGCCGCCGTCAGCTTCTCATTCCCCGACGCGATCGTGACGCCGTCCCAGTCATCCTCTGTGCCGGTATAATACACACTGGTCAGCGCGTCGCAGCTTTTAAACGCATACATCGACACACTGGTCACGCTGGAAGGAATGACGATCTTCGTCAGCGCTGTGCAGTTTGAAAACAGATAATTGCTGATGCTGGTCAGGCTTGACGGCAGCTCCAGCTCTTTGAGCGACGTGCAGGAAGCGAACGCTTCCTTTCCGATGTCCGTCACACTGGTCGGAATCGTTACCTCCGTAAGAGACGAGCAGCCGGAAAACGCCCGGTCGCCGATGCTCACGACACTCGACGGAATGGTCACTGTCTTCAGATTCGTGCAGCCCTCAAACGTATATTTTCCGATACTTGTCACGCTGTCCGGGATCTCGATAGAGGCAAGCGCGGAACAGCCGGAAAATACAGAGTCGGAAAGCCCTGTCACACTGTCCGGGAGTTCCACTTCTGTCAGCGACGTACAACCCGAAAACGCACTGCTGCCGATGCTCGTCACACTGTCCGGAATGGTCACGCCGGTCAGGCTCACACAATCGGCAAACGCATTGCTGCCAATGCTCGTCACGCTGTCCGGTATTTCCACCTCCGTCAGTGCACTGCAGCCGGAAAACGCGTATTTTCCGATACTCGTCACACTGTCTGAAATCGTGACCGTGGTAAGTGCTGTACATTTTTTAAATGCATAATTCCCAATCGCAGTCATCCCATCCGAAATCGTAAGGCTTTCAAGAGCCGTGCAGGAATCAAACGCATTTTCTCCAATGGTCGTCAGCGTCTCCGGGAACGAAACGCTCGTCAAAGCAGTGCACTTTTCAAATGCATTGTTGGCAATGCTGATCACTCCCTCCGGTATCACAAGACTCTCCAGTGCGGAGCAGCCGGAAAACGCATAAATGCCGATGCTCGTCACACTCTCCGGTATTTCCACGCTGGTCAGCCCCGTACAGTCCCGGAACGTACTGCTGCTGATCGTCGTCACACCCGACGGAATCGTAAAGGAAGAAAGACTTTCGCAGCCGGAAAACGCGAACATTCCGATGCTTGTCACACTGTCTGTAAGCGTGACGCTGGTTAATGCCGCACAATCAGAAAAGGCGTAGCTATCGATGGTCGTCACACTCTCCGGAACGCTGATACTTTCGAGACTATCACAGGAGGCAAACGCATAGCTGCCGATCTCCGTCACACTCTCCGCAATGTTCACCTGGCTTAAGGCTTCACAGTCATAAAACGCATGATCCCCGATCTCCGTTACGCTTTCCGGAATGCTGATCTCTTCAAGACCGCCGCAGCCATAAAACGCATACTCTCCAATCTCTATCACAGCATCAGATATCGTAAAACTCTCCAGCACGGAACAGTTGTAAAACAGATACGCGCTAAGCTCTGTCACGCCATCCGGGACACTGATTTCCGTCAGAGAAGAGCAGCCGTAGAACCCATACTCCCCGATCTCCGTCACACCGGACGGGATCACGATATCCGTCAGAGAAGAGCAGCCGTAAAACGCGTATTCCCCTATTTCTGTCACCGTATCGCTGTCGGCAAATGCAATACCTGTCATATTCGTGCATTTATAAAAAGCGTAATCGCCGACATCGGTCACACCGCTGCCAATCGTCACTGTAACGACCACATCCCGGTTACTGTACCACGGAACGTCATCCTCATCTGAAAACGAAGTCATCGCACCTGTCCCGGTGATGGTCAGAACCCCGTCATTATACAGTTCCCAGGTCAGTTCATCTCCGCAGGTGCCCTCATCCACGAGAGTCAGGACAAACTCTGTCTCCGTTTCGGTCTCTGTCTCAGTCTCATAGACCAGCTCTTCGTCCTCAGAAGAGGAGTCTTCCCAGTCTCCGAAGCCGCCAAAATCCATGCCGCCTCCCGACATATCACCGCCTGACCAGTCGCCGCCTGACCAGTCGCCGCCCGCGGAATCGCCTCCGCCGCCAAAATTGCCGAAATCCATGCCTCCCATTTCGCCTGCATAAACAGTTGCCGGGGATACGAGTGCCGTCAGAGCAGCAGTCAAAAGCATAAGCCCCGAAAACAGCAACACACGACCAAACCCGAGAGAACGCATATTACCTGTCCGAAAATAGTTCTGAATACATTTCATATCTGCATTCCGCCTTTACCAACTTTTTAAGACAGTGTAAAACAAAAATATGGTAAAACTATGTTCATCCCGTAAAAAAGACAGCCCTGTCTGAAAGGCTGTCTTTTCGTATATACTACACTGAACTATTGCTTCACGCTCAGTCTCACCAGCGCCCGGTGAAGCTTCGCGGTGGCATTCGCGTACTCCTGATCGGTCAGTCCCTGCCTCGCCAGTCGTTCCTCGGCGCGTTTCTTTGCGTCCTCAGCACGCTCCTTATCAATGTCCTCTTTCCACTCCCAGGTAGTGGCAAGGACACGGCAGGTACCGTCCATGACCGAGAGCATCCCGCCGATGCAGGCCGCGTACCGCGTGGTGCCGTCCTCGAACACCACATGCGCCTCGCCCATACCGATGGCGGTGCAGTAATTGCAGTGTCCCGCGAGGATCGCAAGGTCGCCGGTGATTGTCCGGCATACCACACGCTCGGCATTCCCCTCAAAGAGAAGGCCATCCGGCGTTCCGATTCTTAATGGAAAACTACTCATAAGCCGTCTCCTTCCTCATTCCTGTTACATTTTGTCCTTTCAAGCTCCCTGCCCGTAACTGTTCAGTGCCCTCACGGGTACAAGGTACAAGTTACAGCAGCACGTGTTGCAAACAAAATATTTACAGGTTCTTCGCTTTCTCAAACACGTCGTCAATCGTGCCCGCGAAGAGGAAGCAGCTCTCCGGAATGTGGTCGCACTCGCCGTTCAGGATCATGCGGAATCCGCGCAGGGTCTCTTTGAGCGGTACGTACTGGCCGGGCATGCCGGTGAACTGTTCCGCTACGGAGAAGCTCTGGGAAAGGAAACGCTGTACCTTTCTCGCGCGGTTTACTGTCGTCTTATCTTCCTCGGAAAGCTCGTCCATACCCATGATGGCAATGATATCCTGCAGCTCTTTGTAACGCTGCAGCACCATCTGCACCGCTTTCGCAATCTCGTAATGCTCGGTGCCGAGGATCTCCGGGGAAAGGATACGGCTGGTGGAGTCCAGCGGATCCACTGCCGGATAAATACCCTGGCTGGCAATATCACGGGAAAGTACCGTGGTCGCGTCCAGATGGGTGAAAGTGGTCGCCGGAGCCGGGTCTGTCAGGTCATCCGCCGGTACATAGACTGCCTGCACGGAAGTAATGGAACCCTTTCTCGTCGAGGTAATGCGCTCCTGCAGCTCGCCCATCTCAGTCGCCAGCGTTGGCTGATAGCCTACCGCGGACGGCATCCGACCAAGCAGCGCGGACACTTCGGAGCCAGCCTGTGTGAAACGGAAAATATTGTCAATGAAAAGCAGCACGTCCTGATTCTTCACATCACGGAAGTACTCCGCGATTGTCAGTCCCGAAAGGCCGACACGCATACGTGCTCCGGGCGGCTCGTTCATCTGCCCGTAGATCAGCGCTGTCTTATCGATAACGCCGCTTTCTTTCATTTCGTTGTAAAGGTCATTGCCTTCACGGGTACGCTCGCCAACGCCGGTAAATACAGACAGTCCGCCGTGCGCCGTCGCCACATTGTGGATCAGCTCCATGATCAGGACAGTCTTACCGACGCCCGCGCCGCCAAACAGACCGATCTTACCGCCCTTCGCGTACGGGCAGATCAGATCTACGACCTTGATGCCGGTCTCAAGGATCTCTGTCGCCGGAGTCTGCTCCTCGTAGGACGGAGCCGGACGATGGATCGACCAGCGCTCTTTTGAATCCACCGGCGGCTTCTCATCCACCGGCTCGCCCAGCAGGTTGAGTACTCGTCCAAGACATTCCTCGCCCACCGGTACCGTAATCGCGGAACCGGTATCCACAGCTTTCGTGCCGCGTACCAGTCCATCTGTTGAACTCATCGCGATGCAGCGTACAGTATTGTCTCCAATCTCCTGCGCTACCTCCGCGACCAGCTTTTTGCCATGATTGTCAATCTCTATCGCATTCAGCAATGCGGGCAGTTCGTCATGCGGGAACCGGATGTCCAGAACAGGGCCGATGACCTGCACTACCTCGCCAACGTGTTTGTCACTCATCTTAAAATCCTCCTAATGCTATGTCATCGGCACGCCGGTGCCGGTGACGCAGGCCGCGCCATTTTCTTTATACGCCCTCCGCGCCCGCGACAATCTCTGTGATCTCTGTCGTGATGCTGCTCTGGCGCGCGCGGTTGTAGCTCAGGTTCAGCTTCTCGATCATTTCCTCCGCGTTGCTGGTCGCCGCCTCCATTGCGTTGCGCCGTGCCGCCAGCTCGCTTGCCAGCGCGTCGCAGACGCCGCCGTAGATCAGACCTCCCAGATACTCCGGAACAATGGCGTCAAAGACCTCCGTGCTGTCCGGCTCATACAGGATCAGATCGCGGACCGGTCTTTTTTCTGAAGCCGCGCCGTTTCCGGCGTCTGCCTGATCAGCGTCATTCTCCAGATCGGTCAGCGGAAGCATCGGAGCAATCTGGGGCCGCTGAGAAAGCATGGACACAAATTCCGTATAGCAAAGCTCAATGTGTCCGAAGCGCCCTTCCCGGTATTCCCGGCAGAGCAACCGTGCGATCTCAAAGCAGTCTGCCACAGAAACATCCGCCACGGTCGCAAAATCCTCTGTCAGGATCTCCACGCCTCTGCGGTGAAAATATTCCACAGCCTTTTTCCCGATGGGAAGCACCACGTAATCACTCACACTTACAGCCGCACCGTCCACGCCTGTGTTTGTCGGACTGCTTTTCGAACTGTTTTCCAGATTATTTTCATCCGTCAGATTCTGTGACGCTGCCGCTTCCAGCTTTTTAAACAGATTGGAATTGTATCCGCCGGCCAGACCACGGTCGCCCGCGATCACGACATAACAATACCTGTTTGCCTGCGGACGGTTGCCTGAAACCGATTTTGCGTATACAGAAGAGAAATCCGTATTCCCTTCCGCGATATCGACCAGCGTATGATGAAGCTCTCTGAAATACGGGCGGCACTGATCGGAACGATCCTTTGCCCTGCGCAGCTTGGAGGATGCTACAAGTTCCATTGCTTTGGTAATCTGCATCGTGCTCTGGACACTTTTGATACGCAGCTTTACCGCTTTCATGTTTGCAGCCATGTCGTTCCTCCCTCTATTAAGGTTTCGTGGTCAGGAACTGATCCGTGTAATCCTGCAGCGCCTGTTTCAGGTTCTCCTCGGTCTCCGTCTCCAGCTTGCCTGTCTCGCGGATGGCCTGCATGGCTGCCGCCCCCTGCGCGTTCGTATCCAGAAACGGATAAAGTCCTGCCTCATACGCACGAACGTCTCCCGTCTCTACTGAAGTAAGATAGCCGTTGTTCGCCGCGTACAGGATTGCTACCTGCTTTTCAACCGGAACCGGAGAGTTCTGGTTCTGCTTTAATACTTCCACAATACGCGCGCCTTGATCCAGACGGGACTTCGTATCCGCATCCAGATCGGAACCGAACTGTGCGAAGCTCTGCAGCTCACGGTACTGGGAATAGATCAGCTTCAGCGTACCGGATACTTTTTTCATCGCCTTGATCTGCGCATTGCCGCCGACACGGGAGACGGAGATACCCGGGTTCACCGCCGGCATAACGCCGGAGTGGAAGAGCTCGGTCTCCAGGAAAATCTGACCGTCTGTGATCGAGATCACGTTGGTCGGGATATAAGCGGATACATCGCCCGCCTGCGTCTCAATGATCGGAAGCGCCGTCAGGGATCCGCCGCCGTGCGCATCATCCAGCTTCGCAGCACGCTCCAGCAGTCTGGAATGCAGATAAAAGACATCGCCCGGATATGCCTCACGTCCTGGCGGTCTGCGAATCAGCAGAGAAAGTGCACGATATGCCACCGCATGCTTACTCAGATCGTCATAAATAATCAGCACGTGCTTACCCTGCTGCATAAAATACTCGCCCATCGCGCAGCCCGAATACGGTGCAATGTACTGCAGCGGGCTCGCCTCGGAAGCAGTCGCGGCCACGATGATCGTGTAATCCATCGCCCCGTTTCTGGAAAGGGTCTCACACAGAGAAGCTACGGTCGAACGCTTCTGTCCGATCGCCACATAAATACAGATAACATCCTTGCCCTTCTGGTTGATAATGGTATCAGTCGCCACCGTCGTCTTTCCGGTCTGGCGGTCGCCGATGATCAGCTCACGCTGTCCGCGGCCGATCGGGATCATGGAATCGATCGCCTTGATACCAGTCTGAAGCGGCTCAGAAACCGGCTGCCGGTCACAGATGCCGGGGGCCTGACTCTCAATCGGGCGATATTCCTTCGCTGTGATCGGACCCGCTCCGTCAATCGGCTGTCCGAGCGCATTCACGACCCTGCCGATCAATTCTTCTCCTACCGGCACAGATACCACCTTACCGGTACGTTTTACGGTCTGTCCTTCCTGAATCTTCTCGCCGGAACCAAACAGAACGATCGAGACACTGTTCTCCTCGAGGTTCTGTGCCATGCCGAAGCTTCCGTCCTCAAACTCCAGCAATTCTCCGGCCATGCAGTTCACAAGCCCGCTCGCTCTGGCAATGCCGTCGCCGACCAGCAGAACAGTACCTGTCTCGTCCTGATGGATCGCGTTCTCGTAATATTTGATCTGGCTGCGGATGACCTTTGTGATTTCTTCAGGTTTTAATTGCATGGTCTTATCCATCCTTACCTAATATGATATATCCAGTTCCAAACAGCAGCAAAATAGAAAACAGACTGCCATCTGCTGTTTGAACTACATAACTACTTCCTCCAGCTTCCGGGAAATCCCCGCCATGCGGCCCTTCACAGTACCATCAAGCTGTTTCCCTTCCAGCTCCACACGCAATCCCGCGACCACGGAAGGGTCGATCTTCTGCGTCAGGATCACGGTCTTCCCGGTCTGCTTTTCCAGCTTATCCCTTAAAGCCGCCGTCTGCGCACTGCTAAGCGCAACCGCGCTTGTGACCACAGCCTCGGCAATGTTGTGATCCGCGTTATACCGCCGTGTATATTCCTCAAAACATCCCTCGTACTCGCGGAGGATACCTTTTTCACACAACAGTTTCATAAAACTCACCAGATACCGCTCCACGCAAGAACCAAACGCGGTCTCAATCAAGCCTGTCCGTTCCTCCTTCGCGATGGACGGCTCCGTAAGCAGAGCCAGATAATCCGGATTTTCCCGGAAGAGATCCAGCACCTCACTCATCTGGGTGCGGATCGTATCCGTAAGCGACTCCTCGGCGGCAAGCTCATACAGGCTGCCCCCATATACTCTGGCTGTCTGTGTCATGTGCTCTCACCTACACTCGCTATAAATTCATCAATCAGCTTCGCGTGATCCTCTTCGCTGACCTCCCGCTCGATCACCTTGCCGGCAATCTCCACGGCCATGCTGCCAATCTCATCCTTGATCTCATTGACCGCCTTGCGCTTCTCCTGCGCAATATCGCTCTCGGCCTTCGCCTTGATCGATGCAGCCTGTTGGGACGCGTCACGAAGAATCTCCTCACTCTGCACCGTTGCCGTTTTCTGTGCCGTTGTCAGAATGTCATTTGCCTTCGTCTTTGCCTCCAGCATACTCTGCTCATAATCCGCTTTCATCGCCAGCGCCTCTTCCTTCGCCTTTGTGGCTTCCGAAATCTCAGCGTCTGCGGCGGCTTTCCGCTTCTCAATAATGGCATTGATCGGCTTAAAAAGAAAACGTTTGATCAAATACATCTGAATAAAAAGGTTGCATATCTGTGCGACAAAGGTCCACGGTACGAGGCTGACTAAATTCTGCACTTCCATGTCCGTAACCTCCTTTCCTGATTCCCTGCCATGCCGCCAATCCTGAAATTGGCAGCACAAGCCGCGCCCTCGCGGAAATATCCCATACCATATGTCAGAGGGATCACTCATTCCTCAGCAATTCTAACACGCGGCTTTCCATATTCATAATCGTCAGTTCTGAAACTGAGGCTGTTGGAAATTATACAAGGAGATTCATGAACATATTCGGTGCCACGAAAATCAGCAGCAGACCGGTAACGAAACCGTAGATACCGGTGGTCTCTGCAATCGCGCAGCCCATCAGCATCGTAGATGTTACATCGCCCTTGCACTCCGGCTGACGGCCGATCGCTTCCAGAGCTTTTGCTACTGCATTACCTTCACCAATACCAGGTCCGATACCTGCGATCAGAGCCAGACCTGCACCGATTGCGCATCCTGCCAGTGCGATACCTTTTGCCAAAATTGTGAAATCCATAGTAGAATCCTCCTTTTATAATAGGCTGTTGGCGTTGACTCATCTTTTGCAATTATTCTGAACGGTCACATAACCAGCAGCTTTTGGTTCATGTCTCTTTTGTCTGTTGTATCTGTTTTGTCTCTCCTCCGGCCATTATCCCTCTGCCGCATTCGCAATATAGAGCGTCGTCAGCATACAGAAGATATAGGCCTGCATAACGCCGGTAAACCAGTCAAAGTATACCGACAGGATCGCCGGAATTCCGACATCCAGGAACGGGATCATTGAGAGTACATCGCCCACCAGCCCCGGAATCAGGCCGAACAACGCGCTGCTTGCCACCGCCAGAGCGGCATAGATCAGCGAATTGATAACAATACCCGAAAGGATATTGCCAAAATGACGGCACGCCATACTGATCGGCGTCGCAATCTCTGACAGGATATTGAACGGTGTCAGTATCGCAATCGGCTGCGTAAAGCCCTTGAAGTAGCCTCCAATGCCGCCCGTTTTGATCTTCTGCCAGGTGATCATGACAAACACGACCACCGCCCATGCGGCCTCCGTAGAGAGATCCGCTGTCGGGCTCCGCAGCCCCACC
Source organism: Clostridiales bacterium (assembly GCA_020859985.1). GTDB lineage: Bacteria > Bacillota > Clostridia > Lachnospirales > Lachnospiraceae > Choladousia. The sequence goes on from JAJBVD010000007.1 coordinate 28,906, forward strand.
AGACTGATCAGGTTCGAGACCAGGCTTGTCGAGAAAAGTGCCGCCACAAATGGGATCAGATAGCGGAAGCTCTCTCCCATGTTGCCAATGACGAATTTATTCGCCGTCTCTACCAGCATCTCCGCGACTGCCTGACGCTTCGAGATATTTTCTGTCTTCAAGTCATGCGTCAGCCAGATGCACAGTCCCGTGATCAGAATCATCACCAGCCAGCTGACCACAAGGGTCTCACTGATCTGCAGATCCCCAAGGATCGGGATGTTCGTGTGTATCGTAAAAAAGACTTTCGCTCCTGAAATATCAACTTCCATAATTTTCTCCACCTCCTCACCGGCTGATGCTTCTTCTTTCTGCACGGCTGCCATGCTGTACAGAGAGTAACTGTTCATAACATAACTTCTCTTGAGCAGTTACCATTAAGCGTATCTGTCCTGAATAGCTGTTATTGCGCTTTCTTTGTATGATTGATAATCCCCATAAGCTTAATCCCAAAGCTGGGGAGAAACAGAGGAACAATCCCTGCCACAAACTGAAAGCAGGGAGCAACAATCGCGGCAATCACCCACAGCATCTGAAGCAGAAGCCGCTGCGAGTAGCTGGCTTTCACCTTCGTCCTCGCCGCATCCTCATCCGTGGCCGCTGCCGCGCTCTGAACCATCAGCCCCATCAGAAAGAAATTGAGGACGGCAATCAGTCCGCCGGCAATGCCTCCCAGAATCACAGTGTAATCAAACGGAACCGTATCCGGCATGGACATATGAAGAATTGCAAACACAATCCACATCGCCACGATCCCGACTCCCGTCATTATGGCTATCCGGCGTGTCTCATCTCTGACCGCCGGCTGAATCTCGCCGATCCATCTGCTCATGCGCATCCTCCCTTACAAATGGTCGTTGAATGATATTTTCTTATCAGTTTTGTCCGCTTCGTCCTTTTTTATCACAGAAAGATAAAACTTATATGCGAACATCCCGCTTCCTCCCAGCCCGAAGAAAAAGCCCAAAATATAAATCCAACTCCCAATCAATGTATGAGTGGACAGCCACCAGCTGATCGCAAGGCACAAAAGAAGCGGCGTGATAAGTGAGAAGCTAAACTGTCCCAATAAAGTAATATTTTTTATGAAATTCGCACTTTTTTTCATTGCATCTGCTTTTCTTCGTTATCCTGTAACTGTTCAGTACCTTCACAGTTACGGGCACAAATCCATGCAAAATTCGCTTTCAGCGAATGGATTTGTGCTTTTCATCATCTTTATACGGTCTTCGCAGCAAGTGCGAAGACCTGTCCTAAATAGTTACGTTATCTTACTTTTTTTATCTGCGGATTGATCGCGGCATTGCCGGAACAGCATGTTCTCCCGCAATGAGTATAAAACAAAATCGGTTATATTCTATCAACTTTTGTCTCTGTTCGCAAGAGTATTCCAGTAAATAAATTATAAAATCAAAAAACTTTCAAAACTTTTTCGCTATCAGCATTATAAAAAAATATATATCTACTTGCACAGCATCCCCAGCAGTTCCTCAAAGCACACACCATCTGTCAGCGGAATATCGCGTTCGATAGACTTCTGTACGCAAAGTTTTATAAAATGAGAGGCCTTGCGCACGGATTCCTGAAAGTCCACGCCATTCACCGCGTCGGCAGCGATGATTGCAGCAAAAACATCCCCCGTACCGCAGCGCTGTGTGCCAACTCTGTGCGTACGCACAAACCTTGGTTCTACATTTTTCTCATAACAGAGGTTCGCGATAAATTCCCCCTGCGGAATGCCGGTGATCACGACCTTATCCGGCCCCATCCCGGAAAGCTCCTTAGCGAGGGAGATCACCTGCTCTGTCTTCCATTTTCCTTCGTGCCAGTCCTTTCCAGTCAGGATACAGGCTTCCGTCAGATTCGGTGTCAGGATATCCGCACGGGCAGCGAGCCGCTTCATCTCCCGGCACATTTCCGGAGTGTAAGTCGAATAAGCCTCCCCTTCGTCCGCCATCACGGGATCAACAATAACCTTCGTATCCTTTTTCACAAAATCATCCAGAAATTTCAGCACGATCTGAATCTGTTCCTTTGATCCTAAAAAACCTGTGCTGATGCCTTCAAAAGATAGCCCCAGCTTTTTCCATTCATCAATATAGGGCTGCATCCGGCTGGTGAAGTCCTCAAAAAACCAGCTCTCGTAAGCCGTATGATTAGAAAAAATCGAAGTTGGCACCGGACAGCACTGTACCTTCATTGCGGAAATGACTGGAATCGATACCGTCAGCGAACAACGGCCAAAACCAGTGAAATCGTTAATAACCGCGATTTTTTTCTGTCGAAGAGAGTGTGCGGCAGCAGCAGCATCCTCTGGGTATTGTTTCATAATATTTCGTCCTTATCCGGCCTGCCCGGCCGATTTATTTTCTTTATATCCTGTTACTTTATTATCCGTCTGCGATGTCTTTTTCATATCAGAGTATCACACCGCTTCTCAATGTACAGAATCATATCATAAATTCTCTTTCACAGCAACCGGCCTCCTGCCGAAAAAAATTCGCTGTTTCATACATCTTTCAATGATTTTTGCAAAACATAAAAAGGCATTCTCCATTCAGGGAGAACACCTTTCTTTTCCGCGGCATACTACACCATCCGGCCAGCATGTTTTACATTTTTTTACGTTTTTCGTTCGTATAGATTGCGGCGCCCGCGATCAAGGCAACCAGTGCCGCCACTGAAATTCCGTATCCGATGATGGAAATCATTTCTCCTGCCATGTTTCCGCCTCCTTTTCGACTCTTTACTGTTCAGTTTCTTCATATTTATCTGTACTATCTCCTGTTTTTACGCCGTCCCGCGTTTTTCAACAAAACCGCCATCTTGGGTAATGAAATATTCGAAGCTCAGCTGGTTCATCGCGACCTCCGCAAGGTTCACGCAGCTGTTGCCCATACGGTCAATGCAGTGCAGGATCCGCATGAACGGCGCTGTCAGACTCTTCTTGCAGGTGCCTTCTGTCACACGCCGCATGTGTGATTTGCGCATCTTGATATCCAGATCCAGAACCTCATCCTTATGCTTGATGATCTTCTTCAGAGCTTCCTCATCGCCGTCAGAAAGAGCCATCAGCGCATTCATATACATCTTTTCAATCTGCTTCAGGCTCTCCGTGAGATCTCTGATGGCCTCCTCCGAATAGTTGTAGCCTTTGTCCAGCTTTTCCTGCACCGTCTCGGCCATCTCCACGGAGAGGCTGCTCATCCGATCCACGTCGCTTAACACATACATCAGCTTCGCGGTCTGTGTCGCCTGCTGTTCGGTCAGCACACCCGAGGAAAACAGATCCGCCAGATACTCGTTGATCTCCACCTGCAGCGCTTCCATCGCCTTGCCGTATTCCCGCACCCTGTTCAGCACCTGCGTATCGCCGCTTGTCACTGTGCCTAAGACATCATGCAGCATATCTTTGGCAATCTCGCCGCAGTGCAGGGTCTCCTTTGCTACCAGCTTCAGCGCGGCTGCCGGCTGAGAGAGAACGTTTTTGTCAAGATAAAGCGGCACGGCCGGATCTGCTTCTTCCTGTTTTCCGTCCGGTATCAGCTTCATGACCAGCTTCACCATAAAGCCCAGAAGCGGAATCCAGAGTACCGTCATGGTGATATTAAAAATCGTGTGCGCGTTCGCGATCTGTCTGGAGATGACATCCACCTCCGCCCCACTCGGAGAAATCGACTGGATCAGAGCCGCATACGGCTTTATAAACCAGATGAAAAGCAGCGCACCGGAAATGTTAAACAGCGAGTGAGCGACCGCAGTCCGCTTCGCGTCCTTTGATTGTCCGATCGACGCAAGGAGCGCCGTGATCGTCGTTCCGATGTTGTCGCCGAGCAGGATCGGGATTGCGCCTGTCAGACCTAAGATACTCGTCACGCCGTCCGCCCCGGCCTGCGACGCAAAATTCTGCAGAACGGCAATCGTTGCGCTGCTGCTCTGCACCACCAGCGTCATCAGTGTGCCGACCAAAACACCCAGCACCGGAATATGAGCCACCTGTTCAATCATGCTCGTGAACACCGGGCTGGAAGCCAGCGGCTTCATTACGCTTCCCATCGTCTCAATTCCCAGGAACAGAAGTCCGAAAGCAAACAGGGTCAGACCGATATTTTTAATCCGCTCCTTTTTGCATACAAACGAGATAATAAAACCGACAAAAATAAACACATAAATGTAATCCGTTATCTTAAACGCAATGATCTGCGCCGTGATCGTCGTTCCGATGTTCGCGCCAAAGATGATTGAAATAGCCTGCGGCAGCGTCATCAGTCCCGCGCTGACAAAGCCGATCGCCATGACTGTCGTCGCGCTGCTGCTCTGGAGTACCGCCGTTACCAGCGCACCCGCGAGTACGCCCAGCAGGCGTTTTTTTGTCAGCAGCCCCAGAATCTGCTTCATCCGCTCCCCGGCCGCTTTCTGCAGGCATTCGCTCATCAAGTTCATGCCGAAAATGAAAATCGCCAACCCGCCAAACAATCCAAATATAATTTCCTGTACATCACTCATACTCGTTATCGTTTTTCCTCCGTATTATCCAAAATTTCTGATTTTCATTGCACGATAGCAGCCGCACAATGCGCAACATTCCCTTAAATGCGGCATTAACCTGTGTTAACAGTATTTCATGCATAGCCCGAAATAATCGGGTCATCTGTTTCCTGTATGTCAATAGTTTAGCGTATTTATATAAAGTGCAATATCGGGAGCGTGTAAAGGAAATGTAAAATCTATGTAAGGTATGATCCGGTAAAAATTGTCAATTCTTTTATATTGTACCGTTTTAATCGGTATAAATCAGTGGAAATCGGTACTCACATCAAGAACATTACCGCTGTAATTTGTATAAAATAGGCGCGAGGTGAATATATTTATGGATGAAAAATATATCAGCGATCGAATCTCCATATTGCGGACAAAGAAAAACGTATCTGAATATAAAATGAGCCATGATCTTGGACACAGTAAGAGTTATATCCAAAGTATTTCTTCCGGCAGGTCATTGCCATCCATGTCAGAATTTTTTTCTATATGCGAATATTTGGGTGTAACCCCTAAAGATTTTTTTGACGAAAGCATGGAAGAACCGGCTTTGCTTCAAGAGCTTACAGATGAAGCCGGAAAATTGCAAAAAGATAATCTGGAATTGCTTATTTCTATTGCGAAACGGCTAAACAGCAGCAAATAGGAGGAGATTGCTCTCCTCCTGTTTTCGTATCAATCTTAATTTACCGTAAAACTCCCTTCCACATCATACAATTCATCATCGTACATGATCTGTATCGTGTAGGTGTCCGCCTCCAACGTGGAAAGCGGAATTGGAATCTCGTAGCGGTAGCTGTCCACATCGCTTGACTGAGACTTGATATCCGTGATGTCGTAGACGTAGGTGTGCTCTGTCCCGTTGAAAATGATCTGCGTGTACATGTGATCGCTGCCCTCCATGTAGAGCACCTGACCACGCAGGGTGAAGCTGACCGTTTCCGTAGAAATGGTTTCGTTGTCCGTGATCGACACCACATCCTCGGAATCCACCTCGACCGGCGTGCGCAGCGTACCCCGTATGTAATTATCAGAGAGGGTATAGACTCCGGCGCAGTCGTTCATAGAGAGGGATATGGAATATCCTCTGTAAAATTTGTGCGTGATCTTCCACGAATTCAGGATCTCGCCGCTTTCGTAATCAATTTCATAGATTTCGCCGCGGTTCGATGTATTTAAATAAGTAGACAGGTAGGCGTTTACCGAAAATACCCGCCCCGCCTCACTGTCATAAAATGTGTTCGAGGTAATGATCGAATAAGCGGTCTCATAGTTTTTCAGCAAAGTCACCGTCATGGCTTCGGCATCCACGGAATAAATCTTCACGTAGGAGGAACCGGTGTAGTCATAAGTGGCAACACTCCGATGCGCCGAATAATGGTTGTCAAACAGCATGATCTCCACGGTCAGCGGGTTGCCGTCTAGATCTTCATCAAGCGCGTAAGCGGAATGCTGCTGGTACTGCCACTGAATATCGTCGTCTGTGGCAGTGAGTACCTTGTCCTCGTATTCGGTACCTTCCCAAACGGTCGGATCTGCGAGGATCCACAAAATTTCATCAGCAGCTGCGCCACGCAAAGCGTTCTCTGAATCGCAGCTGCGCTCTGCCACCGATGCGTAGCGAGAGGGCGTTTCCACCGCCGACCAGTCGATCCGGATGACGGAATGCAGATTCCGGCAGCTGATCAGAATTGTATCCGTCGCCTCATCATAAGAAACTGTGTTGGTGTGGCACCAATCGTCTCTGTCAATGTAATCAAGACCTTCGAAAAGCTCGTTCAGGTTCAGCGATTTCACGACCTCGCCCGTCTCGCGGTCGATCTCCTGGATCATGTTCTGTTCATAGCCATCGTTGGAGTTGGTCAGGATCAGAAAATTGCCGTTCTCCGTCATCTCCTGAATGTCATGGTGCACGCCCTCCGGGAAATAATAGACATTATATACGCGTCCGAGATAATCCATCTCCCAGAATTCCGCCGAGTTCGGCATACTCGCATTCGGGTAAAGTACATTCTCCGCTTCCATCAGAAAATGTCCGTTGTCCAGCATGAATAAACCATAGTATTCCCACTCCACCGTGCAGTACCAGCGAATCTCGCCGGTCTCGTCAAAGGCGTAGGCGTACGGCGCAGAAAGTCCGGATACCAGCATCAGCCCCATCGAGGATTCGGTCGTGTAGGTATCGGTCTCCACCTCGTCCTGCAGAGCGGACGGCAATGCTTCCGTCGTGATCGTGATTGTTCTGGTCTCCGTCGCATTTCCATCGGCATCCAGCAGTTCCAGCACTACCTCATTGTCATATCCGGCGTAAAGGCCCAGTACCGGAATGATATGCAGGGTGGCGGCATCAATCACGTCTGTGATGTCCTGACTCTCCACACTCTCCGTGCCCTCCGCACTCTCCATACCTTCCGCACTTTCCTGCTCTGCCAGTATTTCCAGGAGTTCCGTTTCCTCCAGCCCGTTCAGGCTCTTCAGGAGTTCTGTAAGGTCCTGTTCCTGTTCCTGCTCCTCTGTCTTACCCTTCACCGTCACACGCACTTCGCAGGCCTCATCGGTTTCAAAGGCTACCACGGCAGTGAGCGGCGTGTTCTGGTAAGGATTCTGGATGACCAGAGGATTTTCAAACGTATAGCCGTTGTTCTCCACTTCCGCGACGATCGCATCAGAAATGGCCTGCGTCTGCTCCGGCATCGTCAGTTCCGTCTCCAGATCGGTCTCAATACCGGCTGCGGCGCTAAGCGCCTCAGAGGACAGAACAGTATATTCCTGTCCGTCCACGTCATAAAGCGCATACTGCGCCCCTTCGTCATCGACGGATTCTCTGGTGTCTACATACACGTTCCAGTATTTTCCGGTCCGATATAAGACGCCCTGATTATACAGATAAATATAGTAGCGGTGTCCGGCCTCCACCGAATCCGCCGTGATCCAAAGGTCAAAATCCACTTCTCCCTCGACGGTCGATGTCGAAGATGCGTCAATCGTAAACCGGGCAATGCCGCCGGATTCGCTCACCAGTACCAATGATGCGTCCTCACCGGTCTCCGGCCAGGAGCCGGAAACGACCAGACGGTCCGGCATCTCCGTCAGCTCGGAGAGGGTAAAATTGATATTTTCCGACACTGCAGTCAGAGCGCTGGTGATCGTATCAGCGGTTCCTGCTGCGGTATTTGTTTCCTCCGCATCCGCAGCGACACCACTTTCATCAGAATCATTCGCAGCATCCCCATATTCTGTTAAAAGCTCTCCCAGATCTGTTGTCTCCCCATTTACACTCACCGTCAGACTATCCTCGTCCGCCTGCGCAACACTACCGAGGCCGCCATACCAGTTCGCTTCCTCCGTAACGCTGTATGTATTTTCCTCCGTATACAGGGACATACGCAGGCTGCGGTAGGTCGTCGCCGGAATCGTCATCTCATAAGCCAGCTCATCGCCGATCACCAGATCGATGTATGTGGTCCGATCTCCCTGGGCGGCCTGTACGATCGTGAGATCATAAGTGTCCAGTTCCTCACTGTAGCTGTTGGCGCCTGACGTGATCCAGTAAGTGTCCTCGTCCAGAGCAGCCTCGCTACGCGAAGCGTCTTCTGAATCGAGGCTGCGATCTGCCGCCGAAGCGCAGCGAGGGGGCGTTTCCAGATACTCCGCTCCGGAAATATAGGAAGAATACCACTCTTCGCCGCGTTCCTCGCCATAGGTCCATACCTGCTCTATCGTCATGGTTTCCGTATCAATATGATAGCGGACCGCTCTCGAATACACATCATCGCCCATGGTTAAATCCTCCGAAAATCCAACCTTAGTCCGGTGTGTACCGTTGTCAAAGAGAAGGATATCCCCGTCCGGCAGGAATGTCGCATTGTGCTGCGCGTACTGCCACTCAAAGTCCGGCAACGTGTCCTCCGAAGATACGCTCTCCTTATCCGCTGCGGTTCCGTCTTCCTCTTGCGCCGTAGAATCACTCTGCACATCTGAAGCTGAATCTTCCTGTTCTGCCTCTGCCGATTCATCGTCCTCATCGGATACCGCGGCATTTTGCCCGGCCTCTGCCGAATCTTCCGCATCGGTCGGCACAGTAGTGACCGGTGTGAAAAACAAATCTTCTGAGACACTCGTAAACCCATTCGGATCGCCTAAAATCCACACCAGCTCCTTTTCCGTCTTATTGATCGCCAGCACTGCGTCCAGATGGCGGCAGGAAAGCAGAATCGTGTCCGATTCCTCATCATAATCAATGGAATTGTTGTGGCACCAGTCCTCCTCTGTCGCGTTTTCCGAGCCGCCGTCTCCCGGCTTGATCAGATCCGCAATGTTCAGTTCATAGACGATCTCACCGGTCTCCCGGTCGACTTCCACAATTCGATCCTCCACGGTAGAAAAATCTTCCGTGCAGGAGCAGACGAGAAGATTTCCATTTTCCATCTCTACAAAATCGTGATGCTCTCCGCCCGGGATCAGATAGATCGCGTAAAATTTCCCGCAAAGGTCAAATTCCACCAGCCCTGTGGAATAATAATACCCGCTGATGATGTCCGATGTGGACGCCATCATTCTGCCGTTCGAAAGACGCTTCATGGAAAAGCCGGAAACATAATCTTCATCCATATACCAGCGAATATCGCCCGCGTTATCATAGGCAACCACACCGCAGTCGCCTTCCATAACTGTCTGTACCAGAGCAAAGGTCAGTTCATCACCCGAAAGGGCGCCATCCGTAAGAACACTTTCATCATAAACTGTCACTTCTGCTTCCGTAATGGAACCGTTTAAAGCCTCGGTTGTAATCTCCAGCGTCGTACTCGACCCGTCGTCCAGTGTCAGCACCACCTCTGTCGTTTCTCCTGCATAAAGCCCATAAATTGGCAGGATATGCGTAGTGTCCGCCTCAAAAGAGGCCGTGATATTGTTTTCTTCACTTTTGCCGCAGATCACAGCCTCCACGCCGGTCTCTTCTTCTGTCATAAAGATCACCATCGCGGTCAGCGGGGAATTGCCGTACGGATTGACTACCACAAACGGATTTTCAAAGGAGTAGCCGTTCTGGGCCTCCGCGTAGAGTGCGGCATCAATCGCGCTCTGCTCCTCGAGAATATCCTCATACTCTATCTCCGTCCAGATTTCTTCTGTTTCGGTTTCGGTCTCTGTTTCTGTCTCGGTCTCTGTTTCTGTTGCCGCAGTCTCGCTTTCTGATGCAGTCGTCTCGCTCTCTGTTACCTCTGC
>JAJBVD010000007.1:38809-62966 GCA_020859985.1 Clostridiales bacterium
CGTCTCGCTCTCTGTTACCTCTGCCGTCTCGCTCTCCGCTGCAGCCGTTTCGCTCTCTGACTCTGTCTCCTCCTCATCCTTCTCAAGCTCTACCGGGATCACGAGTTCTTCTTCCGCAAATGAGCAGACAAATTGCAGGCCGTCCGCCTCCTCGGGAATCTCAAAACAGATCCAGCCCTCATAGCTGCCGAAATTCAGATTTGTCCCCGGAATGCGCGACATTCCGTAATCCTCCAGAAAGCTGTCCTCTATCCGGGAATAATTGTTCCCATCCGCATCGGTAAGAGTCACATTCTCCCAGTCTATCTCCTCTGTACTGTCCACTTTGGTAAAGGAAAGCTTGAGCAGACAATACTCATACCCTTCTTCAGCGCTCTGCTCCAGATCCGTCGTCTCCACGCTGGAATAGCCCAGGGATACGCTCACCGTATTTAATGAAGCCGTCCGTTCGGCATCTTCCAAGCTGATCTGCCAGCCTGCCGCCTCATAGACCACTGCCCCATCTTCTGAAATATCAGTTTCCGAAGCGGATGCTCTGCCCACAGTCCCGCAGGCGCTTTCACCGCTCCACAGGAGCATCACGCCGCAGATGCACACTGCTGCAACCCGCACGATCCGAGTTACCCCTGGCTTATTCGCAATGCCTGATTTTATTTTTTTCATGGTATCCTCCTTACTTTCCCACACCATCGGTGGTTCATTTTATATGTCTACCCTAAATAATTACCATCCTATCTACTACTTCTGCCGGCTTTACAGTCAGTTCCACCCATGCCGGAGAAAAACCGCTCCTTATTGCATTCCGCGCGGAGCGGATATTCGACCAGGCGCAACAATAAAAAGGCACTTTATCCCGCTTCAGAATTTCAGCAGCCAGTCGCGATGTCAGGGCCGATGCAATTCCCTTCCGGCGATATTGCGGAAGAACATCCACGCCAATCTGCCACATGCTGCCGCAGTCGGCAGAACACGCTGCCAAAGCGATCAGTTCCCCATGATCGTAAGCGCCCACGCCAAGGACATCCAGATGTTTCCTGTCTTCACAGAGGGCGTTGCCCCATTCCTTTTTATAAAGGTCAGAAAAATCTTCCTGATTCAGAATTTTTATCTCATAGCTGCAGGATAATGACTTCATCCTGTCAACATCCGGCAGAAAATATTCCGCCATAAAGCAGACTTTTTGTCCCATGGGTTCCATCCTGTCGCTAAGCCAATGCAGAGCAGGCGTCTCAAAACAATGATAAAACTCAAACTTATAAATGTATTCCCGGATAATCTCTCTGTATTCCGGCTTCACGGAAGCGACAATGTTGCTGCCGTAGGATACCAGGTTGCAGCTGACCGGCTCTTTATAATAACTTCTCGCCCGCTCTCCGATCAGAGACTCCACAATCACATGGTTTTCCTTCAGAAAATCTTCTTTTTCACAATGAATATCCCAGGCCGACTGCCGCATGGCAATTTCCAGAATTTCCTGTTTCGTATACATCTGCTCTTCCCCTTCTGAATAAATCTGCCTGCTGTTCTTACGATTCTCTATCATCATAGGCACAGTTCCAGTGAAAAAGCAAGAACTTTATTTATAAATATTTTTCCGTTAAAATTATAGTACCAGCATATTGTGACGTAAAAATGTTCTCAGCTGTCTAGTACTTTCATAGTCACAAATATTCTAAAAAAACCAGTGACAATACTCTCCAATATTGATAAAATGACCTCAAGGTTTAGAACATCATCAAAAAAAGAAACAGGCTGTGCAGATTTATCTGTAGCATGATGTTCCATACTCATCATAAAAACAGGAGGGTTTTCTTATGACACAGACATTCACAGCATTGCCGCTGCTCGTCCCGCTGACGCTGGGGCTGATCATATCCGCCGGTCTTCTGAAGCCGGCCGTTGCACATGCCGCGGAAAATGAGATGGTATCCGCCGCCAACGACAGTTCCGAATCAGCAGGTACTGACTCAGCTGAAACAGCTGCTGCAGAAGCAGACTCAGCAGAAACAGCCGTCGCCGTTCCATCCGTATGCGGCGCTCTGCAGGTCATCGGCACACAGCTTTCCGATCAGGACGGCAATCCGGTGCAGCTGAAAGGAATCAGTTCCCACGGACTTGCCTGGTATCCGGAGTACATCAACGAGGAATGTTTTTCTGAATTCAAAAATGACTGGAACATGAACCTGATCCGTCTGGCCATGTACACGGCGGAGTCCGGCGGCTACTGCACGGACGGCGATCAGGAAACCTTAAAAGCGCTGGTAAAAAATGGTGTAAACTATGCCACTGATCTGGATATGTATGTGATCATCGACTGGCATATCCTTTCCGACGGCAATCCGAATACCTATATTGAGGAGGCAAAAGCCTTCTTTGAAGAAATGTCTTCTGAATTTGCCGACAATATCAATGTTCTGTATGAAATCTGCAATGAGCCGAACGGCAGCACGACCTGGGCGGACATCAAAACCTATGCGGCCGAGATCATTCCCATCATCCGCGCCAACGACCCGGATGCCGTGATTCTTGTCGGCACGCCGAACTGGTCCCAGTACGTCGATCAGGCCGCTGCCGATCCCATTACCGGATATGACAATATCATGTACACGCTTCACTATTACGCGGCGACACATACGGATTCTCTGCGGAATACTCTGGTATCCGCATACAATGCCGGTCTCCCCATCTTCGTATCCGAGTACGGCATCTGCGATGCCAGCGGAAACGGCGGGCTGGATATTGATCAGGCCAATCAGTGGATGGAACTGCTGGATGATTATCAGATCAGCTGCGCCATGTGGAACCTCTCCCATAGAGATGAGAGTTCCGCTATCTTAAAAAGCAGCTGCACAAAAACCAGTGGTTTTACCGCAGATGATCTCAACGATTCCGGTAAATGGCTTTATGAAATGCTAACCGGAGAATCCATGGATGGAACCTCTTTATACGGCAGTACGGATTCCGGCAGTGCGTCATCCAGTGCTTCGGACTCCGGTACCGAAAACGGCGGAAATTCTTCCAACAATTCCGCCTCCGCTTCCTCCGGTTCAGATTCCAGCGGTTCACTCGAATACACCGCCTCCGTTGCCAATCAATGGGAAAGCAACGGTATGTACTATTTCCAGTACACTCTGGAAGTGAAAAACACTTCCGACAGTGCCGTCAGCGGATGGAGTATCACACTGGATTTCAACAACAGCATTACTCTCTCAGACGGTTGGAACGGTGATTATGCTGTCAGCGGCTCCACACTGACGATCACGCCAAAGGATTATAACAGTCAGGTAGAAGCAGGCGGTACGCTTTCAGACATCGGGTTTATCATTTACAGCAATTCCTCCAGTCTGGCATTGGTGGAAGTATCGAAATTTTTGTGATTCTAAATCCTTTAAGCTTTTGTACGGTCTTCGAAGCGAATGCGAAAATCGTCCCGAATGATAATCGAAGCGCCAGACAAAGCGGCGGCAGCTGTTGCACATTTTGCACCAGCTGCCGCCCTTTTTATCACACACTCTCCACGAACCGCAGAAACGCCGCCTGTCCTTCCGTCGTGCGCTTGTAGACCCCGGCGTGCTCCAGCACCTTGCTGAATACCAGGCCAACCTCATCTTCAATAATGCGGTCGATTGAATCCGCCGTAAAGCGAATCGGTTCTCCCATACCACCTGTCGTAGAGGTACTGTTCCGGTATTTCAATTTCAGCTCCTCTACCCACGCCGCATGCTTGGAAAGCTCCTCATCGTCAGAGATATCCCGTCCCTCGACCATCGCCGTCTTTAAATGCTCCAGTTCGCCTTTCAGGCGGGCCGGAAGCACCGCAAGACCCATGACCTCGATCAGACCGATATTCTCTTTTTTGATGTGGTGCAGCTCCGCGTGCGGATGGAAGACGCCGAGCGGATGTTCCTCCGTCGTGATATTGTTGCGGAGCACCAGATCCAGCTCGAACTTTCCGTTTTTCTTTCTCGCGATCGGGGTGATGGTATTGTGCGGCTCACCATCCGTCTCCGCAAAAATAAACGCCGATTCATCCGTATACCCGCGCCACGCAAGCAGAATCTTATCCGCCAGATCAATCAGCCGATCCGTCCGCTCACTGCGGATACGGATAACGGACATCGGCCATTTCACAATACCCGCTTCCACATCCTCATATCCGGCAAAGCTGATTTTTTTCTCAATCGGCGCCTTTGCCATCGCGAATTCATAGTGCCCGCCCTGGAAATGGTCGTGGCTTAAAATAGAGCCGCCGACGATCGGCAGATCCGCATTTGAGCCGACAAAATAATGCGGGAACTGCGTCACAAAATCCAGCAGCTTCGCAAACGTCGCACGTTCTATCTTCATCGGCACATGCTGCGAATTAAACACGATGCAGTGTTCATTATAATAGACATAGGGCGAATACTGGAAATACCAGTTGCTGCCGTTGATCTTCACCGGGATAATGCGATGGTTCTGCCGCGCCGGATGGTTCAGGCGGCCCGCATAGCCCTCGTTTTCCATGCACAGCTGGCATTTCGGGTAGGCGGACTGCTTCGCGTTCCGCGCCGCTGCGATTGCTTTCGGATCTTTCTCCGGCTTGGACAGATTGATTGTAATATCGAGGTCGCCGTACTCAGTCGGCGCGATCCATTTCATATCCTTTGCGATACGATAGCGTCGAATGTAATCCGTATCCTGACTGAATTTATAATAATAGTCCGTCGCCTGCTTCGGATCTGTCTGATACAGTTCGTTAAAGCGGCGGATCACATTCGACGGGCGGTCCACCAGCAGGCTCATTACTTTTGTATCAAACAGGTCACGGTAGCCGATCGTATTCTCCTCCAAAATTCCTGCCTCATACGCGTAATCGCAGATTGCGCCCAAAATGTCGGGAAGTTGCTCCACAATCTGTCCTGCATCTGACTCGCCTTGTTTATCCGCTGAGTCAGCCGTTTTGTTTACCGACTTCCTGATCTCATCCTCGGCACTTTCTTCCAGCGCGTCGATCTTCAGCAATTCCAGCACACGGTTTGCCGTAAATATCGCGTCTTCCGGCAAAATCAGGCCTGTCGCCAGACCATATTGCACCAGCGCAGCCACGCAACGCGAAGCGTTTTCAAAATCGTGGCTGCAACCTGCCGCCGAGCCCCGGCGAGGGCGCTGATCGTCCAGTGGACGATCGTTTAGCGCCGACCGAAGCGGAGCGGAGAGCGTTTCCAGACGCACAATTTCATGTTGAATCATGACTATCTCCTCCTTCATATAACCAGCACCCTTTCTTTCATGATCGTATCATAAAACGTGGTATCTTTGTTTATTTCATTAATCTTAAACATATCAATGTCTTTTTTAAATGTCTCCCGAAGTTCCTCTGCAAGTGCAAAAATCATGGTCAATTTAAACTCTTTTCCGCATCATCAAATCCCCCGGAAGCAAAACGTGAAGTCCAGCGGCTGATCCGCACGCAGCCGGTATTCCTCATGCGGGCGTGCTCCCCAAGAATCGTCGCCGCCCAATCCCATCTGCCCTAAAGCTGCACGCACTACCGTATAATGTACCGGCGGAAGTTCATACGCATGGGCAGCGTTCTCAAGCTCATGGGAAGTATACGGCAGCGCGGAAAATTCCATCCCGGCCGCGCCGCTCCAGAACAACAGTCCGCGGTCGCGCATATCCGTCACCTTTGCCCAGCGCACACTCGTCTTATTGCCGCACTCCTGCGGTACCAGATATTTTGCCATGCTCTCCCCGGCAGTACTCCGGTAAATGCCAAGTTTTGCCCCGCCTTCGCGGTCGCAGTAAGTTTCTTCCGGTCCAAGGCCGTACCATTCAATACGGTCGTAATCCGCATCCAGCTTCATGGATACGCCGAACAATGGCATTTCAACAAGTCCTTCTATCGGATCATAATGCAGATGCGCCTGAATCGTGCCGTCGCCATACACCCTGTATTCCAGTTCACAGGAAGCAGGAGGCGCGATCGGCAGCTGATACGTATAGCGGAGCACCGCGCAGTCTTCTTTTACCTCAAGCTTCAGCGGATTCTCCCACATTCCATCCGTTCCGGACGGGTCCGGATTCTTCACTGTTGCGTAAAGACTCGCCAGCTTCCACTGCCCGTACCGTGCCGCAGCTGCTGCCCCATTGTCATTGTCCGTCAAAGCCCGCCAGAAGTCCGGGCGCGGACCGGATTTCAGAAGTTCCTTCCCACCATAACGATAGGATGTCAGGCCAATATTATTTGTAAACAGCGCCTCAAAATGTTCCCCGCGCACACCAATATTGTTCTTGCCGCGGATGACTTGCGGAGATTTTGAAGCAGCCGCCAGCCATATTTTGCGGTCACTAAGCCGGCAAAAATCAGACATGGACGCCGCATCGGAATCATTTTTCTCCAACCTTGCATACGCACAATGACCATACACATACTGCCCGAACGCTACCTCATGACCGCGCTTCGCCCACAGGGTATCTTCTTTTAGGCGGAAAGAGACCGTGATCGCGTATTCTCCATGAAGTGCCCCGGCGGTTTTGCCATCTGTTACAGATCCTGCAGCAGCCTCACCATACGAATCATTTCCCTGATCGCTGCTGCAATCTGCACTCTCCGAGAGGCATTCCTGTCCTGCGGACGAGATAGCCGTCAAAGCAGCGTAACGGAATATTTTCTCAGGCAGATCAAAGACTGCCTCGGAAAGCGGTGCCACAGATATCTCCATGCACTCTTCCAAAATCTGCCGCCCGTCCTGTGCCAGCTGCACCACGCATTCATACTCCGCGGTGTCCGTAAACAGGCTCAGGTTTTTCACGCGCACCTGCGTCCCGGACGGAAAAACGCGGATATTCTGATAATGGAATTTAACCGCCTGCATCTTCGGCGACGCCTCACGGTCACCGCCGTAGGCAATGCCGTTGCCGCTGAAATTATAATCACTCGGCCGGTCGTCAAAATCGCCGCCATACGCCTCAAACGGCTGCCCGTAACGGTCTTTTTTCGTGATGGACTGGTCGATATAGTCCCAGATAAACCCGCCCTGATAAAGCGGCTCATCCTCCGTCATGTCAGTATATTTCTGCATCCCGCCGCAGGAATTACCCATCGCGTGCATATACTCACAGCAAATAAACGGCTTGCTGCGGTCATTCTGCAGAAACTCACGTATTTTTGCCGCCGGGGTATACATCTGGCTCTCCATGTCGCTCGTGTCATTGTATCGCCGATCCCAGAAGATTCCCTCGTAATGTACCAGTCTCGTGGAATCCAGACGGTGAAACAGCTGCGACATTTCGTGAATCACACTGCCTCCAAACGATTCATTTCCGCAGGACCAGATCAGAATCGACGGGTGGTTTTTATCGCGCTGAAACATAGAATTGGCACGATCCAGCAGCGCGCCCTTCCATTCCTCATGGTCGCGCGGCACGATCTCATCCAGTGCTGCTGCTCCCTGTAAATAGGGCGCCCAGGTACCGTGCGTCTCCATATTGGTCTCATCAATCATATAGAGACCGTACCGGTCACACAGCTCATATAAAAAGGAATGATTCGGGTAATGGCTAGTACGGATCGCATTGATGTTGTTCTGCTTCATGGTGATGATGTCCTGCTCGGTCTCCTCATACGTCACCGCGCGGCCGTACTTCGAGCTGAAATCATGGCGGTTCACACCCTTGAAGACAATCCGTTTCCCGTTCAGGTGCATCATATGATTTTTCATCTCGAAGCGGCGGAAACCGACTCTTTGAGGAATCACTTCTACAACTTCGCCATGCTCATCCAGCAATTCAATCCAGAGTGTATAAAGCTTCGGATGCTCTGCGCTCCACAATTCGGGCGCAGATACATGTATGGTGAGTTCAGCATCTGTTTCCTGTGCCGGATCATCATGTTTATCCCGATTCTCCAACCCATTCTCCAGAGCTGCACAGGCACATGAATCATCCTGCATTCCTACAGTCCAGACACAATTCTGTTCGCCAGTGTTCCCTTCCTTCTCCGCTATCACAGTCCGGCCATCCATCAGGCGCAGCCGCACGCTTCCATTGCCCCACAGCTTCAGGCGGACCTGCAGATCCGCGTCTTTATATTCGTCATCCAGCAATGTGCGCACACAGACGTCCTGCGCATGTACCTTCGGAACCGCATACAGGTATACGTCCCGATAAATGCCGGAAAACCGGAAAAAGTCCTGATCCTCACACCAACTGCCCGAAGTCCATTTAAACACCTGCACGGCGAGCTTGTTCTCTTTGTATGCTGCTCCATCCTCAGCACAGCCCGGACCGTCTCCGCTTTCCCTGTCTGAAGCCGTACAATTTCCCGATGCAGCGCAATTTTCCAGAAGATAGTCCGTCAGTTCAAATTCCGAAGGCGTAAAGCTGTCCTCACTGTAGCCGATATAATGTCCGTTCAGCCAGACGGCAAGCCCGCTTTCCGCCCCCTGAAAGGAAATAAAGACTCGTTTGCCGGTCATGGAAGCCGGCAGAGTAAAATACTTTACATAGCTCCCGACCGGATTGAAGCGTTCCGGAATTCCGCCGATCAGAGGCCTGTCCTGCTGTCCGCCCCCGAAAGCGGCATTCCCATCCGGATTTTCTTCCAGATAGGATGCGAAGCGAGGGGGTGTTACAGCGTCGGCCCAATGCGAAGCGTTCTCTTCATGGGCCGCGCGACCTGCCGCCGATGCGAAGCGAGGGGGCGTTATCCGCTCCCTCCCGTCCCACGGGTACTGCGTATTCACATACTGAATCGCGTCATATCCCTCCATCTGCATATTTGAAGGAACACGGATTTCCGGCCAGTTTCTGCAATTGCAGTCACACTTCCAGAACTCTTTCATACAACTCTCATAATTTTCCGCATAAGAAAATTTCCAGAATCCATTCAGGGAATACAGCAGGCTGTTTTCACGATGGACCGCCTCTTCTCCCGATGCGTAAAATGCATGATCCGAGTGCGCGTTCAGCCTGTTTTCACAAAAAAAGCGAGGGTCTTTCACTTTGTTATAATCAAATTCTGCCATCTTGTCTCCATCCTGTCTTTTCATTTCGGTGCTGTTCTGAACTGTTGCTAATATTTTACAAAGCCTGTCTCTCTCCGTCAAGAAGAAAAACCTTTTCCCAGCCTGAAATCTCCATGCGTATCAGCATTTTTATTGGACGGCAATTCCCACAAAAAAATTATGCAAAACAATAATTTTCTGTTTATTTTTTCTTTCGTATCTGTTATGATGACCATAATCGAGTAGGGAGACTTGCCCCCTACTCGCCGCGCGGGGCGCGAGCAGCCTTAGCTGCTAAATTCCTTACGCGCCCCTGCGCATAAAAAAGAATGCGCCCTGACGCATTCTCGGGAACCTGGTGATCAAAAGAGGGAACCTGACTGCGCTGGATGCGGAGAAATCAAGGGCTCCGCTCAGAGAGGACAATAGAATGGAAACTATCCGGCTGTATCGAAAAAGAATGATACCAAATGAATGCATCCCGCTAGACGACGATATCATTCTGCATGCGGACAATGAAGTCATCATCACAAAGTGGCACACCATCAGGCCAAAAAAGACCCTGCACCACGGCTACTCCTGTTATTTTATGGAGCGCGGATACAAGGTCAGCAAATTCTATGACCATGAGAACAATCTGATCAGCTGGTACTGCGATATCATTGAGTACGAATATCTGGAAAAAGAAAATACATACATCTTCACCGATCTTCTGGTCGATGTGATCGTCTATCCGGACGGTTTCGTCCGCGTCGTAGATCTAGATGAGCTCGCGGACGCGGTGCGCGACGGCCTGCTTTCTCCGGAACAATTGCAGCGCGCCCTGCGCAGGACGGACAAGCTGCTGTCCGTGATCTACAAGGGCGCGTTCGGGAAGCTTCAGAAATACATAGAGGATTATGAAGAAAAGGATACCTGATATTCATGCCGGTTCATGAAAGGTGCCCCGCTGCTTCCGTATTAAATTTTTATATACGAAACCGGTTTACCGACAGATCGCCGAAGCTGATTTCCTTTTCTTTCAGAAACATCACCATGTAGATCGGCAGATAGGAAATACGGCCCTTTTCCATTACATTCTCATTTGTGAAAACAATCGCGTTTTCCATGTGAAACGCTTCTTTTTTTAGTGCCTGCGTCAGCGCGGAATGCTTCTCGTAATCTTTCCCGCTCTTCACTTCAATCGGAAGCACCTTTCCATCCAGTTCAATCAGGAAATCCAGTTCCCCCATCTTTTTGTTGTTATAATAATAAAGTGAAAATCCGTGTGCAGCCAGCTCCTGCGCGACCACATTTTCATAAATCGCGCCCTTATTGATGTCCGATTCATTATTTAAAATTTTCAGTTTTGTTGCCCTGCCGTAAAGCGTGGTCAGAAGACCCACATCAGACAAAAACAGTTTAAACAGCGAGCTTTTCTCATTCAGCATCAGCGGTATGGTCGGCTCTGTCGCATTAAATGCCGGCAGTGCGACACCTGCTTTCCAAAGCCATACAAAGCTGTCCTGTATTCTTTCGTAGCGCAGGTCTTTTTGGATATCCGCAATCTTAAACCGTTTGTTTTTTTCATTCAGTTCTGCCGGAATCATCTCATAGATACGTGTGAGCGCCAGCCTGCGGTTCTCTTGCTCGTACTGCGTAAAATCCAGTTTGTACTGTTCGACAAGAGACAGGTGCTCCTCCATCACCGCATTAATATCGCCCGTCGTACGGTATTTCTCCACTGCTGCAGGCATCCCCCCGACCAGCAGATACAGATGAAACATCTCCATGAGTTTTGCGTGAATGACTTCATCCACGGGCTTCCTCTCCTCGAAGCATTGTGAAAGCAGGGAAAACACAGCGTCACTCACTTCAAAAATCTGCAGGAACTCCTCAAAATCCAGCGGATACATCGTGACAGATTTCATATACCCTACAGGCGCGGATTTTAAATTTGCGATTTCTACAATATGTCCTGCATCGCCTTTAGATGCAGGACGCAGGCCACGCCCTCGCGCATTTGCGCGATTATCGATGGCGTGGCTCTCCGTCCCCAGAAGAGAGCCGCTCATAATATAATGAAATCTCCCATCCTCAACCAGAAACTTGATCTTCGTGACGATTTCCCTGTAGCGCTGGATCTCATCAAAGAAAATCCAGGTCTTCCCCGGTACGATCTTTTTCTCGCTGATCAGTGAGAGTTTTAAAATCATGTCATCAATGCTGGCCGCGTCCCGCAAAAGCGGCACGATCTCCGGCTGACGGATCAGGTTAAATTCCACATAATAGCAGCCCATGTCCTGCAGGCATTTGCGGATGATAAAAGTCTTTCCAGCCTGACGCACCCCATATACAAGCAGAGCCTTATCTGCATTGGCAATCCACCCGGTTATTTCTTTTTCAATTTTTCGTTTCAGCATCCTGTCACCTCAAAAAGCGTATTGTACGTTTTCCAAGGCTATTATAGTCTAATTTTGTCATTTTTCCAAGATACTCCTATTTTATTCACTTAATGCAAAAAATGCTTTCGGTTTTTGAATAATATATCTTCACATTTTTCAAATTAATCAAATTTTATGAAGTTTAAATTGCGCAATTCCATAATTTATGGTAATCTATGAAGCATGGAGGTGCAGAACGTGAAGCTAAAACGTGAAATCTATTTAAAACAAATACGTCCGTATTACGATGCAGATCTGATCAAAGTGATTACAGGAGTCCGACGTGCCGGCAAATCTGTTTTGCTGAACACGATAAGGGACGAACTGATAGAACAGGGGATAGATGGTACCCACATTATTTATATCAACTTTGAGGATATGGATTTCGAATATATCCAAAGCGCTGCCGATCTGAATCAGGATATCAAAGCCAGAATAAAGGATGATCAGAAATATTATGTTTTTCTGGATGAAATCCAGCATATTCAGGATTTTGAAAAAGCTCTTGCTTCTTTTTTGGCGACTCTGAAAATTTCCATATTCGTAACCGGAAGCAATTCCACGTTACTCTCCGGAGAATTAGCAACCTTACTGACCGGACGAACGATTGAATTTGAAGTTCTGCCATTTACTTTCTCTGAAATGGCCGAATATTATAAACTGAATAATCGGGAATTTACGGAAGATATGATTTATGATTACATGAAATGGGGCGGATTCCCCATGCGCTTTGATTTTACAGATGAACCGTCTGTAAAACGGTATATTGCCACTTTGTATGAAAGCATTATCAACAGAGACATTGTTAAGAAAAGCTCCCGATTCAACAAAAAAACGTTCCGGGATATTTCTCTGTATATACTCGCAAATGCAGGAAAAGAGTTTTCTGCAGAAAACATTGCAGAATATTATCAGGCAAACAGTGACGGCAGTCTGTCTGTACGCACCATTTATTCTTACCTGGACAAAATGAAAAAGGCATATCTGATCCACGGAGTCAGCCGATACAACCTGACCGGAAAAAAAGCACTTGGCAACAGGGAAAAATATTATGCAGTAGACATGGGATTTCGTACGATCAATACAATCAATTACGAAGATACCTTTTTTCTTGAAAACATCGTATACAATGAGCTTCTGACTCAGGGCTTCACTGTATTTACCGGAAAGACTTATAAATCCGAAGTGGATTTTGTCGCGATCCGGGATGGGAAAAAATGTTTCATACAGGTCTCCTACCTGCTGGCAAGTTCAGAAACCGTCAAAAGAGAATTCGGTGCTTTTGCACCAATTACGGATGCCTCGCCCAAATACGTCCTCTCCCTTGACCGGATCGACTTCAGCCAAAACGGAATCGGACATATCAATCTTGTGGATTTTCTGCTGCACAGGGTATCTCTCGCGCTCACCTGAACCTGAGAAACTCTCCCGTTTCGCGCCCTCTTCCGGATATATGCTCCGACAGAGGGCGCAGCAGCACAATTTACACAGTTCACAATCAATAACTGATCACAATCGGTTCTGTGTCAACAATAGTATCCCAGGTTTCTGTATTGAAAATATGAAAGCTGGTCTCCATTTCCGTTATATCTCCTTCTACATCATCCAGAAGCAATGCCTCATCGTTGCAGATCTTGCCCGGCATTATCTCCGCGGAAAAGGATACATCCGCCATGTATCCGTTAATCGACGTATCACGCAGTTGAACGGTAATTGGCTGTTCGGAGTTATTTTCAATATAAAACGCCGGCTGGATTCCCCAGATAGAATCCTCCACAAGCCCACGGGAGACAATTTTAATTCCGCCCTCCTCAAAAAGGACTTCACCGGAATCATCAATTTCCTGCACATATTCGCCTGACAATCCGGATAAAAGAGTTACCGGAGCAGAATCAGCAATCGTGCTATATGTATCCGAATCATAAATATGGAATGTTGCCTCGATTTCCAATATTTCAGAAATCCCGTTCTCCTCAAGAGTGGACGAAAACAACACCGCACCGCCATAATATTTTTTTCCTGATACCACTTCGGCCGAGAACGACGGATCTATCATAATTCCATTCACCGAAGTATCGTTCAGTTGTACGGTAATGTTCGTTTCTGCGTTGTTCTCGATATAAAACATTGGCTGCCATCCCCAAAGATCATCTTCCTCCAGTCCCTGATAAACAATCCGAATGCTATTCTCATCATAGACAACTTCACCGGAATCATCATATTCCTGTTCATATTCACCGCTCAAACTGGTCTCAATCAGGATTGCGTCGGTATCTGCAATGGTATCCCAGGTCTCGGAATCAAAGATATGAAGGCTCATCTCAATATCAGCTATCTGCTCAATCCCGTTGTCTTCCAGATCAGAAGTCATAATCGTGATGCTGTCATTTGCTTTCTTACCGGGTTCCACATCAATAGATGCCTGAAAATCTGTCATAATCCCATTCACAGAGGAATTCCTGATCTGAAGGGTAAACGCGCTTTCCGTGTCGTTTTCTACCAGCACGTTCAGTTCCGCTCCAAGCCATCCGTCTTCATATCCGGTAACCGTCACCTTTCTTCCGTCAGCATCGTAAATCACCTGCTCATCCACCGTTATTTCTTCCGCAAAGACAGCACTTGACGTCGTAAAAGCAATGAATATAACAGCTGCTGCGCAAAAAAATCTCTTCATCCTTCCCATTCCTCCTTTTCCTCACGCAGATTTCGGCATTCGTGCAAATCCGATGAAACTAAAAATTGCTTCAAGAATAACAAACATAAAATACCTTGGAAACAGAACTATGGAAACAGTATAGAGAATTGCACCGGTCAGTGCAAATCCCCGCTTTTTCATAAAAAATCCCAGCGCGTTAAACAAAACGCCCAGCGCAGCCACGACCAGATGCGGCATGACCAATGCTACAGCGATACTGCTTCCAAGCTGCTCAGCAGTGTCCGCGCCGCTTCCGGCTGCGCCAGACCAATAGCAGGCACTGTAAATAATATAGGCCACCCCAATAATCAACGCAATCAGCAGACAGATGCTTCTCTTCTTTTTGTTCTCTTCCATACCCGGCTCCTCTCGTTATTGTTTTATAGTGAACGACAAAAATCTTTTGTCATTCACTATAACCGATGCACACAGACGTAGTTTACCAGATTATGACAAATGCCGTTGACACCAAAAAGGGCGGTTTTGAATATTTTTTCAGGCGGCTGTGATCACTCCCGCGCAGTGCACGCTTTCAGCGGCTCCATCCCATAGGAAGCAAGCAGCTCATCCACTTCATCAATTTCACGAATGCCGCTGTTAAATGCGACGATCAGCACCGAATCCCTCGGAATTCTGGCATAAAGCTCTGACATTCCGTACAGCTTCAGGGCACGCTGCGTCTCTTTCAAAGTAAAACCCGCTGCGAAGCAAAACCGCAGGATATAGTCTCTCTGAATTGTGTTCTTTGCCTGCGCGATCAGGCGGTATCCGTACCGTTCCGGGATGTCCGCTTTTAAAAAAACATCCTGCTGCGTGATGCCTTTTTTCTTAAAGAGTTCCCGCATATAGGCAGCAAACGGTTTTTCCTCGTCCGCAAGGCTCTGCTCGTGCGCTTTCAGGTAAGCATCAATGTTATCCGGATGCGTTTTTCCAAGAACCGCATCCAGATCTGTGGTAGAATCTTTGTACATTTTTCGTTCTCCTCTGTTAAATATTTCCTGTGTATTTCTGGTTTTCATACATGCTTTGCTGCAAATACAAAGTGCTGTCCTGAATGGTCACAAAATCTGCACAGTATGGTTGCGAATGTGCAATTTTGTGTGCTATACTGACTCATATCTGATAAAATCCGATACCGTAAATTGCTACGTGTTATTATATCAGTATTTTTTTACAGGCGAAAGAGGAATGTGTGAAATGAATCTGGCAGATCGAACAGCATTATCTTACTACCGTCCGGCAGGCGACATCCGACCCGATCACGGGATTTGTCTGGTTCAGCACAGCCTGACCGGAAAATTCTATGTTCAGAAACGCCTGACTGTATATAATGCTGAGGTTTATCAGGCACTGCTAGCGCATCCTGTACCGGACACGCCCCGCATTTTTGAGCTTGCTGAGGATGAAGGTATACTGACTGTCATTGAAGAATATCTGCCCGGAAATTCCCTGCAGGAACTGCTCGATGAAAAAGGCAGTCTGCTGGAGCCGCAGGTCATTGATATCATCTCACAGCTTCTTGTCATCGTAAGCGGCCTGCACCACGCTTCGCCTGCCATCATTCACCGTGATATCAAGCCCTCCAATGTGATCCTCACTGGGGACGGCATCGTGAAGCTTTTGGATTTCAACGCTGCCAAATTCGTCTCCGACAGCAAAAGCAGGGATACCGTACTTCTGGGTACGTCTGGTTTCGCGGCGCCGGAGCAGTACGGCTTTGCTCCTTCCGGCGTACAGACTGACCTGTATTCCATCGGTGTGCTGATGAACGTTCTCCTGAACGGAAGCCTTCCCTCCGAGCGGCTCGCGGACGGCCGTTTATCCACGATCATCGCAAAATGCACGCAGATCGATCCGCACAACCGCTATACTGACGCAGAGGAACTGCTTGCTGCTCTGGAAAAGATACCGGCTGATGTAAAAGAAAAAAGTGCTGCTGCCGCGGACAGGGAGCAGCCCGCAAAAAATGGCCGGCCCATACATGTTTGCCGTGCGCAAGAAAGGCCTTATACCTGGAAACGTTTTCTCCCGCCCGGCTTTCGAAGCGGTTCTGCTGCGCATATGATCATTGCGCTTTTGGGCTATCTGCTCCTGTTTTACTGCGGACTTGATCTGACCGTGGAGACGGACTCTTTTGCAGAGGTAGTCCTGAACCGGTTTGCTTTTTGTCTGTCCGGTCTAGGCATCATTTTCTTTTCCTGCAATTATCTGGATGTACAGTCGCACCTGCCGCTCACCAGAAGTCCAAACCGGCTGATCCGTACCTTCGGCATCATCCTGTATGATGCGGTCATTTTTCTGGGGATTGTACTTCTTCTTGTTTTGGCGGTGGATTTTTTCCTGCCGTGAACCTGCCTGTGAAATATCGAATGCTGTCATTCTGGCGAAAAAGAGCCTGCTGATCAATTCCGAAAGTATTTTCCCGTTCTTCCCCTACAGTAGCATATTTTCTGATGTAATTCCGTTTGGAGAAGAAAACGCCTATATCATCCATATTGGAACGATCAGAGTCTGTGAATTAATCGCAGAAAGCTCCGGGCGCATGCAAAGTACAGCGCCGGTTCCCCTCGGAACAGAGCCTTTATCCAATATGGAGAACGCTCCTGCCAGTTCACTGCCCGGGTTCACAGAACGCTTGATTTCCAACGGATGGAGGAGGCCATCGCTTTCCATCACCATATCAATTTCATTACTGCTCTTATCCCGATAATACCAGAGCAGACAATCCTGCGCGTTGTTTTGATAGCTCTTCATGATTTCCGATACCACATAGTTTTCCAGAATAGCTCCGTTGATCGCCCCGTTCTGTAAAATGTCCGGGGAACTGTAGCGCGTCAGATACGCAACCAGCCCCGTATCAAAAAAGTACATTTTGGGTGTCTTCACCGTTCTTTTCAGAAGATTATTGGAATAAGGTCTCAGATAAAATATGATATCTGATTTCTCCAGTACCTGCAGCCAGCGTTTCGCGGTATCATCCGAAACACCCACATCCTTAGCGATATCATGGATATTAAGCATTTGCCCGACCCTGCAGGCCGCTGCGCGAATAAAATCCTGAAACAGAAGCTTATCTGTCAGAGTAACCTGTTCGCTGACATCGCGGTCAATATAGGTCTGTAAATAGCTGGAATAAAACACATTACGGTCAGTATATTTCCCACTGACATATCCGGGAAGAGCCCCCTTCCAGATTCGTTGATAAATGCCTTCCATGTTCACCGGTGCGCCAGCCGTTTTACGATCTTTCAGAGCCTGCAGATTCACAGAAAAAGGCATACTTTCTCCCGAACCATAAACCTCATGCTGGGTCAGCCCCGGCATGTGCAGCAACGCGGTCCGTCCTGCCAGTGACTCCTGCGCGAGTTCCATCATCTGAAATGCCTGTGAGCCGGTCAGCCAGAAAGAACCCGGAGCAGCACCGTTATCAATGGCCATTTTTATACAGGAAAACAGTTCTGGCGCATACTGTACTTCATCAATAAGAATCGGCAGATCATGCATCTGCAGAAAGAGAGCCGGATCATTTTTAGCCAGTTTTCGTTCTTCCATATCATCCAGTGTCACATAGGTTCGTTCTGGCGACATCAGTCTTTGCAGCATTGTCGTCTTTCCGACCTGACGCGGCCCGGTAATCAGAAGACATGCATATTCTTGAGAAAGGATAAGAATTTTACTCTCTATATCTCTTTTAATGTAACTCATGTGTAGCCCTCCTTTGGCTAATATACGATATAATCTTATTTTAGCCCCGTTTCTGTTTTTGTCAAGATATCTATATCCATTAGGTTTCCAAAATCCCCAGCCGTTCCGCTTCTTCCTTCAGCAGCCGCATCTTTTAGTCCGATCAGTTTTCAGGATCAATCCCGCACAGATTGCATGCTTAGTTTCATTTCGCTGTATTTTATGTGCTATAAGTCATTATTTCGTTGATAAAAACGTAATATATTCACTTTTTTTGCTTGCATTTTTTGTTCTGTTCATTATAATGATATTGAAACATAATTCCAAGGGCACTCCCGTTTTCAGAAAGAGAGACGCTTATGTATCGAAAAGCAATGGAAGAACTGATAAAATGGAAAGAAAATCCCCGGCGAAAGCCGTTGATTATTGAGGGTGCCAGACAGGTCGGCAAGACCTGGCTGATGAAGGAATTTGGCCGCACGCAATATGATAATACTGTTTATGTAAACTTTGATGCGAACAGCCAGATGCAGGAATTATTTTCCCATGATATGGACGTAAATCGTCTGCTTCTGGGACTCGAGCTCTACTCCGGCCAGAAAATAAATTCTGAAGCGACACTTTTGATTTTCGACGAGGTACAGGAAGTGCCGAAGGCCTTATCCAGCCTGAAATATTTTTATGAAAATGCTCCGCAGTACCAGATTGTCTGCGCAGGCTCTCTTCTCGGGATTGCTTTACACGCCAGGACATCCTTCCCTGTTGGAAAGGTAGACTTTTTAAAGCTTTACCCTCTCTCCTTTGAAGAATTTCTTATGGCAACGGGCAGAGAACGCTTTGCCGAACTGCTGGCTTCCCATGACTTCTCTATGATTACCACGTTCCGTCAAAATTATGTGGATACCCTGAAGTATTATTATTTTATCGGCGGAATGCCAGAGGCTGTAGCAAACTTTGCCGAATTACAGGATTTCAATGAAGTGAGGGCCATACAGCAAAGAATTCTGGCTGCGTATGAGCAGGATTTCTCAAAACATGCGCCGAATGAGATCGTTCCACGCATCCGCATGGTATGGAACAGCATTCCTTCTCAGCTTGCCAAAGAAAACCGGAAATTCGTATATGGCCTGGTTCGGGAAGGCGGGCGTGCAAAGGATTTTGAAACAGCCATTCTGTGGCTTTCTGACTGTGGACTGGTTCACAGGATAAACCGCGTGACAAACGCAAAACTCCCGCTGAAATTCTACGAAGATCTGAAAGCATTTAAGCTCTTTTTTGTGGATGTCGGACTGCTTGGCTGTCTGGTTGGTTTGAAAGCCTCGACTCTGTTAAACGGAAATGCGCTTTTTACCGAATTTAAAGGAGCACTGACGGAACAGTATGTGCTGCAGCAGCTTGTCACAATTCCGGATCTGAATATATATTACTATACAAATGACCGCGGCTCCTGTGAGATTGACTTCCTGATCGATGACGGCACACAGGTCGTTCCTGTGGAGGTAAAAGCCGAGGTAAACCTTCACGCGAAAAGCCTGCGCACCTTCCGCGAAAAGTTTCATCCGGCGGTTTCCGTCCGCACTGCCATGACAGATTACCGGCGGGAAGACTGGCTTTTGAATCTGCCATTATACGCAATTGGGGAAATCGAAACTTTTTTGAGGTGTGATCATGTCATTTTTGGATAAAAAAATAGATAAACGGATGGCGGCACGACTACCGCAATCACATCCAGACCATGAAAGCTTATGCGGCGGCCGGTGATCTGGAGGCCATAAGCATTTATCTGGACGAGCTGGATACGGACCTGAACACCGTAGATACAGTGGTAAAGACCGGCAATTCCATGGCAGGCGCGATCCTGAACAGCAAAATTTCTCTGGCTCAGTCCAAAGACATTCAGGTAATGGTGGACGCCAGCATTCCCGTAAAGCTTCGCATGTCCGAGATCGACCTCTGCTGCATTATCGGCAACCTGTTTGACAATGCCATCGAAGCCAGTCTGGCAAAAGAGCTGGATGAGTCTTTTTTCCGCGTCGGACGCGGGATGATCCTGAATCTGAAACACATCAGCCGGGTGACGAAGAAGGAAGTGCTCCTTTTCGACGGTCCCCGGCTGCCCCTGCCGCGGGGCGCATATGAAGCCCTAAACCGGGCCATCATAGAGCGGGGTTAATTATTTTTCATTGTGGAACTATATTTTCGGCACTCCACTTCCAGCTTTTTAAAGTTAAGACAGCGTTCTCGTCCTGCAAATGGTTCATCAGAAATATACTTCTTGTATAAAACATTTGCTTTATTGCAAATCACTTCATGATGGAGTATGCACCATTCCAGTTCCAGTCTGCATAATTGTTTGTAAAATTTAATATTCTCACGATCCCGCTTACGATCAGACAAGTCGACAGGCTGCAATAGCTCCTCCTCAATCGGTATCATCAAATTAAAATTTAGCACACCTATAAGCTTTCCATCTGTCTCGATTTTAGAAAAATCCATAGAGTTCTTCATTTTCCGGTGTTTCTCTTTTGGAGATGAAAGCGGAATACAGTATCTGTGAACACCCATAACAATGATAATGCCAACGAAAACACGATTGTCCTTTCCTGTTTGCGGTGAGACAGACAGCACTTTGTCATCAATATTATGTAAATTGCGAATATATTTCATATCCACCTTGTATAGTTTGAATTCATCTCGCATAACATTTCCCCTTTAACGTTAAAATGGCTATGCGTTTCCGCATAGCCATTGTGCAGTAATTCCATCAGAATTACCAACGCTTTTAGCAGTCACACTTTTTGGTAGGACTCACCATTAACAGTATATTACCACATTTCAAAAATTAGTCAAGAAGTTATTATACACAAACGCCTTAGCTATGCTATTTATTGTATGAAACCGTATTACCCAAAACATACAAGGCTCTGAACAAATTCCATTATGAAGCAGGGTTAAGCAGCACCCGCGCGGCCTCTTCGGAATAATACTGTGCCTGCGCGCTCCGGCAAGCTCTGAGAGGATCTGTGCGGAGAAGAAAACAGTCGCATAGGGCTTCACCGCAGAAAAAAAGGCGGCAAGCGTGATCGTCGGGAACAGTTTTCAGTTGATTCCATTCAATTCCTTTATCCCGCGCTTATGAACCTCCAGGGTATGTGCAAACTCTCTATTGTGGAAATCTGTCAATTTTATTTTTGCATTATAAGCCATCATTGAGCATGGCTGAGCGACCCATGCGCGGTCTGTTTTTTACATGACAAGCCCGGTCGTTGTCCATAGTAAGAATTGATTAAGGGTCATAATTCCCGTCAAATCTCAAAAACAGCGGGGAATTCCCCGCCGCTTAAAATACCACCCATGCCAGATACAGTATTCCGATCACCACACTGCATCCGACGATATAGACCAGGCCGATGAGCAGTCCCGCTTTCACCGCGGCACGCGTGTACATGTGCCGTTCTTTTCGTGTAATGGAATTCTGCATCTGATCATCATTTGCTCTGGAATCAGAGCCATCCGCATGGCGCCCGTTTCCGCAGCGCCCCGCGCCGGATTCCGAACCGCCATGCTTCCAACTTTCAGGGAGATGGCCAAACATGCCCGGCCGTTCTACACCGCTCATATCCGCGATAGTGCGTCCGTCGTCCACAAATTCTTTTTCGCTCTTTTCCGTTTTTTTACGCACGGTTGGTCATCTCCTTTGTTCACTTACTGATTCCTTATATTGTTGCATTCTCCAAGAGCATACATCAAAGTGCTGACACTTCATTCCTGACTTTCGTCCCTTGTATCATCATCGTACAAATGACACACCACATAATGTCCCGGCTCCACCTCGACCTGTTTTGGCGCTTCTTCCTTGCATCGCTGCGTGCACTTGGCGCAGCGGGTGTGGAATTTGCAGCCGCTCGGCGGATTTGCCGGGGACGGGATTGAGCCTTCCAGGACGATCCGGTTCATCTTCGCCTTCGGATCCGGGATCGGGATAGCCGAGAACAGTGCTTCGGTGTACGGATGCAGCGGATGTCCGAAAATATCCGCTGTCGCACCGTATTCCACAAGGCTGCCCAGATACATGACGCCGACCACGTCCGAGATATGCTCCACCACGGACAGATCGTGTGAAATGAACAGGTAGGTCAGGTTGCGCTTCTCCTGCAGCTCTTTGAGCAGGTTGATGATCTGCGCCTGGATGGATACGTCCAGCGCGGAGACCGGCTCGTCACAGACCACGAACTCCGGATTGAGGGCAAGCGCCCTGGCAATGCAGATACGCTGGCGCTGGCCGCCGGAAAACTCGTGCGGATAGCGGTCCTTGTGGAAGGGCTGCAGGCCGCAATCGTCCATGACCTTGTCCAGATAATCGTTGTATTCTTCTTTGCTCACAAGATTGTGCTCTTTGACCGCCTCACCGATGATCTCACCGACCGGCATACGCGGAGAGAGGCTGGAAAACGGATCCTGGAAAATGATCTGCATCTTCGTGCGCATCGGCCGCATTTCCTTTTTCGAGAGATCATAGATCTCCTGCCCGTTAAAGAGCACCTGGCCGCCTGTCTTTTCTCCGGCAAGGCGCAGAATGGTCCGTCCGGTTGTCGTCTTACCGCAGCCGGACTCTCCCACGAGTCCCATCGTCGTGCCGCGTTTCAGATTGAAGGTTACGCCGTCAACCGCCTTGACATAGCCTACGGTATGCGAGACCATGCCGCCTTTGATCGGGAAATATTTTTTCAGATCCCGTACATTCAGGATATACTGCGGATCATAGGTATCCGGTGTCAGTTCCTGACCGGCCGCGGATTGATTTGTAGTTTCAGCATTCGCTCCCATCACGCCTCACCTCCCTCTTTATCATAATACCGATAGCAGCTCACCTTATGCGTCTCGCTTAAGGAAATCTCATGCGGATATTCCCCGCCGCACTGCTCCACGCACATCTCGCAGCGATCCTTGAAATAGCAGTAATCCGGCATATTGACCGGATTCGGCACCTTGCCCGGGATGGAATACAGCTTGTCGACCTGTTTTCCAACCACCGGCTTCGACGCCATCAGACCGATCGTATATGGATGAGACGGATGTTCAAAAATGTCCTCTGCGGTACCTTTTTCCACTACGCGGCCCGCATACATCACGACCACATAGTCCGCCATCTCGGCGATGACGCCAAGGTCATGCGTGATCAGCATGATAGAGGAATTGATCCGGTCTTTCAGGCGACGCAGCAGATCCAGAATCTGTGCCTGAATGGTCACATCCAGAGCCGTCGTCGGCTCGTCCGCAATGATCACTTTCGGGTTGCACGCCAGCGCCATCGCGATCATGACACGCTGCCGCATACCGCCGGAAAGCTCGTGCGGATACATCCGGTAGACACCTTCGCTGTTCGCGATACCTACCATCTCCAGCAGTTCAATCGTACGTGCTTTTATATCGGCCTTGCTTTTTCCCTCGCCGTCATGCAGGGCAATCACTTCATCCACCTGCGCACCAATGCGGAACACCGGGTTTAAACTGGTCATCGGCTCCTGGAAAATCATGGAGACATAATTGCCGCGGATCTTCTGCATCGCCTCCAGCGGCACCTTCGATATCTCATAGGCTTTACCTGTCGATGATTCTTTTGAATCATCGACGCAGGCCGCGCCATCGCCGTCAGGCGATTCTGCATGGCGTGGCTTACCATATTCACCCATATTGAGACGGATCTCACCGGAAACGATCTGCCCCTGCGGCCGCTGCACCAGCTGCATCAGCGAGAGGCTGGTCACAGATTTGCCGCAGCCCGACTCTCCCACGATGCCGACGGTCTTGCCGGCCGGCACGTCAAAGGTTACGCCGTCCACACTCTTTACCGTACCGGTATCGGTAAAGAAATAGGTGTGGAGGTCGTCAAACTCCACGGCATTGGCCGGGTCATGCATCTGTGTCAGATACTCCGACTCCGGCACATGCTTACGTTTGCGTTTTTTCTCAAACTCATCGGTGATTTTGCGGTTCTCTCTGGAAATTCTCCGCGATTCCTTCGCTGAGAGATAGCCTTCTGCATTTTTCTTTGCCATTCTCATCTACCTCCCTTACCGCTTCATCTTCGGGTCAAATGCATCCCGAAGGCCGTCGCCGACGAAATTAAAACCTAATACCGTGATCAGCAGGCACAGACCTGCCGGAATCCAGATAAACCAGTAATTCGTCATAACATAGGTGCTGTTGACATCATTGATAATATTGCCCCAGGAAGTGAACGGGAATTTTACGCCCAGTCCCAGGAAAGAAAGTGTCGCCTCCGTGATGATCGTACTGCCCAGCATCATCGTACAGGATACGATCAGCTGCGGCATGACGTTCGGAATCAGGTGGCGGAAAAT
>JAJBVD010000084.1:0-9653 GCA_020859985.1 Clostridiales bacterium
CTGCCGACACCGACCCGCAGCGGCTATACCTTTACGGGCTGGTATACAAAGAAGAGCGGCGGTACAAAGGTAACCTCCACTACGAAGACGAAAAAGATACTCTCTACAAAGACGCTTTATGCGCATTGGAAAAAGAGCGCCAGCTCAGGCAGTTCGTCAGGTTCATCGAGCAGCGGTTCAAGTTCATCGAGCAGTTTTTCCTCATCAGGGAGTACCTGTAATTACTGCGGCGGCAAGGGGTGGACGACCTGCAATACCTGTCATGGAAGCGGAACTATCACGGTCTATGTCTCTGTACCGAATTACTCCGGAAATAAATACGGCGGTGGATCCGGTTCTGTGACAAAGAGCTGTACAAACATCCGTTGTTCGAACGGGCATGTAACCTGCAATTTCTGCGGAGGAGACGGTATAAAATAAGAAAGACTGTGGAAAAAGTAAGGGATGAATGCCAGAAAAGGCAGATACAGGGTAACAGATTCGCCAATTTGTGCAAATAACATGAAATGCCTATTGACAACTGTATCATATCGCTGTATCTTATGCTTTGTTTAGTAGATGCAGCACAATTACATATATGCTTTTCTCTTATTCAGAGTGGTGGA
Organism: Clostridiales bacterium; assembly: GCA_020859985.1. Classification (GTDB taxonomy): domain Bacteria; phylum Bacillota; class Clostridia; order Lachnospirales; family Lachnospiraceae; genus Choladousia. The sequence goes on from JAJBVD010000084.1 coordinate 606, forward strand.
GATACATAGGATCTGTGAAGCCACGGCAACCCCGGCGCAGTTCTCCGGAATCGGAGATGCAATGGAAGGTGCCAACCTGAGCGAGTGAACTCGAACAATAAGGGGATTTGATGAGTGATTATTGAGTCCGCCTTTTTGGCGGACTCTTTTTCATCAGAAATTAACCGGAGAAAAACATATCCCACCGTAACTGTTAAGACTAAGGAGTTATTACGGTTACGTTTCAGAAAGGATGATGAAAATGGACAGATACTTATTTACTTCCGAATCAGTGACTGAGGGGCATCCGGATAAGATCTGCGATCAGATCTCGGACGCGATACTGGATGAGCTTCTAAGGCAGGACCCAATGAGCCGCGTGGCTTGTGAGACAGCCACAACGACCGGCCTGGTGTTGGTCATGGGAGAGATTTCGACAAAAGCCTATGTGGATATCCAGAAGATCGTGCGCGATACGGTGCGCGAGATCGGCTATACCAGAGGAAAATTCGGCTTTGACGCGGATACCTGCGCGGTGATCACTGCGATTGATGAGCAGTCGCCGGATATCGCAATGGGTGTGAATAAAGCGCTGGAGGCGCGGGAAAAAGCAGCTGATTCTGCAGATACGGATCAGTCAAAAGTGAATGCTGGCGGAGCTGAGCTGAACATGACAGATGATGAGCTTGAAGCCATCGGCGCGGGCGATCAGGGCATGATGTTCGGGTACGCGACAGATGAGACCGAGGAGTATATGCCGTATCCGATCTCTTTGGCTCACAAGCTGGCGCGGCAGCTGACAAAGGTGCGTAAGGACGGCACGCTTTCCTATCTGCGGCCGGACGGCAAGACGCAGGTGACTGTGGAATACGACGAGAACGGAAAGCCGTTCCGTCTGGACGCGGTGGTGCTCTCGACGCAGCATGATCCGGAGGTATCACAGGAGCAGATTCACAAGGATATTAAGAAATATGTATTTGACGAGATTCTGCCGCAGGAGCTGGTCGATGAAAATACAAAATTCTTTGTCAATCCGACCGGCCGCTTTGTCGTCGGCGGGCCGAACGGAGATTCCGGTCTGACCGGCCGCAAGATCATCGTAGATACCTATGGCGGGTATGCAAGACACGGCGGCGGCGCTTTCTCCGGAAAGGACTGCACAAAAGTAGACCGTTCTGCTGCGTATGCAGCGCGTTATGTAGCGAAAAATATTGTGGCGGCAGGGCTGGCCTCCAAATGTGAGATTCAGCTTTCCTATGCAATCGGTGTGGCTCAGCCGACTTCTGTCATGGTGGATACGTTCGGTACCGGCAAGCTCTCCGATGAGAAGCTGACCGAGATCATCCGCGAGAACTTTGACCTGCGCCCGGCGGGCATCATCAAAATGCTCGATCTGCGCCGTCCGATCTACAAGCAGACGGCTGCTTACGGACATTTCGGAAGAAATGACCTTGACCTGCCCTGGGAGAAAACGGACCGCGCGGAAGCACTGCGGAAATATCTGTAAATCTATTTTATAGTAAACGACGTAAGTCGTTTTACTTTACGCCAGACGCGAGGCTGCGAAGCAGCCATTCCATGCGCGTCTGTGTGCATCATGTTTATAAAAAATTTAGAATCAACCTGTTTTCTTTAGGAGAAATGCATTCTTTCCTATGGTATAATAAAAGCCGTGCCGGACAAATTCATTGTCAGAGGCACGGCTTGTCTTATCTAATCAGTCAGGATGATGATGACAGGCGATCATGTGCAGATAAAGAATGGAATTTATCTGATAAATGGAGCAGGATTATTTTATGAAACAGCCTGCATTTCGGGGAGCAGAGAATGAAATTACGGACACGGCTCGTAGTAGCTTTTTTGATCATTATGATGGTGCCATTTCTGATGTTTGGCATTATCATGCTGAGTTTTACCAGATATCGCGGCGCGTTGGAAAACAACTACGGCGTGACCGTCACGATGGACAGCATTACCGACTCAGTGAAGATCATCAGCAATTCCACGCAGGAGATTTTCGCTGATCTGCAGGAGCAGGCGGACGAGGATACGGAAGTTTTTCTGGATGAGGATTATCTGGAACAGGTGAACAGCGAGCTTTTGGAACGCTATTCATTTCTTCTGGTAAGGGTGGACGAGAAACTGTATTATAATGGTTCTGAGAACGATGTGTCAGATCTTTTTGAGAGCCTCCCCGTCTTTCATGAGGCTGGAAGTGCTTCGGAGGCCAGCGCGTACATCGGCGAGGATTCGCAGGCTTTTGTGCGGCAGCTGGATGTGGAGTTTGAGGACGGATCCGTCGGCAGTGTATTTATCATTTCCTCAGTCAGACAGATTGTGTCGCAGACACGCAAGCTCTTTCGGGATCTGCTGATCGCGGTGGCTGTGATCCTGATCTGCACCACTCTGGTCATGGTTATCTGGATCTATACAGGGGTCAATGTTCCTCTGAAAAAGCTTTCCGAAGCGACGCACCGGATCAAGGAAAAAGATTTTGATTTTGAAATAGAGGTAAAAGGGCACGACGAGATCAGCATGCTGTGCCGCGATTTCGACGATATGCGGCGGCAGCTGAAAATGCAGGAAGAGGAAAAAGAAAGCTTCGACCGCCAGAGCAAAGAGCTGATCAGTAATATTTCCCACGACCTGAAGACGCCGATTACAGCGGTCAAGGGCTACGTGGAAGGTATCATGGACGGCGTCGCGGACACGCCGGAGAAGATGGATCGTTACATCCGCACCATCTACATCAAAGCGAATGATATGGACCGGCTGATTAACGAGCTGACCTTTTATTCAAAGATAGACACGAACCGCATACCCTATAATTTCAATAAGATTGACGCGGCGGAATATTTCGACGACTGTGCCGAGGAAGTCGGGCTGGAAATGCACGAGCGCGAGATTCGCTTTTCCTATATAAATAATGTAGAGATCGGCACACTCGTCATCGCGGATGCAGAGCAGCTGAAACGAGTCATCAACAACATCATCGGCAATTCCATCAAATACATGGATAAGCCGAAAAAAGAAGTGCAGCTGCGCGTCTTTGACGCCGGAGATTACGTGCAGGTGGAGATCGAGGACAACGGAAAGGGCATTGAGAACAAAGACCTCGTGAACATCTTTGACCGCTTCTACCGCACCGACATGTCGCGCAATTCTTCGCAGGGCGGCAGCGGAATCGGCCTCTCCATCGTGCGGAAGATTATCGAAGACCACGGCGGCCGGATCTGGGCGACCAGCCGTATCGGCAAAGGCACAACGATGCATTTTGTGATAAGGAAGTACACGTTGAACAGCTCGACGGGTGCGAATCAGAGTAAGGCATAAAAATAAGAAATACGGAGGTAAGATGTGTGAGCAGAATATTAATCGTAGAAGATGAAGGCGCGATCGCCGATCTGGAAAAGGACTATCTGGAGCTTTCCGGCTTCGAAGTACAGATTGAAAACTCTGGCGACAAAGGCTTAAAGCGTTCCCTGGAGGAAGACTTCGACCTGATTATTTTGGACTTAATGCTGCCGGAGATCGACGGTTTTGAGATCTGCCGCCAGATTCGGGAGAAAAAGAATCTTCCTATTATAATGGTGTCTGCTAAAAAAGACGATATCGATAAAATCCGCGGTCTCGGCCTCGGTGCCGACGACTATATGACCAAGCCTTTCAGCCCGAGCGAGCTTGTGGCCCGCGTCAAAGCGCATCTTGCCCGCTACGAGCGCCTGGTGAACAGCAACGTCCAGGAGAACGACATCGTCGAAATCCGCGGTATCAAGATTGACAAAACTGCACGCCGAGTCTGGGTCAACGGCGAGGAGAAAAACTTCACGACCAAAGAGTTCGACCTGCTCACCTTCCTTGCGCAGAACCCGAACCACGTCTTTACCAAGGAAGAGCTCTTCCGCGAGATCTGGGATATGGAATCTGTCGGTGATATCGCGACTGTGACTGTCCACATCAAGAAGATTCGCGAGAAGATCGAACGCCAGTCCTCCAAACCGGAATATATTGAAACCATCTGGGGGGTTGGGTATCGGTTTAAAATGTAGGATAGTTCTGTCCTTTTTAAGGAGAAAGCAAAAGAATTTTGCAGTGAAATCAGAAATTTCATAAATGCTCAGGATTGATAAAAAAGAAGCGGGGGGTTTTCCTTCGCTTTTTTTAAAAATGTGTTCAATTGAACATGTGGAAAACTTCCCCATTATCCACAAACGAAAAAGTTTCGCTAATTACTTAAAATTTACGCAAATCACCTAATTCCACTTAACGACGTTAAGCAGATTTGTGCAAAATTTCCAAAAATAATGATTGTAATTCAAAAAAAAGGATGTTATCATCAAAATAATGACGATACTATCTCCAAACGTGAAATAATCATGGGGAAAGTGCAATAAAAGGCCAATCAGGCCAGGCAAAACAAAGCAGCAACAAAGTAATAAGGAGGGTTTGTGATGAGAAAAACAACCAGGAGAAACCGTATTCTTGCATTCATTCTGACCTTTGCAATGATATTCCAGCAGGCCGGAATCACAACGTTTGCGGACGACGGCACGCAGACAGCGGCTACCGCTGTAGAGACGACAGTGGAAGAAGCGGGAGAAGGGACCGCGTCAGTGTCGACTGATGAGGCGACTGAGCAGACGGCGGCAGCGACCGACGAAACGACCGCCCAGACGTCAGAGACGACAGCGACGGAAGCTCCTGCGGTAGCGGATACGAACGCCGGAGATACATCCGACGCAACCGTATCGGAAAATACAGCAGATGAAACAGCTACAGAGGCAGAGACAGTTTCCACCGATACAGAGGTGACGACGGAAGCATCTGCGGATGCAGAAGAGTCCGAAGAGTCCGCTACAGAAGCAGAGACTGAAGATCTGACCGAGACTCTTACAGAAGAAGCCCAGACGGAAGAGCTCACCGAAGAAGTAACGGAAGAAGCAACCGAAGCTGCGGCTACAGAAACGGAGTCAGAGACAGAAGAAGCAACCGAAGCTCCGAAGACTTCCTTTACCTATTCTGACAGTCGTGTTGTGATTACAGCGACAGCAACCGAGGGAGCGAACCTTCCGCAGGACGCAGAGCTGAAGGCAGACTATATTGAGCCGGGCAGCGACGCATATAATGAAGCAGTCAGCAAGATCGAGAGCCAGCTTGGCAGCAGCCTTGGCCTGACCGACGAGAACACAGAGGCAGCGTACGTATTGTATGATGTCTATTTCCTGTCTAATGGTGAGAAGGTTGAGCCGGAAGATGGCACCGTAAGCGTGAACATGGTATTCCGCTCCGCTGTCGATCTGGGACTGACCGGAGAAATCGTCAATACAGAAGTCATTCATGTTAAGGACAGCGGCGAGGCTGAGGTTGTGACAGACTATGTTAATGTCAATGCTGACGGCGATGTGACGGCGATGGGGTTTACGCAGGATAGTTTCTCAATCACCGGTGCAGTGGTGTCGGGAGTGATGCCTGTTGCGGCTGTACTTGACGGCAATGGTAATGTGGCTTTAGAGGATATAACTAGTTCAATTACGGCTACACTTGAAAGCTCCTCGACAGATGTTTCTCGAACGGGAACTCTTAAGATTGCGATTAGTTATGTAATTGATGACGATGAATTGGCTACAGCTAAAACTGCAACTGCTTGGACATATGATTTGACTTCGCTTTTGACTAGCTCGCAAAGTGCTACCGCGATTTTTGAATCTGTTTATAAGGACGGTGCAGGTTATATTTTCAGCGGCAGTACTGTAGTGGGAAAATATACTATCGTAGATGGCGTTATTTATCTTTATATTGATTCTGATTGGCTGGATCAGCAAACCTCCGGTGTAAATGGAACTTTTGATTTCTATTGCTCTTTTGACTCTAGTGCAATTGGAACAGAAGAAAAAACAGAAATTGTATTTCCAGGTACCAGTTCAACGGATCCAATTGAAATAAAATATGAAGATGTAGATGTTGAGACAAGTAAAAAAGTAAACGGAACATCGGGGGATGCTGGTAATTACCTGATGAATTCGGATGGAACGATTACTTATACTATTTCTGCTACTCCTAATGCTGATTTGAAAACATTGACGCTTACAGATACCTTGGGCGCTGGGCAGACAATAGATACGAGCAGCATAAAGATTAATGGAACAGTTGTGTCATCCGATTATTACACTTATGATAATGGAGTATTAACTGTTGATGTAGCTGCCTTTTTGGTGAACCAGGGTTCTTCTGTGGAAGCGGATACAACATATACGGTTACTTATACTGTGACAGTAGATGATTCGGGATGGGAAACTACGCTCATGAATAGTGCTTATTGGACATGGGATGGAAATGCTTCCAATAGTAGTAATTCGGACGAGACGACCATTAAGCCGTATAAAAATGTTACTACAAAAAAGGTAGATGAACGTGAGGATAGCGGGACAACATATTATGACTATACTATAGTAATAGGAGATGGGACAACAAATCTGGCAGGCTACACTATTTCGGATGTGTTTTCCACTGCAAACCAGAAATTAGTAGGCAGCATAACTATTAGTCCGGCAGTAGATGGAACTACAACTATTACTGCCAACTCGGATGGATTTTCATATACATTTCCGACATCAGGGACATACACTGGCCCGTATACCATTACATATACAACAAAACTGGTGACGGATGGACTGACTGGATGGACAAGTGTAACGAATACAGCTACAACGACAAACCCGGATGATCCAACTGTGAAAGAAACAGATAGTACAAGTAAGTCTGTTGACACAGGAAACGAACCGGTGTCTACCAGTGCGTCTGTTACCAAAGAGGTAGGTACACTTGATACTACAAATAATACTATCTCATGGACAATTACTATAAATATTCCAGATGGTACAACCTATGATTATTTATGGGTGAAAGATTTTGATCTTAGCTGCACTGAGCTGGATACAGGTACAGTGTTAAGTACTTTGTCTATTGATTGGACAAATCCTAAGAGCAGTATTTCGATTTCGTATTTAGGTGGGACATCATTAACCTACGTGCGCATGATCTCGGGTAGTGATGTGCAAAATGCAAGCACTGGATGGCAAATAAAACCGGAGGTTTTAAATGCAACCGCAGGCACGTATTACATTTATAATAACGGTGATGGCAATTATTATATAATGATTCCGCAAGCAAGTCAGAGCCTAGTCATTACTTTGACTACAGATATAAGTGATACAAATTGGCTTAGTACTAAAGAAGGAGCGAAATTTTATAATGCTGTAACATCTAGTGCAGGCTGGTATTGGAGTACATTTGTTGGAGCTGATACTGCCGAATATGTATATGTAAGTGATTACCAGTTAAGTAAAACATCTTCCTATGATGCGTCCACAGGCATTACTACCTGGTATGTAAATGTCAATAAATCACAAAAGACGTATGATCCTGATATAACAGTTTCTATATATGATATTATACCGGATGGCATGTCGTATGTGTCGGGATCTTTTAAGTATACGGTGAATGGTGGAGAATCAACAAGCGCTTCTGTGACAACGGGCACGGCGACTTCGGGTGAGGAAACCATATCAGTTACATTGGGAGGTCTTAGTGGAAATTATTATCATTGTGAATATCAAACAAAATTGACTGGCAAGGATGTGATTTCAAGTAGTGATGATTCAACCTATACGAATCATGTTTACCTGAAAAATGGGACAACTGAGTTGACAAATACAACATCAACAGTAACTATAACGCCTACCTATATAACGAAAGATTCGGCAACTGAAAATGAAACAATTGGTGACACAGCGACAGATGATCTTGTCACTTATACAATTGAAGTGAATCCGGGAGCATTAAACCTGTCAGATGATACTACACTTACGTTGACAGATACGCTACCGTCCGGGATGGAGCTTGCTATAAAAGCTCTGAATGGTAAAACGGTTACCTTCACAGACGCAGATGGAAATAACGTTCTGGGATGTTCATACACTTATTCGGATAAAGTTCTGACGGTTACAGTTCCGGATGAGACGTATGTGAAAGTTACCTTTGTGGTTAAAATATCGGAAACGGGGAGCCAGACATTCAGCAACACGGCGACACTTGTTCTTAGCGGGACTGTGACAAAGCCAGCTTCCAAGGATACATCTGTCAATGTTATAAGTCATAGTGCAACCATTTCCGGAGATAAAAACCGTGTTATTATTTCCAAATATGATGACACCCTGACGACTCTTGTAAATGGCGCTGAATTTACAATATATTTGGTTGATTATGATGATTCGACTCATACAATAATGAGTGAATCAACAGTTGTAGGAACAACTACTACAAGCAGTGGTCAGGCTATTTTTAGCAACCTTGAATATGGAAAACTATACAAGGTTGTGGAGACTGCTTCAGCGAGTGGCTACGTGCTGTCGAGTACGGCACACTATTTTGCACTGTATGATAGCTCAACGGGAGCAACTCAGACAAAAGACGTTGTGACAACAGAAATGACAGCAGTGAGCACAGCGAACAGCGGTCTTACTATTGAAGTAAGTGCTGGACCGTACGAACTGCTTGTTACAAACCGTTCAACAACGGATATAAAGGGTTCTATCAGCGTTACTAAGGTTATTAAAGCAGATGGTCAGGTAAATGAAAGTGCTACAGGTTCTTTTACAGTGGCTATTTACGATGGCGAGTATGTTGCTAATAGCACCGATACACCTGTACAGATAAAAACTATAGTTGTCAGTGCGGAGGGTACGGCAAGTATCAGCTTTTCGGATTTAGATCTTAATAAGACTTATTATGTATATGAACTGGATGATAATAATGACCCCATTCTTGAAGGTGGGAGCTACGGATCATATACGGTTACTTATGAGAATCAAAATATTACAGTTTCGGAAAGCAATACTACCGGGAGTGTGACGATTACTAATGATGTTGTTTCTACTATCAGCATCAGCGGAACAAAGACATGGGTGGATTATAACAATGCTGATAACACGCGTCCGAGCAGCCTTGTGATCACACTGAACAACGGAACGGATGACATCACGCCGCAGAGCGGTGATGCTACAGCGGATT
>JAJBVD010000084.1:9753-10938 GCA_020859985.1 Clostridiales bacterium
CGGTGACTGAGACGGAGCCGTCGAATTATAAGGCAACGAGCACGACAGCAACAGGAACCGTAGATAATACAACGGGCAATGTGACTGAAGCAGACTTCACGAACACCTATACAGCAACGACGAGTGTAAGCGGAACGAAGACGTGGGTGGACTATGATAATGCAGATAAGACCAGGCCGGGATCCATCACAGTCAATCTTCTTGCAGATGGAACGCCAATAGACAGCAGGACAGTAACGGCAGATAACGGGTGGACATATGAGTTTGAGAAGCTTGATGTCTATAAAAAGGATGCAGACGGGAACTATGTAAAGATCGTATATAGCATTACCGAGGATGCGGTGACGAGATATACGTCAGAGATCAATGGCCACGATATCACAAACACCTATACAGCAACGACAAGTGTAAGCGGAACAAAGACATGGGTGGATTACGAGAATGCCGATAAGACGAGGCCGGAATCTATCACAGTAAACCTTCTTTCAGACGGGACGAAGATAGCTAGTAAGACTGTGACAGCCGGAGACGACTGGAAATATGAGTTTACAGATCTTGACGTTTACAGGAAAGACGCAGACGGGAATTATGTAAAGATCGTGTACACCGTTACCGAGGATGAGGTCGAAAATTATGAGACAGTAATTAACGGCTATGACATCACAAACACCTATACGGCAAGTGTGAGCGTATCCGGCACCAAGACTTGGTCTGACAACGACAACTTGAGTGGCAAGCGTCCGACCAGCATCACGATCAACCTGTTAGCGAATGGTGAAAAGGTTGACAGCCAGGTTGTAACGGCAGATGCAGACGGAAACTGGAACTATGCGTTCACAGGGCTGGATAAGTACGACGCAGACAACAAGCTGATTACTTACACCATCACCGAGGATGCAGTAGCCGGCTACACGACCACGATTGATGGTTACAACGTGACCAACACTCTTGACGCAGGTAACCTGACTGTGACCAAGACGGTGGCAGGCAGCGTGGTTGACACCACGAAGGAATTCTCCTTTACGGTGACCTTGAGTGACACGACTCTGAATGGTACATTCGGAGAGATGACCTTTAAGGATGGCGTGGCGACCTTCACACTGAAACATGGTGAGAGCAAGACGGCGACGGGCATCCCGGCGGGGACGACTTATACGGTAACAGAGGAATCCTACACGGCAGACG
>JAJBVD010000064.1:0-16845 GCA_020859985.1 Clostridiales bacterium
TACCACAGGCACCTGAAGCCTGCGCGTCTGCCAATTCCGCCACCTCCGCGGTTGGCGAGTCATCTGACTCACATCGGCTATAATACTACACGCTCTTCCAAATGTCAAGCAATTTCTTTTTTATTTTTTTAAAAAATTTCTGTTGACTTATAGAACCCAGTTTGATATAATACCGTTTGTTCGCGGAAGTGTCGGAACTGGCAGACGAGCAAGACTAAGGATCTTGTGAGCATTGCGCTCGTGTGGGTTCAAGTCCCATCTTCCGCACGAAAGTTTAAGGCAGCTGTCAAATGAATGACAGTTGCCTTTTTCCTTGAAAATAAAGGGTTTTTGGAGGAATCAAATCTTTCGAATGCCTTTTTATTCTCTCCTCATTTCAGCATGATTCAAACCGGCCATCTTCAAATTTGACATCAACGCTGACATCAACACCAAACAAATTATCTCATCATTTGGAAATCAACCTGTAGATGGACCTGCTTGCTATGGCTGAATTTATTCCAGTTCATCAACCGTAAGGCATCTAAATTCTTTATACTGGCACAGCTGTCTGTCATTCGTCAGGAATAAATCACAGCCAGACACACTGGCAGCCGCCAGCTGCAGTGCATCCATCGCTTTGAAATGCCGATAGTCCGCACGTATCCTTGCCGCTTTTCTTGCTACAGGCATACTGACCTCTAATATATCAATCTCTAACGCATGCAGCAGTTGTTCGAAAGTTTCTGCATATATTGGGAGATTATTCCTGTATGGATACACCATATATTCCTCAACGGTAATTACTGATGTAACAAGCTGAATTCCTTTGTCGCTGCTTTCTATAAAAAAGTTTTTTACCTTGTCAAAATACCGGGGATTGTTTTCATCTTTTTCAATAAAATATATGAATGGCGCAGTATCAATAAATACATTCCTATAATCTGTCATACTCCCGCATCTCCTTCATATATTCATCAACATGCTTTCCTCTCTCACTCGGCACAACAAAGCTATCCCAATCAATATTTTTTTTCTTTTTCTTCTTATTGGGGTAATCCAGCAGAGTAACAACAACCTCCGCTCCATCGTACGCTTTCATATCTTCATCTTCTATCACAACTTCATTTCCACGAATATATCCTCTTACAGCCGCAAGCATAGATCCACCTCTTTCCCCATTACATATGTTTAAATTGCAATCATTCATTGCCCCATCTACTTTGTATTATAACATTCAGCTTTCCTTTTGCAAGTGAATTATTCAGCGTTTTGCTTTTCTGCAAAGATATAGTAACTGCCCTATGCCCTCATACTGATCCGCATGCTTCTCCTCACATTATCAGCCACAGCATAATAAGGCACAGAATAATCTCCAGTAAAGTCCCATTCCTCCGGCTCTATATACCCTGTCTGAGTCTCCTCATCATCAATCGGCAGTTCCCCTGTTGTAATAAACGTCCCAAAGAAGTTTACCAGTATCGCCGGTCTGTAACGACATGGCATCCCATCACTGTCACAATCTGCAAGCTCCCAAAAGTGGCACTCTTCTGGTACGCTGTCCCTGTCTATTCTCATATCTGAAAAGTAACCCTGTATGCCTTTCACTTCCATGGACATCCAATTCTCTGTTCTTGCGTCATAACGCACTATCACCACCTCCTTAATACAAAACATTCCTTGAAAGCATCATTGCCAGCTTTACCATAGGATATTATGATTCGGCTGGCAATGACTTTCCTGTTATCTTTCAACAGAGCTTCAAATTCTACGCCACCATCCTCAGTTCCTGCTCCTTTGCATAATAGCGATAGACAGAATCCCCCAGCACTTCTTCCGGTAAAATAGCTTTCTCATTAATCTCCTTTACCATCTCATGAAGTCTGTTTTCTTTTCCTTCTTCGCAAATAGATGCCGGAAAAATTATACATTCATGAAGGCTACTCGGCAGGGCATAAAAATCCCCGCCAACCTGTCCGCTGACTACTTGCCACACATCCGGAAAGCAGATGCATATCGCTCCAAAGCATTTATTAATATTTGTAAGAATATACATCGGTACTTCCTCCGCTTCCGGCAGTAATTCGGAGGTCGGCACAGTTTCTGAATCCGTTCCTGCTTCCAGTTTAAGCCGGTTCTCCATTTCAGGCAGCAGCACACCATCCTTTAACGTCTTCTCCATAAGCTGGGGCAAAGAAAGCAACTGAACCGGATGCCTGGCGCGTGTGTTTTCAAGCGCAGCTGCATGAAGCTGTTCCAGAGTGATCTTCCATAAACTGAGGTGGGAGTTCCGCACCAGTATCCCGCTCGACTTAAAGTCAGCCCAGTCCATTTCACAGTAATAAACAACAGCCAGATCGAAAAAGCGGATATGAGGCACATCTTCCAGCAGTTCCTGATTGATCTCATAATTTACCAGCCGGCACACGAGCATATTCCGCACACGTTTGTAATCACTGTAAAAGGACAGGTCTGTATTGCCTGATGCGTCCTGTCGGTTAAAAAACTCCGCTGCCTGCCCGGCAATAGTGTCCAGACTGGCGCCACTCTGAAATTCCTCATAACTGGCTTCAAGGTTAATCGCTACAGACGTGTTCTTCCCGGGCCACTTGACTGCCATAGATTTCTGATGCGAGCAATTAATCTTCCCCGTAGAGGCGACTATGACTTTCGCTTCTTTCCTAATTTTCTCCCCTACCGCTCGTTTCAGTTCGCTTACAAATTCCTCATATGTCAGGTCGGAACCAACCGCCTTATCTCCATACAATGAAAAGCCTGTTTCGTTTCCAAATGTCGATATTTCTCCATCGTTGTCCATGTTCTTCTCCTTTTTCCGAATGTATATCTATCCATTGTTTTCACAGCATTCATTGACAAACCGGCACCTCCCGCCGCCGTTCTGTTCCTTTCCCGTCCGGTATAAAAGATTCCGCCGTCATCCGAACTCCCAGAGCCATACCCCGTCTGAAACATTCCTCATTCTGGAACATTGCAAGCTGTTCCATATAATCCAGACAATCCGCAAGCATGACCCTGGCGTTTTCAGAGAGCTGGCCGCACAATTCATCCTTTGCCATACCAAATAGTTCTTCAACAGTCTCATATCCCTGTGTCTGCGGTATGTATTTCCCTTCCGAGTAAATCCAGTCATAAAACAGCCTCTTCATGTCCATTGCCGACTCGTCTCCTTTCCGGCAAAGTCTGTTCTTTTCTTCATCCCTGCACGTCTCCTTTCCCGGTATCTTTCTTTACCACACTCTCGTCCGGTATCTTGAAATAGCGCAGCTGATAAACTTCCTGCATAAGCAGAATCCCCATTCCGAGTCCATATCGGAAACATTCCTTATTAACAAATTCATCTTCAGATGCTACCAGATCACATAATTTCTCAATCCTGTCATATTCTTTTGCGGGCAGTTCTTTTGACAACTTCTCCATCGTGTCGCCCACCGTCCTGCATATGTCCCGGTATTCCGGAGAATCCGGAACCGCCTGTTCCTCCGTGTAAATGCGTCCGTCAAAAAACATATCCATGATTTTCATTTCTTTTTTCTCCTTTGCAATTATCCGTTAAAAATATGCTGTTATCCGTTAAAACCATGCGCCTATCCGTCAAAATCATGCAGTTATCCGTTAAATCTGTGCGCCCATCCGTCAAAACCATGCGCCTATCCGTTAAAACTGTGCATCCATGTTCATCCAGTCAGACCAGATTCTTCCACAACACTGCAATGACCACTGCCAGTATTCCTGCGATTGCCAGCCGAACCATAATGTCCACTTCCTGTCATCACCCCCCTATATCACAAGCCTCGTTGTTTCCCATCATTCCACCGCATCCTGGGGGAAATGCCTTTTACTGTTATTCCGTTTATATGTTTTCCGTCTGATGGATTCGAAATGAAGTTTTTTACTTTTCATCACTGTTCGCGGTCATGACCGCAAGAACAACTGTAAGTACGCCGATCACAACTGCCTTTGCCAATTCGCCCATTCCCATATACCGCCTCCTCTTGTGTTACGCTGCTTTCCTGTTCTTGCCGGGTGTCTTGCGCAAGCTCCGCATTGCACTGTCGTAGATTTCTTCCGTCATCTGCTCCAGAGAAGGTATCTGGTACCGTTCAAGGACTGTCTGGATCGGAACGCCTGTCCGTTTTAGCTCCTGTTCCATTTCAGCCGTCTTCTCAAGGCTGAGTCCTATACCGCCAGCGGCTGTTTTTGTGCCTGCTGGTTCCTCCGAGTCTGCAGGCCCTAATGGTACTCCGCTCCTAGCTGTCCGTTTTCTGGCTGTTCCCTTTTTAGCAGTTTCTTCTCCAGCCGTTCCATTTTTTAACTGGTGAAGCGAATATACCACCGCCCCGCTGCCATTCACGATCGACAGCGCACAGATAATACGGTTTTCATCGTAGGCAATTTCCGCTACAGTAAAATGATCCCTGCAATAGTATTTATCCCCGCGCGGCTCAATCACCGTCCGCGCCGCTGGCACCCATATAAACGGTGCCGTGTACAGCTCCCGACCAATTCCCCAGTTAAAACAAGCCCTCTTAAAACTGTCCGATGCCTGTCCTTTCTCTTTTTCGGAATAACTCTCAGTACCAACATCCTGCTTAGAAATCCACTGTTCCTTTTCACCATCCCATATCTCTACAGTGCAATAAAGGTTCCCGCCGATTTCCTGATGTGTCCGTTTCCACCCAAGCGGTGTAAATGTCTCATCCAGAATCTTCTGGTCTACACGGGCATCCTTAAACAGCAGAAGGCTCAGGCCTTTCTCCGAAATCATTGATACGCGGCATTCAATTTCTTCTGCACGCAGCAGACGTATCATAGGTGTATCCATCTTCTACTCCTTCCCATACCTTACTTATGCCACCGAAAGCCGTCTGTAAGAGCTCTCCTTCAGATAGCGCGAGAACATCTCCGGCTCATCCTTCCGGAACTGTTTGCTGTCAAAGGATGTTTTCTGAACCTTCTTCCAGCTGATAATGCGGCCATTGATTTCCCCCGATTCATGTTCCTGCAGTGCGTCCTTTAACTGGTTCGCAAGTGCCGTTTTCTGTAATTCCAGCTCGCTTAAATCCCTGCTGACCTCATCGTACCGGTCCAGTACCTCCATCATCGGCTGCGGCAGGGCAACGCAATCTGAAACGGTCCGGCCATATTTTGTATTGAGAAAATCGGTCGTGGCCGGGGTTCCGTCTACCTCAGGACACTTATCTGCAAGGACGCAATCATTCCAGAAGCTTATTTCAGCATCCAGAAGCTCTCCGATGAGAGATTCATCCCGGTATACCGTATGGAACACAAAACGGTTGCCGCCAATCAGTCCGGCTATATATGTCTTATCCATGCCGCACACTTCCATGTAATGCTGTATCTGAAGCATATATTCTTCCGGGATTCCATCCTCCCACTGCCCTTCCTTATACTGTGAGACCGTCTTTGCCTCGAAGATACATTTCTTTCCGTCCTCATCTGTTACAATCCCGTCCACATCAGCAAATAGGAACGGATGCTCCGGATGCAGAATCATCGCATGCTTCTGCCGGACTTTCAGGCCGCTCCGTCTCATAAACTCTTTCCTGATGATCGGTTCCATCACATTGCCCCAGTAGACATATTCATTCCCGCTCTCCTCCACTGGCAGCCGTCCGGTCTTTTCCTCCCAGAGCTGGATGATTGACCTGTATGGATTCTTCCGCATAATCACCGAAGCATCCGAACCTCCAATCCCCCGCCGCCGTAATTCCAGCCACTGTTCTCTGGTCATCTCTTTTGTAGATATCGTATTCTGTTTCATCTCTCCTGTAATTCCTTTCCTGTGCTTATCCTGATGCTATTACCTTTATACCGCTTTTTAAATATTCCCGCGCAGCTTACGCCCACGGAAGCATCGTGGCCACCAACATAAGAACAGCCATAATACTGATTGCCGCCGCCCTCAGCAGTCCTTTCACGTTACCGCTCATGAATGACACCTCCTCTCCAAAACTCGTGCATATCCCATTCCTGCTACATTCCTGTCACTGCATTCCAGCTCCATTTTCACTCCTTAAATCTGCTCAATCACGGAAGCCGCATCGTCCAGATAATTGTATGCTTCCTCCATCATCTCCACATAGTTCTGCATCTCTTCACCGCGTTCCCCGTCCCTGATAGAATCCGGCAGGTTATCGTATGCCCCCTGTTCTTCTTCTTTGCTGTTTTCCAAAATCTTCTTTGCCTGAGCCGTCAAATCAAATGCCATCTCCAGATTTTTTCTCCGGTACTTATTCATAACTGATATCCTCTCCTTTCCGGAAACAAAACAGGAGTACCCATCGCGGATACTCCTTTATCTCATTTCCATATAAGCCATATTATCATAACTCAATTCTTATAATTCACGGTATTTTTCTTATATTTTCCGCAGAAAATCTCAGATTTTACGGTATTATCGCATCAACTTCCCGCGGAATCTCCCCGATTCTCTTAAAACCTCTCCTTTTATCTTTTCAAACACGGCTCACCGCAAGGCTGTCCCGACCAGCTTCCGTACAACTGCCCGCCAGACACCATATTCTATGCCGCCTGAACCATCTGAAAAGCCCGGTCAATCATGGCATTCCCGTCCACCGTTTTCGCAAACAGGCTTTCCCTGTAATTGGAACGTTCCCGCAGAGGCCTCGCGTGAGTAGCGAAATCAGAAACCGCATTGACGAACCGATACGCGTTCTTTCCCACATGCTGTAAGTCCGGCGCATCAAAGTACCTTGTCTTTACATCCTCTTTCATCCGCCGCGTATTTTTCCTCTGCTGTTCCGATGCGGTATCCGGCAGAGGAATCAGCGCGTCAATGAAATCATAAACCTGACGGTCAGAAAGCTTCTGGCGGTTTAACTGGTCTATCGTTTTCCCAAGCTCCGCCATATAGCGGTCTGCGTAAAGCAAAGTATTTCTGGCATCCTCCATCTTCCCTTCGATGTCTCCCACATGGTTGGTTGTCCATGTTCTCTTAGCAGTCGCGAGAGCAAGGTTCAGCGTGTTCTGGCAGACTACCCGGATCGGCGTCATAGCTGCCTTGATTGCCCCTGTCCCATCGTGGCTGTTCATAAACACCAGATACGGTGTGATTTCATCGCCGCTGATGATATACCGCTGCGGCAATCTTGCCAGAATCCATGTCCGGCGGCCGCCCTGCAGGGAACCAGCTGTTTCATAAGTAATGCCCTCACCCAACAGATCATCTGTAAAGGCGAAGGCATCTTCATTCTGGACAACCTTGTAACGGTCTGTGACAATACCAAGTACCTGGTCATCCGTTTCTCTTACATTTGCTTTGAATCCTGGTATAAAAACCCCATCCATTGTCCGGATCGGCTTCTGAACTACCCTCCAGTCCAATCCTGCCAGTTTCAACGCATGAGTGGAATCAGGAGCCTCCTCCACCATCGTTCCAAGCCCGTGCCACGGTTTCTCCCGTGTGTAAAACATTGTTTCAACATTCGCTGCCATAAATCATTACCTCCTTTGAAATGTGTGTGAATAGTTCTTTCAAAGGAATAGTATATGAATGAAAAAATATATATTTACGCGCAGATAATCTCATCTCTTCACTGCAGATCACATATATCGCCAACCTGATAATCATATTAAACATTAGAAATTAAGGCATCCTCGTCACTTTCATCAATAGTTGAAGAAATTAGCAATAAATCGCAAATCCTCCGCTTGTTACGAAGCGCATTAAAGATCTTACAATCAATAGTCCCTCTACATAGCAGGTATACATAATGGCACGTCTTCGTTTGTCCTGCCCTGTGAATCCTAGCTTTTGCCTGTTCAAAGCTATCGTAGGAAAAATCAAAACTATAAAAAACCATAATGTTGGCCGCTGTTAAAGATATTCCAAGTCCGGCAGTTTGAATCTCTCCAATGAAAACAAAACAGCACTCATCAGTTTGAAAACGTTTGATCGAATCCTCACGATTCTTTGTTCCCCCGTAGAGTTTCGTAAAGCCGATTCTTCTTTTTCTTAAGCTTTCTTCAATCAGCCTCATTTCAGCCAGATATTTTACCATAACGACCACCTTATTTCCATCTTTAACTGCAGAATCAATAATTTCCAAGAGAGCCTCAAGCTTAGCCTTGCTCACATACTCTAAATTATTACTCTCTTTGTCTTTTATAAACCCACCTGTTAGCATCGAAAGTTCAGTATAAACTCCCATACGATGATCAAAAGAGGCGTTTTCAAAACAGTATTTATTCCGACCAACAATATTTCGGTACTCCTTCAAGGCTCTGCCCTGAAGCCTAACAAAATATACCTGTTCAATCACCGGTGGAAGGGTTAAACATTCTTGTCGTCTAACGACATAAGCGACTTCCCTGTACTTGTCCAAAAAAATTTTTTTACTTTCCTCGCTTTTAAACCTCCAGACAGGATGATATATATTGAAACTGACATTGCGAAAATATCTAAAGCAAAAGTAACCATAATTCTGGCCAAATATTTCCGGATCCAGAAAACGATATTGCCCAAAAATGTCACATGGACTATTTGAAATCGCTGTCCCAGAAAGAATTAATCTATATCTCGCTTTTTCTCCAATTTCGTAAAGTGCTGAACTTCTTTTACATTGAGGATTTTTGATCTTATAGCTTTCATCAGCCACAATGAGCTCCGGACAAAAAGATAACAGTTCATTCTTGAGCAGCCATACGGAATCATAGTTAACCAGCACAACTTTTAACCCATCCCCTGTAAAATCGTCTAACTGTTTAGCTTTGTTTTTTGTGCTACCGCTAAGCCAAAGCAGAGAATAAACAAAATCCGCACTCTTCTCAAACTCAATTTCCCATACCCCCAGCACAGATAATGGAGCAACGACTAAAACGGTTTTAACTTTCCCACGTAGAAATAGGCTGCCAGCAATCCCAATGGCAACCAACGTTTTTCCCGTCCCCATTTCCATAAACAGCGCTGCACCATTGCGCTTCTCATTATCAGAAAATATTCCGAACAGATCACTAACAAAATCAAATGCTTTCTGTTGGTGAGCATACGGTTGAATCTTGACTGGCATATCATTCTCGTATCCTGTCTCTATCATTTTTAAATCTCTTTCTTAAAAACAAAAAGGCGTTGCGCAAATAAAGCCATTCTACTAAAATCTTAGTAAAATAGTTCTCTATTTGCGCAACGCCCTTGCCCATAGCAGTTGCCGATTGATTTCCTCCGTTCCCTCAGCGGGTGGGGGTGGCAGTAATCATATTATTACAAGTTCTACTACATTATGCAAGCAAAAAATATTGATGCGGTAGTGACAAGAACCACATGTTATGATATGATACACAACAGAGAGGAACTCAAATGGTCGTAGCCAAAAGCTTAATCTCCAATAAGATCATCGCTCCAAACGTAGTGTAGTACCATCATCACCCACATAAGGAGGAAAAAACATGTCATCCGCTTACACTTATGAAGATTACATGAAAGAGCCCCTGTGCCTTTCCTTTGAACGCATGACGGAAATCCATCAAAAGATATCCGCAGCTGTTGATAATGACACAGAAGCCCTTGAATTCTACACTTCCTTGATAGCAGCAGCTGCAAATTATGCGAATATGCGCGCCCTCTGGCCTACCATGGAAAGGGAAGAAAAAATTGAAAAAGACAGTCGCCGTACATCAATGCATGATTCTTTCATCATAAAGCTTCACACACTGGCAAATGTTTTGAGCACACAAGGAAAAGATACCAGCTGGCTGGATGATCTCGGCAATGATACAGAAGGATACGGCCGGAAATCCCTCGGCGATTTTGCCTGTTATCTGGCATTCGTAAATGGGATAAATGCAAGATAAGCAGTATACCCCCTCACTCATAGCTCTCTCGTTCTTCATTGATTAATAATTTTCATATTCAGGTGAACCATACATAGCAAACATTGGCCAAGTCCAATCATAGCCAAAATACTCCGTTCCTTCCTTACGTTTCATGCCAATATACTTTGCTTCTACTGTGCTAAGTCGGTTTCCGACAGAATGGCCTGTTGTATCAATCATAAAAATTTCTACCGCTTTCATTAATTTTAATGTTTCATCTCCATTATAGTCTTCGCTATGCATTCCCCATACACAATATAATGCGTTTGTATATATCGTATCTATGGTCACGCCTTGAATATATACGATTTCTCCTTCTGGAGGATTGGAATATACCCACTCATACAGATTGTCTGAGCTAAGCACTACCTTACCATCCACTGTAGTAAAATCATCTGCACTATAACTATTGCTATAATTATCGTTATAACTATCGTATTCCTGACTTATATACCATTCATACTCATAATGTTCCAATATTTCACACCAATTCATTGATTTGAGATATTCAATATCATAGTCATCACATACCTCATGCAAATAAAAAGCAGCGCCACCTGGAGTAATATTATAGCCGTTTTCTATCACTATTACATTTTCGTACATACATACGAGATCATAATTAAGTTGTTCTTCATCGTAATCATATTCACTGGCATATGCTTCGATATCAAGATAGTCTGACATAAACTCTCGTATGAATTCCAAATCTTCATCCGTCATCTGATCAAAGTCTTCAGCATAATACGCGGGCGAAGGATCATCAAATGAAATTTTCTCATCCCAATACTCTACAGCAGCATCAAGCCAATCATCGTCTGACAGATTGTCCCAGTCTGGAACTTCTATTTCATCTTCTTCATCCTCATATACCACTGCAATATCTTCTTCTGCGTAAGATATTTCCGATGGAATAATCCCAGCGGCCATGACAGCCGCGATCATCCATGCAAGTAAAAAAACTCTGCCACTGATTATTTCTTTAAAATTATTCTTCCACATACTTATCGCTTCCTTATCTCTGGATTCATCTCTACAGTTTCTAAAAAATAACCTGTTCTATACCATAATCCCATACTTGTTTCAGAGCCTGTTTCCTAACTTTGTCCTTGTCCAATACATCAGCGATAAAATAATCCGAGTCCAAATCAACAACGGCTCCGCACCCTACATAAAACCACTAAACATCATCTTTTCTCGTACTACGTTTTCAATAACACATATCTGATCCCCTTTCATATTTTAAATTTGGTTCCTTCCTGTTTCATTATATATTTATAGATGGACACAACGTGTCATGAAAAGAAATCATCTACAAAATACTTTTAAAAAGAGACAGAGTTTTATTACTGCTCTGTCTCAGTAGATATGCAAATTAATCTTTGTGTATGCCTAAATCAATTCCAACGGTACATATTTCACAATTTCGGATGGAGCATTTCTGATTTTCATCAGTGCCGCTGCCAACCAGCACCAGTACCCAGCGTAGACGTCTTCCTTCTTTTTATGCGAATCATACCAATACATGTCCTTATTTGAATCATACCATTCATTGCTTATATAGGTCGAAAAATCCACCAAATCAGATTTCCCTGTAGCATACTGATAAAATGGCGTATAATAATCCGTATATAACAGTTTGCTTTCGGTAGCCTGATCCCTTTCTTTACCTAAATACTCACACAAAATCTCTGTCAGAGAATCCGACCATTCCACACGCACAAGTTCTTTTACAGTTTCATAATCCACTTGGAACAAAACTGCCAACGACAGCATATCAATGAATTCAGCATAGTCACAGACTCCACAGGCTTTTACACAAGAAATATAGTCGTCATAAGTCTTTTTTATCGAGTCTTTAGGTTCTCCCGCAGAGTATTCCGCAGAGATCATATCTTTATAGTAATTTGCAAGATACCGATTGCACTGGGCAACCTTCTTTGTCTCGCTGCTATCCAGTGCTTCGCTGACAGCAGCAAATTTTTCTATCCGTTTCTTCTGGCAGTCAATATAGTCATCAAAATATTTAGCATCTTTTATTGTATCTCTATGCATTGATCTTCACCCCCTTTTGAATCGTATCTCCATTTTCATCCAGCTTATCATACGAAACAGTTCCATTCGAATCTATATGCGCCACGTATGAACCGACACGGTCTGGATTCATTAGTTTTTCCATGCGGATTTCGTCCGCTTTTTCCTTTCCAACAGATTCATCCAATCGCTTATCTATCCAGTTTTCACTCATCTGTTTCCCATCCAGGGTATCAGCCAGCTGGGCTGTCCCATATTTTGCATCAGCAATCAGATATGGCGGATGCCCGTCCGAATTATAGTATACACCATCAATGCCCTGATGTCCCGAATTATCGAGACCAGTTACAATTTCTTTTGAAATCCGTTCATAACCATTGTCTCTCAAATCCCTGTCCGTTGCCATTTCTCCGAAGTTTCCTTTTTCCTGTGTAGTCTCCAGAGTCTTTTCGCCGGACGCGATTCGGGCAAGCTCCGCATCCTGCTTTGCAATATTTTCTTTGTTTGTTTCATATATTTCCGGCTCTTTTCCTACTTCCTTCGCAATAGGCTTGTCCAGAGCCGAAACATTCGTCTCCTTATTTTCAAAGCTTCTTGCTATCCGCGCCAGTGGAAAATCATTCACCGTCAGTTCTGAATTTGGGAAAAAAGCGTTCATAGTAATCCACCTCTTTTCTTAACCACCTCACGCCAGGCTGAATAAAGTTCCACGTTTTTTTCATCCCGGACACTGTAATCCTTCATAAAGCACTGGCTTAAGGTAAGGCTTATTTCATCAGAAGCTTCGTGAAACTGTCTATGTATCAATTCATAAAAATTATCGTTTAATTCCTCAAAATTCCTTGCCCCTGTAATCATACGTTCTACTCTGCTTCTGCAATTCATAAGCTCGACAACCAATGCGGAAAGTTCCTCAAAGTTCTGATCTTCCCATATTTTCAACTTACCAGTTATCTCATATTCTTCCAGCATCCTGTATAATCCAATTTTATTTTTGGTTGACAAATCGGCAGACGGAACTGCATCCCTTAGTCCTTTTACATTTATATCTACGTTTTCATTAACTCTTCCTTTTACCAGAAGTTTAAGCAGCTCCGTTTTAAACCACTCATCTTTTCCGCCTTCATCCTGCTCCTTCGGTTTTTCATATACGTACAAAGATTCCTGCTGTGAAAACTTATCAATTTTGCAGAGAACAGGTTCAATCCAATCATTCTGGTAAACTACAGCTACGCCTTTAGGCAACTTCGCAATTTCGTCCAACTGTTGATCTTTTAATGCTGCAGATTTTCCAGCAATTCTTCTGTCGTTTTCTTCTGGAAGTCTCATGATAATTTTCGTATTAGTGTTTCTAATTGCTGACATATCAACAGCATTAGGAGATTGATCAGCAATAATAAATCCTTCTCCATAGGTTCTCATTTCAGCGATTGCATTGGAAATCATTTCAACAGATTTTCCTGCAACATTTCCACCATCTTCAGTAGTCGCAAAAGAGTCTGCTTTCAACAAATTATGAGCTTCTTCTAAAACGGTAATATGATGTAATTTATTATTGGAACCTTTAGTAAATGCCATTCTATGTTCAGACAGGCGCATTACCAAAATGCCCATCAATAATGACTTCGTTTCTTGAGAACCGACCCGGCTTAAATCTACAATAACATTAGAATCAAACAATATATTGTTGTCTATCTCATCGGTAGAAAAGATCAAACCATTCAGACCATTTGTCAATGATTTTACTCTGGTAAGAAGTGATCCTCTATAATTTGATTTTACCTCATCCGAATACCCTGATACGTCTATAACCCTATCCAGTTGCTCCAGTAAGTCTCCAAAAGAAGGGAACAGCGTGTTAGCAAGAGAGTTTTTGGATGTGGTCAGATTCCATCCACACATCTCATATGCTTTTAAAACAGCTTCCTTTAACACAGCCGGCATAGCTGCATACATGGGCCAACATACGTTAAAAATTTCTACCAACCTGTCTACATGTTCCAGAACATGAACTTCTTGCGGAAATTTAAAAGGATTAATTTTGAGCAATTCCGCATACTCTGGGTTTGTTCCCAAAACTTTTACGTTATTTTTGCAGCCAAAAACGTTTTTATACTCCCCTTTGGCCGGCTCAATAACCATAAAGTTGATATTATCATCTCTGTGAGTAAAAGCCAGTTCATCCAGTAAATGATACACAGTATTGGATTTGCCACTACCTGTTGATCCGGTAACAAACATGTGCATTGCGAGACTCTCTACGTCCAGCACAACATCACTGTTTTCAACCATACGACCCATATTAAAAATATTTCCTAATTTAATGGTCGACTGATGATCATCATCATTTCTATATTTTACAACTTCCTTCCCAAAATCAGCGTGCTCCACAACCGGCAGTCCTTTCACAGAATGACGTGGTAAACCCATATGGATTGCCAATTCATTTGTGCTGATATATGCAGACGGATCAACAAGAACTACACTGTCTTCCTCCTCGCCGTTCCTTTTTTTCAAAAATACGGGATGGCAAAAGTGTGTAAGATACTCTGTCACATTTTCCAAGTGCTCACTTCCTGCCGACCAGACATTAACTGCAGATCGCTCAATCCCACTTTGTCCGCCCGTCATGAGGGAATAATAAATATTTGCCGCTGTCTCAGTTTCCGCAGCACTTTCCCCAAGAAAATATGCCGCAAATTTCCACATGCCAAGACTCTCACATACTTCTATGCGTTCAATCTGCCGGTCGATTCTATCCAGAATTGAGTCAAGCGTCCTATTCTTTGCGTTCAACGTAACTCCCTGAGATGTTCCAAACGTATCCGTCATCATCCTTGTATCTGTAAAGCTAAATGTTTCACCACGGCTAATTCCCTCCATATGCTGACTGTTTTTCCCAGTTCCTGATGTACGGTTTTGAGATGTTCCGTATGATACATTCTCAGACTGCGTCTGGCTTATGCCTCTGGTCAATGTTTTCGAAATGGCATCCGACACTGTGTCCATATGACTGGTTCCATGCGTGAGCGTGTGTGTATCACTGGAATTATCTGTGTGTGAAGAATTAATTCCCGCATGAAGACCGACGCCAAACTTGCTAAACCCCTTACTGATACTGATTCCGGCAGATTTTCCTTTTGTGTCTGAGCTGCCCTCTGTATGTCCATTTGACACGGAGTCATTAACTCCATCGCTGCTTCCCGCCTGATGTGTTTTTCCATCACTTATAGATTGGTTTTCTCCCGTGCCGGTTGATTTTCCCATATTTTCCTGTGTGCCTGTCGAAAAATCCTCATGCGATGATTCTCCAACGGAATCGTTCTTTTGTACCGAGTTTGTAATACTGCTCGTGCCACTCCCCCCTGCAGCTTCACTTTTTCCGGCATTCATCGAAAACGCAAACTGCATATCAGCAAAAGGAGATAACTGGGTATAAATATTCTCATAAGTCTCCCGCAGCTCATTCACCTGTCCATATTCTATACTATCCGCCAAAAAAATAGCCGTATAGCTTCTCCCACGCATACTGTCTACAAATTTTTCAAGTCCCTGTACAAATTCCTCGTTCTGGACGTGTCCCTCCCCCTGTTTAAAATCCGCTACGCATGTAACACTTGCCGCACTTGATTTTTCCGCCTGACGCATATTCGCTTCAAGCTCCTCAGACAGATACGGTTCAACTCGACTACCCGGAAACATCCCCATGAGAATATTTTCCAACATTTTCCTCATGGTTCCGACTGAATGCTCCAAAGGTTTCCATGAGCGCACACCCAGGTAAAAATCGCTTCGGTCTCCATTACTTTGTATCATTAAAATGAGCGTACATTCCCGTCCTGAAATGGCATGGAAAACCGCCGCCAGCTTATGTACAGAAAATTCGTCTTTTTGATATACCAGCTCTGTAATTCGAAAAAACTGAACCTCCGGAAGTGCAGAAAGTTCTTCTCTTAAACTTTTTCCCTCAGGTGGAACTGCAACCGGAAGCTGATCCAGCTGCGTCACATAACCCTTCATAAGTTCATCGTCAATCAGACTCAGGCAATCCTGCAGATTCCGGGTAAGCAAATCTAAATTGTCCTCCGGTTCCTTGTACGAAAGACCAACAATGGGATTAACCTCAGGTTCCATGTTAGTGAGCGCTGCAACCGTTTCAGCATCAGATTCCTTACCACCGACATGTATACTTATAGTTTGTTCTTTCATGTTTTTCAAAGAAGCTTCTGCCGAATCAGCTTCATACATTTTTGTCCAATCCGCCACGTCATCACTCCTAATGCAATATTAATTAATTCTTTCCTACTACGTTTTTTCTATAAAATCCT
Source organism: Clostridiales bacterium (assembly GCA_020859985.1). Lineage (GTDB taxonomy): Bacteria > Bacillota > Clostridia > Lachnospirales > Lachnospiraceae > Choladousia. Next base: position 16,215 of record JAJBVD010000064.1, read on the forward strand.
ATCTCTTTTCCGGGTACCTTCACTATTCCTTTGTTGGTCTGTTTCGTATATTCGGAAAGGCACACTTCATAAACCCAAGAATCATTGACCTTGATCCTATAAATAATATAATTTTGAAATGGTTCATCGGTCGCTGCTTCAGAAAATAATGATCTTCCATTTTTTATAGGCATGCCAAAGCTTTCTTTTATTCGTGGCATAATTATTTCCTTTTCAACAGTCTCCGCTTTCGTTACATATATTTTTTTTAAAAATTCTTCATCTTCAGATAGCCAAAATTCCCACCGGCCTTCTTTATCTCTTGAGGTAAAGTACAGTATCTTCGTAAACAACGATTGTGCCGCAGGATTTTCAGTAGTCACATTCCCTGTTTTATGCAACACATGGCTTGTTTTTTCAGTTGGGGAGTCTTCTACTTTCTGATGAGCACAACGATTACAGCTACAATGATGATCACCGCTATCAGAAGGCTCCCCATTATTTTTTTTGTCCGTTCTTTCTCCTTTCGTTTCTGTTCTTCCTCCCGGCGTTTCCGTTCCGCTTCTTCCCGACGCTTCTGATCTTTTTGGCGTTTCCGTTCCGCTTCTTCCCGGCGTTTCCGATCTTCCTCGTGTTTTTGTTCCGCTTCTTC
>JAJBVD010000064.1:16945-58956 GCA_020859985.1 Clostridiales bacterium
CCGCTTCTTCCCGGCGTTTCCGATCTTCCTCGTGTTTTTGTTCCGCTTCTTCCCGGCGTTTCCGATCTTCCTCGTGTTTTTGTTCCGCTTCTTCCCGACGTTTCCGTTCCGCTTCTTCCTTCTGTTTCCTCTCTTCTTCTTCCTTCCGTTCTTTCAAAAGTCTTTCTATTTTCTCCTTTTTCAGAACCTTTGCCACTTCCATCATATGAAGAAATCTCTTCTCTGAAAAATTCTCCTTCTGATCACTTTTTAGATGTGCCCAATAGTTTTCATCCCATTCAGCAGGATTTTCTCTTAATGGAGTTAACTCCCTATATGGTTGGAAAAAGTCAGGCAAATTTTTACATTTTTCATAATCTTCTCGATACTTTTCAAAAGTCGGATCTACATCTAAAGCACTGGAAAATAAGTACCAAAGAGAAACCATGTCGCCCTTATTAATATAATTCTGTGTCTCCTTCAACATTATTATTCGCCTCCTAAATCTCCAGAATTTCCTGCACTTCCCTCTGACAAGCTTCAATCCACTTAAGGATTGCCCTGTTTAATTTCAGCTCGGTTTCCTTCTGTTCCTTTTCAACTGTACAGTCATCAAGTTCCTGATACTTTTTCAGAAGCAGAGAATCCAGTTCAAGAAAGATATTCTTAAACTGTTCTTTCACACTGTCAACCTGCTCTTCAGCATGGTGCAAGGCAGCCTTAAGACCCAAATCCAAACTCTTTTCAAACAGAATCAGCAAGCTTGACTGAATTTCTGCTACATCTGCCGAAAACTTTTCAACCTGCTCTTCCTTTTTTTCAAAAATGTCGCGCATCTTTTTCTGGTAGTCTGCCACCTGTTCCGTTATATCTATATCTTCATAGTCATCAACTGTATCATATTCTATATCATCATACTCAATATAGTCCGGCTGCCAGATTTTAATTTTTCCAAATAGTCCTTTCTTTTTCGGATTTCTCTTTGTCTTGGTCACAGTCTTCCTTTCCACATGTGATCCAACTTTTTTTCTCTCGGTTCCAACAACTTCTGTGTGATAGCCAACCAGCTCTTCTACCTCTTCCTCGCCAATTTTTTCATACCAGACACGCGTCTCGTAAGTCGTTTCCCCAACTTCCTCGACCGTATCCAAAGCAAAATCATCCGCACCCCATGCTTTGGAATCTTCTCGAATGTTCTCGAGTGCACCCCTGATCAAATCAACTGATCCAAAATCAAGAGACTTATCACCCATGATTTCTTCATCCATTTTAGCCAGCTCCGCCTGATATTGCTGTAATAGATTCTTTCCGGCTTCAACAAGTTCTTTGTCAATCGTACTTTCCAACTCTACCGTCATTTTTGCGAGAGCATTTGAGCTAACATCAGAAAACTGCCGGATCATTCTCTTCGCCAATTCTTTATCTCTAATGACATCCCCATAGTAATCAAAAATTTGACTACTTTCCTGTTCCGCCTGCAGGCGCAGTTCATTCGCAGTATTACGGATCGGGGTCATTGGATCAAGAGCGTCTACATTCTGTTGATATTTTCTGGCATTTTCTCCGTTTTCCAGTTTTTTCTCCATGTTCTGCTTACGGATTGTCAGCTGCTTTGCCGCTTCCTCATCTTCGCGGATTCTCATTTTCGCACCAGTCAGAATCTTGTTATCTTCGATCAGGCCAGAAAAACTTTCTGCCAGATCACGAACCTTCTTTGTTTTCGCATACTTCTTCACATATGCGCTAATCGCCGCCTCAATTGAATAAATGCCAGAGTGTATCAAAGCCTGTTCTTTCGTATCACTTTCATTTTCTGCCTGTTTCAAACGAAATTCCAGTTCTCTTTGAGCACTCGGTGACAGTGTTGTATATTTTTCCAGATGCATGGATTCATAATCATTGAACTTGTCAATCATTGGTAACGTATCACGTGCAGCAGATGGCAATTTTTTTTGCTCTGTGCGCGTCAGGCTATCTATATCCACTCCGGCAAGAAGCGTTCGAATGTTCAACGCAGCATATGCAGAGCACGGATAGATCTGTGGATTCTCAATTTCAAATGGTTCCGATTCCAGATATTCTTTTGCAGCCTTAATTGCCTCCCCTATATCTTCCTCTTCCGGATCATATCCATCCATCTTATTGATGACAAAAAGGAAGCGGTCATGCATCAGTCTTCCTCCTTTTTTTATCTGCGCAGCTACATAACGGAGCAGATCAGCATCATCATTTGTTTTCAGCTGTGTAGCATTCAGAACATAGAGAATCAGATTGTCAGAATTATTGTTAATAGCACGGTAAGTCGTATTCTTGTGCGCCTGATTCTGAGAATTATTCGGGCCAGGAGTGTCCACAAGCATCAGGGCATTCGTAGTGGCATCCAGAAAAGGAATGTTTCCCTCTGCAGCAATTCTGGATACACTTTCATCATCATTCAAACGGCACATGGTATCATAATTCAGTACAGGGACCTCTTCTAATTGAATCTCTTTTGCGTCATAGACAACCGCACTGAAATTATCAGCATCCGTATCCAGAATTTCCGTAATTGTGGCTGTACAGGCTTCATTTTTCGATGGCATAAGCTTACACTGTAGCAGTGCATTAATGAGTGTAGATTTACCAGAACTCATTGTGGCAATTACATTGATTGGAAAAATAGCGTTATCGATCTCTTTAAACTTTTTAATCAGCTTCGGATCACGAAAATCTTCCACCGGTCCTTCCTGGAGTTCTTGAAAAAGATGTTTGATTTTTCCATTTACATCAGACTCATCTTTGCTCGACTCCTGAAATTCCATTTTCAGTTCGGCAACTATTTTATTTTCTTTCGCCGTAAGGAAAGCATTTTCAAAATCATCCCAATCCAAGGCAAGCCCATAGAATCGCACTTCAAAATTCATTGTGCGTTGTTCGTCGACCAACATTTTAGGAAATTCTGCCACCCATTCCTGCAGCCTTTTCCCCTGAACCAATTTGAACAAATCGCTGTCAGGGGCAATCGCATTTCCATTTATTCTGATTTCTGTCTCTAACTTATACGGATTGTACTTTACATATACCTGTGCCATTATTATTTCTCTCCTTATTGTGTCAAACATAAAATGCTCTTAAGATTTTTTTGCATAACGTTTGATTAACCGCTCTACATACGCAAACCCACACATTTTTAACAAACGTTCTTCCTCGCTACATTCATTTCTGACCCGAATTTCAGGAAAATATTTCCCGTAATATTCTGGCAACTCCATTTCTTCAAACTTGTCAATATAATTATACAAAGTCCGTTGATCTACATGATTTAGTTTTAAATCCACAGCTTTTTTCGACAACCACGCTGCGTGAGATGAAATCGGACAAATCTGCGGTTTACGAAATCCATGCATTCTCAGATAAGCGTTCAGCTTCTCCATGATTTCTCCAATGTTTTCACCCTCATCCGGTTTGAACTCATCCACCTTGTTTACCACGAACAAAACTGGCGTCCTACCGACACAGCTTCGTACATAATCTAAATGTGTAGCTTCATCAACAGTCCCTAACTGCGTAGCATTCATAACATAAATCAAAAGGTCGTATTTTCTCCCCCGGATCATTCGGTTCGTTATCTCCCGGTGTTCCGTCTCACCACTAAAATTCACTCCTGGAGAGTCCCTGATAATCATTCGTTCCCCGCCAAGGCTTCCATTTAAATAAGTACTCACAGTAATCTCTCCTGCGTTTTCCTCATTATCAGAAAGCAATTCTTCTTGCCTAGCCATCATCACAAGTTCATGATCATATTCACAGGTACAGCCATCTTCGAAAGGTTTCCCGATAATCGTATGAATCTTGCTTGTACATGCCATATTTTGTGCAAGGCTGATATACTTTCCTGCCAATGCATTGATGAATGTCGATTTTCCCGCACTCATTGTCGCAGTAACAAGCACCCGGTACGGCCTGCGAGTCAAAAAGCGGACATTCTCCTGCATAAGATCAATATACGCTTTTTCCTGATCAGACAGAAAGCTTCGCGAAAAACTCTTTTTCCGATTATTTTGAGGGTTCACAGACTGAATAACTCTTTCTAAGACAAGCTTTTCTTCCTTTGTACAGTAAAAATCTCTGTAAAAGTGCTCCATAACTTTTCTCATTTCATCTGACAAGGCAATTCCTGAGTCAAGGCCTGTAATCAGCAACAAATCAACAAGCAAATAGACCTTGTATTGGGCGATTCCATCCGATGACCCACCCACCGTCTGAATCTTTTCGGCTACAGAATCAACCTTTAAAAATTCTTCATATGCTTTCATCTGCGAGGCCACATATTTTCTTTTCGTCCAGCCTCCATCTCGTATGTACCTCCGTAATGTTTTTCTATATAATTTTCGGATTTCTACAGAGTCTTGGCAAACCGGATTGTTTTGCACAATAAATGATATTGCGGTTAACTGATTTAATTGCATCGCCTTCTCTCCTCATTTTTCTCTTCATAAAGTATTTCGTTAAAATATGCCAGCTTGCACCAATTGTATCCCCAGCTGATGTCATAATTCTTATTGCATTGGTGCTGGCTTACGTGCTTACCTTATATACACGATCTTATCCTTTACAATTAGATATTGACACTGCCTTCCGCCAAATTTCTTTCTGTATATTAAACAATGCGATAACTTTTCGGCTCATAATTCTATTATTATTTTCTATTTCTTCATAACATTTGTATTTCAATTAGTCCCATATTCTCTATCTTACATTCTCTCCCTGACTCCTCAACCACATTTCAATCCCATCTCCGTACACTTCTGCACTAACCATATATACTCCATCCTTCTCCTCCAATATCTCCGCCGTAGGTAAACGATCGAGCACTGCATTAATATCTGGCCCGGAATACTGAAATTTCACTGTACGCAGCTTCCCTCCATACATGAACTGAATTCGCTTACGGAACTCTCCTTCTTCAAAGCGATCTTTATAGGGAACATGAAATGTCTCATCACTCACCTTGTAGCTTTTGATTCTGTCTATCCGATATACTGTTGGGTAACCCGGATGCTTCTTATCGCTGTCGCCGATATATGCGATAAGATAAAAGTAATACTCTGAACACATAATACCAACTGGCTTTATCTCAGCGTATGTGATATCCCCGTTTGCTTTCTGATACTCCAACTGTACGATAAGATGCTGATATACAGCTGTACCAAGATTCCAGATTCGGTCCACCAGATACATTCCGTGCCGTGGCTCGACATAATGAAACAGTTCATTTCCCACAAGATCAGCCATCTTTCTGCGTTCACTCACCGGAAGACAGGCATCTATCAATTCTTCGATAATGCGCCCCATCTCTTCTTTGCTCAGGGAACGACTTTCAAGCAGGATTTTAGCTACAGTGAAAAGTTCTGCATTAGTAAGAGTCACGGTCTTATTATCAATCAGTCGGAAGCCCTTTGCCGCTCGATCATATTTAATTTCGACGCTTTCTCCTGATCTGACCGAGCGATTTGCGCAGAAGTCACGGATGCTGTCAATATCCCTCTGTATCGAACGTGGCGCCACGCCATACTCCTCTGCCAGTTGCTTCTTCTGCACTACTTCACCGGCCAAAAGTCGGCTGTAAATCTCCAACACCCTATCATGTTTTTTTGTACTTTTTTCCATACGATGCACCCCTGCCAGCAGTTTATTATTTACCTACTCATCCAGCATAGCATCCTTCTATGACATTTGCTGTCATTCTAAGCTTTTTGTTTTGATTTTTTTCTTTAAAAAATGATGCCCTTATTATAGTGGATTTTACCACTATATTCAATTCCATTTTCAAAAATATGGTGGATTTTTCCATCATTTCCGTTTATGCCGTTTTCCATGATAATGAAAAAAATGGAGGTCTTTACATGGTCAGTTATGAGCCACTTTGGAATACAATGTCGCAACGTAACATCTCACAGTACGCGTTAATACATAAATATAATTTTGACCCTCACACATTACAACGCTTGCGAGACAACAAATCTATTACCGTCTATACAATAGAGCGTTTATGCAACATTTTGGAATGCTCACCAAACGAAATTGTCACTTTCGTAGAAGATAAAAATGCCACTAATACATAACAGCTATTGGATGCATAATCTGATAGCTTTTATATTAGATAGCCCTATTGTCTGTCCTATTTCACTCCTACATATTATCTTTCTTTTAAGCATTTTCCCGACCAATCTCATTTTAATATCTAATGTTTACATTATATACTTTCTGCATCAGTTATGCAAGAAATATTCTATGGGTATAATAGGCAAAAAGCGGGGGAGGAATCCTAATGCTGCGCCTAAGAATCTTGGATATACTGAAAGAACAGAATCACACAAAATACTGGCTTTATAAGCAGATGGACATGAGCTATCAGAATCTGAATCGCATTTTGAACAATGAAACCACATCCATCCGCTTTGATATTCTGGAGCAAATTAGTGATTTGCTTGGATGCCCTGTCGGTGATCTTTTTGAAAAAATCGAAACGCCTGATGACAAACAAAACTAATCCATCTGCCACGCGCATTATAATAACTCTGTTTCAGCGTTAGTTCTGAAACAATATGCATAAAGAATCATGCAGAGGCAATGGTTAACCGCTGTTCTCTCACAACACCTCGTGCATTGCATAGCCTCTTATGCGATTTCTGTCCATTAGATTAAAGGTTTGCCCGTCGGTTGGTATGTTTCCAACATCCAGCTTCCTTCAGGTTCCACTTTGCGATGGACACCCTTGCTTTCGACTGTATTCTTCCCACTACCGGGCGGATTCCGAACTTACACCGATTAGAAACGTGAGCCGCCAAGTGCATCACAAATATAGGAACTGATAGTTGTCTCTATCAGCCCCTATTTATACGCTTACATCGACAAACTTTTTACTTGTTCTCTTTTTTCAAATAATTACCAGTATTCAAAATAGCCTGCTCACATGGAAAGCAGGAAAACAAATACACTGTACAATCTTTTGAAAGAAGTCTGGCTCTTCCTATGCATTGCTCCATTTCGCTTTCTATAGAATAAAGTTGTATTTCCCTGAGCAAATCATTTTTATACGTAGTAATCACAAAGTTCTTATTCTTATAGTCCACTCTCCGTCTATGAGGCATTTTGTCAGTTGGGGTATTCACATCAGCGCCAAGATAACATCCTACAAGTTTATAAGCCTGTTCCTGTTGAAAATATGTGCCTACCACGCCTATATTTTTTCCCGAAAGACTATTTACTCCTATCGCATTGCCAAAATGGAGTTTGCTGAAATTAACATTTTTTAACAAAGATTTTCCCGGAAAATTGACAAATGTAATAAAACATAATTTCTCATCATCTGCCACTTCCTTAGCATAATCAAATGTTTCCAACCGCTTACTCAAATCTTGTCTTCCCAGGGAATAGTATGTCCACTGTAAAAGCCTGCCCCTATACTCAGCTTTCATCTCAGGGTAGTTATCATAAACACGTATTCCCTGTTTTTTGAAATATATTTTATATAGTTTATCATTTAGTGTGGCCGAGAGTACGATATATTTCAGGGACTGTAGTTTCGGTGGGCAATAATAATATACGATTCTCTCACCTTCTTCTTCATTTTCCAGCTTCACAAATGACTCAGCATACTTCAAATCAGGAATATTTCCATTCCATGCACCTTCAATATGATTAAGCTGTTCTTCAGTCGGTTCATTCGCATAAGGATTTGAATGTATGATTTGATAAACTCCATGCTCTGCATTCAAAATTTCCTTTGCCAAAGCAGAGTATTCGTTTATATTTTGTACAGCTAAAGATTCAAGTATGCTTTCCGGTACAGATTTAATGCACTTAAAAAGCTGCAAAAGTAATATGTCTTCATCAACTATCACTATATACTTACTTAGGAATTCCAAGGGAAGTTGAAGCATAAAGGCATGGGTTGTGATGATAACTCTATGATCCTTAATGGCATCTAATCCGCTCATTAGTTTCTCAAGTTCCTCAATCATAGCTTTCGCTTCTGGTGTTTCCTTCTTTACCTTTTTCAAATATTTTTTTACAATCAATCTTGTTGCGTGGTGCTGTCCTCTTTCATGGTTACGATGTATTTCATCTTTTATGTCATATTGTACTAAAGAAGCTCTATCATCAACACTAAGTGTTACAGCCACTTCTTTCTCTCCAAGTATAATTCGTATTTTTTTATACACCTCTTCCTTTAATAAATTTGTCGGTAATGCTACTAAAAACTTCTTCTCAGGATGCTCTGCTATCAAATTAATATATGTATGAGTCTTTCCCAATGCTGTCTGAGCTTTAATCAAATGAATGCCTTTCCGATTGCTAAGGATAGCTTCTTCAAGATTACGCCGCAGATTTTTCCTGGCATCCTCCATAGGATAATATGATTCAGGTTCTATTTTTATCATTCTGTCATCTGCCAAAGTATCTATGATCGTCCCATTGTCCTCACAATGGCCATAGTATGGACAGAAACACTCTGAACACCTCATCGAATGGTAATTTCTCATATATTTAACTGACTTTTTCCATTTATCAAATTTGTCTGCATCACCTTGCCTGCTCAAAATTTCAAAGAAATATTTTTCTCCGCCATTAACATGCATCAAATTGTTAAGTAATGCAAACATAGCTCCATGATCAACGTTCCCTCCCTCACAAAAATCATTTAATAGTTGGCATCTCCTATTACTTCTCAAAGGAAACTTTCTCATCCTTTCCGGGCATGTATTGCCTTGGTGCAAAGTAGTGTCATTTAAAGAACCAGGCTTAGCCTCAGCAATAAAAAATGACGTATTCGTGGAATCCGTTATTATATGTATAATAGTAGACTCCATGATTTCGTCAAAATTACCGAATATTGATTTGTAAGCTTCAGCCCCCATCACAGGACAACCCTTCATCATAAAAATACTATTCTTCAAGCAGAAATTCTTAATATTCCTTTGATAATTATCTCCTCGATTCATCACTGTTTGAAAAGCATCACACAACTGCACCAAGGCAATACATGCATCTTTATCCAGATAAAGCAGCCCCTTTCCTCCATAAAAACATCTGCATAGATCAGTACAACATTTATCACATTCTGGGAAAATTTTATGAAGCATAAGCATAAGAATCTTTGCTGCGTAAGCATCTTTTGTTGGCGTATATAACGAAAAAACAACTCTAAACTTTTCACATTCAGCAGAACTGCTGAATGTGTGATAAGCAAATGAGATGGAGAGCTCATATGTCTTACACCTGTCTGATATCTCAATGAAAGAGATTCCATCATCAAAGTCAAGAACCAGTAACTGCATCTCAGTCCAGTTCTCAGCTTTACAGCCATTCACTAAATGTCCCGGAAGGATAGCATGCCCAGTAGCCGCCAGTCCGGCCAATCTTTCCATATCACATTCACACCAGTTATCAGCAGCCCTCTTCCTTACTGTACCAGCTTCGTTTTTTTTAGGCTTACTTTCATACGTAGTCGGATCTATTCCTACATGAACATTCATTTAGCTTCTCCTTTCTTTTCCTGCATTCATTTATAGTCAGCATTATGTTTTACAAAAGTTGTTAAGAGAAAGCTAACATTCAAATAAAAAAGAAAGGTGGTACGGAAGCATGTTAGAGCAATATAAAGACATCCTCTCTGTGTCAGATACAGCCAAAGTTCTCTGTACTGGCAAAAATCGAATCTATGAGTTATTAGAAGATGGAAAGCTTAATGGATTTCGAATAGGCCGAGTATGGAAAATACCTAAGCAGTCATTAGAAAAATTTATCGCCGCACAAAGTAATATGCCGATTGAAAAAGTCTCTCGGTAACTACTAAACACATAGATGCAGAGAACCTTTTAGTTCTCTGCATCTATAAAAATGAATCAAGCAGAAGTTCACCATCCAGCTGTTCATCCTGATTTCTGAAAAGTCAACCTTCAGTTTTTTGTATCCTACTCTGAAACTTTTCCATAGCGTCTTTTTTCTTATCATCGGAAACGTGACCATAAATATCCATGGATGTGGTAATCGTAGAATGGCCTAACAATTCCTGAATGATTTTCATTGAAGTATCAGCTTCAATTAACAAAGAAGCGAAAGTGTGGCGGAGATCATGAAATCGTATTACTGGCAATCCATACTTGCTTAAGAATTCATAATACATTTTAAGAAATCTTTTCTCTTCAACATGGAAGCCATTATGATCAACAAACACAAAACCTTGATCATTATACAAATCACCATATTCCTTTTTATCAATAATCTGACGTTTCTTCTGTTCCTGCAAAGCATCATATACCTCATTAAGCATAGGTATGGTTCGAATACTTGACTTGGTTTTTGGGGGCATTAGTTGAAAAGACGTATGGTGATGTCCTTTTTCATCAGTATCTTCTGAATATATTCTACACCAGCTCTCCTTAACGTGAATTGTCCGATCTTCAAAATTTACATTATCCCAACGCAAACCCATTACCTCAGCCTTTCTCATTCCTGTATATACAGTGGTTATAACCACAGGATACATTTCTTCATCTTTAGCTTCCGCAACAATTTTATTTACATCTTCCTTTGACAATGTTTCAGCTTCATATTTCTTTTTCTTAGGAATCGTTGTGTACAAATTGGGGTTTTCAGGAATCATTCTTCTCTTTACTGCCATCTCTAATCCTCCATTAATTACGACACCAATAGTATGAACTGTTTTACTATTGTATCCATCCTTGATTTTGTTATTATAAAATTTCTGCAGATGCTCAGTTCTGACATCTTCCAATTTCATTTTTCCTAATTTAGAATCTATTAGGTGTCCAGACAAACAATACATATACGAGCTATATGTTGTCTGTTTTAATTCATTCTTTTTGTACGTAATCATATATTCCAGCAGCCATTCCTGAAGGCTATACTGATGATCACCTTTTACAACTGTCCGCTTATTCATTAAATTTTTAAGCTTCTTCTTAACATCTGCTTGTGTCTTTCCATACACATAATGTCGACTAAAGTTTTCATCATAATAAGCTGCACACCACCTCCCATCTTTACGTTTGTAAATAGTACCCTCGCCATTACTTCTCTTACCCATATAATAATTCAACCTCCTTTCAAAATATAAAAATAGGAGAGCTAATTTTAACTTAGCTCTCCACTACCATTACTATTTACCCACCGCAGAAATTGTTCCTTTGGTATAACTCGTTTCCTACCTAAAGTCAATGAAGGAATTGTTCCATTGCGTACCAATTCATATGCATAACTTTTACTGATATCTAACAAGTATGCTACTTCTTGAATACTATAAACTAACTTTTCGGTTTCCATTCTTTCCACCTCAAAAATGATATTTCCAAAATTTCTATGGATTACCATGCTGTTAGTGGACATGTATTCCTTTACGCGCCAGCTTCATCATGCACTTTATAGTAGGTATAGATTCCTGCTTTGACTTCCAAACCATATGGTAAGTCACAGTATTTCCTCAAAAAATCAACACATGGCTTTGTTAATGCATTTGAAGTTTTAGTTGCAACACCAACAATAGTCTTAATCTTAGACTTATCACCATCATCTATAGTTTTTCTATTCTCCACCTCGTTCATCAATATTATTAATGATTTTTGAAATTCTCCATTGTCATTTTTCCATTCCTTGTTTTCATCAACAGACATATTCTTTTCCACTAAGCCTTTTAATACATCATCAATACACTTCCACGCCTTGTCCCATTCACTTTTTGCAAATTCCTCTATAATCATTTCGGCTTCAAAATCCGTCTTCCCAAGCCAATGCATTTGTTCTCTTATAAATGCATACTTATCTATGGTTTCAGGACTTGTTCCAAATTTTTTAATCATAGAATCATAGTATGAAGACAGGTTTAACAAATTTTGAGCCGACAATTTATTCAACAGAAATGTACCTTGGTACACATAAAACAATTTTGAGACATCTTCATACCGATATGTATGTTCTGCCAATTTTCTCATTAATTCACAGTGTCTTTCTAAAGCAACTTCTTTTTCGATACAGTTATATCTATCAATTATATTTCCATTCATCAGATTCTCATAATTGCCTTGCTGCATTTGTCTATTATCTTTCTTTAATGGTGATTCCACCCGATCAACAAACGACTTCATATACTCCGTATATATTTTAATCAAGCGTTTCAAGTTATTGCGACGTTTAATAAAATGCGCCTGATCCCTGATTAATATAAAAAGTTTAACTACATTTCCATCTTTTCTCTTCCTGCCAAGCATTTGAATAAATTCAGTTTCTGTATCCACCATAATAACAAGATTACGTAACTCTTTATCAGCAATATTGATCCCATTGTCCATCACAGAAGTCGATATTAACACTTTTTCCTGAAATTTCTCCTTTTGAACAATTTCCCCTACTGCTCGTATACTTTCTTCATTATTTTCATAATCAGCGTCGATATAAGTTACTGAAAAATCATCTATATACTTTCCAGCTTTATTTCTCATTTCCTGTTTAATTTTTTCTTGCAATTTTTTTCCTTTTTTAATGCTATCCACAAAGATGAGCCATTTAGAATCTGACTGCTTATTAGTAATAGTATCTATAAGGTCTTGCTCTCCATCCAAGATATTCACGTCTACATAATTATAATTTTTCTCTACTTGATATTCCTTTGGACTAATTCTCATATATTTACACTTACATTGATTTTGGATAAGCCTGACACTCTTATATCCATACAGGAAAGTAGATTCTAATCCTAAATGGTTCTCATTCTCTATATAATTTTTTATGGGCTCAATAGTTGCTGACATATATATTTGCAGCTTATCAAAAAATATCTCCTGTATCAAATGATATGATAAGTAGGTATTCGTATTAAAATTTGAATCCATCAAAAAATAGTGACACTCATCGCACACTATACAGTCAAAATCCTTATATATTTTTTTCAATATTTTTTTCATTGATTCGATATATGAATCAATCTGATTTCGATATCTCATCATACAGCAATATTGTATATAATTTTTACGCAAATCGCTATTCATGGAAGACCAATTATTGGGTAGCGTTATATAAGTATCATTCCAAATATTCTTGTCTCCATACTCACAAACAATCCTTTCCAAGCTTTGGTATGTTTTTACAGTAATATAATTACAATCTTCATATTCTTGCAATTTGGTATTTAGCTGTCCTCGAAGGATTCTCCTATTAACAAGAATTAGGATTTTCTTTCCTTGATCAGCATAATATGGCAAAAGTTTATTTAATATAAAAGTAGTCTTACCAGTTCCCGTTGGAGATGATATGAAAATCTTCTGTCCTTGCCGCCAGTCCTTATATTCATCTTTAATTTCCTTCTCCACCCAATTATCTTCATTCTCCACCCAATTATCCATATCGGCCTCCATAATTTATAATATTACTACATAATATATATATTTGGTTTTGGAATGTTCCGGTTTTTGGAAATCAGACAAATAGAAAAATAGGGGATTTCTAATTTCTAATTTCCGAAATGTATGTTTGCAACCTTCTTTGATACAATATATCATACTATTTCTATAAATTAAAGTACCATATGACCTAAAATCAAGAAAGGCTGTTCTATTTGCATAAAAAATCCCTGTGCTTTCCATCCTTTTTTACGGAACCGAAATTATTTTCTATAGATGATTTTTTCAGAATATGCGATTTTCTATTTTCTAATTTAGAAGTCACGATTCGCTAATGACACTGCAACGCCTTCATCATTTTTACTTACACCATCCTCACCAGCATAACTACGAAGTTAGGAATTTCATTGTTCTCTCTCATTCATGAGTTCCTTTTCTATATATAGACGCTCTAAGATTAAAAGAAATGAGTCATTAAATCAGTATTTAAGAAGGTTAAGAATGTACAAATTTGACACCACTATGACATCAACGCTGACATCAACCAGCAATAACACTCTATGGAATTATCGCTTTAAATAAGCTCCATTATGGAAAAATCAAGGGAATTTCGAAGCATAACAGACACCAGATTATCAAATGACAGAACTAAGGATCTTGTGAGCATTGCGCTCGTGTGGGTTCAAGTCCCATCTTCCGCACGAAAGAGCCCCGGAAAGAGAAATTCCGGGGTTCTTTTTATGATGTGCAGGGACGCAAAAAGATTTTTATGATTTAATCAAATCCCCCTGCTTGATTCACATTTTAAAACTCCGGCTCAATCAGGCCGTAGGTATTGCCTTTTCTCTTATACACAACGTTCACCTGATCGCTCTCCGCATTGACAAACACATAAAAGCTGTGACCCAGCAATTCCATCTGTACGCACGCATCTTCCGGATACATCGGCTTCATATCAAAATGCTTGGTACGAATAATCTTCACCTCATCCAAAGGCTCTGATTCTTTTTCAATAAACTCCTTGCGGAAGTTGCCCCCACCCTGATGGCGATCGATGATTTTCTCCTTATATTTGCGAAGCTGGCGCTCGATCACTTCTTCTACAAGGTCAATGGATACATACATATCATTGCTTACCTGCTCCGAACGAATGATATTTCCCCGCACCGGAATAGTTACTTCTATCTTCTGTCGTTCTTTTTCTACGCTCAAGGTAACGATAATTTCCGTGTCTGCAGTAAAATATCGCTCCAGCTTTCCGAGTTTTTCTTTGATTGCTGCTTTCAGGCCATCGGATACATCAATATTTTTGCCGCTGATAATAAACTTCATACTGTCCATCTCCTTTGCTTGATGATAGTGCCATTATAACATACATCCTGTATTTTTCAATAAAAACTTCCAATTTTTCAAAATATTTCTAACTCTTCTCATGCATTTCTCACAATTTTCAAGCAATTCTAAACAGTACAGATGATTCACTTCTGCAAGTGCGGATCGTTATTTTCGGTGGCTGCAGGCAGTTTATTTCAATAGGACTGCGACTTTTATACTTCCGCGCAGAGCTGCAGCACTTTCCGATAAGAAAGCGGACCCCCAAACAGATCCAGCGCGCTGCCAACAGTCACGTCCACTTTTCCCCCGCCCATTTCATTTAAAATCTGCAGGTCTTGATAGTTCCCGACGCCCCCGGCATAAGTGACAGGCCGTCTCCCCCAGTCACCGAGAAGCTTTACTACTGCTGTCTCAATTCCAGCAGATTTTCCTTCCACATCAGCTGCATGTACGAGAAATTCATCGCAGTAGCCTGCCAACTCATCCAACGTCTTCTCGTCCAGCCGCACGTCAGTAAACTTCTGCCAGCGGTCCGTCACAATATAGTACGCCCCGTCTTTTTCCCGGCAGCTCAGATCCAACACCAGATGTTCCCGCCCGGTCGCGCGGACCAGCCGTTCCAGATTTTCATAGTAGATCTCTCCGTCGCGAAACACATAGGAGGTGACAATCACATGAGAAGCCCCAGCGTCAAGAAAGTCTGCTGCATTCTCCGGATTCACGCCGCCCCCGAGCTGAAGGCCCTGCGGATATGCGGCAAGCGCCTGCAACGTCTGAGCCTTTGTCACTTCATAATAAGGGGATGTCGAAGGATTGAGCAAAATCACATGACCGCCGTGCAGCTTGTCCTTCTGATAGAGTTTTGCAAAAAAAGCGGCATCCTGCTCTGAGACATAGTTCTCTCTTGCAGCGTCCCCTTCATCCCGCAGGCTGCCGCCCACGATTTGTTTTACCTTTCCATTATGTACATCGATACATGGGCGAAATCGCATGATGTTCCCTTTCCCTTCTTATATCTATCCTTATCCTGATTTTCCCGGATCATCGACATTTTGTTTCATGTCGAAATCAACCGGATCCTGATTTCCAGATTATCAGCATTTTGTTTCATGTCGAAATGATCCGGCCGCGCCGGGCAGGAATTCCTGATTCAATCCCGCCCGACTGGCATCCGTAAAAATAACTTCCTTCTTTTCTACTCATTCGCTGTGTCTGTCTCATTGCCGGTAAGTGCGTCGCCGGCATCTTCCACGCCGTCAATCACGTCTTTCCCCGCGTCGCCGACACCATCTACAATATCCTCGCCGGCATTGCCAATGTCATCCGCAACCGAGTTGCCATTGTCCGAGCCATCCGTGCCGCCCGTCCGCATGCTGCTGTCTGTCCCGGTATTTTCGTCTGTGCTTCCGTCTGTAGCATCATTTACCAGACCGCCGTCATCCGTGCCATCCGTATCATTGATGCCGTCCGTATCTGCGTCATCTGCACCCGTACCGTCCTCAAGATCGTCTGCAACGTCTCCGGCATCGGTTTCCATATTCTCTGTTGTGCTGCCGTCGGAATTTCCATTGTCATTGCCGCAGCCTGCCAGCAACGCCATACAGCAGACACACACAATACATAATACGTACTTTCTCCAGCGTTTCATATGATTGTTCTCCTTTACATATAGTCCTGTTGATTTCGGTCTGTCGACCGTTCAGTCATAATATGCACTTTTTACGGATTTTTATACAGAAGGCGCTGAAATCTTTTGAAAGCCCGCATTCATCTTCGCAAGCATTTTTTGCTGGAAAACATGGTACTCGCCATATCTTACCATTGAGATAAAGGGTTTGTAAAGTCCTGATCATTTTACAATTATTTTTGTAATCATTTTTAATCGTTTTTTCGGCCTTTTTTGCCGCTTTGTCGTCAGGAATTTGTTTATTTACGCATAAAGAATTGACCGCGCCCAATATACTAGAATAAATTCTGGCACGTGGAGTTACGAAATGAGTTCCGGTACTAAAATTATTGTTTTCAGGCTTCGTGAGATTATTTACACTGTACTGCTGGCATTCTTCATCCTTCTTCTGATCATCTGTCTGGTTCTGATGTTCCGGCAGGACGGCGGAAGCGGCACAGACATAACACAGAGTGAGACGGTGCAAAGCGGTATGAAACAAGATGATTCGGCACAAAGCGATACAGCACAAAGTGATGCGAGACAAGATGATACGACACAAAGCGATACGGCACAAAGTGATACGGCACAGAGCGATACGGCACAGAACGATACGGCACAGAACGGTACGACGCAAAGTGATGCGAGACAAGATGGTACGACACAGAGTAATGCTTCGACAGCCACAGTGTCCGCCGGCTCAGGTAAATACATCGCGGGAATTTATACATCTTCTCTTACTTTGGGTAATTCTGCGGTCGATGTACAGGTCACGGTAACCTCTGATTCCATCCGTTCCATAGAACTGGTGAACCTAAGCGAAGCAACCGAGGCCGCTTATCCGCTGGTGTCTTCTTCTTTTGAAAACATCGTCTCCCAGATTCTCGAAAAACAAAAGCTGGACGGCATCACCTGCTCCGCAGAGAACAGATATACCTCCCAGCTTTTGCTGAATGCGATTTCAAAAGCGCTGAAAACCGCGCAATCTGCAGTTGTTGATTGACACTTTTCTCACAGCGGACATACTCTATTGACAGCCACTGTGCAGCAGACTGCATGGAACCGATTGTGATTTATTTGCGCGCAGCCAGCTGCTCCTCCTTTGTTTTCCAGAATATGTACCGAATCACGCAGTGATTGGTACGCAGGCCCCGCCTTGCGCGAAGCGCAATTCAGTCGCGGGGCTTTCCATAACATTCAAATACAGGAATCAGCAGGAACGCGACGATGCCGCATGTGAAGCCGCCGTTATACAGGCAGAAGCTGCCGTGCAGCAGCGGCACACTCATGACAAGCGTCGCATGCAGCGCACCCGCGATCACGCCACCCCAGAAACCGTATTTGCCAGAGACCGGAGCAAGACCGCTGGCGAAGCACATCCCCACGAGAATGGCCTGCGTCGTGAGCGTCCAGTTCTGTGTATCTGTCACGCCGCCCACATACATGAAAAACGGAAGGAATGACGCGATCGCGTAGCCAACCATGATTGGAAAAACGGTCCGGGGCTGCGCACCCTGCGCGCAAAATGCGTACATGCACATAATCGCGCCCATCGTCGCGCCGGTGAACTTCGCGCCGGTAAATACAAGCTGTCCGTCCGTCATGGTCATCCCCTGCACCACATTGTAATAGAGAAGGATGAACAAGCCGTAAACAGCCATATTGACTAGTGTCGCCCCCATGCCGAACGTGGACGTATAGTCGGTCTTGTAACCGTCGCTTGCCCACAGCTTTTTGTAATTCTTCAGGCAATCCTTATCAAGCAGCCAGGCCGCCGCAAGACACAGAAGAAAGACAATGATAAAAAAGACATTCACGAACAGCCGGTGGCCGTCGCCAAGATTTGTGTTGGACGGCACCTCCACGCCCGGAGAACGGTACATCACGCAGTAGACCAGAAAAGCCAGAAATCCGGCTGCCGGTCCGGCGTTGTAGAGGTCGTAGCCTTTGTGGAAAGCCGGAGCATGCGCGCACAGAGACGGCATCGCGCAGCCAACCACAACACCCAGCAGGATTGCCAGCAACAGGCCGATAAAGGAGAATCCGCTCGTTTCCAGATTCGGATAACGGAACATCAGCTCCATCGCGAACGGAGCCAGTGCGGTCGAGAACATCGCCATATTCGCCACGCTGCCAAAGGAAACCTTTTTAATTCTGGAATATACCCACACGCCGAAGAAAAACGGCCAGATACCGACAAAAGTCATGCCGAAAGTAGCGAATCCCACATTCAGCCAGTAGGCCGCCACCGTCAGCCCCGTGCATTTTGCCTTTGTAAAATAAAGGAGACCGCAGCAGGCAAGGCCCACCATTCCGGTGTTCAGAAACGCGCTGCCAAGTCCACCCAGCACAAAATAATCCATGGTGAACTGGGACGGTCTGGTATTGATCGTAATAAATCCCGGGATCAGATTGCCGATGTCGCCGGCAAAAAGAGAACCGATGATAAACGCAACGGAAAATCCCAGCAGGATTTTTAAGATCAGGGCGCTGTTGTCCTCTTCTTTTATTTTCATTTTCTCACACACCTCTTTAAGAAAAAAGGTCCCGCCGTATAGAATCGCGGTGCCGTTCCCGGTCTGCTGCGCAAACCGGAAACATTCACCGCGCAAGGCGGGACCCCTGTCATAACATAAATTTCAGGATACAGGAAAAAAGTTTCCTATATCAGAACAGACCGGAAATCTTTCCTGTCTCGTCTACGTCGATACGCTCTGCAGCCGGTACCTTCGGCAGACCCGGCATGGTCATGATCTCGCCGGTCAGAGCTACGATGAAGCCTGCGCCTGCGGAAATCTTGAGATTCCGAACCGTTACCTCGAAGTCAGTCGGAGCACCGAGCTTATTCGGGTCGTCAGTCAGGGAGTACTGGGTCTTCGCAACGCAGATCGGGCAGTTGCCATAGCCCATATCCTCAAGCTGCTTCGCCTGCTTCTGAGCCTGTGCAGTAAGGACAACGCCCTTGCCGCCGTAGATCTTCTGAACGATCTGGTTCAGCTTGTCTTCGATGCTGCCTTCCAGCTCATAGCTGAAGGAGAAGTCGTTCGGCTCTTCGCACAGACGGATAACTTCCTCAGCAAGCTTGATGCCGCCTTCGCCGCCCTTTGCCCATACCTCGGACAGAGCAACGTTAACGCCCAGCTCACGGCACTTGTTCTCAACGAGATCCAGCTCAGCCTTGGTATCGGTCGGGAACGCGTTGATCGCAACCACGCACGGAAGCTTGTATACGTTCTTGATGTTGCTTACATGCTTCAGCAGGTTCGGAAGACCCTTCTCAAGAGCTTCCAGATTCTCATTGTTCAGATCCGCCTTCGGAACGCCGCCGTTGTACTTCAGAGCACGAACAGTCGCTACGATCACTACTGCGTTCGGATGCAGGCCGGCCATACGGCACTTGATATCGAGGAACTTCTCAGCGCCAAGGTCAGCGCCGAAGCCTGCCTCTGTGATCGTGTAATCCGCGAGCTTCATGGCAATCTTGGTAGCAGTCACAGAGTTGCAGCCGTGTGCGATGTTCGCGAACGGGCCGCCGTGAACGATAGCCGGTACATGCTCCAGAGTCTGTACAAGGTTCGGCTTCAGGGCATCCTTCAGAAGAGCTGCCATAGCGCCCTGTGCGTGAAGGTCGCCAGCGGTCACCGGCTTCTGCTCTGATGGCTTGCCATAAGTATAACCAACGATAATTCTGGAAAGACGGTTCTTCAGGTCTGTGATATCGCTTGCCAGGCAAAGCACTGCCATGATCTCAGATGCTACCGTAATATCATAGCCGTCTTCTCTCGGCACACCGTTTGTCCGGCCGCCCAGACCGTCTATCACAAAACGAAGCTGACGGTCGTTCATATCCACGCAGCGTCTCCATGTGATCTTGCGCGGGTCAATGTTCAGATCGTTGCCCTGGAAAATATGGTTATCAAGCATTGCCGCAAGCAGGTTGTTCGCTGCGCCGATCGCGTGGAAGTCGCCTGTAAAATGAAGGTTGATATCCTCCATCGGGACTACCTGCGCATAGCCGCCGCCTGCAGCACCGCCCTTTACGCCGAATACCGGGCCGAGTGACGGCTCACGGAGCGCTACCATAACGTTCTTGCCAAGCTTCTGCATACCATCAGCCAGACCTACCGTCGTCGTGGTCTTGCCCTCGCCTGCCGGAGTCGGGTTGATCGCGGTCACGAGAACGAGCTTGCCATCCTGCTTATCAGTCTCACGAAGCAGGTTGTAGTCGATCTTTGCCTTGTACTTGCCGTACTGCTCCAGATACTTCTCATCGATCCCGGCTTTCGCGGCGATCTCGGTAATCGGAGCCATTGTCGTTTCCTGTGCGATCTCAATGTCTGATTTGAATCCCATAGCTAAAAATCTCCTCTCCTTTTTATGCCATAAGGCATAGTTTAAAAAATAAATATAAGAACCGTTCACAGCTTTCTTTTCTCGCATAAAAAGATATTTTATCTCACGCGATAAGGCGGCCGGATTGGCTTTGTAAAACGGATTATGTCAATGTTTTATCAGGATGATGCAGATGTGCGGATTGATTCCCACAGCAGTATTCAGACCAGCTCCTGTCCGGTGCATCAGACACATTCGGATAACATTTGCAACAGCTGCATACAGGTATACAATACAGGTCTTTGTATATAGCCGTCGCCTGTCTTCATGTCATGAGCCCTACAGGCGCAAAAAAACTGCGCAGGAAACAAATGCCGCTATATCCCTTTTATCTGATACAGACACGGACATCCGTCTTAACGCAGTAGCGGAAGCGATACTATAACGCGGAATCTCTCCTTCGTTCACAACAAAGACCTTCCCATCATGTGACACTTAACGTACAGTATCTACTCTACAGATCATAATGAAATTGTGGTCAGCAGTCATCTTGTAAACTTCTCTGACCGCTGACCATTATAGCAAATCCTTTTTTATTCGTCAAGAATTTATCAGAATTTCTCTGCGTAATTTTCACGATGATTTACACATCAAAAAATCCTAGTGTGAAAAGCGCATCACCAGCACCGCACAGATTTCCCGTAAAATATTGTGCGGCTGCATGAACCAGACAGAGTCCGCCGGGATTCCGGAAGCATTCGTGAAGCCGATCTGCTCTGCAAGAAGGAGTGCCCGGTAAATATGAAAATTGTTGGAGAGGATGGCGACGGATATTCCGGCATCCGCATCTGTATCCGGCACCGACTGTTCTTCATCTTTAGCCAGTCCGCGAATGATTTCCGCGGAGAAAGTCAGATTCTCCCTCGTACTGGTGGATGCGTCCTCTTTGATCAGCCGGTCCTCCGGTACCCCTGCGGTGACCAGATACTGATACATACATTCCGCCTCCGAGATACCCTCGTCAGGTCCCTGACCGCCGGAAAGGATAAAAATAGTGCCCGGATTCTCCTCTGCGTATTCTGCCGCACGCTCCAGACGTTTTTTTAAAGAAAGAGACGGACTTGTCCCACGCACCTGCGCCCCGAGCACGATTACATAATCCAGATTTTCCTGTGGAACCGTATGCATCGCACCGACAATCCGGCTGCCAACCACCAGTATGACCACAAACGCGACCATGATCAGCATAGAAGCCGCACCCGTCAGACAGCGCAGCCACAGATGCGGATGCTGTTTCTGATACCAGAGCGCAATCCGCAGCACGATCATTGCTGCTCCGCCACAAAGCCAGCTCCACGCAAAACTGGTCGTGATTCCCGCGTATAAAACAATTCCTGTATAATAAAAAAGACAAAGGATGCCTGAAATTAAGCATCCCGTCTCCAAAGCATGTCTCATAAATCCTCCGAAATAACCATGCAATGCGCAGCATTTGTAACTGTTCAGTACCTTCAGTTAGTTACAGCATCCTTCTATTCTGTCCTTGCCAGAGCAGTGCATGGAGCGTTTCAGCGTCCGCAGCAGTTTTTGTATTTCTTGCCGCTGCCGCACGGACACGGATCATTACGGCCGATCTTTTTCCCCTTTACAATGGTATTCATCTTCTTTGCTTCGATATAAAGCGCATGTTTTTTGTCCGCGTCAAAAATATTGTCCCACGCCGGAAGGTTATACAGCCAGTCCGCTTTCGCATCCACCATGTTTTTGTAGAGCTTCTCATTGTCAAAGTCCAGACTGACCTGCGTATCCTCTTCCATCTCATTGATCGGATTCGGAGTCTTCAGACTCTCGTCAATGCCATCCAGAAAGCCTGTCATCTCCATCACAGTGACGCCGTATTTTTCAGCCAACTCCTTCACTGTACCGGACACGGCCTCCTCCGGGTTGACCAAAAGTTTCTCATAAATACTTTTTTCTTTGAGGAAATAATCCTCCCAGAATCGTTTCAGCACATTTTTGTCCGTATTCTGTGAATAGGCGGTTTCTCTCCAGGTTTCCAATAAGCTCATGATGTTCCTCCTTGTACGACTGCTTCCGTATCCTCTCCGGTCAGAGGCAGTCGTTTCTTTTTATCACATATTATTTCTTATATATTATTCTGCTGACGATAAGTCAGCCGAATTATCCAGAAAGGTGAACCTTGTATAGCGGCACACTTTGTAAAGCACAGCGTCACTCGCGCTCGTATATGATGATCGGATATCCTGCCGTGATCGTATTGTAAATCGTCTCTGCTGCCGAGAGCGGAAGGTTGACACAGCCATGGCTCCCGTAATTCTCGTAACGGCTGCCGCCAAAGCTGCTCCTCCAGGTCGCGTCATGCAGGCCCTGACCGTTGGCAAACGGCATCCAGTAAGTAACCTCTGTCTCATAGCCGTAATAATCGCTGCTGAGCGTATAAGGGCTGGCTTTATAGGCGATGGAAAACGCGCCCTGCAGGGTCTCGCGCTCCTCTGTCGGCTTTCCTGTCACCACATCTGTGCTGACGATCAGGGAATAGTCCTTGTACAGCCACAGATGCTGCTGATCCACACTGACCTCAATGTAACTGCCCACCAGATCATCCGTGCCATTTCTCCACAGACCTGACTCACTGTAAACGGGTTCCCGCTCAATCTGCGTACCGCTCTCCAGATCCTCACGCAGCTGTGCATATTCTGCGTCCTCGTCGATCCAATAGCCATATTCATTATTATCAATCGTCACTGTATCTCCCGACGTCGTTGTAAAATATCGCGCGTTATATTTCGTATTATAGGCTGCTGCCAGCTCATCAATGTAAGTCCAGATCAGAGATTCGTTCAGCTCCACCCCATCGTCCGTGATCGTCAGCCAGGAACAGATGGTATCAGAGTCCAGTACCTTTGTCTCCTGTCCGAACACGTAGACCACTGAAGTATTGCGATAGGTCTCCAGACTCTGGTTCAGCTCATCCAGCTCTGCATTCAGCTCCTCAGAATTCTCCGTCACTTCCACCGTCTCGTAAGAACGAACATCCAGCCGGACTGTCACAGACTCCTGAATCAGACTATTTTCCAGCGATTCTTCCAGGGTTTCCGTCAAAACCGTACGCAGATTATCCTCATCAATCGCGTTTCCCTGCCAGCTGGAGACGATCACAAATTCGCCAGCCTCACTGTCATATTCGATATAAGCCTCAGAAGATGCCTCCCGCTCCAGTTCCACTTCAAAATGATCCGCAGAAAGTGTGTCTGAAAGGGCTGATTCATCAGTGAGCATAGTATATTCAATCTCAATATCCTGCTTTTTTTCAATCAGGCCGCGTGATTTTAAAAGGTCAGCCTGCTTTTCCTGCAGTTCTTCCCGAAGTGCCTCCGCATCGAGTGAAAACCCAGCTGCCCCGAGTGTCGTGCTGTACACCTCGCCGCCATTCTCCGTGAATATCAGCTGCGTTGATGCAAACGCTGTCTCCAGCTTCTGCGCAGCATTCTCAACGGTCATTCCGGACACACTCACACCATATACGGAAAGCCGATGCGCCATTCTGGTCTGATCCAGAAAATAATCTCCAAGCACCAGAGCGATAAAAGCGAGAATCAGAACCAGCACCACCGCCTGTTTTGTCAGGGATTTACGCCGTCTGGCCGCTATTTCAGACTTTCTCCGCTGATATTCCCGCTCTTTCTGGTAATCCGATTTCCTCCCCTGCTCCATCTATAACCCCTCAAAGCTCCATTCTATCTTTATACTTTGTAACTGTTCAGTACCTTCACAGTTACTATATTCCACTGTCAGGAATCCTGCCATTCCCACATCCTGTCTCCAGAGCCATAGCTTCCATTAAACAATCGCGAAACAGAGCGTCCGAAAGACGCCCTGCAATACAGCGATGCATTTTCTCTCACAGTCTGACAAAGATGCAGTCACGCCACACAGCCCTGCGGCCAGATTTCCGGCATCCGCTCCTGACAGATCATTCCTGCCAGTGCCAGCTGGCTGCAGGAGCAGATCTCCGTAATCCAGCGGCAGTCATTCAGTGCCGAATGATCTTTCTGGCTCATATAAACCTGATGCATCCGCTCGACATAGGAAAACAGCTGCTCCGGCGTGCGAATCTGCCGCGCACGAAGCTCCTGCGTTTCAAACACATCCTTCGCTTCTGCCGTATACAGATACGCGCGCATCAGATATTTCAATTCATTTTCATGTTTACAGTGTCCTTTTAAGCTTCCCTCATAACAGGTGTTATGCGGAAAAGTAAAATAATCTGCCAGATAATGGATCACAACCCCGGCCTGCGTCCAGACGGCATACCGGCTGTATTCTTTCTCTTTCACTTCAGAAACAATCTGACATATCAGCTTCTTTATCCGCTCCCAGCTCTCATCAAACTCATGTGGTTCTGAGAACATTCTTGGATTCAGATCCGGCTGTATGGAACCAAAGTAAAACTCTTTCCGGTATCTGTCCATCTCCTCCAGCCGCGTTCCGGCATTCAAAAAAACTGCCAGCGCTATATGGGATTTCTTTCGCATGGATTTTCCTCGCTTATATCTGCACCCTTTGATTACTCCAGATGCATTTTACTCTCACAACCTGTATTTTGCAAGAAAAACCATGTAAAATCTGAGAAAAACAGTGTGGAAATTGTTTCCATACGTGGCAAACGGCTATCTGCCGGATGTCAGAGCCTTATATCACTACATTCTTCTATCTACCTTGGCAATATCCACCAGCGTCAGCCCGTGAATGTCATTGTTCTCAAGGCTGGTGATCAGCGCATTCGCGGTATCCAACGAGGTCAGAACGTTCACGCCGGTCTCGATCGCGTTGCGGCGGATGATGAATCCGTCCTTCGCATGCTCTACACCCTGCGGCGGCGTATCAATGACCAGATCGATCTCGTGTCCGAGGATCAGGTCGAGGATGTTCGGCGACTCCTGCTCCACCTTGCGCGTCATGCGCACCTGCACATCCGCCTCCATCAGCGCGCGCGCGGTACCCTTCGTCGCAAAGATATTGTAGCCCAGCGCCTCAAAACGCTTCGCAATCTCCACCGCGTCCGCCTTGTCCGCGTCGCGAACCGTAATGATCATGTTCTTGTACTTCGGCAGGTTGATGCCGGCACCGAGGAACGCCTTGTAAAGCGCCTCATCGAAGGTAGCAGCGATACCCAGACACTCACCGGTCGATTTCATCTCCGGCCCGAGGCTGATGTCTGCTCCCTGAATTTTTTCAAAGGAGAACACCGGCATCTTGATGGCAAAGTAATCCGCCTCCGGCTGCAGCCCCGGCTTAAAGCCAAGCTCCCGGATCTTCGCGCCGAGGATCACCCGCGTTGCGAGCGGGACGATCGGGATGCCCGTTACCTTACTGATATACGGCACAGTACGGCTGGAGCGCGGATTGACCTCAATCACATAGACCTCGTCATTGCTCACAATAAATTGTATGTTGATCAGGCCGATGACATGCAGGGAACGCGCCAGCTTGCGTGTATAATCTTCAATGACCCGTTTGATCTTATTGGAAATGCTCTGCGCCGGGTAAACGGAAATACTGTCGCCGGAATGGATGCCGGCGCGCTCAATGTGCTCCATGATGCCCGGAATCAGCACATCCTCGCCGTCGCACACCGCGTCAACCTCGATCTCTTTGCCGACCAGATACTTATCTACCAGGATCGGATGCTCCTGCGCGATGCGGTTGATCACGCCGATGTACTGCTCCACATCCTCATCATTGATCGCAATCTGCATGCCCTGGCCGCCCAGCACGTAGGAAGGACGCACCAGCACCGGATAGCCCAGCTCATTGGCTGCTTTTTTCGCCTCTTCCGCGGTGAATACCGTGTGACCGGCCGGACGCGGAATGCCGCACTGCTCCAGAATCTCATCAAACAGCTCGCGGTCTTCTGCCGCGTCAACGTTCTCCGCGGAAGTACCGAGGATTGGTACCCCCATCTTCATCAGGGACTCAGTCAGCTTGATCGCGGTCTGCCCGCCAAACTGCACGACCGCCCCGTCCGGATGCTCCAGACGCACAACGTTCTCCACGTCTTCCGGCGTCAGCGGCTCAAAGTACAGCTTATCCGCGATGTCAAAGTCCGTGCTGACGGTCTCCGGGTTGTTGTTAATAATAATAGTCTCGTAGCCCTCTTTTTCAAACGCCCAGGTGCAGTGCACCGAACAGAAGTCAAACTCGATCCCCTGGCCGATGCGGATCGGACCGGAGCCGAGGACGAGGACTTTTTTCTTTCCGCAGCCGCTTCCGTCGGCCGAATTGTAAATAACCTCATTTTCGCTTCCGAACACAGAGTAATAATACGGCGTACTCGCGGCGAACTCCGCCGCACAGGTGTCTACCATCTTATAGGCAGCGATAATGTCATTGTCCCAGCGCAGCTGTTTGATCTCGTCCTCTGTCTTACCGGTCAGACGCGCGATCACATTGTCCGGGAACTCGATGCGCTTTGCTTCTTTCAACAGCTCCACGGTCAGCTCTTCCGTGCGCAGGCGCTCCTCCATCTCTGTCAGGATCGCCAGCTTGTCAATAAACCAAATATCAATCTTTGTAATCTCATGAATCTTTTCATACGGCATCTTCCGGCGCAGCGCCTCCGCGATCACCCAGATGCGGCGGTCGTCCACCTGCTCCAGCTGCCGCAGCAGCGCGTCGTCGTCAAGGCCCGAAAAATCATAGGAAAGCAGACAGTCCACATGCTGCTCCAGCGAGCGGATGGCCTTCATCAGAGCGCCCTCGAAATTGTTGCAGATGCTCATGACCTCGCCGGTCGCCTTCATCTGCGTCGTCAGCTTCCGGCTGGCGCTGATGAATTTGTCAAACGGCAGACGCGGCATCTTCACGACACAGTAGTCCAGCATCGGCTCGAAGCTCGCGTAGGTCTTGCCGGTGATAGCATTTTTAATCTCATCAAGCGTGTAGCCGAGCGCGATCTTCGCCGCCACCTTCGCGATCGGGTAGCCGGTCGCCTTGGAAGCCAGAGCCGAAGAACGGCTCACACGGGGGTTGACCTCGATGACACAGTATTCAAAGCTCTCCGGATGCAGCGCAAACTGCACGTTGCAGCCGCCGGTAATCTTCAGCTCGCTGATGATATTCAGCGCCGAGGTACGCAGCATCTGATATTCCTTGTCGCCGAGCGTCTGCGACGGGGCGACGACGATGCTGTCGCCGGTGTGTACGCCAACCGGGTCAATGTTCTCCATGTTGCAGACGGTGATCACATTGCCCGCGCCGTCCCGCATGACCTCATACTCAATTTCCTTCCAGCCGGCGATACAGCGCTCCACAAGCACCTGTCCGACACGGCTTAAGCGGAGACCATTCTCCAGAATCTCCACCAGTTCCTCATAATTATGCGCGATGCCGCCGCCGCTGCCTCCCAGCGTGTAGGCCGGACGCAGCACCACAGGATAACCGATCGTGCGTGTAAACTCCACGCCCTCCTCGACCGATTCCACGACCTTTGAAGGCGCGACCGGCTCGCCGATCTTTTCCATGGTATTTTTAAATTCCTGACGGTCCTCCGCCTTTTTGATCGTCTCCGCTGTCGTGCCGATCAGACGCACGCCGTTCTTTTCCAGAAAACCGCGCTCCACCAGCTCCATCGCCAGATTCAGTCCGGCCTGTCCGCCGAGTGTCGGCAGCACAGAGTCCGGCCGTTCCTTTAAGATCAGCTGCTCGACCACTTCCACGGTCAGCGGCTCGATATAGACATGATCTGCAATGTCCTTATCCGTCATGATCGTCGCCGGGTTCGAGTTCAGCAGTACCACGTCGATGCCTTCCTCGTGCAGGGCGCGGCACGCCTGTGTGCCCGCGTAGTCAAACTCCGCGGCCTGTCCGATCACGATAGGGCCGGAACCGATCACAAGTACCTTTTTGATATCCGGATTCTTTGGCATTACGCGTGCACCTCCTTTTCATCGCCAGTCTCAGATGCTCTTTTGGCATCCGCATGTGTTCCCTTCATCTGTCCCTGTTCTGATTGATTCATCATCTCCATAAACCGGTCAAACAGATAGCCCGAATCCAGCGGTCCCGGAGACGCCTCCGGATGGAACTGGATCGTGAAAATATTTTTGCCGGTATAGGCAAGGCCTTCATTCGTCCCGTCGTTGACATTTTCAAACGCCGGAACCGCCACCTGCGGATCCATATGCTCCGCGTCCACGACATATCCGTGGTTCTGCGAAGAGATGTAGACCTGCCCGGTCTTCAAATCGCGCACCGGATGATTGCCTCCCCGGTGTCCATATTTCATTTTATAGGTATCCGCGCCGTTCGCAAGCGCCATCAACTGATGTCCAAGGCAGATTGCAAAAATCGGAACATCCGACACATAAAGCTTCTTAATCTCTTCTATAATACTGGTGCATTCCTTCGGGTCACCGGGTCCGTTCGAGAGCATGATGCCGTCCGGCTTTGACGCAAGGATTTCCTCCGCCGTTGTCAGCGCCGGATAGACCGTCACCTCGCAGCCTCTCTTATTCAGTGAGCGGGCGATATTCCGCTTCGTGCCCAGATCCAGCAGCGCCACCTTTGGACCATTCCCTGAAAGTACAGACTCTGAAAGCACATATTTTTCTTTGCAGGTAACCTTTTCCACCACCTTGCCAGTCGTATAATCAGCAAGCCGCGGAAGGATCTCTTCCAGTTTATAATTCTCATCCGTCGTAATACAGCCGTTCATGGTGCCTTTTTCACGAAGGATTCTGGTAAGTGCGCGCGTATCAATGCCGGCGATTCCGGGAATGTCATATTTTAAAAGAAAATTCTGAATCGTATCTTCTGATCGGAAATTACTCGGGATGCGGGAAAGCTCCCGGACAATAAATGCGTCGAGCCACGGCCTGTCGGATTCCATATCCTCATAACAGATACCATAATTGCCAATGAGCGGATATGTCATCACTACCGCCTGTCCGGCATAGGATGGGTCTGTCAACACCTCCAGATAACCGGTCATGGATGTATTAAATACAATCTCACTCACCACTTCCCGCGGTGAGCCGATACTGGTGCCGGTAAACACCGTGCCGTCCTCAAGTATCAGAAACGCTTTCATAAAATCGCCGCACTCCTTTCCTGTCTCAAACACGAACTGTCCATTTATCGTAACTGTTCAGTCCCTTCACAGTTAGGGAAAAAGTCCATTTAAAATCGCGTCTCCGCTGCCGCTTCGGTCGGCGCTAAACGAACGTCCACTGGACGTTCAGCGCCGCGATGGGACTTTTTCCTGTAAAATATACGTTTTCATACGTACCTCGCAGCGAGTGCGAGGTACTGTCCTGAATAGTTACACTACTCGTACAAAAAGCCAGTGACTACGCACGGGCTTTCCTTTAAGTCAATAGATTCTACCATATTCAATTTTATATTTCAACTCATTTTGGAAAGGATTCCTGCATATTTTATAACAGAACCATAACTGTTCAGTATCTTCACAGTTACGAGTCATCAAGATCAGAGGGGAAAACAATGCCAACAGCAAATACAGATTTTTCGGACAGAGGCGCACTGCAGGTGCGTGCGCTCTCAGAGCAAAATGTGCCGATCTCAGACGCGGAGGTGGCGATTTCTTTTACCGGTGATCCAACCGGAACGCTGGAGGAAGTGCGCACCGACGGGAACGGACAGACAGAACCGGTCTCGCTGGCGGCGCCGCCGGTCGAATATTCATTGGAGCCGTCGGAGGTGCAGCCCTACGCGGAGTACACACTGCGGATCACGGCTCCCGGATTTGAGCCGCTTACCATCAGCGGTGCTGAGGTCCTGAGCGGACAGCTTTCTCTCCAGAATGTCACGCTGCGTCCGCAAATGCCGGATGAGCAGCCCGACACCATCGTTATCCCGGAGCATACGCTGTACGGCTATTATCCGCCCAAAATTGCGGAGACCGAGGTGCAGCCGGTCAATGCGAGCGGTGAAATCGTTCTGGATCAGGTGGTAGTACCGGAATATATTGTAGTGCATGACGGGACGCCCGGGGATTCCTCGGCGCGCGATTATTATGTGCAGTATAAGGATTACATCAAAAATGTTGCCAGCAGCGAGATCTACTCAACCTGGCCCTACGCGACTCTGGCTGCCAACATTCTGGCCATCCAGTCTTTTACGCTAAATCGCGTCTATACAGAATTTTACAGAAACAGGGGGTATTCTTTTACGATCACATCCTCGACGGCCTATGATCAGAAATGGGTATACGGAAGAACCATCTTCGAAAGCATCTCCGAAGTGGTGGATGATCTTTTTGAGAATTATCTTTCCCGGCCGAATGTCAAACAGCCGATCCTGACGCAGTACTGCGACGGTTCGCGTGTAACCTGCCCGCAGTGGCTCTCCCAGTGGGGCAGCGCCGCGCTCGGCGAGCAGGGGTATACAGCTTCGGAAATCATTCATTATTACTATGGCGATGATATGTATATCAACACTGCGGAGCTCGTGACCGGCATCCCGGCATCCTATCCGGGCTATCCGCTCTCCATCGGCTCCGTCGGCGCGGATGTTCTCAAGATTCAGGAGCAGCTGAACGCCATCTCCAACAATTATCCGCTGATTCCAAAGCTGGTGCCGGACGGCATCTTCGGAGAAGCAACGCAAAACGCCGTCCGTGTGTTCCAGTCTGTCTTTGGTCTGACACAGGACGGCATTGTCGGCAGCCGCACCTGGTACCGGATCTCGGATATCTACGTCGCCGTGACCCGGATCGCGGAGGGCAGCTGAACTCCTCACTCCAGGAAATTTTTC
This sequence comes from Clostridiales bacterium, assembly GCA_020859985.1. GTDB lineage: Bacteria > Bacillota > Clostridia > Lachnospirales > Lachnospiraceae > Choladousia. The sequence continues at coordinate 48,455 of JAJBVD010000064.1, forward strand.
AGCTCATCCATGAATGTGTTGATATCCTTGAACTGCCGGTAGACCGACGCAAATCGGACATATGCCACACCGTCCAGATCTTTCAGTTTCTCCATGACGATCTCGCCGACGGCTTTGCTCTCGATCTCTTTTTCTTCCATGTTGAAGAGCTCCTTTTCGATGGCATCGACCGTCTCACGGATCTCCCGGATCGGAATCGGGCGCTTGTAGCAAGCACGCATAATGCCGGCTTCCAGCTTGTTCCGGCTGTACTGCTCCCGGCTCTGATCCTTTTTAATAACGATCAGCGGAATGGTCTCGACCTTTTCATAAGTCGTAAACCGCTTGCCGCAGGCATCGCACATTCTGCGGCGGCGGATGGAAGCGCCCTCGTCCGCGGGCCGCGAATCCACCACGCGGGTATCGTCCTGGTTACAAAATGGGCATTTCATGGCTGTGTCCTCCTGATTTATTTTCTTTTGTAAAACGTTTTCATACGTACTTTGCAGCAAGTGCGAAGTACTGTCCTGAATAGCTGAGATCAACTTCGCATCGGCGGCCCGTCCAGCCCGCCGTATGTTCGTCTGATCAGTCATCATCCAGCTTCAGCACGCTCATAAACGCTTTCTGCGGAATCTCTACGCTGCCAAACTGGCGCATGCGCTTCTTGCCTTCCTTCTGCTTTTCCAGCAGCTTCTTCTTTCGGGTGATATCGCCGCCGTAACACTTCGCCAGCACATCCTTGCGCATCGCTTTCACGGTCTCGCGGGCGATGATCTTGCTGCCGATCGCCGCCTGGATCGGAATCTCAAAGAGCTGACGCGGAATCTCCTGCTTCAGCTTCTCACACATCTTGCGGCCGCGCTCGTAGGCAGTGTCCGCATGCACAATGAAAGAAAGTGCGTCGACCTCTTCTTTATTAACCAGAATATCCAGCTTCACCAGTTCCGAACGCATGTAGCCTTTCATCTCATAGTCAAAAGAGGCATAGCCGCGCGAACGGGATTTGAGCGCGTCAAAAAAGTCATAAATAATCTCGTTTAACGGCAGCGTGTATTTCAGCTGCGCACGCGTCTCCTCCATGTACTCCATGCCCTCGTAAATGCCGCGGCGCTGCTGGCAGAGTTCCATGATGGCGCCGAGGTATTCTGTAGTGACCATGATCTCAGCCTCCACCACCGGCTCTTCCATATATTCAATCTGAGACGGATCCGGAAGGTTGGTCGGATTGGTCAGCTCAATCATCTCACCGTCTGTCTTGTATACTTTATAAATAACACTTGGCGCGGTCGTGATCAGGTCGAGATTGTACTCCCGCTCCAACCGTTCCTGTATGATCTCCAGATGCAGCAGCCCCAGAAATCCGCAGCGGAAGCCAAAACCAAGCGCCACCGAAGTCTCCGGCTCAAACTGCAGGGAAGCATCGTTCAGCTGCAGCTTTTCCAGCGCGTCGCGCAGATCCGGATATTTTGCGCCGTCGACTGGATACATTCCGCAGTAAACCATCGGATTTACTTTTTTATAGCCGGGCAGCGGCTCCCCACAGGGATGCTCAGCGTCCGTCACCGTGTCGCCGACCCGCGTATCGCGGACATTTTTCAGGCTGGCCGTCAGATAGCCGACCATGCCGGCGCTCAGCTCATCACAGGGAATAAACTGCCCCGGTCCGAAATAGCCTGCCTCCACGACCTCCGCCTCCGCGCCGGTCGCCATCATGCGGATTCTGGTTCCTTTTTTCACCGTCCCGTGCATTAGGCGGATAAAGATAATCACGCCCTTATAGGAATCGTACACCGAATCAAAAATCAGCGCCTGCAGCGGGGCATCCGGATCTCCGGTTGGCGCGGGGATTTTCCGTACCACCTGCTCCAGCACCTCATGCACATTCTGACCGGTCTTCGCGGAAATCTGCGGCGCATCCTCTGCCTCGATACCGATCACATCCTCAATCTCATGAATCACACGTTCCGGTTCCGCGCTTGGCAAATCGATCTTATTGATCACCGGCATCACGTCCAGATCATGATCCAGCGCCAGATAAACGTTCGCCAGCGTCTGCGCCTCGATTCCCTGCGCCGCGTCCACGACAAGGATCGCGCCGTCACACGCCGCCAGAGAACGCGACACTTCATAATTAAAATCCACATGCCCCGGCGTGTCGATGAGGTTGAAAATATACTCCTCCCCGTCGTCTGCTTTGTATATGATGCGCACCGCCTGCGACTTGATCGTAATCCCGCGCTCGCGCTCAAGATCCATATTGTCCAGCACCTGATCCTGCATCTCGCGGCTGGTCAGAAGTCCGGTCATCTCAATGATCCGATCTGCCAGCGTCGATTTGCCGTGATCAATGTGCGCGATAATGCAAAAATTTCTGATTTTACTCTGATCTGCTGCCACTTATATTTGCCACTCCTTTTGTATCTAATCTGCGTCTAAACTCTCATGCCCGTTTCAAGGCGCTATGAATTATTTCTAATAAAGTAAAACTGATTGCTCTGTGCTTCGAAATTGTAAATACTCACACACACTTGTCCGTATCATAACACATTTCGAGTGAGAGATAAAACATATTTTTATCAAAATACTCAAAATTTAGTAACGATTGCGTCCCTTTACAGCCATAAAAGTTGTTACATTTCCAGCACCTGCCGGATCAGGTTCGCGAGCGGCACCATCGCACGCTGTTCCTCCTCCACCGTATTCAGCTGTGTTCCCGCTTCGATCAAGAGGGAACGGGCACGCAAATGCAGATTATAGCGTTCCTCTTTCAGATAGATTTTTCGCGTAAAGCCGGGATATTCTGCATTGGCAAGCACCTGCAGCTGCAGGGAAAACGCAAGATTTTCCGACAGATACGCATTGGGAAGCCAGCTGATCTCATCACCGTTTTCATCACGGGAAAGGCCGTTAAAAAACATGATTTTCGAGACGCTCTCCCCGTCAATTTTCGTCACAAAATCCCCCTCTTCGCCGCTCACGCCGTCACGGTGCAGGTCAATCACCACTTCAATCGTGGGATATTCCTCCAGAATCGCCGTTATGGACTCGCGGGCATAGTCATAAGCCGCGCTCCGGTCCAATACACCGTCCACCAGATCATAGACGCCGGTATCATGTATCACATTATATCCATACGATCGGAGCTCGTCCGCCAGGATATCGCCCATGCCGACAATCGTATCGCTCACCTCGCCTTCCACGGAATCCGCAAAGGCTTCCTGAGAATGCGTGTGATAAATCATAATCTGCGGTACGGAAGCATCCTGTTCGATACCAAGATCCGCAGAAAGCAGTTTGTCCGCATTCAGAAGCTCCGCATCCGCATACGTATCCGCATCCACCGTATAAAAATTTGACAGCAGATAAGAATACTCCGACAGCTGCGGCAGCGCCTGCGCAAAAATCGTATCAGCCATGGTTTCCTGCGCGGGAGTTTCTTCCGCGGGAGTTTCTTCCGCGGCCGTTTCCTTTCCATTCATTGTTTCCGTTTCGGCGCTTCTTTCCTGTGAACCAGCCGTTTCATCCTCAGCAGCCGTTTCTACACTCTCCGTCTGTGTTTCTTCCATTTCGTTCGATGTCCCGTTCGATTTCACTGTCCCCGTATCTTCTGCCTGTGCTTCTGTCACAACATTCTCCACGTATATCTCCGTTTCTGCCTCTGCCTGTGCCGTCATTTCTTCCGTATCTGCCTCATTCTCCGCTTGTAGCGACGACATTCCTTCCGTATCTGTCTCATTCCCGGTCTCAGCCTGATCTACCGCATAGCTGAATACAGGAGCAATCTGGCTCATCCAAAGGGACCAGAAATTTCCGGCCTCTTTCCCTTCCACCGCTGCCGTATAGGCGGACGCCCATGTACGCATGGCAGAATCTTCCAGAGAACGCTGTATGTTTCCATCTTCCGATGCCTTTTGCAGCCGGCCTTCCAGAGCCAGCAGGCATCCGCTTTTATATATAATATAAGCTCCCAATATCGCCATTAAAAAATATAGAAATTTCTGCAGCCAGCTGTTTTTTCGCATAAGACCTCCTGTATCTATCCTATGCTGAAAAATAATAAAATAGACGAGATAAAAGTAAAAACGGTCCGCATGTGTAAAATATCTAATCAGACATCTTACAACTGTTTTTTCTGTTCTGTTTCGTGCATACTATAGTTAGTACACGCGTGTCACACAAATTTAACTAACGTAACTGTTCAATGCCTTCAGGGTTATCGGCAAACAACAAAAGAAAAGAGGAAATGCCATGAACGAAAGACAATTTGGGACCATCCGAATCCACCTCGACGAATTGATTAAGGAGCGAGGAATCAGCAAGAACCGGCTTTCACACCGCGCAGAAATGCAGCGCACACAACTCAATCACTACTGCAACAACGACATTGCCAGACTCGATATCGCAGTACTCGCCAGACTCTGTACGGTGCTGGAGTGCGATATCGGAGATCTGCTGGAATTTGTTCCAGCAGAAGATGCTGGCAATTCTACGCAGGAAGAATCGTAAGCTTTTACCCGTTTCCACATGTAGCTGACGGGCGAGCAGCAAAGCTGCTAATTTCTATCCGCCCGCGCCCGTGCGCATCACAGGCGATGAGCCTGACACGCTCTGTCAGGCTCATCTTTGAATACTTGTTTTTATGTTATCTACTCTTCTGTGCTCTCTGCCGCTTTTTCAGCAAATTCGGTAGTGACCAGATCATCATACGGCACGCGTTCTTCCAGTTCGCCCGCGCTCTCCAGAATATCCTGCAGGAGTTCAAAGCTCTCCTCCTCAAAAATCAGATTCTCCTTCCAGGTATCCTGTTCATAATATCGTTCCACGATGGTGGTGATGGTTTCCACATCGTTCTCCGGAAACTGCGGCGCGATTACCTCAGCAATCTCTTCAGGCGTATGAGCATTCACATAGTCCATGCCTTTTTGCAGCGCATTGGAAAACGCCTGTATCACATTCGAATGCTCCGTGAAATAGCTCAGCTTCGCACAATACGCCGTATAAGGCACATAGCCGGATTCCACGCCCAGCGATTCCACAACATAACCGACGCCCTCCTGCTCCAGTGCAGTCGCGCTCGGTTCAAACTCAATCGTGTAATCACCCTGACCACCGGAAAAAGCCGCTGCGGTGGAACCAAAGTCAATGGACTGATTAATATTGACTTCGGATGGGTCGATGCCATTTTGCTTTAGAATGAACTCAAAAACCATTTCTGGCATGCCACCCGCACGCCCTCCCAAGACGTCTTTTCCAATCAAATCACTCCACTCAAAGTCATCGGTATCCTCTCTGGCAACCACAAAATTCCCGGCGCGCTGTGTAAGCTGCGCAAAATTAACCGGTGCGTCCGCCGCACCGCCGCTGTAGGTATAAATCGAGGACTCCGAGCCCATAAACCCGATATCCGCCTCACCGGAGATCAGCGCGGTCATCGTCTTATCCGCGCCGAAGCCCGTCACGACCGTCAGGTCAATGCCCTCCTCCTCAAAATAGCCGAGTTCAATCGCCACATACTGCGGTGCGTAGAAGATTGAATGAGCCACTTCATTTAGAGTGACTGCGGTAAGCTCCTGTTCTGTTATGTCAGCCGCAACAGGGTCCTCTTCCGTTTCTACTACAGCAGATACCAGTTCTGAAGCTTCTTCCTCCATAGCAAAGGCGGCTGTGGAATTCCCAATCGCAAGTATCAGAGAAAAAGCTGCCACTATGATTCTTTTCAGTTTCCTTTTCATATGATAATCCTTTAAAATAGTTTTCTTTATCATATGAAATATTCGGGAAAACGCTACTTGATTCATAACTCTCTTTATGGTATCTTTTAGTCAAATAAACAACAGGTTCAAATCGAATCAGGGAAGTGATTTAATATGGATGGACTATCATTTGCATTAAACGATATTTCAATCAAGAAAATCGGAAAAGAAGCTGCGCATGCAGTCAGACATGTGATGGCAAATGATCTTGTGAAAGTAATTTTATATGGCTCCTGTGCAAGAGGAGACTTTGATTCAGATTCAGACATGGATATTGCTTTGATCACCAAATGTGATCGTCTGGAAGCCAAAAAGTACAGTGATGCCCTTGCGATGATATCCACGGATCTTGCATGTAAATATTTTGCCATTGTAAATTTTGTAAGTATTCCTTACGAAGAATTCCAAGAAAAGAAGAACTGGTATGGTTACTTCAATAATATTGAATCAGAAGGAGTGCTGCTCTATGGATAAAGATTATAATTATACTCTGGCAGAAGTAAGGCTATGCAGGGCAAAGGAATTATTAGATGACGCCAGAAATTTGCTGGATAAGCAATCCTACAAATCCGCAAACAACAGAGCCTTTTATGCAATGGAAAAGGCAGTCCGTGCTTTGCTTATCCTTGAAGACACAGAGCCTCAGACGCATAATGGAGTATTAAAACAGTTTAATTACCTGTTCATCTTTAAAGGAACAGGATTTTTTACACAAAATGACTATCAGATACTGGCAAAATCTGAACAAATACGAAATGCTTCAGATTATGATGACTTTTATCTTGCAAGCAAAGAAGAATCTACGCAGCAGATTGAAAATGCCACATATATAGTAGGAAAAATTGAAAAGTATATTTCCAATCTTCAGTAGAGCAGGCTGCGTTATTTACGCAGCCTGCAAAAAATTCCCACATACAGTAGAACTCACTGATTTTAGTTTTCGAAAGTTAACGAGATTTTTCCCGCTTACTCTTTTCCCATTTCGTCATCTGCCTGCTGATCTGACTACACACTTTCTCCCCTCCTGCTTCCTCAAGCTGTTCAGTAAATTCTTCCAGATCAATATTACCTTTCATATAAGCATACGCTGCCTGTGTGGCAATATCGGAAAAAGCACTCATTTCCTCATCAAATTCCGAGCGATCTATGCAAAAGTCTGTCACAGTCGAATCTTTCTTTCCTGTATCGTTATACAAATCAGTTTTCGTCAGCAGGCTTCCAGTAGTTTCAGACAAGGTCTCCGGTTCCTGATTAGCAGACCAGATTCCTTTGTACAGCCCGGTCCAGAACTGTTTTATACTGATGCTCGCCGCCCGTTCTGTCAATGCGGTGGCTGTCCCATCTGTCACTTCATAATCTGTACCCTCTTCTCCCCAGAGCAACAGGTTCGCATAATCCTCATTTGTATAGAGCAGCGTCAAAAGTTCTAATGCCGCCTTCTGACAGTCAGATTGGCTGTTCACCGCAACATTATAGCCAAGAGTATTGGAATATGCGTAAGGCATCTGCACCAGAATGACATCATCCTTTCCTTCTTCTGAAATCTCCGCTGCGTCTACGCCAACCCAGACGGCAACGCCGCGCTCCAGCCCCGCCTTTGTGACAGACACCGTTGTTCCGGGCTGCCAGGAACTTCCATCTTCCCCAAAATATCCATTCTCGCGCATCGAACGGATGGCATCCGCTTCTTCCATAAATGCTTCTGACCCGGCAAGGCTTCTCACCTTACCTGTCTCCAGATCAAGCAGCACACCATCTGTATACTGCTGCCCTGCCGAATACGCGAGCGAAGTCAGATCCGCACCCCAGACCACCTTCAGATTTTCTTCTTTCAGATTCTCCTCTCCGCAATTTTCCAGAAGCTGCAAAAGCGACTGCGCGGTTCCGTCAAATGCAGCCAGATCCTCCTCTGTAAAATACGTTTTGTTAAATGCATAATAGTCAGTTCCATTCGCAGCAAGTTCTGTCGGAAGCAGGCAAAGAGAGCTGTTCACGCAGACACTTTCCCAAAGTTCTTCATAAAATACGTTTTTCAACGCAAGTCCTTCGTCTGAATCCAGATAATCCGAAATGTCCGCAAGATAACCGCCGCGCACCAGCTCCGAAATCGCGTCTGAACCAATCGAAACGCAGGAAACTATATCCGCCGTTCCATCCTCCAGAACTTCTTTTAAGGAAGCATAATAATCCTCTGCCGGATATGCCTCATTTTCCCCCGTCTCGATGAATTCGCTGCGGCTATTGCCCCATGGGATATATTTCACTTCAAGCCGGAAGCTGTATCCATCCGCTTCCAGCTGTTCATTCAGCAAATCCGCGTTCAACCAATCTGTCTCCTTATACCAGCTTTTCACTCCAGACCCGTAAAACATAGTGGTATTGCTCTCCGGTACCGCCCAGACAATTGTGGTAATTCCGCTGCTTTCTTCCGCACAGGATACATATTTCGTGCCAACAACCGCCGCTGCAAAGAAGCTTACTGAAAAAAGTACGCATGACAGCAAGTTACAGATCATTCTTGTTCTTCTTGATACTCTCTTTTTCATAACCACACAAATCCTTTCTTTTACCGCGTTTTTGCCAAAAGCCAACGGTTGCATCGGTGTCACCCTTCTCAGGCTGCTGCACGCCACAAGTGTCTTTGCGTATAAAGCGCGGTCGTCATCGCTCATATCCTTTGTCACTTTTTCATCACAAGATAATTCCAGATCCGCGCAAAAACAGTGAAAGGCTACCCACACAAATGGATTGAACCAGTGCAGCACCACGATCAAAAACGCTGCCGACTTCCATATGTAATCGCGCCTTTTTCTATGTACTGTCTCATGCGCAGTAATATATGAGATCTGCCATTCCTCCATATCGGGTGGAATAAAAATCCGAGGCTGCAGATAACCAAACAAAAACGGAGAATCGATATCATCGCAAAGCCAGACGTCACTTTCACCGTCTTTCCGATTCTTCCTCATACATATGCTCACTCGCTTCTTCATCACCGCATGACCAACAAGCAAGTAAAGACATAACAACACGACCCCGACAAGCCAGATAACCGACAGGACAGAAACAATATATTCCGGCAGTTGAATTTCACGGAACAACCTGTTCTTCCAAGAATCTCCGGCATCTGCCGTCTCCGTTATTGCATCAGACCTTTCTGCAATGACATTCCCTGTGTCTGTAGCCATTTCCGAATTCCCTGCGATTGTATCTAAAATCTCCGTAGAAATCACTGTATTCCATTCGCTATCTGCCTCGCTGTTTTCATCTTGTTCATCTGACACACCCATACCTAAAATGACAGAGCCCGTTATTACTGACTCCGCTCCATCTGTATCCAGATTTATGTCATAACTCTCCGAATGATCTCCAGAATCTGAAGTCACTTTGGCTGATTTCATTCCCACCAAAGCATCACCCGCACCGTTTCCAGAAAGAAATTCAGGAATCGACAATGGGAAAAGAAGAAGTACCCCGACAAAACCCCAGAAGATGCAGCGGATGAATTTGGAGTCATTCCGAAAAATGCAGCGCAACAATAACACAATCACGATCAGTCCTATAGACAGAATGCTTCTGTTTGCAATATATAAAAATACCGCTTGCATACGCTCCTCCTTTCACCGTTTCCTGTTTCTCATAAAATTACTGCTCCTCACGGTACGCTTTGATAATTTTTTCCAGTTCCTGTACTTCCTCATCAGTCAGCTTCCTTTGTTTCGCAAAAGAGGTCACAAATGCCGGCAGAAATCCGTTAAACTTCTTATCCACGAATTCCGCACACTGTATCCCTGTAAACTCTTCTTTCGAAATCACGGAAGAAACTACCCCATTCACATTCTGAAAAATTCCACGGTTGCAAAGTTTTTTCAAAACCGTGTAAGTCGTTGATTTTTTCCACTCCAGTTCACGATTGCACAATTTTACCAGTTCGCCGGATGTGATCGGTTCATTCTCCCAGATTAGATTCGCAAAATGCGCTTCTACTGTCCCAAGTCTCATATCATCCATTTTGCCCGCCTCCGATAAATTTTAAATATCGTATCATTTAATATCCGCCTAATAAAACAAGCCTTTAGTCTATTTCGAATAGACTTCCATGAAGCCAGTCTATCAAAGATAGACTGGCTTGTCAATGAAAAGTTCAGGAACTAAAAAGTCATCTCCAAAAAGGCGACTCCGCTATTCCAATACATAGTCATAATTCATTCCACTCCTGCTTGTTTTTCATTTTTTGTCCGCATTTAGAAACACAAAAATGATCATCCACGATAATAATTCCACAAATACCAATTTTGTTCTCATTTCTTCCTTAAAAATAAGGCTTTCAAAGCCCTTAAATGCAGACAAATCCCTGTCAAAACAAAAGCGTCCGTATAAATCTTAAAAAGTCTTAACGCAGCTCTTTTAATCTGGTAAGGTGGCAATATGCCCCTTTACCAGATTTAACTATATCATTCAGATAGAATAGAAAAAGCCGCCTCCAAAGAGACGGCCTCCGCTATCTGAGAACAAATCATTGAAAATCATTTCTGCCCTGATAATTTCCTCGGCACGGTTCTGAATGTTTCCCATACGCTGCACCCAGTCCCACCAATCACAGCTCTTCAAATCCTCAGTCACACCTTCAGCATCCTTCATCTGATCAATGATGACTTCCAGACGCGCCTGTGCCTGCTCATTCAGGTCGGCAAGATATGCCCAGAGTCTGCCGGACAGCAGCAGATCATTATATGTCCGTACTCGTGCAACGAGTATGGACGCAGG